>JABDAZ010000025.1 GCA_013288945.1 Bacteroidota bacterium | reverse complement strand
GCTGCTTTGATTGTAGCCCAGTATCCGTGCAGTGCCTGCAGGTTTGTAGAGCGTGTCCAATATCAAAACCAGTTCGCCTTTCCTGAATTGCATGATCGATTTTTGCAGGGTTCGTAATAATACTACAAAAATCATGCAGAGTTTATAAAGGCTGTTTTGTTTTCCCGTAACCAGATGTGAGACTTTAAAATCATTAAATCAATGAGATAAAGTATCATTTTCATGTTATGGAATTTAAGCATTAAAGTTACCAGGCCATCATCTTTTCTGAAAGGCAATAATGTCCGGCACAGCGTGTGTTAATGTTTATTAAAGGATACTGCCATGGAAAATATAATAATGGCTCGTTTCGTCAGAATTGAAAACTAAACTGAGATAAGGCCCGGGCTAAACATTTGATAAAGGCAGGGTATAAATTAATATAAATGGAACTTGCGGTCGCAGGTAAAGGAGTTTAAAATAAATGGTTTTAAACTTTAGCATTTGAGTTAAAAGCAGGGAAATTTAAATGGGTTATATTGCACGCGGTATGAAAAATAAAAAAGAGGTTTATGTCACGCTCCTCGCAACGGTTGCGGTAACGGCCGCAATTGTATTACTGGGACGAAAAAAAAAGTTGCAAAAGCGTAAGCTTGCGGTCATATCAGATGCCGGTTATGAAACTGCCCATGATATGCATTTCCCCCTAAAAATAAACAGGCTGAGAAAACGGAGGCGGTTATAAGTACCAAAATATATCTGTACCTATTATGAGAACAATTCAGTAATTAAAAACAAACGAAACCGTTCCATCCCCAATTCCCGGAGAAAATAAAATACTGCAAGGTCGTCCACCGCATGAACCGCCCAGGGGATTTTGAAGCAGATCATTTCCTGCTTTTAAGTTGATGAAACATTTAATCCTGCAATACTACCGGCAATTGTTTAACTATCATAAATTTATTACCTGGTTTTTCCCTGTAACCATAATCATAGCAAAAATGATATTCATCCCCTGACATATTCTTAAACAGGTGTGTAAAATATTTTGGGTTAAAACCTTTCAGCAGCAATTGTTTTTCACTGACACTTTTTGTTTTCAAATCACCAAGCAATGATTTTAAAATACGCCTGTTCTTTTTTAAGGCAAGATCTATCGTTTTTATCTCATCATGTTCTTCCTTTTTCTGTTCATTAAAATATGCGGTGCGGCAATCATCATTACAATAACGTTTATCGCTCCGGCCTTTCAGCAATTTCTCACAGTATAGACAATATTTTTTTTCAGATTGCATATTTCTAAAATTATGAAATTCTGTTAAACAGCTATCCGTTTTTACACACTTCTATACACTTCTATTTAGATATAAGGCCATAAAAAACAACTACGCCTTTTGTGTGATCACATCTTTGTTCCGAATTGCGGATCAAACCATTTTAGTCAACAAAAAAAGAAAGGTCATGAAACAAAACAATGTACAGCTTATCGGTTATGTCGGTACCGATCCCGACATTAAAATTTGCAGCAATGGTATCAAAATGGCATGCCTGCGCGTGGCAACTCATTACCCTTTGAAAAAAGAAGGCGGCAAAAAATTATATGCAACCACCTGGCATAATATAGTGGCCTGGAACCAGCATGCTGAATATGCTGAACGCTCATTTGTAAAAGGCAGCCATATTTTAGTTGACGGGAGTATTGTCTATAATACATGGCCCGATAAAACCGGGCATACCCGCTACACCACTGAAATAAAAGCATCTGCATTAATAAACCTTGACCGCTAAATTTTATTTTATGCTCGCAAAAATATACGGCTGTGCTATCTCTGGCATCGACGCATTCCGGGTAACTGTTGAGGTTAGTGTTACTAACGGTATTGGTTACACCATAACAGGTCTGCCCGATGACGGCATTAAAGAGAGCCTGTCCAGGATCGCCATTGCAATTACGAGTAACGGTTATTATATGCCGCGTACAAAACTGGTGATAAATCTTGCGCCGGCAGATGTCAGGAAATCTGGGACCGCTTTTGATTTACCAATCGCACTTGGGATATTGCTTGCAACCGATCAGGTAAATGACCTGGATAAATTACAGGATTATCTGATAGCTGGTGAAATAGGGCTTGACGGAAAAATATATCCGGTACGTGGTGCGCTATGTATGGCAGGTGTTGCATACAGGGAAAAACTCAAAGGGATCTTGCTTCCTTCAGCAAATGCAAAAGAAGCGGCCCTTGATGAAAACGTGCATGTTTTTCCAATAGGGGAGCTGAAAGACATCATTGGTTTCATAAGCAATGACTTTGAGATTAAACCCGTAATCCCTGTAAAAATTTTAAAATGCAATGTTTACGATGGGCCTGATTTTAAAGATGTAAAAGGACAGCAGCACATTAAACGGGCATTGGAAATTGCAGTGGCGGGCGGCCATAATACTATACTGATAGGGCCGCCGGGAAGCGGCAAGACCATGCTTGCCAAAAGGCTCACTTCCATAATACCGCCTATGAGTATTGCAGAAGCCCTGGAGACTACAAAGATTTACAGTATTATTAAAAGCAGTGAACCATTCACTGGATTAATCACTGAAAGGCCATTCCGAAACCCGCACCATACTTCAAGTGATATTGCATTAACAGGGGGCGGGAGCTTTTGTATCCCCGGAGAAATATCAAAGGCGCATAACGGGATTTTATTTTTAGACGAGTTGCCGGAATTTAAAAGATCCGCTATTGAGGTTTTACGGGAGCCGCTTGAAGAAAGAAAAATACGAATCGCAAGGGCACAGATGTCCGTTGAATACCCCGCTTCTTTTATGCTGGTGGCTTCCATGAACCCATGTCTTTGCGGTAATTTTAATCACCCCCAAAAACAATGCACCTGCTCGAAAAGGGCCATTTACTGGTACAGGCGCAAAATATCCGGGCCCCTGCTGGAGCGCATCGATCTCCATGTGGAGGTGGATGCAGTCCCGTTCTCCGAAATGATGGAGCAGGAAAATGGTGAACCTTCATCTGTTATCAGGCAGCGCGTAATCAAAGCGAGGAATATACAATCTGAGCGGTTTATAAAAATGAAGGAAGTTCATTGCAACGCCCAGATGCCCGATAAGTATATTGATGATTTTTGCAAACCGGATGCACCCGCACGGCATTTTTTATTTACTAAAATTGAGGCCCTGCAATTATCGGCAAGATCGTATTCCAGGATTTTAAAAATCAGCAGGACGATCGCTGATCTCGATGGCAGTACATGCATTGAATTAAACCATATCGCTGAAGCGATCCATTTCAGGAGCCTTGATAAGCCACTGGTCATCCCATACAATAAGAAAGCAGGGTTAAAGGCAAATGGAAATTTTTCAATCCATAAAAAAGAGGTGATCTGAAAAAAGATCCGGCGGCCCGCAGCGGGTTATTTTAAATCCGCCTCCGGCAAAATAACCCGCTGCCCGCCGCCTTGATAAGAGAACTGCGGGTATTCAGGTTGGTTCGTGCCTCACCAACCCCATTACCCAGACGTTATAAAAAAATAGACAACAAACATTTTAAAATTAAAAACCAAAATGAAATCAGGAACAAATTATTTGCAAGGATCATGCTGATAAAAATAAAACACGATCATGAAATAAAATGATTCAAAAAATCTCAAAGCATTTCACAAGGATTTCGAAACGCTTGCTGGTTTATCAAATATTTTAAAATTAAAAAGCAAAATGAAAATAGGAAACAAATTATCTATGGGAATACCAGTGATAAAATAAAACACGATGAAAAAATGCAATTAAAAAGAACGGAATTTATTAATAAAAGATTCTTCAAAAAAAATCGAAAATATTTTACAGCTATTTTGAAAAGCCTGCAGGCAAATCAAATATTAATAACGTGTGAAGGGGCAGACAAAATTTTATTTGCAGCGAATGTTTCATGGCCATGCTTTGAATAATTTATTTTTTGTTACCGGCATTTCTTCCCTGGTTAAGCTTGCGTGGCGACGCTCCGTTCAAATTTTGTACTGCGGTGGGGCAGTGAAAAAGATCTGCAAATATATAACCGGGCAGGGCAATATTTGGCAAAAGCAAATGGAGAAAAGCGAAAGCAAAGGTAGTGCCCGCGCCGGCGCACAGCCCTGCCAAAAGACTACGGCATAAACACAAAACCGCGCCACATATCCATCATTTATTCCGTTTCCTTTTGGCTTTTTCCTGCGGCCACTTTTTGGTGAGCTTTCTTTTTTTCCATTTTTTCTTTTACAAAACATTTTTTTTTTCATCATTAAAACTTAAAATTTATGTTACTCATCGGAAGGATTACAAAGGATGCGGTTGTTTCCCAACTGAAAGACGAAAGGTCAGTGGTTAATTTCTCCATTGCCATCAACGACTACTACAAGCCAAAAAACGGCGAGGCAAAAACATTTACCGAGTATGTGAATTGTTCCTATTGGATCAGCACCAAAATTGCGGCAAGGCTCACAAAAGGCACACTTGTTGAAATCACCGGGCGCATTTATGTTCAGGTGTATAATGACATGAAGGGCGAAGCAAGGGCATCTTTGAACTGCCATGTAAACAATATCACCATACACGCAAAAGGGAACACTAAACCCGTTGCAGTTGCAGTGGGGGAACCAGCCATTTCTGAACCAATGGACGATCTGCCATTTTGATTTTCCACGCATCACGCCTTTGGCGTGATGCTTTTTTTAAACTATTAAAAAAATGATCATGGAAAATAATAAAGACACTTACCAGCGGATAACAGATTATGTTATTGAGCAGCTTGATAAAGGCGAAATCGTTTGGCAAAAAGGATGGAATACCTACGGCTTGCCACGCAATGCAGTTACCGCAAACACCTATCAGGGATGGAATGCATTTTTTTTAAATTTTGTTACTATGTATAACGAATATAAAACGCCCTATTTTCTTACCTACAAACAGGCAATGGATAAAGGCGGTACAATACGCAGGGGACAAAAGGGTTATGCGATTATATGGTGGGCAACAATGGAAGATAAAAGTAAAATCGTTAATACAAATGAATCTGGTGAAGCAGAATATTTACAATACCGTGTACCAAAAACGCATGTCGTTTTTAATATTGATCAAACCTACGGGATAGAATTTCCACAAGTTGAAAAACCTTTTCGCACCCATACTGAAAAAATACACGCCTGCGAAAAAGTGATCAATGAAATGAATGATCGCCCTTTAATAAAACACGGAGGTGATAAAGCATATTATATTCCTTCAATTGATGCAATCACATTGCCACCCGTTGAAATGTTCCACAGCGATCAGGCGTATTACAAAACATTGTTCCATGAACTGGCGCACAGTACAGGGCATGTATCAAGATTAAACCGCAAAGAAATCAACAGGTTTAAAAAATTCGGTGATGAAAATTACAGCAGGGAAGAACTGACAGCAGAATTAACCGCTGCTTTTCTATCAGCCATTTGCGGTATCGAAGCGAACACCATTAACAACAGTGCAGCTTATATACAGGGATGGTTGAATCAGTTAAAGAATGATAAAAAATTAATCCTCAAAGCAGCATCACAGGCACAAGCCGCAGCAGATTATATTTTGAATAAAAGTAGTGTTTCAAATATTAAAGAACAGGTAAAAGAATCTATAACAATATAAAATTTTTAATGGCAAACTGGTGTTATAACATAGTCAGTTATGAAGGCGGGGCAAAAACAATCAAACAATTAAAAAACCTTTTTCTTGGTCTTGCACAAAAAGAGAAAAAAGATTTGTGCGGTCATCTACCTGAATTTATCAGCGCAAATGAAGGCTGGTTATTTTCCATAAGATGGGAAGATGATGTTTTATATTATGAAACAAAATGGTCGCCCAATCTTGAAATCATCAAACAGGTCGCAGAAAAATACAAGGTCGATTATACACATGCTTATGAAGAAATGGGATGCCTGATTTATGGCGAGGCATCATATAAATATGGCATTCTTACAGATGTGTTTTTGGATGCGATTGATTTTGATTCCTATATCGAAATTGAAGCGGGCAACAAATGGATTTTTGAGAATAACGTTTATGAAAGCGACATAGAAATTCTCGAAATATTATTGCAAAGAAAGATTGAAATGCCGTATAAATTATCTTAAAAAGAAAGTCTTTTTTGATATTTATTACTAAAATATTTAGTAAATTTAATACACATTAAGATCAACTGAAACCCTTTACTAATAAGGATTTCAGGCGATTCAAAAAATAAAATAAAATTATGTTACCGATTTTTGAGAAACTTGAAAATGTAAAAATAAGCACACTCGACTTGTTGCAGCCGGAAGATAAAACGTACTGCGAAAAAATTTTTAATTTATACAATGCGCATTACTCTTTTATCAAAAACTTATTGGATAAAACAAGTGGTGATTATACAAACCATCTTGCACAATTCCCTTTGGACATCAAGGATTTTTATCACGCTATGTACTACATGGATAAATATTTTGAAGGGCTGGAAGGAATAAAATATTCTTTGGAAGAAAGAGTGATCACTAAAATTGAAAACTACTTTAAAGAACTCTATAATATTGTTTTTGATAGGTATGAAATAAAAAACAAAGAAAGCCTTTCGCTTGAAAACATAATCGATAATATCATTCAGCAATCAGGAACGGATTTAACAGAGGCGGGAAAAATGCAAATCATTACAACTTTTCAAAAAAACTTTTTCAGGCAGTCGAAACAACCCCTTCTTAAAAATAATAAAATCAGCCTGCCAAATTATTTCTGTATCAGGGCAGTTTTAATGAGTGATGATATCTCGCTTGAATACAATGATAAAGAAGTAAATATTTTACTTGATGCACTTGCACTTTTTCTTTTTGATACAACTAACAAACCTGAAATTTTTATTGCACAACTGGAGGAATGGAAACAGAATATTGATTTTTCCAAATCCTACTCAGTGCAAAATGATGTTTCAATAAAGTTTTTTAAAAACAGGCGCATTGATATTGCTTTCAATGAAACGGAAATGGCAGATAAGTTTTGGGAAAAATTTCAACTGGAAAATATAGCGGCGAATAATTAATACAACAGCATATGTTATACAAAAATTTAAATATCACAGTTCCTTTTGACAAAAGGGAAACCTATAATAAAAAAATAGTTTCATTAATACACTCCGGCAACTTGCAGGGTATTACACAAGAAGAAATTTTTAATGTATATACAGGCAAGGGTGGCTTGCATGGGCTCGGGCGAAAAAATTATAACAATTACTATGAATTTTCAGAAGCAAAAAAAGAAATTGAACAGGGGCAGTTTTTTACACCACATAGTTTATGCGAACAAATTATAAAAGCCATTCAGCCACAGGCAGGTTTTTCTGTTTGTGATATGGCTTGCGGTATTGGCAACTTTTTTAATTGGCTGCCTAATAGTGTATCTGTTTATGGCAATGAACTGGACACAAATGCCTTCAATGTTTGTTCTTTCCTATATCCAAAAGCAACAATCAATAAAGGGGATTTTATTTATTATTCCCCTGATGCAAGTTTTGATCTGCTAATTGGCAACCCGCCTTTTAATTTAAAAACAGTAAAGGGCAATAGCCAGTATGCATACATCGAAAAGTCTTTTGAATTGTTGAAATATGGTGGCTTGGTTGCAATTATTGTACCTGCAAGTTTTTTATCAGATGAGTTTCAGGATAAAACAAAAATTGAATGGATAAACCAGCATTACCATTTTGTACTTCAATCACATCTTCCTACAGACAGTTTTGATGCATCCATTGAAACAAAATTGTTAATACTTCAGAAGAAAGGTGTTGAAACAAATGATAAACCATTTTTAGCAGATGTATATGCAGCTTTTGAACCGGAGATAATTTTTGAAAAATTTATTAAGCCGCTTTATGAACAAAATAAAAAGGATGCGCCAAAGCTTCATTTGCTATCTGTGCAGCATAATATAACAGATGAACATTTGCAATACCGAATCAGAAAACATTTGTGGCATATCAAATCCAATCCCGTTTTAAAAATAAAATACCACGCTAAAGCACTTGCCAGGTTCACGCAATTAAAGACACAAACTAAGCCTTCCGGCATGGATGATAAGGATTGGGAAAAGGCAAAACTGACACCGGAAAAAATAGATCGCTGGCTCGTAAATATTTTAAAAAACCAAAACAAACCCTTCCCGCAGAAAAAAGTAAAAATTGTAAAAACAAATTACGGGGTAAAATCAAAAGCATATCATAAAACACTTTTGCCAAAAGCATGGGAAAAATCAGTACATGATTTATTATTAAACGGTGAACGTTTTAAACCCTTCGAGAAATTGTATAACCGCAAACAAAAACAATTACAAATTCAGAACACGCCATTTACTGAATTGCAGCGCGATAATTCACTTGATAAATTTTTAAATGATTTTATCCTTATCCCAAAATGTATTGGTGCAGGTACACTTTTTCCTGAAACAGATGCACCAGTAATCCAGTTGAATAAAATGCAAAAAAATGATTTGGGCTTGTCGTTACAAAAGCGGTATAGCTTGCTTGCATGGGAGCAGGGTGGCGGCAAATCTGTAGCGGGTATGTGCTGGCTAAAATATTATAATAAAAAATGTAAGAACTTCTTTTTACTTGCCCCCGCACTTGCATTAAATATTACTTGGAAGGAGAGGCTTGCATTATACGGGTTTGATTTTATCATGATCGAATCCATATCGGACATTGCAAAAATTAAGAAAGGGCAGGTTGTACTTATCAGTTATGATCGCGCAGTTATCCTGCAACGCTTTATCAAAAAATTTATCAAATGTCTTGGTTATAATATCTGTTTGTTGGCTGATGAAAGTGATGAGTTAACCAACGCTCACAGCCAGCGCAGCAGGGCAGCGATGAATTGTTTCCGCAAGGCAAAATATAAACTGCTTACAACGGGGACAACAACAAGAAACAATATCAGTGAACTCTATACGCAGCTTGAACTGCTGTATAATAACTCAACAGCATTTACATGCTGGGCTGAAAAAATTTACCGCACTGATAAAGAAAATAATATAGTATCTGTAAGAAATGATAAGGTTGGTTTGCCATTCCCTGCTTATGCGGGTTCAACATTATTCAAAGCCTGTTTTTGCCCACAGAAAAGCACCGTTTTCGGAATTCAAAAAGATACGCAGGACGTATATAATTCAGAACTCCTAAAAGAACTGATTGCAAAAACAATCATCACAAGGAAGTTTGAAGAAATAGTTGGTGAGAAAAAATACAGCATACACACCCATGCAATAAAACAAACCGAACCAGAAAAAAAATTGTACCAGATACTGCTTTCTGATTTTATGAAAGTGTGTTATGATTTTTACACAAGCACGGGCAATGCAAGAAAAGAAGCGGCACTCAAATTAATCAGGCAGATAAAGGCGCTTATAAAAGCAACGTCTATCCCGCATTTAATGCATCATTATCAAGGAAGTGAAATCCCCGGAAAATATGATGAAGTACACAGGCTTATCAATGAATGGTCAACCGAACTGGTTGCCATTGGTACAATTTTTAAAGAAACAGCGGGGGATTATTATAAATACCTGCAACATCATTTCCCTCACCGGAAGATATTTTATATCGATGGTGAGCAGCCTGTACCAAAACGCCAGAAAATTTTGGAACAGTTCCGAAATTCTTACAACGGCATACTGATTTGCACACAACAGTCTTTAAAATCTTCGGTCAATATTCCCTATTGCAACAAATGTATTATCGAATCCCTGCAATGGAACATCCCTAAAATCTCGCAATTCTATTTCCGGTTTATCCGCTTCGACAGCAAACGCCATACACAGGTTCATTTTATCAATTATGAAAACACGATTGAATTAAACTTACTGGCTTTGCTGATGGCAAAAGAAAAACTGAATGATTTTATCAAGACAACCAACGAAACAACGACTGCCGCTATCTATGATGAATTTGGCATTGACTTAAATATACTTGATATGCTGATTCAAAAAGATAAAGACGCAGATGGTAAACTGGTTCTAAAATGGGGCAAACAACAATTATTATAAAAATAAAAAAAACACAAAATTATGGACACGAATTTTTTTCAAACACTCGACAATTTAAAAGTGGAAGGCGATTGGAGGATTGCTGTAAAGAAAACAGGCGCGGAACAATATGTTGTTTCTGTTTTATTAGTTAATGAAAAAATCGGCGATGATGCGAGGACAATAATCCCGCCAATGATTTTAAAAGGCACAGCCAAAGAAATTGATGATGGGTTTTATCAAGCTATTGAAAAACCTGTACAAAAAACGCATGGATTGTTTTTAAATATGGAACAGTATGCTAAAGCCCAGGAACAGGCAGACCTTGAAAAAAGGGAGCAGCTGGAAAAAGAACGGGAAGAAAAAAATAAAGAAAAAGAAAAACAGAAAGCGAAGGAAGAAGCAGGAAAAAAAGTAAATAAAAAATATGACGCGCAAATGAAAAAAGCTGCCGACCTCGAAGCCGCAGGTAAATCCGGTCAGGCAATAGCCCAACTTCCAAAAGAAAGCGAGTTCCCCGAATATGCTGAAGAAATTCAAAAACGTCTGCAGGAACTCAAAGAAAAAGCAGGTCTTATTTTATAAAAAGCAAAATCAAATTATATGTTAGTTACGAATAATCTCGAAAGGATATTCCTGTTTAAAGATAACGGACAGGAAATAAGGTTGCCTGATATATCAGTAGCGCAAAGCCCCGAAGCAGTATTGAATTTTTATTCTCAAACCTATCCCATACTTACAAATGCAAAAATTGAAGGACCGGAAATCACAGATGATGAGGTGCACTACAAATTTGTAAGCACAATGGGTGTAAAAGGATAATTATGGCAAGGAAGCAAAAATCAAGAATCATTAAAACGAATAAATACAAACTGGAATGGTACAATTATCAACGCATAGGAAATTTTGCAGAAGAACTCGGACGGCAGAAAGACGCAAACGAAATCAGAAAATTAAAACCAAAAACCGCACCTGTCGAGATCGTGCCAATGGTTTTTTAAACCATGAATTTTTGCCTGTTTTAATTAATCCCGCGGATGAGATAAAAGCATGGCAAAAAATTGAAAATGACTTTTTCAATTCACTTGATAATCTTTCTGCACTATATGGATTTGAATTATTGAATGTCAGAGGAAAAGTATTTCCTTATAATATTGCTTTATCCTTCGCGCATGCAGAGGCTTGCATGAAAAAATTGCAACCTGATCTTTCACTTGTAATTATTCAGGATGAATTTCACCCCGCTACCGTTGCCACAGTAAAAACTTTTAATACAAGAACCACTTTGTATTTTATAAATATTAAACCGCTTTATGAATTACTACAGGATAAAAAAAGAAAACAAGCTGGGGTTTTATTGGAATCTGTTTTTTCCTACCTGTACAAAATTGTAAAAATTCCATATTACATGGATATCTCAACATATATGCGGTACTGTTATGAAAGAGTTGTTGAATGGATAACTTATGAAACTGATGAAGCAGATGAGGAGCAGAAGAAAGAAGACCTCGCAGACCTTGATGCATGTTTTCACGCCGGAGGAAAAATCCGGCAAAAAATAAATGACGCTAAGATTTTAAAGCAATTCAAAAAGCGAATAGAATCTTTTAAACCACTTAATCAGTGGGACAAAGAACTGCTTGGTATTTGCAGGCAGGTTTTTTCTATGCTTGAAGATTTTAAAGATGCTTCCATGAAAGATATGTTTTTGGAAGGCTTGCTTGAACAGAATAAGGAAGACAGGGTTTATCCTGAACAGTATATTTCATTTTACTATAACGATGATAACTGGATCAATGAAAACATTCTTGAACAGGTTAATAATGATATAATGGAGATGTCCGCAATGGAAGAACCTTCTTCTATTCAGTTTTTTGACGAACCACAAAAGACAGAAATACATAACCTTGATTTTCCTGTGCGGCTTTTTGATTTGATAAATGAATTATGTGATTTACTAAAAAGCTTTACACAATGAAAAATATCAGCCATTTGATAAGCGATGTTTATGTCCCTGAAAAAGCAATACTGATTTACAAAAATTTTTCAGAGGTTGAAAATAAAATCTATGTTGAATCTTTTGATATAGATAAAAATGGCAAGCCAATCAATGCGCATCCGTTATCTGAACAGGAATCTGCTGCATTGTCAAAAGCACTTCAACATTCAGTTAAAAAAGAAAATAATTTTTTGCAATGCAGAGGGATTATATCTGAGAATATTTTATTTATAAATACAACTTATAACGGGTTCGTTATCTGGTTCACGCCCGAACAGAAAGTAAACCTTTTTTTTAAAAACGAATTGGGCATCCCGTCAGGGAAAGCAAAAGTTCCGGCACTTATCTGGAAAGCAACGAAAAATCATCTTGAAATTTTTGCGGTGCAGGAAAATAAAAGACCAAAAGAAAATACACAATTATTTTTTGCGCCTTTTCTGAATGTCTTTCGAACTGGAAAAGTATGCATGGGGACAGTTGACATTAATATAGAAAATAAATGCTGTCTCGAAGATTTCATAAAATACTGGGAAGAGTATTTCTGGAACAGCTGGTTCAGTCACGGGGTTGAAAATTATAATCCTGTTTCAGCAAATATAATCCAGCTATGGAAAGAGCATGTAAATACAAATAAAAATTTCCCAACTGAAGTTTTGATTAAAAGAAATGAAATGCTAAAAGATTTATACCATGAAGCAAATTATTAAAACAGTTCACTTCGTTGATAATTATTTAATCAACCCAACAAACCCGGTAACTGTTAATCTCATTGGCGCAGGGGGAACAGGAAGTCAGGTTCTGTCCGCCCTTGCAAGAATAAATCATTCACTCATTGCATTAAACCATCCCGGATTATTCGTTCAGGTATTTGATAATGATAGTGTAACAACTGCAAATTTAGGAAGGCAATTATTTGCTGCATCTGAACTTGGCTTGAATAAAGCAGCGGCATTAATTAACCGGATGAACCGTTTTTTTGGAACGGACTGGAAAGCTGTTACTTCAATGTACCCTGAAAAAACAGAAAGCAATAGAGCAACTATTACCATCAGTTGTGTTGATACAGTTAAAGCAAGATTTGAAATCGCCGAAACACTTAAAAATATTTCGACAAAAAATAAGAATCAGAATAATAATCCATTGTACTGGATGGATTTTGGAAACAGCCGCAATACAGGTCAGGTTATTTTATCAACCGTTGATAATATTAAACAACCTGCATCTAAAAAATATAAAGCAATTTTAAGCATTCCAATGATAACGGACGAATTTAAAAACTTGCTTGATGATGTTAAAGAAAATAGTGAACCAAGCTGTTCCCTTGCACAGGCACTAACCAAACAAGACCTTTTCATTAATTCATCACTCGCCAGTTTAGGAGCTTCATTACTGTGGACAATGTTCCGTGAAGGAATGATAACATACAGGGGATTTTTTCTGAACCTCAAAGATTTCAGGACACAACCTTTAACAGTCAAATAAAAAAACAGAAGCCGGAAAGCTGCCACGCTTGAGGGCGCGGCAGCTTGGTATTTTTTTAATTTTTAAAAGTAACCGTATGAATTCTCAGCCATTGTTTAATTATATTCTCACTGCAACAGTATCTTTTGTAAAATTATTTATCAAAGGAATAATCTATTTTCCTTTTTTGTTTTGCGGGTATGTTGGTGCAAAATTTATCCTGCACAGAAATGACAATGGCCTTCTGTGGTTAACGCTTACTATTCTGTTTGCGGGATTAATTTATTTGGTTTTTTATTTTGTCATCCTGAAAATGAATGACTATAAATCAACGAACAATTTTTTATGGGTTCCGCTTTTTATTTTCTGCATAGTTTTTACCTGCGCCCTTCCTGTTTACATAGTTTTTGCTGCTCTTGAAAATATTATCCGCAAATTAAGTTCAGGGTCAAACACACTTTTGCTTGCATGGATATTTTCACTCGCTTTCGGAATTTTTGTTTTTACCCGCTATCCTTTTTTCAGAAGTATAAAGTAAATATTTTTTATCCCTGTGATTCATGGCTCAAAAAACTCAGCTTTAAATTTTGATACCTTTCAAACCTGGCTATAATTCAATCATGTATTGTACAGCATTATTTACACAAATAATTTTGATTTTGAAAAGGGGAAGAATTTTAAGATTCTGAAGGTCCAACGTTGCTGGTCTGCAACGGGCAAGATGTTCAATTGTTGCACAATTGGAATCTTGCCCGCTGATTGCCTCGGAACTCGGCGCGGGTTTGAATGCGATGTTCTGAAGTATTTTTTAAATGTGTAAATGAAATGTGATGAGTGAAGAAAAAAACTGGATAAGTTTCCGTGTAAAGCCGGAAGAATATAATTTGATTAGAGATCAATTTGAAAAAACAACCTGCCGTAAATTAAGCGAGTACGCAAGAAAAGTATTGCTAAACAAACCTGTCATTATAAAATACCGCAACCAAACCGCCGATGATTTTCTCGCAGAGATGGTTCAATTAAAAAATGAACTTAATCACATCGGCAACAACTTCAACCAGGCCGTAAAAAAATTACATACCCTTGATACCATCCCTGAAATAAAATACTGGCTGATAGTCAATGAAGCTGTCAAAAAAAATTTCACGGACAAGGTCGAAGAAATAAAAAATCACATGAATGAACTCTATGAATTATGGTCGCAAAAATAACCAGCCCGCATAGTATCAAACGTGCGCTGAATTATAATGAACAAAAGGTGCTGAAAGGAAATGCAGAATGTATTTACTCCGGCAATTATTTGAAAGATGCATCTGAATTAGATTTTCATGAAAAGCTTAATCGCTTTAAAGATTTAATTGATTTAAATGAACGGGCGCAAAAAACAAATACACTTCATATCTCATTAAATTTTAGTGCCGGTGAAAATCTGGATAAAGAAAAATTAATCATGATAGCAAATAGTTACATGGAAAAAATTGGTTTTGGAAAACAACCTTATCTCGTTTATGAACATCATGACGCAGGCCATCCGCATATCCATATTGTTACAACGAATATTGAAGCTGACGGAAAACGGATCAACACATACAACATCGGACGTAATCAATCAGAAAAAGCAAGAAAGGAAATTGAAGAAAAATTTGAATTGCAAAAAGCAAATGGAAAAATTAAAAATGAATCAGCAAAAATTCAGGCCGTTGATGTGCAGAAAGTATTGTATGGAAATTCAGAAACGAAACGCGCCATTACGAATGTATTAGATGCTGTAATCAATCAATATAAATATACATCGCTTGCAGAACTCAATGCAATTCTCAAACAATACAATGTCATTGCAGACCGGGGAAAAGAAGATGGAATTACTTATAACAGCAAAGGATTATTATTTAAAGTCCTTGATGAGAACGGAAAAAAAGTTGGTGTGCCAATTAAGGCAAGTTCAATATACAGCCAACCAATTCTTTCAAATCTTGAAAAGAAGTTTGAAGAAAATGAAATCAAACGACAGCCCGATAAACAAAAATTAAAAATCGCATTGGATATTCACCTTGTAAAAAACCCGCGCAGCCTTGATGAATTAATTAAAGCACTGCAAAAAGAAAATATTCACGTTGTACTCCGGCAGAATGATAAAGGCTTAATCTATGGCGTAACCTTTATTGATACCCGTACAAAATCTGTTTTCAATGGAAGTGATTTGGGCAAACAGTACAGTGCTGCAGCATTGCAGGAAAAATTAAGTAAGAATAACCAGCAAACAAATGATAATAAGGAAACAATTACTGCAACAAAACAGAAAACTTCTAAGGAAGAAAAAAGGGAAAATGGTCAGGAAACAAAAAAAGAAAAAACAGAAGTGCGTACTATCTACAAAGAAGACTTGTTGCAATTGATGATGAAACAGGAAAGAAATGAAGCGAGGATGCCGCACCAATTGTTGCAAAAGAAAAAAAGAAAGAAGAAAAGGAATCTTGGTTTATAAATTCTAAAATAAAAAGTATGTCAAACAGTACTGGTGAGAATGAAATGGGGTTACATAAAATACTTGATTTTATGCGCTACGGCAGTATTATTATTTTGTTGTTGCATTTTTATTATTTCTGCTATGATGGTTTTGCGCAATGGAAACTTGTTTCAAAAATTGGAGATCGTTTTATAATAAGTCTGGCGAAGACCGGATTGTTTCATATCAATAATGCAAAATTAATTGCACTCGGTTTGCTGGCTGTTTCATTAGTTGGCGTAAAAGGTCGCATGAATGAAAAAATAAAAAAACAATCTATTATAGTTTGCCTTGTTGCTGGATTGCTATTTTATTTTTTTAGCACACTTACGTTAAGACTGAATGAAGATGCCGAAGTAGTTTCAATTTTTTATATGACTATTACCACCCTTGGTTATTTACTGATTCTTTCCGGTGGGGCATTATTATCGCGACTGATTAAAATAAATTTAGGTGATGATATATTTAATGAATTAAATGAAACATTTCCGCAAGAAGAACACTTGCTTCAGAATGAATATTCCATTAATCTTCCTGCACGTTATAATCTCAAAGGAAAAATTCGCAAAAGCTGGATCAATATTATAAATCCATTCCGTGCTTTACTAGTAGTTGGTTCACCTGGTGCCGGCAAATCTTATTTTGTAATTCAGCATGTCATAAAGCAGCATATTGAAAAAGGCTTTACGATGCTGGTCTATGATTTTAAATATGATGACCTTACCAAGATTGCTTACAATGCGTTGCTGAAATATTACTCAGCGTATAAAATCAAGCCTGAATTTTATGTAATCAATTTTGATGATTTATCTAAAAGTCATCGTTGCAATCCGCTTGCACCTGAATTAATGTTTGATATAACAGACGCCGCAGAATCTGCACGATCAATCATGATGGGATTAAACCGTGAATGGATAAGCAAGCAGGGAGAATTTTTTATTGAATCATCTATCAATTTTGTTACATCGATCATTTGGTTTTTAAAGAAATATAAAAATGGAAAATATTGTACGCTGCCACATGTTATTGAAATGATGCAGGTGGATTATGAATCATTATTTCCAGTACTAAAGACAGAACCGGAAATTGAAGTGTTGATTAATCCTTTTGTTTCTGCATACCAGAATGATGTAATGGACCAACTCGAAGGACAAGTTGGAAGTGCAAAGATTGCTGTAGCAAGATTATCATCGCCACAACTCTATTGGATATTATCAGGAAATGATTTTTCATTAGATATAAATAATCCTGAAGAACCTAAAATACTTTGCCTTGCAAACAATCCACAGAAGCAACAAATTTATGGTGCCGTGTTATCATTATATGTCACAAGGATAGTTAAACTCGTCAATCAAAAGAACAAACAAAAATGCAGTTTGATCTTTGATGAATTTCCGACGATTTATTTTAATGATGTAGATACACTCATTGCAACTGCACGTTCAAATAAAGTTTCAACATGTTTGGCTATGCAGGATTTTAGTCAGTTGAAAAAAGATTATGGTGGCGAACAGGCTGCAGTCATTATGAATATATGCGGCAACATTATCAGCGGCCAGGTAATGGGAGAAACTTCAAAAATGTTATCAGAAAGATTTGGAAAAATTATGCAGGTAAAAGATAGTGTTACGATAAATCGTAACGATACATCATTTAATAAATCTACTCAAATGGATTTTGCAATTCCGCAATCTAAAATTGCATCCTTATCCTCTGGTGAATTTGTTGGGATGGTTGCTGATGACCCGAGCGAGAAAATTAAATTGAAAACATTTCATTGTGAAATTATTAATGATCATGACACTTTGAATGGTATAAAAAAAAGGTATAGAGAGATACCTTTAATAAAAAAAATATTTCATGAAATGATTATTGAAAATTTTGGTGAAATTAAAAATGATGTCATTAATATTATCAAATACGAAACCGAAATGTTAAGAGCAGAATAACCGTTATATTGCTTATAAGTTTGAGATAATTTTTATTGTTTCCATTATGATTGGCTAATAAAACTTATAAAGATTAGCACTATACCAGTGAATTGAATTACTAAATAAATTGGAACTCTTGGTCATTTTTTATTCATATTTAAATACTGCACTAAAAATAGAATTATTCACCATTGACATTTTAAATGGCCACATATTAATTTCAGTTAAAAACTTCTTTGCAGAATTTTACGGATACAAATCTTTCAAAACAGTAAATACTTACTTGACTCATTTTGTTTTAAAAATCTGCTAGTGCGTATTTAATTGCTACATATATTTGAATCGCTACCATCTTATTTCACAATACATAATTTCAATTTATATACTATGTTATATGCGCACAATCAGGAAAATGAAAAATTAAAACAATTTTCTATTTTTTTGAAATATGCCGTTAAAGGAAATGGACAGTATGCTAACATGGTAAATAAGGTAATTTTAGAAACACACAAATTTGTATCTGTTTAAAAAACAATATATAATATAAGCCTAGATGTAATGTGCAATCGCCGGACAGGTTTGACCACATGCGCCAATTTGCGCTGACCATAGTTCGCCGAAATAATTTGACCATGATAAAGTATTGTATAACAATATGTTTTTTCGAAAGTTAGAAATAAATTTGGTGGTCTATCCGCTCCGGCTTTAGGTGGTCAATGCTATCGGCTCATCCATTATTCTTTAAAAATTGATTTTCAAATTTTTTAAATTCTGAGAGAAGTTTATCATATGCAGATTTTTCGTCTAACTTAATTTTGAAAACACCATCAAATAAACGAATCATTTTATCCAAATACATCGCCGCCAATTTTATATTGTATATATCAATAAAAGATTCATTTATCACAGGGATTTTTAAATTCTTGTGAAGAGGATTATCACTGACAACTAAATTATATCTCGTGAGGTGTCCCCACATATTGTGGGCTACGCTTGAAAATGGGGTATAAACATAATTATAAAAATCAATACAATCCGCTTCCTCTGCCATTTGTCTTATAGAAATCCCAGACCACGAACCTATGTTAACTTCAGTTAAAAAAGTATAACGTTGGCTATTAAGCCAAGCTTCGTTATATTTTACAAGTGGATCTTTATTTGGGTCACCGCCATCTTTAATTATTTGATCTTTTCTGTGTTCAAATGATAATTTTTCCTGTCCTAACCCATAAAGAATGAATTTTTTTGATCTATCATCCACATCTTTCGCAATCCATGCAAAATTAATATAATTGTCAGCCATACATCGGAGTATCACTGGGGCAAGGTCAAAAGTCCAACAATTAGGATTTTTGACAAATTGTAAACACAACGTTACCTGACGCGCAAGCTGACCAAATAATACTTCATAAACTTCTTTCTTTGCCAAATCAATTATCAATGAATTCCATCTCTTTGGTATTTGGCTTCGGAGTTCTTGTATATAATATTTCACAAGACTGTTTAGGGCATTTTTCATTTCTTTTGTCATAATTGAATCGGTTCGATTTCGTAATTCTGATTCCAAAAATATGTAATCCAAAAATTGCCTCTATTATAAACATCGGGATTGAAACACATATTGACTGAAGACCTAAGAAAGGAGGCGATTCTTTTTGAGTTTTCCGTATTAGGATAATCCAAAATTTCTTTTAAGGCTGGCAAATTACTTTCCTGAGTAACAAAAAGCCTTTCTTTGGTTAGCAGAAAATTGGCAATATTCGCTAGTACAATTGAAGATTCATAACTCGTTTTATCTAAAAATTTATTGAGCATTAATTTATACTTGCTGAGATTTGACCTTCCAGACTTTAATTTTTCACTTCCTGAATATTCGTTTAGGAACGAAAAAGGGCTTTCAGGATAAATATGATCAAAGTATTTAAAAGCATGTCTTAACGGGGCAAGTAATTTTTTTTCTTTCATTTTTTCTATAATTTCTACCTTTTCAGATGCATTCAATAGATAAAAAGAGCTTATAATTGCTGCAGCAGATCCATTATCAATCTTGGAAATGAGATAGTCGTCAGCAACACATGCAAACTCTAATGCAAGTACGCTGCCCTTATCAACACCATATTCAGTTATTAAAATAAGAATCCAGATAAATTCTGGAACTGCATAATCAATCCAGGCAGTTTCAACAAAAGTTCCAACATTTAATAATGGTGGTTGAAATATCTTTCCCTTTCTTTTATGATCATCTAAAATTTTATTGCTCATAGCAAGTTTTAGAAATTTGAACATATAAATCTACATTATTAGCTCTATTTGTTTATCTGAATTTTTCACTTTGCTTGCAGTATAGTGTGGTATAATCGGAGTTTTTATTCATTTTTGTATTGTGAATTTTAATTGGAATAACATACGAAACATAAACGGAAGTCAGAATAATGGTTTTGAAGAGTTCGTGTGTCAAATTGCAGGCAAAGAAATTATAAATAACCAGAAAAGATTCTACAGAATTGGCAAGCCGGACGGTGGAAAAGAATGTTTTTGGGAGTTTGAGGATGGGACAATTTATTGTTGGCAGGCCAAATATTTTGTATCCGCACTCACACCTAGTCAATGGGCACAAATAAACAAATCAGTCACAGATGTGATCGATAATCACCCTGCTTTAAAATGTCACATTTTGTCTATTCCTATAGATATGCCTGATGGAAAGGAAAAAGGCAAAAAGTCATTTCTAGATAAGTGGAAAGAACAAGTTGCTGCATGGAAAAGATATGCAATAAATAAAGGAGCGGAAATAGAATTTGAATTTTGGGGAAGTTATGAATTAATTAAAAGATTATCAAAAACTGAGAATGAGGGCTTAGCTTATTTTTGGTTTAATGAAATGGAATTGACTGATGAATGGTTTGATAGAAAAAATAATGAAAGTATTGATATTCTCGGTGGTAGATATACTCCTGAATTAAATTTTGAACTTCCAATTTCACAAATTTTCGATGGGTTGTCACGAAATGAAAATTTCAAAGAACATGTAAATAATAAAATAGATAAGTTATTTGAAAAATTCAGGGCAATAAATTTCGATATTAAAAACGAAGAATTAATTAATCAATATTCGGGAATTAATCTTCTAATGAAAGATTTTGAAACCTCTTATGATGCGTTAGAATTTTCTGGAAATGAAAATATTTTATTTGATAAAATATTTGAAAAGACTGAAATTATTTCTACTTCAATTGATGAAATACAAAGAAAAATTTACGAACTAAAAAAGGAAGAAGAAAAAAATATTAAAAAGGATTTTTATTCATCTCCCTTCTCTAATGAGTCATATTATCTGAGGGAATTTAAATCGGAATTATTTCAGCTACAACAATTTCTTAGATCTGAAGAATGTGAAATCGCCAATAAACCATACG
The DNA here is from genome assembly GCA_013288945.1 of Bacteroidota bacterium. Taxonomy (GTDB): domain Bacteria; phylum Bacteroidota; class Bacteroidia; order Chitinophagales; family Chitinophagaceae; genus Puia. The sequence continues at coordinate 23,700 of JABDAZ010000025.1, read as the reverse complement.
CTTTAATAACAGGTAAAGCAGGGATCGGCAAATCTCATCTTATCGCTGATATAATTAAAATTAGAAATGAACAAGAGTATTCAAGTCTTCTTTTACTTGGAGAGAATTTTTCTTCAAATGACATGCCATGGACACAAATTTTAAATAATCAATTACGGATTAAGATAGACGAATTTATTTTTTTGGGTGCTCTAAATGCGAAGGCCGAAAGCAAGCAATCAAGAATAATTATTTTTATAGATGCAATTAATGAGGGGCAAGGAAGATCTATATGGCCAAGTAGATTAAAAGCTTTTATTAATTCCTTTCATCATTACCCTTGGTTAGGATTGGTAATGAGTTTAAGAAGTTCTTATATAAATTTAATTGCCCCTGAAAATATTATCGATCCTTCTCTTTTGGTAAGAGTAAGGCACGGGGGATTTGCAGGTGTTGAATACGAAGCATCAAATTATTTTTTTAAACACTATAAAATAAAACCGCCGGGAACTCCACTTCTAGATTCAGAATTTCAATATCCTCTGTTTTTGAAACTTTTCTGTGAAGGGCTTTTTAAAAGGAATTTAAGTGAGATACCTCAAGGATATGAAGGAATAAGTGTGATAATTAATTTCTTTATTGAAAGTATAGAATTTAAATTATCTCAGCCTAATCAATTAAATTATGATATAAGGCTCAAACCTGTTAGAAATTCCATCCACAAAATTGTTGCATTGTTAGCAGAAAGGAACTCCGACAGGATATCTTATTCGGAGGCTAACGGCATAATCAATTCGGAATTTTTTAATAATTCTGCTAACCCCGAACCTTTTTTAGCAAGATTAATTAATGAAGGGGTATTTAATACTGATTTATTTTGGATTGACGATAAACATCATGAAGAAGGTGTACATTTTGCATATCAAAGATTTCAAGATCACCTTCTTGCACGTTTACTACTGGAGAAACATTTAGACAAAGACAGTCCTTCTGAAGCCTTTACTACTGGCGGATTAGCCACATTTGTATCAGATTCTGAAGCAGCCTATCATCAACAGAATATTATTGAATCATTTTCCATTCAGCTTCCGGAAATGGTAGGGAAAGAATTATATGAGCTTGCCCCTCACGCCGCTAATTATTATTCAGTTTCAGAAGCATTTATTGATAGTTTGATTTGGCGCAGGTCATATACAATTTCTAGTCAAGCTGTGGATTATGTGAAAAATGTAATTGGTAAAAGCAATAATTTATTTTACAAATTTTTAGAAACGATTATTTCAAATTCATCAAAACCAGAATTTTATTTTAATGCAAGTTGGTTGCACAAACTTCTCATCCAACTAAAAATGCCGGTAAGAGACAATTGGTGGACAATTTGGTTACAAGACAAATATGGAGAAAACAGTCAAAATAATTCTATAAAAAGACTGATTGATTGGGCATGGAAAGAAGAAGAAAAAACATATTTAGATGACAAATCATTGAAGTTGGCAGGCTTGACTCTTGCTTGGTTTCTTACTAGTTCAAATCGTTACTTAAGGGACAGTGCTACAAAAGCATTGATTTGCATTTTTCAGGATAAAATTTTAATACTAATTGAGGTTATTAAAGATTTTAGTAAAATCGATGACCCCTACGTATATGAGAGATTGTTTGCTGTAGCATACGGATGTACACTTAGAACAAATTTAAAAAACGAATTAATTCCATTAGCAGAATATATTTATTCTATTATTTTCAAGAAACGTTTTGTTTACCCTCATATTTTATTAAGAGACTACGCAAGAAATATAATTGAATATGTCCTAAAGTGTGGTTTAATATTAAAAATTGACGAAGAAAAAATTAGGCCTCCTTATAAAAGTAATTTGCCAAAAAAACTTCCAACATTAAAAGAAATCGATAATCAATACAACCCCAGAAAAAAAGATGGTGATTATGAAGGAAAGAATTGGGGGAGTAAAGCAATTTTGAACTCGATGACTACTGAATACGGAAGAGGTGTTTCAGGATATGGTGATTTTGGCAGATATACGTTCGAGAGTGCATTAAAAAAATGGAAAGTGAATGTTAATGGGTTAAGTAATTTAGCAATAGAGAGGATATTTAAAATGGGATATGACCCTGCTAAATTTACAAATTTTGATAGAAATCAAGGATCTGGAAGGCATTCAGGACATTTAGAAAGAATAGGAAAAAAATATCAGTGGATAGCATTTTATGAAATTCTTGCAAAAGTTTCAGATAATCATAAACTCAAAGATGAATCATCTTGGAGAAAGGAAAAAGTTATTCCATTCGACGGTACTTGGTATCCTTATGTTAGGGATATAGATCCAAGTATTGTTATTAAAAAAACACAAGAAAAGTCAATTCAAAATAAAATGACATGGTGGTATCCAGAACTCTACAATTTCTGGAACAACGATTTTAATACTTGGATGAAATCCGAAGTAGATCTTCCGAATCCCAAAAAATTCTTAAGCATTAAAGATAAAAAAGGTGTAGAATGGTTTAATCTTCATTCATATCCAGAATGGAATCAACCAAAGAAACCTGGACAGAGTAAATGGCATGAAAATCGCGAAAGGGTTTGGTATCATACCGGAAGTTGGATAGTCTCAACAGAAACTTTTAAACATATAAAAACACAATTTGAAAATGAAAAAGTAAAAATCCAGGGTCCAGATTTAGCAAACAGGTATGAAATTTTTAGCAGGGAATATTATTGGTCTTCCGCCTGGAAGTTTTTTCAAAGATATTATTATACGGGTGGTGAAAGTTTCGATTTAGAACATATCGAATCAGAAGAAAAATATGGTCAAGCATTTTATACAGCATGTTATTATTTATGGGAAGAAGAATTTGACTGCTCAAAAGAAGAGAAAATTAGTTTTTTAAAACCTTCGAAATTACTTTTTTCTGGCCTTAATTATAGCCGCAAAGAAGGACAATTTGCTAATAAAGATGGTGACATCATTTGTTTTGATCCCTCAATATACGATAGTGGTCCTTCTTCGTTATTATTTAGAAAAGAAAGATTAATTGAAATTTTAAAGTCAAAAGGAATGCACCTTATATGGATAGTATCAGGTGAAAAGCAGATAATAGGATCTGCGTATGACAATGAAAGTTCTTATGTTTCTCATAGTATTGAGGGATTGTATTATTTAGATTCGGAGTTTGAAATAACAGGGTCTAAACGAAGTAAGGTTAAAGCACATAAAAATTAAATATTAATATGCATATTCAAATTACATAGAAAGATAAAAGTTAAATGCTTATGATTGATAGTGTGTTAAATTGAATTCATCAATCCTTCAATTTCATTTTTAATAACATTATTTACTTCATTTTTAATTTGCCTGTAATTTTCATAAATCGTTTCACTATTTATTTCTTTAATAAAGGGGAATTCTTTTTCATTAATTAAAGCATCATGATCATTTACAATTTCGCAATGAAAAGTTTTCAATTTTATTTTTTCATTTGGATCATCAGCAACCATTCCAAAAAATTCACCTGATGACAAAGAAGCAATTTTAGATTGTGGAATTGAAAATCCATTTGAGTAGATTTATTAAATGATGTATCATTTCTATTTACAGTAACGCTGTCCTTCACCTGCATAATCTTTCCAAATCTTTCTGCGAGCATTTTTGATGTATCTCCCATAACCTGACCACTTATAATATTTCCGCAGATATTCATTATCACGTCTGCCTGCTCACCACCATAGTCTTTTTTCAACTGACTGAAATCCTGCATAGCCAAAGATGTTGCCACTTTATTTGATCTTGCAGTTGCTATTAAAGTGTCAATATCATTAAAAAAGATTGTCGGAAATTCATCAAAAATCAAACTGCATTTTTATTTATTTTTTTGATTCACAAGCTTAATCAGCCTCGTAACATATAGCGATAACACGGCACCATAAATTTGTTGCTTCTGTGGATTGTTTGCAAGGCAAAGTATTTTAGGTTCTTCAGGATTATTTATATCTAATGAAAAATCATTTCCTGATAATATCCAATAGAGTTGTGGCGATGATAATCTTGCTACAGCAATCTTTGCACTTCCAACTTGTCCTTCGAGTTGGTCCATTACATCATTCTGGTATGCAGAAACAAAAGGATTAATCAACACTTCAATTTCCGGTTCTGTCTTTAGTACTGGAAATAATGATTCATAATCCACCTGCATCATTTCAATAACATGTGGCAGCGTACAATATTTTCCATTTTTATATTTCTTTAAAAACCAAATGATCGACGTAACAAAATTGATGGATGATTTAATAAAAAAATCTCCCTGCTGGCTTTTCCATTCCCGGTTTAAGCCCATGATAGAACGCGACGCTTCTGTAGCATCTGTAATATCAAACATCATTTCAGGTGCAAGCGGATTACAGCGATGACTTGTAGAAAGGTCATCAAAATTTATAACGTAAAATTCAGGCTTGATTTTATAAGCAGCATAGTTTTTCAATAAAGCGTTGTAAGCAATCTTCGTCAGGTCATCGTATTTAAAATCATAATACCAGCATGGTAAACCCTTTTTCGATATGCTGTTTGATTACATGCTGAATTACAAAATAAGATTTACCGGAACCTGGCGAACCTACAACCAGCAATGCGCGAAAGGGGTTAATAATATTTATCCAGCTTTTTCGGATTTTACCTTTTAGCTTATATCGTGCCTGCAGGTTAATAGAATATTCATTTTGCAATAAGCGTTCTTTCTGCGGAAAGGTTTCATTGAGTTCGTTGAAGACACCTTTCCCTAAATTGTTTTTAATAAGCCGTGATAATAATGCACCGCCTGAAAGGATTAATAATTGATATGGCAGAAATTTTTAACGCTGCTGCAAACAGCAATCTTGGATCAGCAACTGTTCCTGTAAGTCCTTCCGTTGACATCTGGTAAATTCCCAGCACTTTATTTGCACGGTTTAAAAACATCGCGCTAAACTGTTCAACCAGTTCAATTTTATTATAGTCCCAGTATTTCATAAAAATCTTGTGGGCATCTTCCGATCCTTTTATTGTCGGACGCTCGGATGCTTTTACTTTTGATCTGTACGATAGTTCGATTTCAGAAACTTTATTTAAAGATTCGATTTGATTTATATCCTGTCTCATGGTTCGTAAATTTTTTTTATTAGAATTTATTTCTATTTTAAAAATCCCTGTTGTTTTGTTAGTATTGTTTCGCTTCCATATTTGCGCCTGATTTCTTCAAGTGATTTTTTTCCGCCCCTTGTTTTGTATTCATCGCTCCGGTAATACCAAGCGCATTTTTTTGAAGCAAAAAAGAAACGAGCTGCCTTCAATTCATTTTTTTCAGGCCTGGTATTTCCTGTAACCCAAACCCAAAAGCCTATCACTTCAATCAAAATACTTGGAAGGTGAATTATTTTTTCAATGGTTTCCCGATACTGTTCTGAAAAATTCATCTGATCATTTTTTTGATCTTCCGATAAACCTGATCCTTTAAGTACATGCGCACATGCAAAAGCATATTCCGTATTTATTGTGTGCATTATTTCAGTGCTGCCTCCTAAGTCAGGATGAAATTCCTTAGCCAGCTTTTTATATTTCGCCTTTACTTCTTCTATTGTTTTACAATCCTTAAAATAATTCATAATAACAACCGCCCCTTATTTATGCTCCCGGGCGGCGAAGGAGTTTTGTTTTTAATTCTTTGAAAAATCAAAATGGCAAATCATCCAAGATGATTGCAGGTTCTCCGGCATTATTTGCAGCGGGTTGTTTTTCTTCCTTTACAGTTGTTTCGTGTGCAGCTGATTTACTAAGCAATTTGATTTCTGTGGTGTGAAAATTCAAACCTGCTTTTGGTTCGCCTTCATTGTTCACCCATCCGCTTACACTAATGCGCCCGCACAATTCCACAATCGTGCCTTTGGTTAAATACTCTGCAATGGTTTCATTTCTCCAATAAGAGCAATTGAAATAGGTTACAATCTTCGTAACGGTTTCGCTGTCTTTGGTTTTGTAACTGTCATTTATCGCAATGGAAAAGTTTACTACTTTTTTATCGCCCTTAATTGTGTTTACTTTTGCATCTGCTGTGATGCGTCCTGTTAAAACTTGCATAACTGTAATTTTTATAAATGAATAATTGGTTACTGATGAAATAAGGTGAGCGTTTCAGTTTGTACCCTGTTCGCATACTTTTCATGACTGTGTTTTTTTACAAGATGAAAAACCGTGATGTCTTCATTCTGAAAAATTGCCCATGCAGCGAAAAGAGATTTAGAACGATTTGATTTCCTGCGCCGCTGGATTTCCCAACTCATGCGCATTAGCCGCGAAAAGTGTTTGTGTTGCATACAATGAAATTTAGTGTGTGATTGATTTGTTTTCTGACTTCGGCTCACGCCTCCGTCCGTTCAAATCTTAGCAACCAATCCTTGAAGCAGGCTGATAAAAAGCAAGGTTTTTGAAAAAAGAATACTACCCCGCTAACAGAGCCGCCGCAGGCACCTTACTTCGTTGGGTGGAGATTGTTTTTTCAAAACCCGCGGCAAACAAAATAAGCGACAGCGATCCTTATTTTGTGCAGACCTTGCTTTTTGGAAGACTGATCAAGAAATTCGCGGGAGATGTAGATGAAGGAGTTTTTAATAAACAATTGAAGAAGAAGATACTTAAAAAATCACTTTAATTCCTTGAATTATTTGGAGAAGAAAATAGTGCACAAATAAAACGTGTCAAAAATCTATAAAAAATTTGGTTGACAAATCAATAATTATTACTAATTTTGTCAACAGAAGAAATAATTTATGATTCCTCAAAATGATAACATATTTGGTAGTAGACTAAAACTAGCTAGAAAACTGGCCGGGATGTCATTGCAGGATCTTGCTGATGGTTTAGAGAATGCCATTAGTAAACAGGCCTTGAACAAATATGAACTAGGCGAAATGAAGCCTAATAGCTCAATGCTAATTGCAATTGCAAAAGCCCTGAACATCAAACCTGATTACTTAGTTAAAAAAAATGAATTAAAGTTTGGAGAAATTGAATTCCGAAAACGAGCTGGCTTGTCTAAAAAGAATGAAGAATCTATTATTGAAAAGGCAAGAGATTATGTAGAACGGTTCCTGGACATTGAGAATATACTTGGTATTAGAAATGATTTTAAAAATCCACTTGCCGACCTTCAAATTAACGGTGAAGAAGATGTAGAAAAAGCAGCAAAAATTCTCAGGGATTTTTGGAAACTCGGGAATAATTCAATTTCCAATATTGCAGAGATGCTTGAAATGAAAGGAATAAAAGTAATTCTTATTGAAGATGTTGATGAAGTTGATGGTTTTGCAGCATTTACTTCCGGCAATCTTCCTGTTGTGGCTGTGAATATAAAAGATCGTTCCATTGAACGAATACGTTTCACTATCATACATGAATTAGCACATTTATTTTTGAAATTTACTGAAGCAATTATTAACAATAAAAAAAGACTTGAGGAATTGTGCCATTATTTTTCCAGTTGTTTTTTACTTCCCCGTGAAATGCTGATAAAAATGATTGGGGGTTCTAAGCGCACCTATGTCAGCATTAATGAATTAATAAATATCAAGGAATATTTTGGAATTTCTATACGCGCAATAGTTCACAGATCAAAAAAAATTGAAATCATAAACGACACCTATTACCAGAAATGGATGGTATATATGAGCAAAACATTTGGTTCAAAAAGTGAACCTGGACATTATCAGGGTATTGAAAAACCCGGTCTGCTTGATCAAATGGTAAGCAGGGCGCTTTCAGAAGAAGTCATCAGTGTTAGTAAAGCAGCGGCACTTTGTAATATTTCCGTCGGGGAGTTAAGAAAAAAATTTATAAGTGTCGGCTAAAAAAGATATCGTTATACAAGATGCCTGCATCCTTTTTGACCTTGTTGAACATGGTCTGTTAAATATTTTTTTTCAATTAGAGCTCACGGTAATTACAACACCGCAGGTAATGGTTGAAGTTGAAAATGAAAAACAGCTAAGCGAAATTTCAATTTATATAAAGAGGAAACAAATTGAAATAGATGAGGAGGGCCTTTTAGAAATAATCGAGAACATAGCAGAAAATAATCCGGGGTTGAGTTTTGCCGATTGCTCGGTTATGGAATCAGCAAAGAGAAATAAAGCAACAATATTAAGTTCGGATGGGAGTTTAAGAAAGTTAGCTGTCAGAGAAGATATTTCAGTTCACGGGTTAGTATGGATTATTGAGCGACTCTATGAACAAAAAATAATGAAAACTGAAGATGCAATATTAAAGTTGAATGCATATGCTTTCGCAAATAATAGAGCACCGAAAAAAGAAATCGAAGATCTCATTAAATTAATTAAAGAACAATCGATACAATAATATAAACGGCACAAATGATTTTCGAAAATTTAACCAAGTTGCTTTTGTCTGGTGCTTCAATTTGCTTTGGTGCAGTATTAGGCATTCTTAGAAGCAAAATTTTCGCTTCAAAAAATAGTAATAGTCTTTATTATATTTTTTATGGCTTCGCAATCCTAATTTTTGTGTTAAGTCTAGCTACCGGAATTTTCTTTTCAGATAAAATTTTTGTAAAGGGGGGGCTTTTTGGAATTATTGTTCTATTATTTTCTATCCTATCGAGCATCGGGCTTTTTATTTTTTCAAATAAATTTCTAGTTTTCAAAAACGTTTATAAGACTACTAAACTCGACCCAATAGTAAACAGTTTCACATCTAAGGCTGATAAAAATGAAATAAAACTCTTTGGAGGGGATTTAAATTTTTTCGGAAATGAACCATCACAAATAAATAATAATTCTCAATACACTCATCTTCGATCTATTGGATTTAAAAAAATTTGTATTTTATGCGAAACTCCAGATACCTCAACTAAGCAAATAAGATATGGTAAACTCTTACACGAATTAGAGGGTGTGGAGCTAAGATTTTATGACCCGGAAAAAGCAGATTTAAATGTAAGGGGAAGAATTATAAGGTTAAATGGTGTCAACAAATTATTAATATACAGCCGTATTTCGTCAGGAGTTTATCAGGCTATTGAGACTGATTTGGCAAATTCTAATGGCGCACTGTATAATAACATTTGGGAATTAGCATGGTCTATGGCTAAAACTCCAAAACCGGATGAGATAGTTTTGTGGATAGCTCTTTATAAAAGAAACTAATATTTATGAAGGTCATAATTATAAATTCACCATTGTTCCGTTATACAAATAAACTGTATGATGAAGATTCTTTGCCTCCACTGGGGTTGGGATACATTGGCACAAACCTGAAAAAAAATAATATTGATGTTGAGTTAATAGATGCAGTTGATAAAAGAATTTCTTTAGAGGACCTTATAAAAACACTAAATAAAAATAAACCCGATTTCGTTGCAACAAATATATTTACTGCCAACAAAGAACTTGTAAAAGAGATTGTAGAAAGTTTGAATTTTAAAACACATTTTATTATCGGTGGGTTATCTACAAAACAATTATATCGCGAAATAATTAATTGGCAAACGAATAATTTTATTGATGTCGTTACCGGAGACGGAGAAATAATAACACTTGACATTGTGCAAGGAACGGTAGATGAAGTTCCTTTTCTTAATATAAATAACAGGAGGGTTTTCCAGGTAAACGATCAATCTAAATACCTAGTAACGGATATTTCTGATGTACCCCTTGATCGAAGTTTTTTTTCAAATGAACCAGTACAACACGCGCTCGGTTTTACAGAAGCTAATATTGTGGCAAGCCGCGGATGTATTTACAACTGCGCCTTTTGCGCGGCAGCCAGATCATTGAATAAAGAAACATCAACCAGAGAAAGATCCGAGTCTTCAATCATTAAAGAATTGAAAGAAATTCAACAAAATTCTCCATTGGTAAATTCCATACGTGTACTTGACGACCTTTTTCTGAAAAATAAAAAAAGTATTGAAAAAGCAGTTAACATTTTTTCAGTATTTAATCTTCAGTGGCGATCAATGGCGCATGTAATGACTTTCAACCTGGCTGAAGATAGCCTGATGAATAATTTGAAAAAAAGCGGATGTAATGAACTTTTTATTGGTATTGAATCAGGATCGCCAAAAATTCTTAGCGCCATTAGTAAAACCAGCAATATTGAGCTAATAATTAAAAACCTTACAAAAGTTTTCAAAGCTGGGATAAATATGAAAGGCTATTTTATTTATGGCTTTCCTAACGAAACCAAAGAAGATATGGAAATGACTTTTCAGCTTGCGAAAAATCTTAAAGATTTATCAATCGTTTTCGGCGTTAACTTTCGCACCAGTGTATTTCAATACAGACCTTATCACGGAACGCAGATCTATCATGAACTTGAAGAGCAAGGTATAAACATGCAAGTCCAAGCAGTCCAGCCAAATAAAGAATTGTCAGACCTGGTTGGCAGGTTACAGTTTAATTTTCATACCGGGAATTATTCAAATGTTGAAGATCATGTTCTTAATGATTATATTTACCGCACAACAAACCTGAATGGTGGTAAAATATTCGCCGGACTCGAAACGAACGTTCAATCCCTGCAGGAATAAAAGATGTAAAGCCTGTGGGTTATACCTCAATCAAGATCCCATATTTGATCTTAAAAAACCTTCATCCATATTTTGGGTTGGTTTATCAGCTGTACAATTTTCAGAAGAAGAAGAAATGCTTCCCCTGGCATCTCACACACGGTCAGGAGCTCTGCTAAAGCAAATAGAAGAACCTTTTGCTGATTCAATTTCATTTTATAAAACTAATTTAGTGAAGTGCGTTCCCATGCGTGACGAAAAAATAAGATACCCCCTTGAACATGAAATGGATAAATGTTATCCAAACCTGCAAATGGAAATTGAAGAATTGAAGCCATCCACAATTTTTTTATTAGGCAAGCAGGTAGCCACATTTGTATTAAAAAAAGAATTTAACTGTGATTATTCATTAGACGATGAATTTAATTACCAGTCGTTTGAATCGAATGGAATAAATTATGTACCGGTACACCATCCTTCCTATATTTTGGTTTATAAAAGAAAAAACCTGCGTCAATATATGCAGGGCATCCAATCTTTGTTCCAATCTGCTTTGGCCGATACTTTTGCGCATTAACGCCGAAATGTCCTTTTACGAAAGTCAGCCCACAAATCAGGTGCAACAGTTTCATTAGGAAAACTAGAATTTTCAGAAAGCTTAATCGGCCATAACTGAAGGCTATTTATAAAAAATACCATGTTGTTTGTAAAAGTCATAAAATAAACTTCTTCAAATGATGAATCAGCAAATTTCTGAATAAATTTTTCTGCAATTTTTCTTTCATTACTTACTAATTCAAATTCATCTGCCCAAATCAATAATAGTTCTGAATTGCCCTTATTTTTTTTTAACATAGATAGCATCTATTGCAGATACAATATCATTCTCTTCATAAGCAGCATCATCGAAATCATAATTGATATAAATATTTCCCTTACCATTAAATCTCGGGAAACCATTTTTTGGAACATAATTAAGTGCAATGAATTTGTAATTCGGAGAAAGTATTTTATTTTCAACTTCAACATGGATTGGTTGAAACTCCCCGGATAAAACCGATGAATTTCCTTTCAAAATATTAGCTATAAAGTTTATTAAAGCTTTTTCAATTTTCTCTCTACCCTTTTTAATAATGCTTAAAAGGATGATATCTTTTTTTGTTGAAGGAAAAATGTTTATAATAACCGGATGCTGAATATGAATTATTCTGGCTAATGAATCTGCAATTTCCTGGCTTTTTTTATCTGCAAGAGCTTTTCTTGCCACATGATTTGTAAATTGAAGTTGCGTAATCTGAATTCCTTTTGTTATACCATCTTCTTCAAAAAGTACGTCAGGATTTTTTTTATCATCATTGTTATTGTGCCTGAAATTTTTAATACTTTTTTTTAAAAATATCTTTTCGCAAATCCGCAATAAAATGATCCGATAATTCCTTCCGCTAATTTTTTATCTTTTGGTATAAATTCCGAATGCTTATGTACCGGAACTCTCAGGGAGTATTGAAATTTGAACGTCCCGGAGGTTCTTTCGTTTGTAAGATCTACGATCGCCTGCATAATGTCAGGATTTATTCATCTGAAAAAGAATCAATAATAGTAGCGCCCCCAATAAAAGCTAAGCCACCGACCAATATATTTCTAAATCCTTTTAATGATTTTATTTGTTTTGCCTTATTTGCCATTTGAATTGCATTCGTAAAGAGGTTGTTTATTAATGGCCAGTTTTTGTCAAGGTCTTTTTGAAAACCATTTAGTACTATATATTGCGTTATGTTTGGCAGGAAATTTCCAAGATTTGTTCCCTCCTGTACAAAAGCAACGATGGGTTTTCCATACGCATAAGCCATCCCGGCTTCAACATGAAGCATCTCTGATATGCCTTTATAAATTTTCCCTGTCTGTAAATTTTTTTGAAAGTATCGCGGTGAGGCAACTACAACTAGAATATCTGCCAAAGGAATATTTTGCCTCATAAGCAATGCCGTATTCACTGGCGCAGCTGAATATTTTCCAACTGTCCCGAAAGGTTTTAGATTATGTGCGATAACGATCCGCTCAATCATGCTAACAAATGGTTCGTCTTTTGGATTAAGGCTGCAGCTTATAAAAGCAGTTCCGTTTGAAGGAGTATTCATTATTTTACTCTTTGTGATCTGTTGAGAAAATATTTATCAATAAAAAAACAGAAGTAATCAACACGAGGATAAAGCCTGCAAACTGCTTCCAATCAAATTGAAATGACATACTTGAATAACTGCCTCCATTGAAGTTGTAAGAGGCTAACTGATCTTTATTTATTTCTGCGGTAATACTTTCATCATATTTGCGCCTTTTTTCAACATCATTCAGCACGTCATAAGCGGCCTGCATATTCTTAAAATTTTCTTCTGCTGTTTTATCATTTGGATTTGTGTCCGGGTGGTATTGCTTGGCTAGTATTCTGTGCCTTTTTTTTATTTCTCTTGAAGTAGCATTGCATTGAATTCCAAGAATTTCGTATAAATTTTTCATTTAATTAGTTTTGGATATAATTAAAAAAGCAGTTTAAGAATTATAAATACTTCTTCCAAAAAAATGCCAGAATAAATTAGATGAAACATTGGCAGATCAATTAAATAGCTTTTCTTTTTTTTATGATCATTCGTTTGTATCTACAAGATATTTATTGATATCCGTAGTCAGTCTATCAATTAAAATTTCAAGCGATCTTGATTTTGCTTCTTTATCCATGTCATCAGTTATTTTAAGAGCGAGACTTATGTTCTGTGTAAGAACTAATTTTTGATGGTACTGCGACATTTTAATTATTGTCTGATTATATAGATAGAAAAAAACTGCAGAAATAAATTGACCAAGAATTCCAGCTCCAGTTGTAACATAACCGGCAGTTTTATCATCACCCCTGACATAAATAATTATAATTCCAATAACAACGATAATAAAACCTGCAATTGAGACAAAAACAGATAACCTGAAACTTTTTTCTGCCTGCTCCTGGGTTTGTAAATAATACTGATCCAGATATTTAAAATTTATCTGAACTAATTTGGTAAAGAAATTATCTTCCAACGTCTCTTTTAAAACATCACTACCATATTTTGACAATTGAAATTCTATTCTCCTGAGCGAATTTTCCATTCGCGTCCTCATAAAAAAAACTACGTAAGAATAAACAAAAAGGCCAAATACCGATCCTAATATAACAGGGGGAATAGATCTTTCAGAAATATTTGAATAACCGGGTTTTAGTAATGAATAACAAAACCCCAACAAGCCGCATGCAACAATGTAACAAATCGCAACCCACCATTGAAATTGATAAGCTTGTATTCTTTTTTCAAGTGCGCGCTTACTGCTCTTTAATTCAGCAATTTCTTTTTGGTCATTCTCTAAAGCTGTATTGGTTGCAATCATGAAGTGCATTTTATGTTCTTCTTAAATTTAACTAACCCTCTTTTTTAAAAAAAATGGAATAAGAAAAATAACAATTTATATTTTATAAATCGTTAGCTGAGTGAAAAATCCTTATTCAGTAAGTGAAAAATTAGTTTGATTTCCTGATATAAAAATTCATTCTTTGTTTTATAAAATTTTTAATTCTATGCAAATAAAGCAAATGTTGGATAAAGAATTTTCCGGAGATATTTATTACGAGCCTTTCCTGGAACCTGCTAACGAGAATAAGACAAAAATAGGTGCAGCTCTTGAACGTGCATGGAAAAACAGAGACTTCGAGATTGATAAGTATTGGAGCCGTGCGACCTATTTCTGGACATTCATTGCATCCGCTTTTGTTGGCTACGGTAAACAGTTCGGAGAAAATTCAGGAAAGCTTTCCCGAAATGCCATTTCTTGTAAGTTGCCTTGGACTTAGCAAAAGAAACAGATGATAAATCATTAAGCATTCTGGATATTGTGTCTAAAGAAACATTTACCGAACTGGGAGCTGTAGCCAATGAACTTTTGGGAAAGGCGGGTCTTGCTGAAATGAATGAAAAATTAAAAACTTTTTAGAAAAAGATTTTCAGTTTCCGGGAGTGTTTTAAATTGCAGTCATAAAATTATGACTACTCAACAAATTGAAACCAGGATAAGAGAGGTGGAAACTTCTTACCAGCGCCAGTTAAATCTTGCAGGTAAACCAGGCTATGATCACTCGCTTACTGAAGTATTAAAAAAAGATTTGGATTGGTTACTGGAGAAAAAAAATAATCTTGCTGAAAAAGGATAACACAAAATAATCATTTCAGTATCTCTTCTATTTTCTGCTGGATTGCATATAGTAACGCGTGATCCATTTTCTCAAAATCTTTTTCTTTCTGCCAGGGCATGCTTATCACCCGGTAGCTTCCTTCATCATCCGGCTCAAAATAAATTTGCTGATCGTTTATGATTACTTTTATCTGGTAGCTATACCCGTAGGGCAACAAGTCGGCATGGAAGATTTTTTCTTCCCCTCTATATTGAACAATTATTTGATAAGTATCGTTCATTGTGTTGCATATTAATTCAAATATTTCATTTTTCCAGTTGCATAAAAAAGGGGGAATAGAACCCCTTCATCAGCGAATGAATAAAATCCTTATTCAGTAACGATAATATGATCAAGCACATTTATATCCAGAAGCTTTCCAGCTTCTTTTATTTTTCGAGTGAGTTCTTCATCTGCTCTGCTTGGTTTGAGATTTGAAGACGGATGGTTATGCGCCAGAATTACACTACAGGCATTTGCCTTTAACGCCGCCATAAATATTAATCTTGGGTCAGCTACTGTTCCCGCAATACCACCAGTTGATAATTCATAAATACCAACGGCTTTGCCGCCGCGGTTTAAAAGCAATACTTTAAACTGTTCCTGCAATTCCACTTTGTTTTTGTCCCATGTCTGCCACAGTACATCATACGCTTGTTTAGCTGATGCAACAACCGGACGAAGCGATGCTATTACTTTTGATTTGTAAACCAGTTCCACTTCCTGGATTTGATACCATTCTTGCTGATTCTTTGAATTTTCCATAACCATCATTTTAAATTGTTTAAAAATTAATTATGGAACATCACCCGGCATGAGCCGGATTTGCGCAGGGAGGACGCGGAATAAATGATGGGTGTGTGCGATGATTTGTGTTTATGCCGAACTCCCTGAAAGCATATCCCAGGCAAAGGCCGAAATTTGTACAATGATTGATGCAATAATTTTAATTCCTATTTTTACCTGTTAAGAGATGCTTGCCGCAGATGACTAAATTCTCAGAAAAAAAATTGCATAAAATTGGAAGGCTTGGTCAGATAATAAGAGTTTATTTTATTGCTAACCCATCGGTATTTAATGATAGCATCCGTATTTTTTTCAGAAAATTATTGTGCGATCCTAAAACATGATCCAAGTACCACTTTGACCTTCCTGTATAGGGAGAATATTTTTCCAATCTGATTAATTGGCTTATTACCTTTTCCAAATCCCCTTTTCCTCCATCCTTTATTTCGAAGGAAAGTATTTTTAACTGGGTGCCTCTGAATAGGTATACAAATTGCCGCGTATCATCGGCGTCCTTAATGGCCGGTACGATCGAAGAGTTTTATTACTCAATAAATTTTGCGATATTGTAATCAATGAGCGGGAACCATTCGCCAAAATCGAAAAAGCCTCCTGCAATTACATCGGCAAATTTATTATTCTAAAGATGCACAATCACTGCAGGATGGACTGAACGCCAACGGTAATGAATCGTTTTAAGAAATTCGTGGACATAAAAAGAATTTTAGTGATATGAGGTAACTGCGTATGGAAACCTAACCCTACCCCAAATCGAACAAAAGTTGTTTCCTAAGCATACATCCCTAAGCAAATGCGCGTGGAATTGCCGCCAGCTTCCGGGCGGAGTGCCGGGCAGGCCGGAACGGGTTGGCAGCCGCTGCATTTTTTAGAAAAAATGTTTTATCTGGTCAGCGATGGCGGGGATGTCCTTTACCAGCGGGAGCAGCGCGGTGATGCCTGTCCAGATTGTTTTGACAAGGCTTTTCTTTGGCTCTTTTTTTTCAAGTTCAGCGGCCAAATCCTTTACTGCACTGACAGTGTCCGGGTCGCCTGATTTTTTTGCATGTTCTTCGAGCAGCTGAATGGCCTTCAGGGTATCCGCTCCATGGTTTTTCTGAATGCTGACATATGAATTGATGAGCACAGATTCATTTACCTGTACGTTGCCGTCGCCGGTGATGATGTTGTTGTTGGTAGTGGGCATATAATTATAGTTTATTATTTTTTGCATATTTTCTTTGAGGTACCTGTTTTCAAACTGGCCGATTTCAACTTCCATGTTCTGGCTGGAACCCGCGCTAATTTCATTTTCATTCAGAAGTGCAAAATCGAGGATATTTTTTTGCTCAATTGAATAACGGGTTTTTTTAAAAATTTTTTCGGACTGTTTTTTTAAATAATATTCCAGCGCCATGGCCTCCGGTGAACTGTAGCTGAATTCCACCCGTTTTGATTTGAGGGCGTTTAATATGAGCCGGATGGTTTCCTTTTCGGTATGCAGCCTTGATAAATTAATGCGGAGATTCCTTTCGAAACCGGTGCCGCTATCTAGGCCTTCCGGTTTGCATACCAGCCAGGATTTTACGCGTTTTGCCTGCAGGCCCAGTTTATAATAATGAATGCCTGGCGGTTCTGTGTACAGGCATGAACTGGAGCTCACGGTTGTTTTCAGGGCATTTTTTGGCAACCGGGCGATTTCTTTTTGCTGGTAGCTAATATAAAGCATGGGCTCCCCCGGAACGACCCAATTAAAAATTTCGTCCCGGATGCTTTTATGTGCCGTCGAAGACGCCGCCCAGGCGGCAGCCAGCAGGGGGCCGGCCCTGAACAGGGGAACAGGGTTTCCAGGTTCCCCCGCCCGCGGTTTAATACGTACCGGCAGGGCGGAAATGGCTTTAACAGCTTTTTCCAGATCAAATTGCAGGACGGGCTCCCCCCGGCGGGCGACTATCCCGATTTCAAAGCGGTTTACAAAACGTCCGTCAGAATAGAACCGCTTGTAAGCAACCCTGACGCGGTTCTTTTTTTCCGCACTGAGCCGGTTGTCTGCAAACCGGAGGATGCCTGCTGCATGGCAGTAGGTATCCTCGCCTGGCCAAAACTCTGTGCCCCCGTTCAGGCGGTCTGCGACGGAACCGAAATGGCGGATAAAATTTTTAATGGGATCAGGCATGGGCCACGCCGGCGAAAGCAGTTTGCCAGAATTTGCAACAAGTGGCCTGAGATCCAATATGGGGAAATGAATGATATACAGCATAGTTAAGATAAAAAAGAAGGCTGAGCATAAAAGCATCAGCCCTTATAGAAAGTTATGAAGCTTTGTGCTTCGAGCTTTCTATTGATCATAATGTTAAACGCATTCATCCAAATGCATTTTTTCTGCCTAAGGCGGCGCTAATGTAAAATAATATTTATGAACCCACGGAGGCTGACCGGGGAATTTTGCACACATACATGTAAATGATTACGGGTTGATGCGGCTTTCAGGACGACCGATCTTCATTAATGATTATCTTTACAGGCACTATGCCCCTGAAGAAAATCACAGATTACACGGCAGGTCCGGGAAGCATTCATTTTACGGTGCCGCGCAATATTTCCACCATATTGGAAAGCTATGAATTTTTTGCATCGGTGTCGGCTGCAACCAACCAGTTAAAGAACAACAGTATCACAATAGATTTCAGGAACACCGCTTTTTTTGATTCCAATGTCTGTTCCATTATGGGCGGCATTATACACAAACTCATACTAGACAACAATATGGTTTTCCTTGCCAACATTGAACCGGAAGTGGATGATATTTTTCAGCAAAACTGTTTTTATTCTGTCTTTACCAACCAGGTGCAAAGCAGCGCTCCTAGCTTTAATACGGTCATACCCTGCAATAAATTTAGCGCCCATGAGTCCGAACTCTACCTGCAATATATTGAGGATGAATTATTTTCCCGTTCGGGCCTGCTGCAGATGTCCGATCTCCTGAAAAATAAAATCAACCTTAGCTTGCTTGAAATTTTTAATAATGCACATGAGCATGGCTGCTGTGGTGAACTGTATGTATCCGGGCACCATTTCCCCAAGAAAAAGATTATCTGCCTCACCATCTGTGATATGGGTGTAACCATCCGGACAAATGTGAATAGTTTTTTTTCAAAACAATTTAAGGGACCCGAAGCTATTAAATGGGCGGTGCAATATGGTCATACCACCAGGCGGGGAAATATACCGGGAGGACTGGGGTTTTCAATTATTAGAGATTTTTTAAGAGTTAATGAGGGTAAATTGCAAATAATTTCTTCAAATGGTATGTGGGAAGAGTCAAAAGGTATTATATTTGATAGTAAGTTATCTAATAAGTTTCAGGGGACGATTGTGAACTTGGAGTTTAATATAGACAAAAAATATTACATCCTGACAGAAGAAGTTGATCTGAAAAACATTTTTTAATGGTGCTGGTTTTATGATAATTAAAGTTTTTTCAATCATTGATAAAGTACACGCTGTTTCAACGGAGGACGGGGAAAAATTGTACAGGAAGATAACTGAAAATTTTGAAATGTCCCAGGTGGTGGAGCTTAATTTTGATGGGATCAAACTTATATTGTCCGCGTTCTTGAACGCTTCCATTGGCCAGTTGTATTCAAGATACGAATCCTCATACCTGCAACAGCATTTAATACTCTCCCATATCTCTAATGAGGACCTTACCACTTTAAAAAAAGTTACCGACAGGGCCAAGGAATACTTTGGCGACCGGAAAAATTTTGAGAATACCGCTAAACGTACTTAATGCAGAATACATTTCTCTCTGTAAGGGATTACCATATCAAGTCCTCCGATGTTTTCTTTTTTGACAATAATATATGGATGTACCTTGCCTGCCCGCTGGGGAACTATGCCCTGTACAAACAGAAAGCCTATTCCGGGTTTTACAGTTATGTGCTTGAACGTAAAAACCAGATTTTTATCAATTCGCTTGTCCTTGCTGAATTCTCCAACAGATTCCTTAAACTGGATTTCAACCTTCGCTACGGCAATAGGGCAAAACAATACCATTATAAAAAAGACTATGTTGGCACAAAGTATTACCTGGACACCATTGCTGTTATCAATGCAGAGCTGCATAAAATTGTTTCCTTCTGTACCCGTTGCAGCGATGAGTTCAATGCTATCAACTTTGAAGAAGTCCTGCAATTGTTCAATGAAATCGGTTTTAATGATAGTTATTACTGCCATCTCGCCGCCAGCAAAAAGTGGATCATTGTGACCGATGATTCAGACTTCTCCAAGGGAAAAATCCCTGATCTCGGGCTGACCATCCTTAAATATTAGGCAAGCAAAAAAATATTTTACGGGCGACCTGTCCTTTTTGCAGGCAGGCGCTCTTTATCTGCAGCAACTACTCATATATAAAAATGGTCTATTGTTAAGATTCAGGGGGGTCGGTTTTCACTTAACCCCTTTGATGAACTATTAAGCGCTGGAGACGGCGAAGTCAATTAATTAAAAACTATTTTTCTTGTACACCTTGCCAAAAATAAATGAGGTAATTATACCTACCTTTTTTATTTAACCGAAGATATAATTTCTCAATTATTTCTTAAAAATAATAGTTGTACTATTATGTAAAGCATACTTTAATCTCATATTACCATAATCATTTTACATTCCAAAGAAAAAAATTTAAAGGTTAAGGGCGACTGTTTCTACAGCCGCTATTTTTATTTAAAACCCTTGATAGAAATCCGGGCATTCGTTTTTTATAGTGGTAACCTGTAAACAGGATAACACTCGAACATACGATATATAAAGTCAAAGGCTTTCCTGTTTATTCAAAACAGCGTATAGCAATAATAGTTATATTGTTTTCAATCATTTTATAAAATTCCCTTTCAATTATTAAGTGAATCATCTAACATTTTATTATAACTATTTAACAAAAACTCAAATAACTAAATGCATCTTCAAGTACTAATTAAAATCTGATTTAAGAAAGTTTTTTCTTATTAAAATAGTGTGTTGAAAAATATATCATGACGGGTAATAACACAAATGGACAAACAGCGGATAAAGAACTTAAGCGTTTAAAAAAACACATCATTGTTGAAATCATTGAATATATGCAATCGCCGGACAGGTTTGACCACATGCGCCAATTTGCGCTGACCATAGTTCGCCGAAATAATTTGACCATGATAAAGTATTGTATAACAATATGTTTTTTCGAAAGTTAGAAATAAATTTGGTGGTCTATCCGCTCCGGCGTTAGGTGGTCTGCAAGTGTTGGAACTGAACTTTTATTTAATGTAGATAAATGGAGAGATAAAAAGTTTAAGCATTCAGTAAATAATCTTTCAGATCAATTGCCTACCCCTCCACAGGGAGATATAGTACTTGGAATGCTTGCTCCCGCTATTCCTGGACGAAACACATTCAAGGATATTAATAAAACAGTACCTGTAAACCAGACCAAATTTTACAACTCAATTATTGTAGGGTGTAACAAACATGATTTTGCAACTTCGAAAGTGATTAGATTCTTTTCCAGGCACTTTGGATCTACTTCACTTGGATGCGATCCATCTGAAATCAAACATACTGAAGCAACTTTGCATGAATTAACCCCAGATATCCATTTCAGTGCTACAAATTTCAGCAAAGACAAAGAAGGAAGGAAGCACGCAATACAGTCATATATGCAATGCAGCCATTTTGACGAATTTTTAAAAGCTGTTTTTATTACGCCTTCTAAAAATGGATTCTCTCTTAAACAATAATCAATTCTGATTCCCTTGAATAAGTTTACTTTTCCTGTTCCCAATTATTTGTATTGCTAGCTCTTTTATCTGGGGGAACAGTTGATCGAAAATCTTCTTCCTTGATTCAGGTACATCTGAATGGTCAACACCAATTATGTAGACTATTGCTTCAGGAATTTGAAAAACATCACAGATCTTTTTTATAGTTCTTTTGCTGGGATTTTTCAAACCATTTTCAATTTGTGAAATTGAGGTTTGGGAAATACCAGTCTTAAGACTCAAGTCCTCCTGACTAATTCCAAAATGTGTTCTGATTGTTTTTATTGCGATACCTATATTCATAATTATTTATGAAGAAATACTTCGTGAGTAACGGTTATAAACTTCATAATCTCCATAACCCATTCAAGTATTTCAGTTTCACGTTTAGCTTTAAATATTTCGTTTCTTAATAATTTTAAATGCTTAGTTTCTTCGTTGTTTAATTTAAACTCAGCAGAACAGATTACACTATCCAGTGCATCTAAAAGTTCTTTTTTATTATACATGATCTTAAAAAATTGTTTTGAAGAATATTATTACCGTTTCCTGTAAACCAAACAGTAAGTTCTTCTTCTTCACAACCTGAAAAATCATTCATGAATTTATTTAAGAAGGCAATAATTGCCTGAATATGTTTTCTTATATCAGGAATAAGAAATGTAAAAAAGATTTTAAGTGGAAAAATAAAGGCTCTTTTGAACTGGTAAAATTTAAAACAAATGTATTGGTGCAACTCACGAACGAGAGCTTTAATTCTAACCAATAATTTTATACATGGCTTTTGCCTGAAATTACTCTTAAGAATCCTTAACTGATTATTTAAAGTTTCAATGTTTTTTTTATCAAATGGTAAAGATAAATCTGCCAGAGAAGCAAATCGATCTGCATTTGCGATTTGTTCGTTTAAATTGCTACTGATAAAAATCCGGCTAAAATCAAATTGATGGTAATGGTTAATTTCTGAATCTTTAAACTGATTTGCTAATTCAATTTTTTTTATTCTGCAATAATCTGGATTAAAGGCAGATGCAATTTGATACTTGCGTCCATCCTGTGCATGAATAAAAATAAATTTATCCATGTGGAAATATAAATCTGACTGGTATTTTTCAACTAATATTTTAATCCTTTCAAGCTCTTCAAGCTGATCTTTTTTTGTCTTGTGTTTTTTAAAAGACAGCTTATCTGAGGAGAAAGAATATGCGTGTTTGTTAGATTTTTTCTTCATTTAAAATGTAAATATAATAGAATTTTTTAATTATTAACTTTCAGCAATATTAATTTTTAGTTAATAATTGCAATAAAAAAGTTTATTTTGAAGAATGAATTGATTGAGCAAATTCTTATCTTTACAAAAGAATATAAGTTCTTACAAGTAGAAAATAATTAGTGAGTGATTCGTTGAGTTTAATTTTTTTAATCACTTAATTAACTGATTCAGAATATAGTTTAGGGGTAGTTCATATCCCTTCCCCTCCGCTGATATGACTATGAAACCCTTACTGAGTAAGGGTTTTGATATTTAAAAAATAAAAGGTAGCAATAATGGTAGCAATTCATTATTTAAATTTTATCAAATGAAAAAAAGAAAAATCACAATTGAAGCAATTCGAGACACCGGCTATAATTCTTAGGTTGAGTTTTTTTTGTCAGTCAAAGGAACAAGTTATGGAGATTCAAAAGCCGAATATGAATTTAAAAACAACGAAGGCAAAGTTGTAAAAAAAACACCATCTATCATTCCGTTGCAGTTAGAAAGTGTGGCTTTTTATGAAGCATTAGATTTAATAAAACCTTTTGCAAACAATTTTCAAGAATTGGTTGAGAAACTAAATCGCGAAAAAGAATATTTTGAAAAACAGTTTGTAACTTAAAATAAGATTGGTCAAATTGAGTTGCATAAATTCAGCATGAAAACAAGTGACATTTTGAAGCTTTCTTTAATTGAAAAAGTAAAGAATACATTATTTGATTTTATAAAAGCCGAAGAGAAAAAAGAGAAATGATTTAAATTTACACGCTGTCAGAAATGACATTTTAACTAATCGCTCCGGTTTAATACCAACTGTTATTACAGCAACTTTGTTTTTTAATTTGTCCATTTTAATATTGATTTTAATGATAACTAAATCGTTACCATTATTTGGACAAGAGAAGAAACCTTTTGTTACAAAAGTCTGCGAAATTTTAATACGATAGGTTTGATAATAATGCTACTCTATGGCTATAAATATATCAACTTCTGCATTTTTGGGATTTTTAGCTTTGTCGCCATGCACTTCAAAGTCGGTGCTGACAGCATTTCATTTTATACTT
>JABDAZ010000024.1 GCA_013288945.1 Bacteroidota bacterium | reverse complement strand
ATGAAAAGCAACAGGCACAAAGATGCGCTTGATGAAGCTTATCGTTTTTTACAGGAAGCCGAAACGCAGGAAGACACGCTCAGCCAGATTTACAGCAAATTAATTATCGGCAATGTTTATAGAAATATGGAACAAACAGAAATTGCATTGCAATGGTTTTATAAAGCAGACCATACTGCCTCAAGCAATATTTATGAAGAGAAAAAAAATGAATTCGGCATTTACTTTTTAATAGGCATGATGTATAATTGGAAAGCTGATGCAGACGTATCTGCAAAGGATCGTGCATTCGATTCATTAATGTGCGTTAACTATCTTGACAAGTCAATTGCCTATAGTAGGAAATATGAAAACATGGCGGTACTTGCACGCGCACTTTGCATTAAAGCAGATGGAATTGAAGATCCAAAACAACTAGCTGCTGCGGGAGAATATCTTAACGAAGCGATTCATATTTATAACCAGATGCATGATACGGTGAGCATATTAAACAGCCTCACTTCCATGAGCAATTATTATATGAGCACCGGCCATCCTGAAAAAGGAATTGCCGCCTGCAGGCAAGGGCTTGAAATTATAAAGAGAGGCAACGAATATCCTATCATTGATTTTTATACAACGCTTAGCCAATGTTATAAAGCTGCAGGAAAATATGAACAATATGCAGCAGTGCTTGATACAATTATTCATTTAAAAGATACAACGTACAAAAGAAATTCATCACACGATTTGGCGGAGCTGAATGCAAAATATGAAGATCAGAAAAAAGAAAATACCATCATTCAGCAGAAGCTCGATATCTCTTCCAAAAAAAATACGATGTATGTAATTTCTATGTTAACTGTGTTATTAATAATTGGCATTTTGTTTTTGGTAAGGTATAATTACAGGAAACAAAAAGAGCAAAAACAAAACGAAATCATAGCCATTGCATCCGCCGAAGAAGCAGAGCGGAAAAGGATTTCAGCGGATTTGCATGATAATATCGGCGCGTATGCCGCAGCTGCTGCGTCAACAATTGCAACCATTAATCCCGTTGATATGCAAAGCAGGAATACATTAATTCAATTGAAAGATAACGTGCAGGATATGATTACTCAACTCAATGATTCTATCTGGGCGCTCAATAAAAAAGCAGTGCGTTTAACCGGCATCAGTGACCGTTTTAAATTATTTATACAAAAACTGGAGCACGCATATCCATCAATTACCATTCTTGTTAATGAAGAAATTGAAAGCGATCAGTTGCTTTCACCATTTCAGGCTTTGCATCTTTTTCGCATTATGCAGGAAGCATTGAACAATGCATTAAGGCATAGCAAATGCGATGAAGTAATTATAAATATTTTTAGTGATGAAAAATTATTACAGATAAGTATTGTTGATAACGGTATTGGAATGTATGCTGCAAATTTTAATGGCAACGGTATTAATAACCTTAAAATGCGCGCGAAAGAATCTGGCTGGAATGCAGCGTGGGCAAGCAACACAGGCGCTGGCACAAGTGTAATTATTTCTAACCAAACTATTAATCCTACTACAAATTAGGCATATAATAAATTGCTGGTTTTTACAAACTTTACATTATGCAGGAAAAAGAATTGATAAGAATTTCATTGGTAGAAGATAACACTATAAGCAAAAAAAGTTTTTTGCAAAAAGTGCAAATGATACCGGAATGGACAATTGTTTTTACTGCAGCAAACAGCAATGAATGCATGGAAAACCTTGCTTCGTTAAAAGAAAATAAATTGCCGCAGGTTGTGTTTATGGATATAGAAATGCCAGGCGTTAATGGCAGCCAAACGATAGTAATGGCAAAGTCCATCTATCCGCAAATTTTTTTTATAGCGCTTACTGTTTTTGATGATGATGATAAAATTTTTGAAGTGATACGTGCCGGCGCTTGTGGATATTTATTGAAACACGAGGGCCATGCTGTACTTAAAGAAGCCGTGATTAATGTGCTTGAATATGGCGGTTCGCCAATGAGCCCGGCGATTGCGCGAAAGGCTTTGCAATTATTAAGTAAATCTCCCGGCATTGCAAAAGAGGAATCACCGATTATCCCAAACAGCATTACTTCGCGCGAAAAAGAAATTTTACAATACACCGTTAATGGCTGGGATGCGAAACGCATTGCTATGAAACTTTCTATAAGTGTGCTTACTGTAAGAAAACATATTGCGCATATTTATGACAAGCTTCATGTAAATTCGAAAGCTGAGATTATTAATATGGCGCATAAAAATAATTGGCTTAAATAAATTTCAATTGCTT
Source organism: Bacteroidota bacterium (assembly GCA_013288945.1). Lineage (GTDB taxonomy): Bacteria > Bacteroidota > Bacteroidia > Chitinophagales > Chitinophagaceae > Puia. The sequence continues at coordinate 44,148 of JABDAZ010000024.1, read as the reverse complement.
CAATATCAATTTTCATTTCAATAATAATTTTCTGCACTAATATCTTTTCAATTTTTTTATTATAAAAGATGAGGAATTTTCTCTCTAACAATGTGAATTGTTGTAAATAAAATTCCCCATAAATAAAAGCGCAACAATATTTTAGTTCTGGCGCTCAATTATTTTATAGGCACAATAACTTTAAATCTTTTTTTTTCATTCGATTATATATTTTTTTCAATCCGGATTTAAATTTGGATAACCTTTTATTTAACCCTTAAAAAAATTATAATGAAAAATTTTCTGTCAATTCTTTTTTTGCTATGCCTCACTTTTTCTTTCAGCAGTTGCGCTGCAATTGCAGGCATTTTTAAAGCTGGAGTTTGGGTTGGTGTATTAATAGTTGTTGCAATTATTGCGTTGATTATATTTCTTGTTTCGCGCGGATCAAATAAAAGCTGATTTATAATGGAGAATATCTCGGAAAGGATTTCTGATTTTAATGCTAATCGCATTGCGGATATGGTTGAATTGAAATGCGAAGCAATGGCGGAAAACCTGTTCCGTTTTTTTCGTGGCACCAATCATATTTTTTATGAAGATTTAAAAAATGCCGGAAAGATGCCACCATCGCCAGTTTCATGGATTTGCGGTGATTTGCATTTAGAAAATTTCGGCAGTTTTAAAAGTGATAACCGGTTAGTTTATTTTGATTTGAATGATTTTGATGAAGCCATTCTTGCGCCTGCAATTTGGGAAATTGTACGGCTTACAACAAGCATTTTTATTGCGTTTGAATCTTTGCAGATTGACCAAAAAAGAGCGCTTAATATGGCAAGGCTTTTCATTAAATCTTATGCGGCCAAATTGGTTGGAGGCAAACCTGATTACATTGAACCAAGAACTGCAAAAGGAATTGTGCGTGATTTTTTAACTGATGTAAGTAAAAGAAAACAGAAAGATATTCTTGCAAAAAGAACTGTTATTAATAAAAATAAACTTGAAATGTTGCTTGATGATCCAAGGCATTTTGAGCTGGATAAAAAATTGAAAAAAGATCTTTTTGAACACATCACACACTGGTTAAAAAATGATGGTGACAGCCCATATAATTATAAAGTTACCGATGCAGTTTTTCGTTTGGCAGGCACAGGAAGTGTTGGCGTAAAACGTTATGCATTTCTTTTAAAATCGCTAAACGAAGAAGGTGAAAAATATTTGCTGATTGATATGAAGCAGGCTGTTCCTTCTTCATTAAATCAATATTCAGATATTACTCAACCGAGCTGGAACTCAGAAGCAGAAAGGGTTGTAGCCGTGCAGCGAAGAATGCAAAACAGGCCGCCGGCATTATTAAGCACAACTTCTTTTCGTAATGAATCATTTGTTATACAGGAAATGCAACCTGCAAAAGACAGTATCAATTTTAAATTAATAAAAAAAGAATACCGCAATATGTACCGCGTAATTGATGATATGGCGATGCTAACTGCATCATCGCAATTGCGCAGCAGCGGCAGGCAAGGTTCTGCAATTGCGGATGATTTAATTGTTTTTGGAAGTGATGAAAGCTGGCAGGAACAAGTGTTGAATTATGCGATTGAATATGCTCACCAGGTTAAAAAAGATTACTTGCTTTATTTAAAAGATTTTAAAGCTGGCGCGTTTAAAAAAAAGAAAAAAGCAATTGAATTGGTTATAGAAAACAATCAATTTCCCGCAGTGGCATCTGTGTGAAAAAATTTTTCAGCATAAAATATTTTTTATGAAAAATAATAATGGAGACAAAAAAGGCGGAGGTTTTTTTGAACGTTTTGCAATAACAGTTACTAAGGCAACAGGCAGCACAATAGCGTTTATTATTGCATTTTTATTAGTAATAATCTGGGGCGCAACAGGCCCGATTTTTCATTATTCTGAAGGCTGGCAAATGGTTATTAATACGGGCACAACTATTATAACTTTCTTGATGGTTTTTTTAATACAAAAGGCGCAGAACAAAGATTCGCTTGCCATACAATTGAAATTAAATGAACTGGTTGCCGCGCATGAGTTTGCAAGCAACAGGCTTGTTAATGTAGAAAATATGTCGGAAGAGGAATTAAAAGTTATTCAAAAATATTATTCGAAACTAAGCCAGATAAGTAAAGATGAAAAAAACCTGCAACAATCGCATTCGATAGATGATGCAAGGCAAATGAGTGAATTGAAAATTGAAATTGAAGAAGATATTAAAAGCGAGATGATGAATAATAAATAATTTTTATTTTCTTTTTAATCTGATTATTTATTTTTTTTCTAGAATAATAATAAGTTCACGTAAAAAATTTTTTTGTGCATCATTTATTTTTTCAAGTGCATCTTTTATAGCGAACCATTCGCCGCGGTCAACTTCAGGAAATGTTAGTTTTTTATTTGTTTTTGGTGGCCATTCAATCGTAACTGTATTGCTTATTATTTTCGATGCATCTAAATTTCCTTCGCATGCCCACGCATGAACGAGCTTTCCTGACTTTTGTTTTACAGCAGTTAAAGGAATGAATTTTCCTTCTGGCGCAAATCCTGTTTCTTCTTCAAACTCTCTGCGGGCGGCGCTTAATGGCTGTTCATCATCTGCAAATTCACCTTTTGGTATCGTCCAGCTGCCTTTATCTTTATTTTTCCAAAACGGGCCGCCGGGATGTACGAGAAAAAATTCTATTGCATCATTTATTAACCGGTACATTAATATTCCTGCGCTTTGTTTTTTATTCATTTTGAAAAAGTGTTGATTTTTTTACACACCATAGTGTTATTATTTCTCAATATTATTGTTTTGATTATATAAATTTTGCGTTTTAAACATAATCTTCTCTTGGCTTATAATTTGAAACTATTTGATTGGATTTTTCAAGGATATTGGATTCACAAAACGGGCTGGATTTCTATCCGGGCCTTTCTTTTTTTAAGAACTAATATTTTGATTATCATTTGCACACTCTCATTAATCGAGGTGATTATAACTACTTCAATAAAATTTCTCCTTCTTCAAATTCATTCATCAACCTCACTTGTTTTTATTTTTATTAAAGCTTTAAAATAATTATTTTAATAATTTCAATTTTACCACTGCAATTTATTTTTTTCCCGGCATGATCTTTACAATTTATAAATAGGATAAAAATTGTTTGTATAGAAATAGTTTTTAAATTCTTTCACCTAATTTTTTTTAAATGAAAAAAATATTTATCAGCACATTAATAATAATAACAGCAGGATTATTATTTACAAGTTGCGTTCCAACAAGAAAATTTAAGGATTCACAAGCACAGCTACAAGTTGTAAGAGCAGACAGCGCGCGGCTTGCAGGCAAAGTTGATGAGCTGCAAAATTCAGTTGCACAAATGAAACAACAAATTGATGGGCTTAATAATAAAGTGGCTGATTTAAATAATAAAACTGGCCAGCTGTCAACAGATGCTGCAAATAAACAATCGCAGCTAAGTATGAGCCAGCAACAATTGGCTGCACAACAAAAACGATTGGAACAATTGCAGGCATTAATGGATCAGCAAAAAAAAGCAACGAGTGAAATACGAAAAAAAATGGCTGATGCATTAACAGGTTTTAATTCAAATGAATTAACGGTTTCTATAAAAAATGGTAAAGTGTATGTAAGCTTGCAGGAAAATTTATTGTTCCCTTCAGGAAGTGCAGTTGTGAACCCAAAAGGTAAAGAAGCATTGGGCAAACTTGCTGAAGTACTCAATATTAATCCTGATATCACAGTGAATATTGAAGGCCATACAGATTCCATTCCGATACGTGGAAAATATAAAGACAACTGGGATTTAAGCACTGCCCGCGCGGGTTCCATCGTTCGCATACTTACGGATGATTATAAAGTTGACCCTGTAAGAGTGATTGCATCAGGCCATAGCCAATATGATCCGGTACAATCAAACAGTACTGCAGATGGGCGCGCATTAAACAGGAGAACGGAAATTATTCTTTCACCAAAACTGGATGAGTTGTATAAATTATTAGAGACGAGCGATAATTAAAAATGTTTGATAAGATATTTTATGAGAAGATAATTATCACAGTTATGTGTAATTATTAATAGAAAAATAAATTCCCGCAGTTGAATATTATTAATAAAATAATTCAGCTTCGGGAATTTTTTTTGAGTAGATATTTATTAATAAACTTTTATTTTTTACAAACCTTCCATTTTTTTTCTGTTGGAATGCTATTAATAAATGCCTTGCGAAAATCTGCTGAGCTTTTAAATTGTATCAATTTTATAACTCTGTATTCATAATAAATTTCAAATTCATTTTCTTCAAAAGGCCATGGTTCCACAACAATGGTTTCTTCATTTTTTTTATGAACTTGATGCACAGTTTTATCTGGCCCGCAACTGATGTCAACCAATCTGTTTTCCGGTGGAAAATCGTCCTGGCAAATGATTAATGAAAATGCGTCGCACCATTCTACCAATGAATAAATTTTGTTTGCCTGCGATTTATTAATACCTGTTCTTTTTCTTAATGAAGTTTGCAGCTTGTTTTGGCTGCTTAAAAATTTTGCAGCTTCTTTGTTTGTATTCGCTTCTTTGCCATATAAAAAATCCATGTGCATAGAGGTGAGCAAAGCGATATAGGAAGATTTTGTAACTGTAAGACACGATAATTTATTACAATGATTGTAATCAAATTTTTTCATTGAAAAATTTAGCGGGCCGCCGGTTGATGTAAGTAAATTTTCACCATCAAGTTCTGTTTCTGCATCATCATGTTCAGCAATGGCAAGCACAGTTTCAACCCATCTTTTTGGGCGATCTTTTATTTTCCATTGCATGGCCAATTGCGCTGCCAAAATTCCGTGAGCGCGCTGTGTGATTACTTTCCAGCCTTCGTCGGTGTAAGTTACAATCATAAGAAACTTATAAGTTTAAGGTTAATACTTCATGTTTGATGATTGATAATTCTTACAAAGAAGATATAAAAACTGTTTTTTTATAAACCATCAACCATCGGCTCATTTAAAAATTGCATGCCACTGGATTAATAATGAAAAAAAAGCCATGGTTATATTATTTTTTTATTAACGGGTATAACAATTGATATTATAAATCAGGATTGATTAATCCTTAGAAGATTGGAACTAAATATGGAAAAACACATTGCAATTATCGGCGCAGGCCCAAGCGGCCTTTTTATGTATAAAAAACTTATTGAAAGCGGAAGGACGGATTTTACCATTGATATTTTTGAAGCAAAAAATTATTCTGGCGCGGGCATGCCTTACAGTAATGACGGCGCCAGCACTGAACACATTACAAATGTTTCAGGAAATGAAATTCCGAAGCTTGTTATTCCTATTGTTGATTGGATAAAAACTTTGCATCCTGACGCATTGAAAAAATATAATCTTAATCCCGAAACTGTTCATGAATTTATGGTGCTGCCAAGGTTGTTGTTTGGTGAATATTTGGAAGCGCAATTTAATATGCTGCAGGCAAACGCAGCGCAGGCGGGCATTTCAACGCAAATTCATTTTAATTGCAGGGTAAATGATATTGCTGACGAACCATTAATAAATAAAATAAAAATAAAAGTAGCAAATGCTGGCTGGTTAACTTTTAATACAGTAATTATTTGCAGCGGCCACAATTGGCCCGTTACTTATGAAGGCAATGTTGATGGTTATTATGATTCGCCATATCCGCCGGCAAAATTAAAAAAACGTTTTAATCATTCCATTGCAATCCGCGGGAGTTCGCTTACAGCTATTGATGCTGTGCGCACTTTGGCACGGGCAAATGGAACTTTTGTGCAAGAGCAGCCGCATAAATTTTCTTATCATACTAATAATGGTTCACCAGATTTTAAAATTTTTATGCACTCTCGGCATGGCTTGTTGCCTGCAATCCGCTTTCATCTTGATGATTCGCATCTTTCAAATAAATCTTTATTAACCAAGGAAGACATTAATAATCATAGAAAAAATAATGATGGTTTTCTTTCACTTGATTTTATTTTTGAAAAAGATTTTAAAGAACCATTTAAGGAAAAAGATCTTGCTTTCTATCAGCAGATAAAAGATAAAACCATTGAAGAGTTTGTTGATTTTATAATGACGTTCCGCGAAAGTATTGATCCGTTTCTTTTATTTAAAGGTGAATATGCAGAAGCGCAAAAATCTATTGATAGAAAAAAATCAATCTACTGGAAAGAGATGCTTGGCGTATTAAGTTTTGCAATGAATTATCCTGCAAAACATTTTTCGGCAGAAGATATGCAACGCTTGCAACGTGTGCTTATGCCATTAATATCCGTCGTTATTGCTTATGTTCCGCAAAGCTCTTGTGAAGAATTAATTGCATTGCATGATGCAGGAAAATTAGAACTTATTGATGTTGGATACGACAATGAAATTGTAGTTAATAATAATGGTGAAATTATTATTCATTATAAAGATGTCGATGGCAACAAGCAAGAAAAAAAGTATCAAACTTTTATTGATTGCATCGGGCAAAAACATTTATCAATTGAAGATTTTCCTTTTAAAAGCCTTGTGACAAAAGGCTCTGTAACCCCTGCCAGGCTGCGTTTCAGGGATATTAATAAAATAAATAAAAATGATAATTACGAAAAAGACAATAATGTTTTTTATTTAAAAGTTCCGGGCATTGCGATTAATGATAACTTCAGCGCGGTAGATAAAAACGGAAATGAAAATCCGCGGCTTTATATAATGGCTGTGCCTTACATTGGTGGTTTTAATCCTGATTATTCAGGCTTGGATTTTTGCGAAGCAGCTTCAAAAATCATTGCAGAAAATATATTTATTAATGAAAAAGAATTGGTAAAATAAAACAGTTGCAATTTTATTAATAGCGAAAAAAAATAAAAAAATCATTCTATAATAAAAGATGAAAGTATTTGTGATGGGCGATATTCATGGAGCTTACCGCGCGCTGGTTCAGTGTTTGGAAAGATGTGAATTTGATTATGAAAATGATAAGCTAATACAACTTGGTGATATTACAGACAGTTTTCCTGAAGTTTATGAATGTGTTGAAACGTTACTCAAAATAAAAAATTTAGTCGCGCTCAAAGGCAATCATGATGATTGGTTTATTGAATTTATTAATACCGGTTTTCATCCTGCAAACTGGCTGCATGGCGGATCTGCCACTGCAAAATCTTATCTAAAATTATCTGGCAGGGAAAATTTAATTATAAAAACTGCCACAGGTTATAAAACTGCGTTGAATAATAACGATGTGCCATTAACGCACAGAAATTTTTTTAATGCACAGCAATTGTATTATAAAGATGAAAACAATAATTGCTTTGTGCATGCAGGTTTCAATAGGAATTTGCCTTTCGATTCACAAAGTACAACAGCATTTTATTGGGATAGGGATTTGTGGCGATCTGCAGTAAATGATGCTGAAAATTTTTATAACGTAAATGTTTTTAATGAAATCTATATCGGCCACACACCAACGCAGCATTGGTTTACAGACAAACCTATGCGTGCACAAAATATTACAAATCTTGACACCGGCGCGGGGCACAAAGGCCGCTTAACAATTATGGATTTGCATTCAAAACAATATTGGCAATCAGATTTGGTGAGTGAATTATATAGTGAGAATGCAAGGAGTTAATATGATGAATTGAACATCATCAATTATTTTTTAATTTTCAATTTGTATCGCAGGATAACATCTTTATTATACATCAGGTGAAGCCATTCTATATCAGTAGAATTTACTGTAAAAACATAAGTGATTTTATTTCCGGAAATAACAGGTTGCAAAAAAGCAACGGAAGAATATTTTAATAACATACTTGAATCAAGCGAAGCTGTATCAATTGCTTTTTTCTTATCCGCTTCAATGTCTGATGTTTGTAATTCAAGATTAATACTGTCGCCAATATTTACATTAATAAAACCGGTTTTCGGATAAACAGATTCGATATTGTATTTGGTAAAAGATCGTTGTTTAAAGGGAGAATTAATAAATTCTTCCGGCGCAGTTGGTACAGCTAATAATGTCCATTCCAAATCATCCGGAAAATGATCGCGGATAAATAAATCAGGCGGCGTAAAAAAATATTGATCATCAAAATATTTAATAAACTCATTTCCGTGAAATGTAAAATAGCCGCTCGCCCAGGTTACATCAACAAGGTGCCAGGCGCTGTCTGCATACACTGCATTCCAATAATGGTTAGAAAAAAACTGTGTACCAATTATATTTAAATTGCTGCGCGCATAGCCGGTTACAAGGGCGGATTTAATGCCCGCGTAATCGCACAGTGTTTTAAACAACCTTGCATAACCTTCACAAACGCCAGATTTATTTTTTAATACAGATTCAGCAACATATTCATTGGCAGAATAATTTGCCGCAAAATCAAATGATTTTATTAATGAAATATTTTCGGGCAATACAAAATTTTTAGTAATGGTATATTTTGTTTTGTATTCAATGTGTTGAGCAATCCAGCTAAAAATTGCACGCACTTTTTTTGTTTCGTTATTGTAAGGCGCAGTTAATATAAGCGCCAAATCAGCCGCAGTAGCAGGTTCTATCGATTGAACACGGTTATCAATTTCATTAAAGCCATAATTTTTCTGCGCAAAACCTGCACAAAATGATAAAGAAAGAATTAAGAAAAGATAAATTTTCATAAACAAAATCTCTCTGTAGATATTTATTTTAATAAACAGTTATAGCAACAAAATTGTTTATTAAGAAATCAGGCAAAGCAATTATTTTATAAAGTTATTTATCTAAAATCTACTAGAAATATTAAAATGGATTTATTAATGAAATAAAAACAACGCTTCATTGTGTATGTATTTTTATATAAAATAATAATGGCATGGTTTTATATTAATGTGCATCTGTAAAAACATAACCCCTTAAACTGACTATTTATGAATGGCACTATGATCCAATTTTTTCATTGGTACACGCCGAACGACGGCAGCTTTTGGAAACACACTGCAGACAACGCAGAATATTTATCGAAACTTGGTATTAATGCGGCATGGCTTCCGCCGGCAACAAAGGGAAAAGATGGTGCAAATACAAATGGCTATGATGTGTATGATATTTTTGACCTTGGAGAATTTGATCAAAAAGGATCGGTGAGAACAAAATACGGAACCAAAGAAGAATACATTAATGCTATTCAAACTTTGCAAAAAAATGGCGTGCAGGTTTATGCTGATATCGTTTTAAACCACAAAGCCGGCGGTGATGAAATTGAAAGGGTAAAAGTAATGCGCGTTGATCCTGAAGACAGAACTAAATTTATCAGCGAACCGTTTGACATTGACAGTTTCACAAAATTTACTTTTCCCGGCCGCAATAAAAAATACTCTGAATTTATTTGGGATCACACTTGTTTTTCAGGAATCGATTATGCAGTTGATTTAAAAGAATCAGCAATTTTTAGCATCATTAATGAATGGGGAAATGATTGGGAAGAAGTGATTAGTGATGAAAAAGGCAACTACGATTATTTGATGTTTAATGATATTGAATTCCGCAACCCTGCTGTGCGTGATGAATTAAAGTATTGGGGAAAATGGTATTTAGAACAAGTTGGTTTTAATGGTGTGCGCCTTGATGCAGTTAAACATATGTCGCCAAAATTTTATAATGAATGGATAGATTTTATGCGTAGTATAAAACCAGATCTATTTGTTGTTGGCGAATATTGGGCGCCCGGCGAACTTCCATTAATTCTTACATACATCGAAGCGACCAACAGCCGCATGAGTTTGTTTGATGCAGCATTGCATAATAATTTACATCTTGCATCAACGCAAGGAAAGGAATTTAATTTACATACCATTTTTGATAACAGCCTTGTTGCAACACGCCCGGAGCTTGCTGTAACAGTTGTTGATAATCACGACACGCAACCTTTGCAATCGCTGGAAGCGCCTGTGGAAGCGTGGTTCAAGCCATTGGCTTATGCATTAATTTTATTAAGAGAAGCTGGTTACCCTTGTGTTTTTTATGCAGATTTATTTGGCGCACATTATAAGGATAAAGATAAAGAAGGCAATGAACAGGAAATTTTTTTAGACAAAGTTGATGGCATTGAAAAATTATTAATGGCAAGAAACTTATATGCTTATGGCACGCAAAATGATTATATAGATCATCCAAGTTGTATTGGCTGGACGCGATTGGGCGATGATGAAAACCAGGAAAATTGTTGCGCTGTATTATTATCAAATGGTGATGAAGGATTTAAAAATATGAACGTTGGCGAAAAACAACGCGGAAAAATTTTTATAGATTTACTGGAAAAATATCCTGGCGAAGTGGTGATTAATGAAGAAGGCTGGGGAGAATTTCATGTTTCACCAGGCTCAGTTTCGGTTTGGATTTTGAAAAAATAGTAAATTAAATTTATTAAAATGCCGCAACCATTTTCTGAAATTTTTGAAAATACAGAAATCAACATCAGCAATATTAACGTTGATAAAATTGATGAATTAAATACAGAAGCGGATCAGCCATTTTCACCAACATCGGTATTTCATAAGTTGACAACGGTAAGTTTACCTGAGTACAAAGAAATTGTTGGCACTGTAAAAATTATTTTCAGAAGTAAATCAGATGAATCTAACGCTGCGATATTTACCGAAGGAATTTTTTCTGTAAAAACAAAACCCGAAGCAGAAAATGCGGAATCGTTTCTTTCATTAATCCGTTTTATTTTTAATTACACTTCAAAAATTGTTGCAGAAAAACAATTGGCAGATAAAACAGGAAAACTTTTTACCGTTCCTGAATGCACATATTCGAAAGATGATTTTAAAGATTTGATTATAGAATAAATTTTGAAAACGTGTATTAATAAATTGCATTTATACATCACCGTTATTTAAAAATATTTTATGCCTGAAATACCGGATATAGAAGTATTTAGCAGCAATCTTAAAAAAATGCTGGCAGGTAAAGAAGTAACTGCCGTAAAAGTTATTAATGGCAAAAGGCTTGCTGACACTGCGTCTGCGCTTAATAAAGCACTTAAAGATAAAAAAGTAAAAGACGTTTACCGTTCAGGAAAAGAAATGCGTTTTTTATTTTCTGACGATGTGTTGTTAGGGCTTCACCTGATGCTTACCGGTGATATTTTTTTATTCGATAATAAGAACGAACATCATTCAACCATTGTTGAAATACATTTTAAAGATGGGAGCGGGCTTGCATTAACAGACAGAATGGGCAATGCAAATATCCGATTGAACCCAGTTGATAAAGATGGCGTGGATGCGCTTGACGAAAAATTAAATTTCGAATACCTGAAAAAATTATTTCAAAAAAAAGCGCAGGTAAAAAATATTTTGTTGAACCAAAATTTGATTCGCGGCATTGGTAATTCTTATTCAGACGAGATTTTATGGGAGACAAAAATTTCGCCTTTTTCCATAGCTAACGCAATACCAGATGAAAAAATTAAAGAGCTCGTAAAGAATATAAAAAAAATTTTGAAAGAAGAAATTGTGCGCATTAATAAAACACATCCGGGATTAATACAAGGAGAAATAAAAGAATTTTTAAAAATTCATTCTCCAAAAAAAGAACGCAGTCCTGATGGCGCGATTATAAAAACCGAAAAAAGAGGCATGCTAAAAACGTATTATACAGATGAACAGGTTTTATATAAATAAATAATTCGCTTTCGTTTTCTTATTAAATCTTCATTGCACACTTTATATTTTCAAAACTTCCTCCATTTTTTATTAATAATTTTCCCTTCTAACATTTATTTATTAATGAGTATTCATATACTCAAAAGGGAATATCCTCTACAAAATTTCATTTAATACATTAATAATAGCAGGGAACATTTTTTGAAAATGATTTTTAATCTGGTTTAAATAAACGTTGATCATTTTATCAACCCGATTCAAAAATTTAAAAAATATATTATGGAAAACGATATCGCAACAAATGAAATTTCGCGTAGAAAAATGATTTCAACACTTGGATTAATAAGTGGCAGCGCATTGATAACTCCCGCTGTGGCAATGGCTGGCAACACAACTAACAATAATAATGACGGAATAAAAAAGTTAGACGACCCGACATCAAAATATCCAAAGCCTCCGTTCAATAGTCAAACGCAGCCATGGCCGGGACTTGCAAGTAAAATGGATCCGCGCCCTGACCATGGTGAGCAAAGTTATAAAGGCTCTGGCCGTTTGGCTGGGAGAAAAGCATTAATAACCGGCGGCGATTCAGGAATGGGCCGTGCAGCAGCTATTGCATATGGACGCGAGGGGGCAGATGTTGCTATAAATTATTTGCCGGAAGAAGAAGCTGATGCCCGCGAAGTAATCGATTTAATAAAAAAAGAAGGCCGCAAAGCCATCGCCATTCCCGGAGATATACGGCAGGAAGCGTTTTGCCAGCAATTGGTTCAAAAGGCAGTTGATGGACTTGGCGGGTTGGATATTGTTGTAAGCAATGCAGGAAGGCAACAAACGCATGCATCAATTCTCGACATAACAACCGAACAATTTGACTGGACGATGAAGACAAATATTTATGCCCCCTTCTGGATTATAAAAGCTGCGCTGCCCCATTTGCAACCGGGGTCAGCGATAATTGGAACAACATCTGAGCAAGCTTATGATCCTTCACCGGATTTATATGACTACGCGCAAACCAAGGCTGCGACTATGAATTACGTGAAATCGCTTGCGAAACAACTTGGCCCAAAAGGCATCCGTGTAAACGGTGTTGCCCCCGGCCCGATTTGGACTGCATTACAAGTGAGCGGGGGGGCAACCCAGGAAAAAGTAATAAAATTTGGGGGGCAAACTCCACTTGGAAGACCAGGACAACCAGCGGAACTTGCATCCATTTATGTGCAGCTCGCAGCAGCCGATGCGAGTTATGCAACAGGACAAGTGTATGGTTCATCTGGTGGAGCTGGACAGCCTTAATAAATTTACAATCGTTATATAAACAAGAAGGAAATGATATTTAGTTTGTCATTTTCTTTTTTATTTTATAGAGTAAATTAGAACATTAAATAACTCACTTTTGTCAGCGAATAATTAATTGGAAATTAAATCTGCTGAAAACAATATTGCATTTAATAGACAATGCTGTGTAAAAAATCCACAACTTTTCTCAAACCTATTTTTCAAAATATTCATTATTAAATAATTTTTCTTTGTTCAAGCTGGCAAATAATTTGATGTTATTTCTTATAACACTAACGATATGACCCAGACAGCTTTTAACCACTTGCCATATGCCGAAAAATTACGCATTATAACATTTGAAGCTGTGGATTTGGAGACCAAAGAAAAAAAATTTCATCATGTAAGGTTGATGCAATTTGAGAATATTTACATTGAAGTTTTTTTTGATAAACGCACTGCAGAAATTGCAAACATCCGCAGCTTTACAAACACTATCGAGTTGTGGGATTACCTCGAAAAAATTGATATTTCTTGTTTGTTTTCTTGAAAAATTTTCAGCAATTTTTATTTCGGCATTATTAATAATTCAACCATTAATATTTTGCATGGTTGAAAAAATATAAGCAAACATTTTTTTTGCGCCATTAATAACGGCAGCATTATTTTCTTCAGGTTGTTCATTAATAACTGCACAGAATTTTTGCCAATTACTAATCAAATTTTCCCCGTATAAATTATAATAATGAAACGCAGGTTTCGGTTCAGGAAAATTTAAATTTTTTTTGAGCTTCGATAATATCACTTTTCCGCCAAGTGTGGCGCCTTCCAAAACATACATCGCGCCGAGAATTTCCGCATCATTTTTTTCGAAAATAATATTTGCATTTTTTGGTTGCGATGGTTCTTCTAGTTTTAAATCTTTTACATCTTTTTTTAATGCAGGTAATTTTAAACGGTTTTGCAAATCGAGTTTATCTGCAACTGGTTTACTTAAATTCTTTGTAAGAAATTCTTCAAAGGCTTTGTGTACAATATAATTTGCGGTAATAATTTTTTTATATTTATCGATTGACAATGTATTATCCATTATTTCATTTACAAACATTGCCTTTTCCAATTCTGTATGATCGTTTGTGGTAGCTTGTTTCAGTAAATCGCGAAGCATTTGTGTATTTAATTTTCATTATGTAATGAAGTGTGGCCAGACTTTGAATTGATTTCAACCAATATGTTTTCAATGGTTGAATATAAAGATTCGAGTTCAAAAGGCTTTGGTAGAAATCCGCTGGCATTAATATTTTCAGCAAGTTTTGCTATATCATCATGCGCAGAAAAAAGTATTAATGGAACGTCTTTAATGGCTTCATGCTGGCGTATTTCTGTAACAATTTCCTGGGCGAGTTTGTTGCCGATATAGTTATCAAGCAAAATAATATTTGGCAAAAAATCTTCTATAACTCCAATTAAATTTTTTGTATCGTTGCGTACTTTAATAATATATTTTTCTGCAAGCGCCATTTCAACTATAAAAGTAATATCCTCATCATCGTCTATCACCAATATTTTTTTCATTGATAATTTTTGAATGACATACTAAATGTTGTTCCTTCACCAACCACACTTTCCAATGATATTGTTGCGTTGTGTTTTTCTATAATACGCTTAACAATCGCAAGGCCAATGCCCGTACCTTCAAAATCCATTGCATTGTCCATGCGCCTGAACAATTCAAAAACCTGCGCCTGATCTTTTGGTTCAATACCAATTCCATTATCTATTATGCTGTAAATTACTTTGTCTTCATTTATTTTTCCTTCTACTTTTACTATTGATGGATTAGAGCGCGAAGAATATTTTACTGCGTTATTAATAAGGTTCATAAATACCTGGCGAATCATCACATGATCACCACTGATATCGGGCGTTTCACCAATAATAAATTGAAGGTTTTCTTTTTGCAAACCTTCTGTAATTTCTTTTTTAATTTCATTAATCAGCGGCTGCATATTTATTTGCTGCAGTTCAATTCCGGCTCTTCCGATTTTTGAATAATTAAAAATTTCTTTTATTAATAACGCCATTTTATCTGTAGAAACCTGGATTCTTTCCAGGATATTTTTTGCATTAGCATCAAGGCTGTTGTTGTTTTTCAACAACAATTCTGAATAAGCTTTTATAGATGATAAAGGCGTTTTTAAATCATGTGAAATGGTAAAGTTAAAAGTATCCTGCTGCTCATAAATAATTTTGAGGCGCTCATTCAACAAACGTATTTCATTTTCCTTCCTGTTTTTTGCATAGATAATATGTTCTCTGATGGTAACTGCTGCGGCAATTTCAGAACGGCTCCATTTTTCAGAAGTCTCTTTTACAATTTGTTTCCAGCTTGCAAAAGATTCTCTTGGCGAAATGATTAACATGCCGAATTCATTTTTTTCACTTGGCTTTTCCGGGTTGCCTGCCCAGTTTAATTCTGCAACTTGTTCTGGTTTAAACCAGATAATAAATTCGGATTGTTTCGAAATCATACAAACTAAAATGCCACTTGCAATAGCACTGTATTTTTTTGCAGGCAAATAAACTTCAGGAAAACGGTTGGTATAATAAACCGGTTCATCCATATTTATTTTAAGCCATTTAATAATTTCTGCAACATCTGCTTTGCCCGGCGTTGTGCCCACACTTGTAATGATGTTATCAAAAACTATAATTGTTCCGCTTGCTTTTGTTACATTATTAATGGTTGTATTGTTAGCAGTTAATGCGTTTACAATATAATTTTCGCGCTCAATATATTTAACCAGCTTATTAACTGATAAGTTGAGCAAATTAAATTGTTCCGCATCTTCTTCACCAAGCCTGTATTCCAATGCAGATGAAAGTATTTGCCCGATCAATTTCGATGCTTCTCTTATTTTATAATTAATAAATTTTGGTGTGTAATTATGGCAAGCAACCAAACCCCACAATTCTCCTTTTGATATTAATGAGATACTGAAACTTGATGCAACGCCCATGTTTTTTAAATACTGAATATGTATCGGAGAAACTGCGCGAAGGCTTGCATTGGTTAAATCAAGATCTACTGTATTTATTTTTTTTGTAATGATGGGAACGCTTGCAACATGTACATCGGCAATGATGCGCGTTAAATTTATTTTATACAAATCCCTTGCTTGTTTGGGAATATCAGTTGCCGGGTAATGCAGGCCCATAAAGGGTTGCAGCGTTTCGTTTTTTGCTTCTGCAATTACTTCGCCGTGGCCATCATCATTAAAACGGTAAATCATTACGCGATCGTAATTGATAAGATTTTTAATTTCGGCGGCTGCATTTTCAAACAACGATTGTAAATTTTTTCCGGAAAGAATGCCGGAAATAGAACGGCCAATTGTTTGCTGAATGGTAAATTCAACATTGCTGTCTGATGGTTCAAGTTCAAGCACCAGTTCTTTACCTGAAATGGAAATAATTAAATTATAGGCCGTATTATTTATCTCAATATAAAACGGGTTTAAAAAATTTGCAGATTCACCATTATTAAATGCCTGGATAATTTGCGCAAATTTAAAATTAGTGAAGGCGCCTGTTAACTGTAATTTTTCTTCAACCAGTGTGAGGTTTTTGCCGAGCAAACTTGTAGCGCTTTGGCCGGTTAATTCAGAAAAATTTTCGCTGATAAAATTTACCTCGAACGTTTTATTATTAACAGCTATCAAAAACCCCTGGCCTTGTATTTTGCCGGGAATATGTATTGCTTCGGTCTCACAATTACTAAGTGTAACTTTTGGATCAATCATTTTTTATTTGGTATGAATAGACAACGTAGAATTTAAAAAATGAGTTATAAAAAACCCATATTATAGGCCGAAAGATAACAAATATAAAATAAGCAAATTAAATAAAAACACTTAACTGCTTTTTATTTATTTGGATTGATTGGCTTTTAAGATTATAGAATTTTTTCATTGTTTATTAATATACTAATCAAAAAATAATAACTCACATCACCGGAATTTGAATAATAAATGTTGTTCCTTCGCCTTGTTTTGTTTCTGCTTTTATTTCACCGCCATGCGCTTTAATAATATCGTAGCTTAAGCTCAAACCCAGGCCAGTCCCTTGTCCTGTAGGTTTTGTGGTGAAGAAAGGTTGAAAAATTTTATTAATAATTGTTGATGGAATTCCATTTCCGTTATCGGTCACTTTTATTTCAACAATATTATTTATCTTTTTTGTTTGAACAGAAACAGTCGGCGAATAATCCGCTTCACCTTTTTTGTTTTCTGCTTTCAGCTTTTCATTTACCGCGTAAAATGCATTGCTGAAAAGATTGAGCAACACTCTTGAAATATCCTGTGGAATAATATTGATCGCATTAATGCTTTTATCAAAATCAGTTTTAATAGTTGCGTTGAATGAATTTTCTTTCGCACGCAAACCATGATATGCAAGCCGCAAATATTCATCAGCGAGCTCATTAATGTCCGTCAATTCCTTAATGCTGGAACTTGATCGCGAATGTTGCAACATGCCTTTAACTATAGCATCTGCACGCTTGCCATGATGATTTATCTTTTCGGAATTCTCTTTAATATCAAGTAATAATTCATTTTCCAAATCTTCATTTCTTGTGCCTTGGGCTTTGTTTCTTTCTTGAATAATTTCTTCAATCATTTCTTTATTTACTTCACTAAAATTATTTACAAAGTTTAATGGGTTTTGAATTTCATGTGCAATGCCCGCAGTCAATTCACCAAGACTTGCCATTTTTTCCGCCTGCACCAATTGCGCCTGCGTGTTTTTTAATTCCGATAAAGTGACTTCTACTTTTTCTTTTTCCTGTTGTAATAATATGTTTGATTTACGTTTGTTTCTAAACCCATTAAAAGCAACTGCACCTAAAATAATCGTAAGAATCAAACCAATAATTAATCCTGTTTGCCTTGCTTTTGCCAAGTCATTTTTTTTCTGTTGTTCATCTTTTTCTATCTGTTGTTTTTTTGCAAATTCATAATTCAATGTTAGCTCTGTAGATTTTTTTATGTTTTCTTTTCCGCTTATTGAATCAGAAATTTTTTTAGAAATTTTATAAGCCGTCAAAGCTTTTTCAAAGTTTCCTATCTTCTCATAACTCTCGGAAAGGTCTGCATAAGATTTTCCAACTTCAGCATCGTAAATATCTGATTTCGATATTGCCTGAAACGCTTTTTCAAAATAAGGAATCGTGCGCTTATAATCTTTTTGTATGTAAACAATTTCCGCCATGCCGGAATAGGTTTGATAAATATTATAAGGCTGTTTGGAAGAATCTGCAATGGCAATAGATTGCAGGTTTAATTTTTCTGCTTCGCTAAAATTATTCTGGTTGGCGAGGCTCATCGCAGCTCTTGATAAACTGCTTGCCTCTATGCCCATATCGCCGGTTTCTTTAGCTAACACAACTGCTTTCATCGCTGCATCATACTCTTTTTTATAATCTTTCAAATCGTTATACAAAGAAGCCAAATTGGAATAGCTGTATGTAATTACATTTTTAAGATCCCTTTTTTTTGCGATATCAATAGCTTTCAAATAAGCATATTCAGCGCGCTTTTTTTCATCAAGGCTCGAGTAAGTGATGGCAATATTTAAATAAATATATGCCTCGCCTTCTTCATCTTTTATTTGCTCTGCAGCATTTAATGCTTGCTGATAACAAGATAAAGCCTGCGCATAATCCGACTCCTGCTGAAATGCAATGGCGTTATTTTGCAGCGCCGTACTCAATGCTGCTCTATCATTAATAAGTTTTGCAATTTCTATTGATGTATTAAAAAACGGGTGCGCACTGTCAAACTTATTTTGCATGGAATAGGTCATGCCATAAGTGTTATACATTTTTGCAAGCGTTGTAGAATCATTAATGTGAGAAAAAATGTCTTTTGAGATATCAAGATTTGTTTTTGCATCGGCAAACTTCCCGGTAAAGCAATAATCGCCGGCGAGTTTTATTCTTGCTTTTGCTTCGCCGGGTTTATAATTAATTTTTTTAGCTTCCTCAATTAAATTCTTACCAAAAATAATTGCTGAATCGAGATTGCCATTGCTGAGTATATTAAATTTTGAAGCTTTTAAATTTATGCTTTGCGTGTCGGAAGTTGCTTTGGTGATAAGCTTATTAATACTATCAAGTGCTTTGTTTTGCGCAAATATATTTGTTGCACCAAACAAAATAATCGTGCTTAATATTAAATATCTCATGGAAATTTTGATTTTAATATCCGGGTTATTAATAAAATGATTGCAGCGTTTTTATTAATAAAACATTTCGCAGGAGAAGGTTTCAATCGCGTTTGAAGATAATTATTTTACGCATCAATAATTTAAAAAGATAGTAATGCAACAGCGATTTTTTATTAAGAAAGCCCGTCTTTTTTCTCAATCAAATATGCATTTCTTCCAGGTGAATTACGCGAAATTAATTCTGCAACAAAGCCTGTTAAAAATAACTGGCTGCCGATTATCATTGCTGTTAATGCAATATAAAATGGCGGGCGGTTGCTTAAACTAAATTCGGGATTTGCAATTTTTGAAAAAATTAAATAAAGGCTAACGCCAAAACCGATGAGAAAAAATATTGTTCCCCAAGTGCCAAATAAATGCATCGGGCGCTTTCCATATTTGCTAACAAAAGTTATAGAAGCAAGATCTAAAAAGCCATTAATAAAACGGCTGAAACCGCCGAATTTTGTAACGCCATATTTTCTTGCGCGGTGTATCACCACTTTTTCACCAATTTTTCTGAAGCCGGCCCACTTTGCAATTACAGGAATGTAGCGGTGCATTTCGCCATATACTTCAATACTTTTTACCACTTTTAAACGATATGCTTTTAAGCCGCAATTAAAATCGTGCAACTTAACTTTAGAAACTTTTGATGTAACCCAGTTAAAAAATTTTGAAGGAATTGTTTTTGAAATTGGATCATGCCGAAGCTTTTTCCAACCGCTAACCAAATCATATCCGTCTTCATTAATCATCCGGCAGAGTTCGGGAATTTCATCAGGGCTGTCCTGCATATCAGCATCCATCGTTACTACAACGTTTCCTTTTGCTGCTTTAAAACCTTCATTAAGCGCGGCAGATTTTCCGTAGTTGCGTTGGAATTTTATTCCTTTTACATTATTATCTGTTTCGCGCAACGTTTCAATTTCGCACCAAGAATTGTCGGAACTTCCATCATCAACAAAAATAATTTCGTAAGAAAGACTATTTTCTTTCGCGACACGTTGAATCCACGAACATAATTCTTTCAGCGATTCATCTTCATTAAAAACAGGAACTACAATTGATACGTCCATTATTAATTCAATAACGTTATGGTTGATTTTCAAATGGTGATTGGGGATTTTTTTTTGCAACCGCTGCGCCGATTAATGATGCAATAGCTCCAAAAAAAAGATATAAGAATATTACTCCCAGTATTAAGAAAATTATAAAAGATTTTTTGGCAAAGGCAATACCATTTTCGATTTGTTCTGCCGACAACTGGTTTTTTTCTTCCATTTGTTTGCGTGCCGTATCCATTGCTTGCTCCTTAATGTCGGGAAATATGGAAAGAAAAATAATAGAAAATACAAGCACGATACAAGTAACTGCCGCCGTGGTTTTGAAACCAAATGCAAATATGTTTCCGAAGGTTACATTTCCGTTTAATTGATTTGCGTAATTGGTGCATGCATAAATAATGCCTACAAAAAATATAAGGACAGATATCCATTTGAACCATGTTTGCTGATCCAACTTAGTGATATATCCTATAATCGAAAGAACGATAATTACAAGCGATATAACAACGCCTGTTATTAAAGATGTGGTAACTTTCTTTTCCATGATAATAATAGTTTTGGTTGCAAGAGTTATTTATTCAAAAATACTTTCTTTCCATTAATAATTCCAACTACTTTTCCGGTGAAGGTTTTATTAATGAACGCTGTATTTTTTGATTTGGAAAGAATATTTTTTTCAGCCAAAGTCCACTGGGTTGATGGATTGTATAAAGTGATGGAAGATTTTTCTCCTACATTTATTAATGACTGGTTTAACCCAAAAATCTTTCTTGCATTTCCGCTGAAAAGTGCTGCAAGCTTGTCTTTGGAGAGTTCGGGAAAAATAGTATTAATAATTGCATAAGCAGTTTCCAAACCAATCATTCCATATTTTGCATATTCAAATTCTACAATTTTACTATCGTATTCATGCGGCATATGATGGGTTGCGATGCAATCAATTGTTCCATCAAGCACGGCGTTTTTTAAATGATTGATATCATTTTTTGTACGCAATGGCGGATACACTTTTAAGTTCGTATCATAATCCAGCAAATCTTCATCACTAAAAAATAAATGATAAGGCGTTACAGAACAAGTAACATTCAAGCCTGAATCTTTTGCACGTTTTATATAGTCAATTGATTTTGGAGAAGTAATTCCTGTAAAATGAATTTTTGATTCTGCATAGCGCGCCAATTTTATATCGCGTGCAATTATTAATTCTTCCGCCATCATTGGTTTGCCAGGCAAACCCAATCGCGTTGAAATAATTCCTTCGTTTATTAATCCATTTGCACCAACACTTTTATCATCCGGCACTTGTATTATTACGCCATCAAATGCTTTTACATATTGAAGTGCTTTTAATAATAACCCTGCAGATTGAACAGGGTGCGTTCCATCACTAAATGCGATTGCGCCGCTGCTGTGCATGTCGTACATTTCTGCCAAATCTTTTCCGTCGGTATTTTTTGTAACCGCGCCAATTGGTAAAATATTAACCGGAAGTGATTTTGATTTTTGGCTGATGTATTCAACCTGCGCTTTAATATCAACCGCGGGTTTTGTATTTGGGATTACAAACACATCTGTGTAACCGCCCGCTGCTGCTGCGTTTGCGCCGGTTTCCAACGTTTCTTTATATTCATAACCAGGGTCTGCAAAGTTGGAAAAAATATCAACCCAGCCGGAAGATGCATGCAAATTTTGCTGGTTAATAACGGTGTCTGCAGCTTCATTAATGTTGTCAGCAATGTTTGTAATAATTCCATCATCAATTAAAATATCCTTAATAGTTCCGTGATGAGGAGAATGCGAGTCCGCAATAAATGCCTGTTGAATGAGGGTCTTCATTAAGAAAGAAATTGCGCGAAGATAAGGTTTGTAAGCGATTTTTTACATAGAAATTTCAAGTTCGTTTTGCGTGTAAATAAAATCAAGTTTTATCAACCAAATCATTAATAAAAAATAGTTGAGAAATTTTTTAAAACACAGAAAGTATAATGGATTTTTTATTAATAGAAAAACAAGAACAGCGATTTTATTAATAAAATATTTGTAAGAAAATAAAATGGCGCATTGATAAATCCTAAACCAATTGCGTTCAACATTTATGTATATTGTCTTGCAATAATTTTATTATACAGAAATAACCGCAACAGCAAAAAAGCAAATGCACTATTGCAAAATCAAACAACAAACAGAATTACAAAAAGAAAAAGTAGAAAAATTAAAGACAGAAAACATTTTTCAATCTCTAATAAAAAATAAAATGAAACATTTAAAATTGCTTGTTCTTTTTTTTACGATTCTTTTTTGCTTTGCTGCAAAATCTTCTTTTGCGCAACCTTCACGTTTTAGTATGGAAAAATACATTAATGGCAAAGATACTTTATTGTACCGCCAACTTTATCCTGATGCAGATACCATGAGAAAATATCCGCTTGTAATATTTTTACATGGTTCCGGCGAGCGCGGCCATGATAATGATGCACAGTTAAAATGGGGCGTAATGAATTTTGCAACAGATGAAAACATGATGCGCCATCCGGCATTTGTTATTGCACCACAATGTCCCGAAAAAATTGGCTGGTCAAATTTTTCGAGAAAAGATATGATGTTGCAAACCACACCAAGCAAACCAATGGAACTGCTGATAGAACTCATTCATAAAATAATAAAAACAATGCCGGTTGATAGTAACCGCATTTATATTACCGGCTTGTCAATGGGCGGTTTTGGAACGTATGACGCTATCGAAAGGTATCCGGATTTGTTTGCTGCGGCCGTGCCTGTTTGTGGTGCGGGAGACACAACAAAAGTGGCATTAATAAAACATATTCCTATGTGGATTTTTCATGGTGCGGAAGATCCTGCTGTTAATCCAAAATATTCTTTAGAAATGTTTGGCGCATTAACGAGAGCTGGCGCCCATCCGGGTTTCACGCAATTACCGGAGACTGGCCACTTTTCGTGGATAGCTGCATACAGCGATGCATTAATGATGGAATGGTTATTCCGCCAGCATAAATAATGGAGATTGAAAAAATATTTTTCGTTATTTTATTAATGTTTTTTTTAAGAATTTTCTATTCAAAAAATATCAGTAAATAAAAATTGTTGATGATTTTTTTACTTTTATGATTTAGAAATATCAATGTTTTGAAAACATTCTTCATACAAATTATTAATACCTGAAAAATTATTCAGGTATTTTTATTTCTTTTAATATTGATAAAATTATTGCCGTGACATTTGCAGATCAAGCCATTCAATTTAATGAGCAGTTGTGTTATACCGGAAAAAAATTACCGCACGGAATAAGGGTTATGAACCCTTTCAAAGAGTTTGAAAACGTGTTGCAAATTTCTGAAATTTTCTATCGCAAATATTATAATGATGATAATCCGCGGCACCTTATTTTAGGCATTAATCCCGGAAGGCTTGGTGGTGGTTTAACGGGCATTCCTTTTACTGATCCTAAAAGATTAATGAATGAATGCGGCATTAATTACAATGGTAAAATTGCACATGAGCCATCGTCTGCTTTTATTTATGAAATGATTAATGCATACGGCGGCGCCGATAATTTTTATAAAAAGTTTTATATCAATTCTGCGTGCCCGCTTGGTTTTACGGCTGTTGACAAAAATGGAAAAGAGAAAAATTATAATTATTACGATAGCAAAGAATTGGCTGAAACTGTAAAAAATTTTATTATAGAAAATATAAAAAAATTATTAACGCTTAATATTTATAAAGATGTTTGTTTCTGTTTTGGCACAGGGAAAAATGAAAAATTTTTAAAAAACCTCAACGGCGAATTTCATTTTTTTAATAAAATTATTGCATTGGAACATCCGCGTTTTATCATGCAATATAAAAGTGCAACCAAACAATTTTATATTGAAAAATATATTTCAGCCTTTAAAACAGCAGAAGAAAAATCGCATTAATAAATTCCATTTTTATTAATGATAGAAAATTTTACAGATGATTTTTATTTATAAAAATGACCATAACCTTATTAATAATTTTTATAAATAAGATTATGAAAAAATTATACAACAACAATTTTCTTTTCCTGGAAATATCGGTAAATATCACCTTTTACTTCTGCTGCGGTTTGCGTTAATTTATTAAAATCATTAACCCAGAAATAAATTTTTAGTGTAATAGATTTTGAATTGACCGTATCACTGATTATTTCCGGTTCATGTGCAGTGGAAACATTTTCATTTTTTTTCACCAACTCTTTAATGTGATCTGTTTCAAGTGTTTTTGGATCGGTAACACCATCAAGTGTAAACGTAAGCAACTGGCGAACCTGGTTATCACTTCTTGTCCAGTTCACAATTTTATTCGATAATACATCTCCGTTTGGAATAATTACTTCGGCGCCTTCTTCAGTAAGCAACGTGCTTGATCGGATTCCAATTTCTTTAACGCGGCCTCTTTTATCGCCAATATCAACGGTGTCGCCAATGCGTAACGGACGATCAAAAATCAATATCACACCAGAAACAAAATTGTTTACGATGTTCTGAAGCCCAAGCCCAACGCCAACTCCAAGCGCACCGATGATAACTGTAATTCTATCAACAGGCAAACCTGACGCTGCAACAGCCAATAAAAATCCGGCAATCAAAACGATTAACCGCGTCACCATTAATCTCGTGCGTTGGCCTTTATCATCAAAAGCTGCATCATCGCCAGTGTCGCCAAAAAAGTATGCAATATATTTTTGTAAAAAATTAGCCAGCCAAAGAATACCGAAAAATAGAATGGCGCCGCCAATGGTAAATGTAAAACTTCCAACCTGCCTTGTGCTTGTAAAAAAATTCATAAACAATGCATACAGTTCATTAAACAAATTCATGTTAGCAGCAAAAACGATGAGCCATAATGCTGCTGCAAACACCGATGCAAATTTTGTAACGGAGCGGCATATTTTTGAAAAATCAAATTCTTCCGGGTAACCTTTTCGCAAGCGGCTGGTGTGCATTTGCAATAAAAAAGATTCCTGTATTATCTCTACAAATATCGCAAGGCTTACTGTTTGTGCAACTGCATAAACTGCAGTATCTGCAAACAATTGCGAGAAGGTTACTCTTCCAAAAATATTAAAAACAACTGCAAGAAAATTAAAAATAGCATAAAGCCCGATTGATAAAACCACCCATTTGTTCATCGTTTTTCTATGATGCAAAAGCATATAACCAGCAAAAGAAAAAGAAACAATATCTGTAAAAAAATTAACCCATCTTATTAATTGCACGGGCAAACCAAGCATGCGCGTAACCGGTAATATCAAAAACAATAAAAGATATAAACACCACGCGCGAAAAAGTGGAGCAGCAAGTTTTTCGCGCAGCAAAATTGTCATTACAACCATTAATAAAATTTGCGTGAATTCTATATAAATAACCGGCGCATGTATATCAAAAAGAGGAGCGAGGGTGAGCATAAATATTAATGCTGCTGCCAGGGGAAATGGCGAAATATATTTCAATGCAAAACGCGACGTGCTTTCTTGCTTGTTCATTTTTTTTAACGTCCGGAAATTCCACCAAATCCATATAAAAAATATAATGCCGGATATAAAAAGCCACATCCTGTTGCTGCGTGTATTCGAAAAATAAAAACCTGCTAAATGAAATTCGCTGCTTAAAGAATTTTTAAAAGAATTTGCATTATAATTTGTGCCATAATTTGGTTTCTCCCACAGATAATTTCTTTCCTTTCCAAAGTCGCGCGAACCAGTCGCTTTCAGCTCGCCATTAACTGTGGATAACAATTCTCCAATGATAATATTATGCGCAACTGTTTGTGATTTAAGCGTATTAATTTCCCTGTCATTTTCATTAATAAGGCTATCTGCAGTGCGCCATTCTGTTTTTAATAAAAGTAGTTGTGGTTCAAACTGGTTTTTTAAAGTTGTGTCGCGAAATATATCCAGCATCAGCGAATCTTTTCTTAAGCTGGCAACTTGCTTTTGTAATTTATCAAGCGCAGTATCATAAGCATTTAAAAAAAGAGAATTGGTATTAATATTTGCCTGCAAAGTTTCTAATAAAGTAATAAACATTTGCAGGTTGCGCACGTTCAGCGTTCGTTGTTTTTCCTGCATTCTTTCGCGCACTGCATCAAGCACGGTATCGCCTTTGTCCATGTATGCATGGATGTCTTTCAGCCGTAAAAAAGAACTCGTTATTACCGGCACTTTGCTCAGCAATTGATAAACCCTTCCGAGATCTTCTGCATAATCGCCTGTTGATGGCATTTCTTTTTTTGTAAATAATGTGGAGTCAAATTTTTTGCGTTCGCGATGAATGGTGTCGCGGAAATATTCAATCTTTCTGATTGGTTTTTTTATTTCCTTTTCGGCTGTTTCTTTTTTTGCGCGATGAATTACCGAATCTTTTTGCTGCGCAGATAACAATGCCGTTTGCAATAATAAGAGAATGATTAAAATATTTTTCATGTTATTTTTTCGGATATTTTCTATAATATTTTTTGTCTTATTAATATTAACGGTTCTACAATTTTTGGTAAAAACATCACTCAACTTTTTGAGACAGGCAATTCTTAGAAAAAATTATTAATAAAAAATGTTTCTTAAAATCAACACCACAAAAATTATTTCCCCGTTTTGATGTAATCAAATATATGGTTATCGTCACAACAATTATTCAGCCACAGTTTTATTAATAAAGAAGATTGTGTTTGTGGTTTCTAACAATTAAATTGTTGCAGGTGATGGTCAGCATGTTTATATACAAGATGGCCGGTGTCTTGTTTATTCATTGTGCCAAAAAAGGGATGGATAAAACCTTCGTTTGAAAAATTTGCATAG
The DNA here is from genome assembly GCA_013288945.1 of Bacteroidota bacterium. Lineage (GTDB taxonomy): Bacteria > Bacteroidota > Bacteroidia > Chitinophagales > Chitinophagaceae > Puia. The sequence goes on along the minus strand of JABDAZ010000024.1, from coordinate 17,031 downwards.
CCATCAAGCAGGCTTATCCATTTTTCTTTTTCTTTTTTAAAATCAACATCGCCTTTTATTTTAAAAGAAGGAACAGTAGGCATGTTTTTTTTCACGGGTTCATCTTTCATCATATCTTTTAATGCCATTTTACCAAACAACTTTCCGATAAATGATTGTTTGTATTTTGTTTTACCAAGTGCCATTTCATCCCACTGTGCACAATGCTTTACCATTTGCGCAACATTCATTTTGCCCCATTTTGCATTACTGTTTTCACTTAATGCATTAATCCTGTTTTTTAATTCATCTCTTGTTGCTTTATCAAATATTGATTTCATATTAATTGTTGTCAATGTTAGATTAATAAAAATTTCTTGCGAACATTAACTATAATGATTAATAGTTCGTGAGATTTTTAAACAAATATTACGTGATAAAATGCTTATTAAAAATACAAAAATTAAATATTAAATTCTACAGAAACATCACCGTTTGTTTATGTTTTTCACTAGGAGAAATCATACGTTTAGGTTACATCACTATGCATAATATTTATCAAAATATTTTTCACTAAAAAAATGAGCGTATAAAAATGTTGATACATTTCTATACGCTCATTAATAAATAAAAATCCAGTTTTTATATCGTTTATAAACAGGAGATTATTATAACTGGCAACTCAAATATTCTTCATCGGTAACCGGCGATAGCCAATTTACTGCACCTTCAGGACTGTTGTTCGTTATAACAATATGCGTAAAGCTGCTGTCTTTCGCAGCGCCATGCCAGTGTTCAATATTTGAAGGAATTACAACTACGTCTCCTTTAATAAGTTTTCTTGCAGCTTTATTTTTTTCCTGGTAATAACCAATGCCATCAATGACAAGTAAAATTTGTCCTGCTGCATGCGTATGCCAGTTATTTCTGCTGCCTGGTTCAAAAACTACATTGCCAACTACATATGTTCCGGTTTCATCTTTAGGAACTAAAATTTTTATCCATGCATTGCCTGTAAAATAATCGGACGAAGCTTTATCACCTTTTGGAAAAATTTCATTTTTATTTTCTGTTGTATTCATCATACTCTAATATTTTATAATCCAGTTGTTTTTTCAAATTCTTCTGTATACCTGTTGCCAGTTACTTTTATTTTTTCTAATGAATCAGCAATTTCTTTTAATTCTTCTTTGGTTAATGCTATACTTGCCGAACCAATATTTTCTTTCAACCGGTTTAATTTTGTTGTGCCTGGTATCGGGACAATCCATGGCTTTTGAGCAAGCAACCATGCGAGTGCAATTTGTGCAGGCGTGCCATTTTTATTTGCCGCAATCTTGCTTATCAAATCTATTAATGTTTGGTTTGCTTTTAACGCATCAGGCGTGTATCGTGGAAGAATGCTGCGAAAATCATTGCTTGCAAATTTTGTATCTGCATCCATTTTACCAGTTAAAAAACCTTTACCCAACGGACTGAATGGAACAAAACCAATTCCCAATTCTTCAAGCAAGGGAATAATTTCTTCTTCCGGTTTTCTTGTCCATAAAGAATATTCACTTTGTAATGCTGCAAGCGGTTGCACGGCATGCGCACGGCGAATTGTTTTTGCGCCAGCTTCACTCATGCCAAAATGTTTTACTTTTCCTTCTTTAATTAAATCTTTCACAGTACCTGCAACATCTTCAATCGGGATTTTTGGATCAACGCGGTGCTGGTAAAATAAATCTATAACATCAGTCTTTAATCTTGTTAATGATTCTTCTGCAACTTTGCGGATGTTATCTGGATGGCTATTAACGCCGGCCATTTTTCCATCAACAATATTAAAACCAAACTTGGTTGCAATCACAACTTCATTGCGAATTGGCGCGAGCGCTTCGCCCAATAATTCTTCATTAATATAAGGGCCATACATTTCTGCAGTGTCAAAAAAAGTAATCCCATTATCATGTGCTGCACGCAAGAGATCTATCATCTCTTTCTTTTCAGGAAAAGGTGGAAATGCAAAACTCATTCCCATACAACCCAAGCCTATTGCGGAAACTTCAAGCCCGCTGTTTCCTAATTTTCTTTTTTGCATAAAATTTATTTTTAAAACTTATTAATAAAATTATTTTTTGTTGGTTATATTTTATTTCAAAATATCAGTTCATTAACCTGTATTCATTTGGTGATTGGCCAACGCGTTGTTTAAATAACCGCGTAAAATGTTGCGGATATTTAAAGCCCATTTCAAAAGCTATTTCACTGATTGATTTTGTGATGTCAAAAACTTTTTCTTTGGCGAGGCTTATTATTTTTTCGTGGATATAATCGTGTGCAGATTTGCCGGTTTCTTTTTTAATTAAATCGCCAAAATAATTTGCTGATAAATTTAATTGCGCTGCACAATATGCAACAGAAGGCAAACCCAAAGTTTTTGGTTTTTCATATTGAAAATAATTGCTCAGTAAATCTTCAAAACGTACCAATATATCTTTATGAATATTATCTCGCGTAATAAATTGCCTGTCGTAAAAACGAACGCAATAATTGAGAAACAATTCAATATTATTTACAATTAAATTTTTGCTGTGTTTATCAACTGGATGTTCTAGTTCATATAAAATTTTATGAAAGCTTTCAATTACAACCTGCCGTTCTCTTTCAGAAACATGCAATGCTTCGTTGGCATCGTAAGAAAAAAAATTATAGTCATTAATGTTTTTTCCAAGAGAAGTTCCATGAATTAAATCCGGATGAAACGCAATTACCCAACCTGCAGGTTGTATTGGTTTCTTGCTGTCATCCGTTCCGTAAACTTGCCCGGGCGCTATAAAAACCAATGTGCCTTCTTCATAATCGTAATTGCTGCGGCCATATTTTAATTCGCCACATTTTAATTCTTTTAAAAAAATAATATAAAGCCCGGAGGTAAAACGTGCAGGAATAACAGGTTTGGATTTTGACTGATCCAAAACAGTTACCAAAGGATGCAACGTTTCCTGGCCTCTCAGCAAATTAAATTTTGAAATACTATCAAGCTGTATAATTTTTTCCATAACAATCAAATTCAGATTCAAAAGTAAAGGAAGAAATTAATCTGTTTCGTATTAACAACCTTAATCAGTAATAATGGTAAGTAATTCCGTAATCTGTATAATAATTTGAATGAAAAGCAGCGGAAATTTTATGCGAAGAATAAAATATTAATGAAGAAATTTTTAAAGAACTTGAATGCATTTAATCGTGAATAGCCAATGGCCAATCATGAATAATTTTTCACGATCGACCATTCACCATTAACCTTTCACCAGCGTAAATTTAAGCTGCTACTGCTTCCTGTGCCACCTGCACGTTCGCAATCAGTTTAATGTCTTCGCCAAGCGCGAGCCCGCCTGTTTCTGTTAATCCATTAAAACTAACGCCAAATTCTTTGCGGTTAATTGTGCCGGTAACTTCAAAACCAAATTTAATATTACCGTAATTGTCTTTTGCAGAGCCACCAAATTCCACCTTTAATTCTACAGGTTTTGTAACGCCTCTCATTGTTAAATTGCCTGCCAGTTTATAATCATCTCCACTTATTTTTTTGAAAGAAGTAGATGTAAAACTTATTTCCGGAAATTTATCAGCTTCAAAAAAATCACTATTTTTTAAATGAGCGTCACGTTGAGGCTGGTTGGTATCAACACTGTTTACATCAATTTTAAAATTGATAACCGCATTTTCAAAATCGCCGGTTTCTGATGTTACTTCTCCGCTAAAAGTTTTAAAAGTTCCCGTAACTGTTGAAATTACAAGGTGTTTTACTCTAAACTGAATTTCTGAATGCAAAGGATCTATTACCCATTTTGTTGTTGCCATAATATAGTTTTTGTTTTTTTAATTTCTCAAAGATATGTATATTCGCTATATAAAATATAGCACTATCCTAAAGTATAGCACTATACAAAAAGATAGCTAAAAAATAAAACTATGGAAGCACCGGTTAAAATAAAAACACACGCAGAATGTACGAAAGCCATCATACCAGTAAGAGATGCGCTGGATATTTTAAGTGGCAAATGGAAATTGCCGATATTAATAGCCTTAATGTTTGGCAACAAACGTTTTTCTCAAATGGCAAAACAAATTCCAGGCATTACGGATAGAATGTTATCAAAAGAATTGCGCGAACTGGAAATGAACCAACTTGTAAAACGAACTGTTTACGATGCCGTGCCCGTTGTAGTTGAATATTCAATGACGCCTTATGGAAAAACGCTGGAGAAACTGATTGATGAATTACAACAATGGGGCGCCAAACACAGAAAGCGCATTATTGCAAAAGATAAATGAGCTATTAATGTTTGTTGATTGATAATGGCCGACAATGTATCTTAGAAATTGTAGATGATTTAATGATTCCGCATATCTTTAATTTTATCATTACAATTTTTGTTATGAAAAATAACCTGTTATTAGTATTATTTGCTGCATTAATATATTGCTTTATCACTCCGCCAAAAGTCAATGCACAAGCTGTAACTGAAGTCAGCAATTCTGCAAAATCAAAAGGGATTTTTGAAACAGACAGTGTTCTGGAACTCAGGATCAGCGGGCCTGTCCGCGATTTGTTGAGCGACAGGGAATCTGCATCTCCATATCATAATTTCAATATTTCATATCATGATGCAAGCGGCAAAGAAATTATGGTTGCAGCAGAAATAAAAACAAGAGGGCACTTTCGCAAAATGAAAGAGAACTGTGCGTACCCGCCATTGTTATTGCATTTTCCAAACAATGATAATTCAAGCGATATGCTGTTTAAAAAAAATTCCAAATTAAAATTGGGCATGCCGTGCAGGGGAGATGAATACATTATTAAAGAATGGCTTGCTTATAAATTATACAATCTGATAACGCCGAAAAGTTTTCGCGCGCGGTTGGTGAAAGTTATTTTGGATGATGAAAGAAGAAAAAAAACTATTGCTCCTTTTTATGGTTTATTAATAGAAGACATTCAAGAAGTTGCTGCGCGCAATAATGTTGTTTCTGTAAATAAAAAATTAAGGCCGGAACAAACAGATACGAAATCATTTTTAACAATGGCCGTGTTTGAATATTTGATTGGAAATACAGATTGGTCTGTTCAATACCTGCAAAATATTAAGTTGCTTGCTTCGGATTCAAACGCAGTGCCCATAACGGTTCCATACGATTTTGATATGTCTGCTATTGTTGGAACGCCGTATGCAAAACCTGCGGAAGAATTAAATCTCAATTCAGTTTATGAAAGGCGTTACCGCGGATATTGCATTTCAGACATGAAAAAATATGAAGAGGTTATTGAGTTGTATAATTCATTGAAAAAACAAATGTATGATCTGTATATCAATTGCCCTTTGCTGCAAGAAGCTTATATAAAATCAACTATAAAATTTCTTGATCAGTTTTATGCAACGATTAATAATGCTGACGCATTAAAAAAGAAATTTGGTTATCCGTGCGATCCAAAAGGTACAGGCAATATTGTTATTAAAGGTTTGCGGGAAGATTAATCATCGATTCGATATAAAATATTTCTTTTCGATTAGCTTGTTCATGAATATCGAATTATCATTAATAAAATTATCTACCGATAAAATATTCATTGTGTTTTTGTGTGATCGAATTTAATCTTGCTCGATATTTACAAATGCTTACGAACAAAACTGATTCTGCAATACTGCAAACAAAACAACATTTTGAAATTCTTGATGGCTTAAGAGGCGTTGCTGCACTGGCTGTTGTAACGTTTCATTTTATGGAATGGGTTTATGCGCCTGCTGATAATTTTATCGGCCATGGTTTTTTAGCGGTGGATTTTTTCTTTTGCCTTTCAGGATTTGTTATCGGGTATGCTTATGATGATCGCATTGCAAAAATGGGCGTGCTCGAATTTTTTAAATCAAGATTTATACGCCTTCATCCACTCGTTATTGCAGGTTCAGTTTTAGGTTTGTTTGCTTTTTTATTTGATCCATTTGGCGGCCATCCGGAATTGTACAGCACGGGTAAAATTATCTTGACTTTTATTTGTTCCATATTTCTTGTTCCATTTCCTGTAATTGCAGATCGAAGTTTAAATTTATTCAGCTTTAATGCGCCAGCATGGTCGCTGTTTTGGGAATACATAGCAAACATTGCTTACGCTTTTTTACTTTATCGTATTGCGCGCCGCTACCTGCTTTTATTAACTATACTAGCTGCGTTGAATATTTGTTATGTAAGTTACCAAGCGGGTAATTTATTAGGCGGATGGAGCGGCCCAACTTTTTGGGATGGCAGCGCAAGAATATCATATTCATTTTTAGCAGGCTTACTTATTTACCGATCAAATTTGATAATTAAAAACAAACTTGGTTTTATCGGCGTTGCTATATTATTATTAATGGCTTTTATTTCTCCATCTTCAAAATGGAACTGGTTGGTTGAACCATTAATTGTGTTATTTTATTTCCCGCTAATAATTATGTTGGGCGCGGGTTCTGTATTATCAAACGGCTTAAAGAAGATTTGCATATTCGCAGGAAAAATTTCTTACCCATTATACATGACGCATTATGCCGTTTTATGGATGTATGGAAATTATTACCTCAGTCATAAGCCAGGCACTTTGCAACTTGCTTTGATAATTATTCCATCGATAATTTTTCTTGTCGCATTCGCATATTTAATAATGATAATTTACGATTTGCCAGTAAGAAAATATCTTAATAACAAACGCCGTCAAAAACTTTTGCAGTAATAAGTTTATTAATAATTATACTTCAATCTTTAAATAAACATTTCAATTTTGTTTTGATTGTTTGTGATAATAATTGGCTTTGTTATTTCAAAAAAAAAATTTTTCAATTTATTGTTTATGTGAAAAACGATTGCAATTATTTTTTTAAAAGTTGTTTTACAGCAGCAACTGTTGCCAGCATTACTAATGGAACCAATACAGCCGGCAGCAACACAAAAGGAAAATATCCAAGTGCAATATTGGATTGTTCAAAACCAAATTGTAAAAATCTTGAAGGCAAAGAAAGTATTGCGGACGAAGCAACATTTATTAATAACGCAAGGCAAATTAAATTCCACGCAATAATAATTGCTTTGCTTAATTGCTTTTTTATAAAACCAAAATAATAAATAAACGGAGCCGAAATACCGGAAAAAATATCAAAGTTTCTCCCGTGAAAAGTCATTGCTTCAGGAACTGCATGATTAATAAACAACAAGAATAAAACAAACTCCACGGGAATTCTGATGATATGAAAAATCGTAAGCATTTTCAAATTCATTCCATCCAAAAATGCTCTTCCGTTTTTATTAATAAAACGGGATATCAAATAAAGAAATGGTGGCAAAATTAAAAGCGGAAAACGTGCCGTCATATTAATTGGATTGTTGTAAAAACCGGAAATAGAAAGCGCCGACTGAATAATTATCCATGCAGAAAGTCCAATTAAAAAAGGTTTGGAATGGTTAGTGGCCTTGTAAAAAATCCAGATGGAAAAAATTACCGTTGCAAAAAAAGTTAAGTAAACGTAAGCTGATAAATGTAGCATTGTATTGTTTTATTTCAATACAAAACTCATTGAAATTATGCTAAACCTGCTTGCCATTTGACATGAAACGAATTGTCAAATGACAAGAAATAAAAAACTATTTTTTTGCAAACTCTTTTCTTATACGGCTTAGCGAAGTATCTGTAATGCCGAGGTAAGATGCAATATGTTTCAGTTGTGCATATTTAAAAATTTCATTGCTGTCGCCAACAAGATTTGCATAACGTTCTTCTGCACTTTTATTAATCATCGATAACGTGCGTTGCTTGTAAGCCACAAATTCTTTCACCAGCATCGCACGCGCAAACTCCCTGAATTCCGGAACGGAATGAAAAAGCAAATTTAGTTTTTCAAAACTTGTTGCATACACTTTGCAATCAGTAATTGCTTGTAAATATTCTGTTGAAGGCTGGTGAAGAAAAAAAGAAGATGCTTCAAAAGCAACCCGTTCTTTCGGATAAAAAAATGTGGTGATTTCGTCGCCATTAATATCAAAAGTAAAAGCCCTTACAAAACCTTCTGCGATGTAATAGTAGCCGCTGATTTTTCCCTGCTTTAAAAGATATTCGTTTTTCTTAAATTCTAATTCTTCAAAATGTGATGCAATAGTATCAAGCCCATTTTGTGTTACGCTTATGTTTGGGATATTTTTTTTAATAAAATTTATAAGCTGTTCTTTTTCCATCTGCACAATATAAATGGAAATTTTTATTGTATAACTTATTGGCCCGGGGATTCCGTGTGTAAAATAGATAACCATTTATTTTGTTGCAGCGCGAAAACAGTGGAACAATATATTGTACCTGAAATATCTTTTTCTTTGAGCTTACCTTTTACAATCATTTTATAAGTCATAATTGCAATATCGTTTGTAGGAAAACTAACTTTTTCATCAGCAACATTAATGTCATTTAAATCAAGCTTAAGCATTCCTTCAACTTCATCATCAGCAGTTTTTATTCCATCACTTGCAACGCCAATATATTTTTCAGAAAAATTTTTGGTGAACAAATCTTTTCTTTTTTCTTTAAAGGCCATTACAGTTTCCCTTTCCTGATTAATGATTGTTTGTTCTTGCGAAGTTGTATTATTCGTATTCATTTTTTATTATTTTATTAATAAAAAAACTTTCAAAAATCTTGCCGTTGAATTTTTACTTCTTATTATAAAAAACATTTTTATAATAAGAAGTAAAACTCATTAGCGATAATATTAAAACTTGCCGGTGATAAATTCTATAAGTTTTTCATCACTCATTTTATTGGATGTGGATTCAGTTGTTTTACTGTTTTTAAATTGCGGCGTAGCAGCCAGGTAATGTATAAATTGTTCCTGCGCCTGGCCAGTTCCTGTTATATGAACATTGGTTGCATTAATAAGATGCGAGGATATTTCTTTAAAAAATTTTGCATGCAACATTTTCTCAGCGTTGTTAGAATTTTTTTCGCTGGAATTTGGGGAAGTTATTTCCCCTTTAACATGTGCCAGTATTTTAAATTCCGTGCCATCTGAATTGTCATTTCCTACTATAGTTGCCTGATGGTTATCCATCCAAACTCCAAATTGTTTTTGATTGTTCATGATTTTATTTTTATGTAACATCATAAAGCCAATAACCATACCGTAGCTGGAGATGTTGCATTAATGGGACTTCAATTAAAACAAATTGGATGTTGAGAAGAAGAAGTTTTTGAATTTACAAAACTTTTTTCATTAAAGTTTATGAAAGCATTTTTATAAAAATCTTATAAGTTAATTTCAAAATTTAGCATCAATTTTAGTCTGAAAATATTTTGTAAAAGAAATTGGTTTGCAAATGCATTAATAAAATTCCGGCTTCAACTAAGTATAATTTTTTGTTCGGAAAATTGGCTTACACTTTTTCTTGACAACAAATTTATTCGCATAAAATAAGGAAGCATAAATGGAACAGCCGGAATGGAAACAATAAAATTTAAAGTAGAAAATGGTTCTGGTAAAGACGGCGGCAATAAGTCAAGCACAAGAAACAACGCACTGATGCAAATATAAATATTACATGTTGTAGATTTTAGTAAACTGGTTTTTTTGAGCGACATTGAAAAATTAATTACAGCCAGGTAAATCAATGCACTTGCAAATACATTTATATAATAAAACATGGTTCGCATAGGAAAAATCCATTCAGGTAATGTTGTTGTATTTAGCTTGACCATTTGCTGGTATAACCTGGGTAAATAAAAACCCCAAAAACTCATGTTAATAATAAAAACAGGCGCTGCAATTTGAATGGCAACCATACCAATTGCTGAATATAAATCTTCACCAGCTTTTTTTAATTGCTGGCAAAGTACAGAAAACCCGAAAGTAATTATAAGCCCTGCGGCAAGTAAAATATAATATCTTGCTCTTTGTTCAGCGAGTGTTTTTATCCATAGTTCCGGGCTTTCATATGGAGGCGCGCCTAAACCGAAAAACATGGAAGTAAGCATTGTAGGTATAAGAAATAAAATTGCACTTATCACAATATTTTTATACCAAATACCTTCTCTTTTTATTGCTGAATTAGAAAGCCACCATATAGCTACTGACATAAAAAAAACATTGAGCAACCATATTGGTAAATAAATTTTGTAACCAATATATCCAACACCCAATCCGAATACAATTGTCAAAAGCGGAACAAGCGCAAGATAGATTTGGCTCAACAAATTTTTAATTTTGGATTGCGTCATGTGATAGCTTTTGGTTTTGGAAGATATGCTAAATGCATATGTTCTTTGGATAATTAATTTGCATTAATATCAACTGTTTTATTTGCTTACAGTTTTTTATTCTTCTCATAATATTTTTTAAGATTATTAATGATGCGTTTCTGTTGCGAATAAAATTTTCTCTCCAAATAGATGATTGAAAATTTTAGAAGACGATGATGCAGAAATCAATTGTTTGCGAAGCAAATTGCAAATGCCTTAAAATAAAAAAGGTTTCAAATTAATGAAACCTTTTGCCTGTAAGTGTGACCGCGTTAGGATTCAAACCTAAAACCTTCTGATCCGTAGTCAGATGCTCTATTCAATTGAGCTACGCAGCCATTTTTGAACGGGGTGCAAATATAACATAAAATCTAAAACAGAAAAATGTGTATTTGAAATCTCTATTGATAAATTTTCATGGCTGTTTTTTCTACCAATCCTTTTGGTAATAGCCAAACCATAAATGCACCCAACTTATTAATAACGCCGGTTATTACTTCTGCCTCGCCGGCAAACATACTTTTTAATGCAATTTTTGCAACGCTGGCCGGCGTCATATTTACTTTTTCAGCAGCCTTCAATCCTTTTTCACCAATCTGCGCGCGGTTGGCAAAATCCGTGTCTGTAGCGCCCGGGCAAACGCAGGTAACAGAAACATTTGTGCCAGCCAATTCCTGCCGCAAACCGCGGCTAAAGCTTAATACAAACGATTTTGTTGCAGCATACAAACTTAAGTTAGGAACAGCCTGATAAGCAGCCGAACTCGCAATATTTAAAATGTAAGATTTTGGCTGAAGTTTTAAATCAGGTAAAAATAATTGGCACAACTGAACCGGCGTAACCATGTTCAGCAACATCATATTCAAATTTTCGGCATAAGAATATTTTTCAAACGGGCCGCTTAAGCCGTAGCCGGCATTATTGATTAAAATTTCTATGGTATAATTTTTTTGTTTGCACCAATTGTAAATATTTTCTGCTGCATTATTTAAAGAAAGATCAAGTGCGAGATAATTTGCTTCTACTTTATATTTTTCAGCAATTTCATTTGCGGTTTTTTTTAATGCATCTTCAGAACGTGCTATTAACAAAACGTTGAATTTTTTTGCAGCCAATTGTTCCGCAATTGCTTTTCCGATTCCTTTACTGGCGCCGGTTATTAATGCATAAGCCATAATGAAAAATATTATTAATAATAAAAAAAGAGGCCAACAAAATGCTGGCCTTCTTCAAAGATAAATAATGAATTATTTTAAAAACGTTTTTATCAGTTTTGAACTTTAGATGCAAAGCGATGATAAAAAGGTGTTTTGCTTTTATCATGTTTCGGCATATATTTTCCGGTAATAATCGGAAGGTATAAAACGCGCCTGCGGCTCTTTTCTCCAAAATGCGGTGACTGTTGCGCGCGGTGCCAAAGGCGCCCGTCATGAACGGTTAAATCGCCCGCATTCACATCAAATCCTATTTCACGATCATCAGGGTTATTATCAATAAAATATTTTTTACCGAATAATAATTTCAAAATATTTTGTTTGTGTGTGCCTGGCAAAACACGCAAGCCGCCGTTTTCCATCGGGCAATCATCCAGGTGAATACCAACGTTAAGCATCGGCATAATTTTTTGCCCGAGAAATAAATCACGCGGGCTGTCTGTGTGCCATCCCATTTGTGTAAACGCACTGTTTGGCAGGCGCACATAATGGTTTAATATCAAACCATCTTTTTCATTTTCGGCAATGCGCCCTTCGTAAGGATATAAAAAGTTTATTAATGCAAGTATGCGCGGATCCTGCAACATTTGGTGCAGCGGTTCGCTTGATAAAGAAAGAAAACAAAGGCGCTGAATAATTTTGTTGCCGTTTTCATCTTTACCAAATTTTAACGGCACGCCATTTATTTTTTCTTTGCCTTCATCAAGCAACTGTTTTTCTATTCTTTCTGTTTCACTGATAAAAAGCTTAACAGTTTCCTTCGGAATAAAATTGCGGAAAATGATAACACCGTTGGTGTCAAAAAAATCCAATTGTTCTTGTGTAAGTTTATCACCTAAAATAAAATCCGGGCAATCTATTTTTTTCATGATGTTAGCATTTAGCCTTAAGAACGAAATAACCTCCCGTTCATTGAATCAGGGCCTTTAATTAATTGATTGAATTTTACTTTTAACAAATTATGATCTTTATATGAATCCGCAAAAGTAATAAAATTAAAATTTACATCTTAAATTGTCTTCTTTTATTATAAAATAATTAATGTTATTATTCTAACATTGCCGTGCGTTTGAAAAATAAATCACACCTGCTAACTTTATTAATGGCTGTTTTATTGTTCTCCCAGCTTAAAACAATTGGGCAGAAGGATAGTTCGTTAAAAACACATCACGAGCTGATATTGCCGCTGGTAGCGCGTTCTATCGAAACAAGCTGGTCGTTTGGCGTTGTAAGTGCATTAACTTTTCATGTCAAATCAGAAAAAGCGCCGGTGCGAACTTCTAACATGCAAGCGCTCGTTTTGTATACGTTGCGCCACCAGTTTGTTGCTGCTATTAATGGTTCAATTTATTTTCCGGGAGAAAAATTTATTCTCAACCAGCAACTATCCTACAGTTATTTTCCTGATGAATTTTGGGGTCTTGGCAAAACAGAACCGTTTAGTAATAAAGAACATTACAGTTACAAACAATATTATATTTATCTGCACCCGCAATATTCAGTTGGCAATAATATGTTTGTTGGTTTGCTATATGAGTACCAGCGTTTGTTTGATGTAAATTATATTGCCGGCGGTTTATTCGATCAGCAAAATATTGTTGGCAGAGATGGTTATCATGTTTCCGGGTTAGGATTAAGTTTTACGTATGATACGCGCAACAATGCTTTTGCGCCCGACAAAGGTTCATTAATGCAATTTTATTTTGATCATTTTGCGCCCATTTTTGGTTCGAGTTATGAGTACACAAATTATGTGCTCGACATGCGCAAATTTATAAGGGTTTATAAAAAACAAATACTCGCTTTGCAGGCCTATGGTTTTTTTAATGTGGGCGAAGTTCCTTTAAGAAGTTTGGCTTCTATCGGTGGCGCAACGAGTATGCGTGGTTATTATGATGGGCGCTACCGCGATAAAAACAAAGTTGTTTTCCAGGCAGAATACCGCGTGCCTTTATTCTGGAGATTTGGCGCCGTTGCGTTTGGAGATTTTGGAAATGTTGGTGGAGAATTAAGCGATATTAATTTTCAATATTTGAAATATACATATGGTGGCGGGCTTCGCTTTGCATTAAACCAGGCTGAGAAATTAAACCTTCGTATTGACTATGGAATCGGCAGTGGATCTTCCCACGGATTTTATTTGCAATTGGCAGAAGCTTTCTGATTTTTATTTGTTAGAAATTTTATTTTGAAAATTTTTTTTCGCGAAGCTGTATATTAAATATGTAAATACCGGCGCGGCCAACACGTCAATTGTATAATGAACATGTTGTATTAATAATAAACATGCAACCGTAATTGTTGCGGCAAGCATAATTATTTTATCCTTCATTTTTACCAAGCATAAAAAATCAAGAAATAGGGTAGAAGTGTGGCCGGAAAAAAATAAATCTTTTGTTACCACGCGCATCCCATAAAAAGTATTGCTGATTGGATCTTTCAATTCGAGCAAGCCAACAGGCGGATTAAGCGGTACAGCACTTATAACTAGCAGCCTTGAAATAGACAACATAATATATGCCCATAAATAAACTACAAAAATATCAGGGTTTTGAAATACGCGTATAAAAATAAAAGCTGTTGCAGACCACATTATAATAAAGATGGCAACAGATACATTGTAGGCAGGTAAATAATTAAGTAACCAATCGTTTATTACTGGCCCGTTGCGTTCATCTATTGTTTGAAAAAAAAATGGAAATGTTGCAAGCGTAAGAAATAATAAAATTAAACCGATGAATATTTTATTGCGAAATTTTTTTGACCTCCATGCTGCCTGCCATTTTTCCGACGTTGATTGTTCCATGCGATCTTCTATAAGCGAATTAGAAAGGGCGCAAAGTTATGTGTTTATAATAAATAAAAATACCTGCAACAAAAGCTGCAGGTATTAATAAAATGTATAATAATATTAATAATGCCAGCGCACAAATGCTTCCATCGCTGCATATTTTGTTAAGCCAAGTTGTGCATACAAATTTGCAGTGTTTGCATTTCTGTCTTCTGCACGTTGCCAAAATTCACGCGCATCAGTTCCCTGGAATGGTATCATATCTTTTTGCGATTGGTGAATGAAAATTCCAAAACGTTTTTTCATTACTTGGTCCGGGCTCATTGGAATTGCCATTTCAATCTCACTCATATCCCATTCCTGCCACGCACCTTTATATAACCAAACCCAACAATCTTTAATCCATTCTTCACCATCAGCTTTTAATCTCCGTAATGATTCAAAAATAATATCCAGGCAAACTTTATGTGTTCCGTGCGGATCTGCTAAATCGCCTGCGCAATAAACCTGGTGTGGTTTTATTTTTCTTAATAACGCCATTGTAATCTGAACATCTTCTTCACCCATTGGTTTTTTTTCAATGGTTCCTGTTTCATAAAATGGCAGGTTCATAAAATGAATATTTTCATCTTTAATGCCAACATAATGACAGGTTGCTTTTGCTTCGCACCTTCTTATTAATCCTTTTATCTGGCGTATTTCTTCAGTATCAATATCACTGTTCTTTTTATCTTTTAAAAACGCTGTTGCTTCATCTAAAATCTGCGAAGATTTTTTATTATCAATGCCTGCAAGTTGTTCAAACCCTACGGCAAAATCTAAAAAGCGAGTTACGAATTCATCAGTCACAGCAATGTTTCCAGAGGTTTGATAACCGACATGAACATCATGCCCCTGATCATGCAAACGCATAAACGTTCCGCCCATAGAAATAATATCATCATCAGGATGCGGCGAAAAAATCAAACATGTTTTCGGATAAGGCTGCATCCTTTCCGGCGGGTTTGGAAGCTGTTCATTTTTTCCGCCAGGCCAACCGGTAATACTATCACGCACCATATAAAACACCTGCATATTTATTTCGTAAGCATCGCCTTTTTCTACCAATAAATCACTTAAACCATTATCATTATAATCGCTGTTTGTTAAGCTTAAAATTGGCTTATCAACTTTCAACGCAGTATTAACAACCGCCTTTCTTATTAATTGCGGCGTCCAATCGATATCACCTGCAAGCCATGGAGATTTAAAACGTGTAAGTTCTGCAGCAGCAGGTTCATCCGTTACAAAAATGCAATCATTATGCTGCTGTAATAATGATGCAGGAATTTGTTCTGTAACATGCCCTTCAACTGCTTTTTGAATTACTGGCGCTTTCGTTTGTCCCCACGCCATTAATAAAATTTTCTTTGCTTTTAAAATGGTGCTGATGCCCATTGTAATTGCAAGGCGCGGCACTTTAGAAATATTTTGAAACTCATGCGAATTTGCAAGCCGTGTAGAATTATCAAGCGGCACCAATCTTGTTTTAGAAAACAAACTTGCGCCAGGCTCATTAAAACCAATATGGCCATTATTACCAATGCCTAAAATTTGTAAATCAATGCCACCAACTTCTTCAATCAGTTCTTCATATTTTATACAATATTTTTTGATGTCTTCTTTTTTCCATTCGCCATTTGGTATGTGGCAATCGCGCTGGTTAATATCAATTTTATCAAACAATTGTTTTTTCATAAAACGATTATAACTCTGCAATGCATCATTATCAATCGGGTAATATTCATCTAAATTAAAAGCGATAACATTTTTAAAACTCAGCCCTTCTTCTTTATGCATGCGCACCAGTTCTGCATACAAAGTTTTTGGCGAAGAACCGGTTGCAAGCCCGAGCACACATTTTTCTCCTTTTGATTCTTTATCGCGGATAAGCGCAGCAATTTCCTGTGCAATAAAATAGGAACCTTCTTTTAATGAACTAAAAATTTTTACCGGAATTTTTTCAAATGAATCTACCATACTCATAAGCGATTATTATTAATAGAATAAAATGATTACTGATTTTTTTATTTGGTTTTTATTGACAACAAAATTGATTCACTATAAACTTTCAACAAAATATAATTAAGCAAACGATTGATATTATTAATAAGATTGTAAAACTATTTTAATAAAATTTTACTGCTGTTTCATTAATAAAAAATAGCAGTTTATTAATAATGCGTTTTTATTTTTTAAAAGATAAAATCAAAAAAATTAAATCAATCCGAGTATTTTATCTCTTACTAAAAGACAGCAACCAGCTAGTCCGGCACGTTGATTTATTTCTGATAATACAACTCTTGTATCGCTATTAACAATGTTTAATGAATGTTGCATAATAGAAGTTTTTACCGGGAGCAAAAGCAATTCGCCCAAGCCAGAAAGCATTCCACCCAAAACAATTAATTCAGGGTTTAAAAGATTAATGGCAACGGCCAAACCTTTACCAAGATTATGTGCAATTTCTGTTGCGCCTTCAATCGCCAGATTATCTCCATGCTGCACAGCTTCTAAAATATCTTCCAATTCTAAAAAACCCTTTTTTGCAATGGTTTGCTGCAAGCGGCTGCTGCTGCCTTCTTTCATTTTTGTGGTTATATAATCTATTAATGCAAGCCCGGAAGCTTCGGTTTCAAGACAACCTTTTTTTCCGCAGAAACAAATTTTTTCATTATTAAACATAGGAATATGTCCGATTTCACCAGCAT
>JABDAZ010000023.1 GCA_013288945.1 Bacteroidota bacterium | reverse complement strand
AATGATTAGTAGTTTGGATGATGGATATTATGCACAACATTTTGTTGGCGCAGGCAGAGTGATTTGAAATAGGAAATAAGAAGTGTGAAGTTGATTAGATAAGTAGAAGAATATTTATTAATAATAAAATTGACTAGCTCCGTGATTTATGGCGGAGAATGCGGATAAAAAAATCGCTGAATAAAGAAATGATGTACAAGAGTGCGACGCCAATGAAGTTGAAAATTGAACTAATGTTTGGTAAAAAATTTTATTAATCATTTTTGGTATTAATAAAAAAAATTCATTTTTTATAACTTATACTTCATACTTAATAACCGTGTTTTTCTCAACAACAATTTCATCTTCCTGTTCGCGCATTTGTTGGCTCGTTAATCTTGATCCATCGTGGCTGTAACCGGGCGGGCCGAAAATATAATTCCATTTTTCTTTTGCAGAAATATCTTTTCTTAAAACATCATTAATAATATTTTTCCACTCGTGAAAAATAATATTAACAGGCGTTTCTTTTTCTATTGGTTTTGTTAGCCCGTATTTTTTTGGCTGATATTCTTCATCTGGCAATTCTGGTTGAAACGTTCCAAATAATTGATCCCAGATTATTAAAAACATGCCCATGTTTTTATCCAAATATTTCGGGTTGGATGCATGATGAACACGGTGATGAGATGGCGTTACAAAAATATATTCCAACCAACCCATTTTATTAATGAGTTCCGTGTGTACAAAGATTCCCCAAATTTGCGTGGCAGAATAAATGAACACAATATCAAGCGCTTTAAAACCACAAAACGCCAATGGAATAAAATAGATAAAACGATATAAAGGTTGAAAAACAGAAGAGCGGAAACCAACTGTAAAATTCATGTGTTCAGACGAATGATGCGTTACATGCACGGCCCAAAAAAAACGTATTTCATGATCAAAACGATGGAGCCAGTAATACAAAAAATCTTCTGCAAGTATTAATATAAACCAATAAGAAAATACATTGGTAATCGTTAAAAAATGATGGCTGTAAAAGTAGGATAGAACCACAACATACACAGCGCGAAACAACAAATCAATTACGCTGTTGAGCAGCATTAAATACACATTTGTTATCGTATCTTTTAATGTATATAATTTGCGATGATGATAATTGCTCAATAAAATCTCTGCACCGATTATAAAAATATAAATCGGCGTGCTTATTAATATCAGCAATTGTTCGCGCAGTGCATTCACGCAGCAAAAGTACATCGTCTGGCTGAGACATCATATCTTCGTTGCTTATTCATTCGTTAATGACAGATCCATTATTAGATAAATGGGAAGAAAAATCCCTTGAGCACCAAAAAATTTTTAAAGGTTATTTGCACCGCGCAAATAAAAATAAAGTGCTTAAACAATTGCCCGATTTAAATGAAGAAGCATTTGAAAAAATAGATTGCATGAAGTGTGCAAACTGTTGCAAACATTATTCCCCGCGTTTTAAACCGCCGGATATTAAGCGCATTTCAAAACACATGCAAATGAAAGAAGGCGATTTTCGGGATAAATATTTGGTTGTTGATACAGAAGGTGATTATGTTGCAAAATCGCTGCCATGCCCGTTTTTAGGCGATGATAATGCCTGCGGAATTTATGATGTGCGCCCAACAGACTGCCAGCGTTTTCCTTACACAGATGAAGATGTACTTTTAAAAAGGCCGTTGCTCACTTTAAAAAATTCTTCTTTTTGCCCGATTGTTTATTTTGTTTTGGAAAAATTGGTGAAGGCCGGTGTGTAAATTTTTATTATTAAAATAGACACAATATTTTTTACTTTTTTATTAATAATCATTTTGCCTTAAAAGATTTTACAATAAAATAAATTGTTGGAATTAATAAAATGCAAAACACAAAAGGCAAAAACCAAACTGCAATGCCTTTCATTTTTCCAAGCGATGTTGAATAAATAAAATAAAGAACAATTGTAAAAACAATGGTGAGTGATAATTTTAAAATCCGCAACATACGCGTTGCAAGCGTGTATTGCGCTGCAGCATTTACACTGGTAATTTTTATGGCGTAATTAAAAATGTTTGGAAATTTATTTAGAATACTTAATCCAATAAATAAAATTGTACAAAAAATGGCCAGGATAATTACGGTTGTTTTGCTGCCATATTTATCCACTTTTCCGGAAACATTAAAATGAGTTGGAATAATGTCCGGCAAATTGAAATAAGCAAACAAAGCAAAAACCCATAAACCTAAAAGCATTAATAAGCCTGCAACTTCCATCATTTTATCAAATGCAGAAAGTTGCAGTTTTATTTTTGGCCTTGGTTCCACAAAAAATAATTTGGTGTTTTAAATTATTAATAATCGATTTTTTCTAACTCGTCAATTCTTCATAAGTCGCCTGTAATCCGCGCTCAATGCCGTCTCCCTGCCACTCACTTACACCGGGAATTGATTTTTCTTTTATCACTTCGTCTTTTGTTTTGCCTGCTTTTATTTCTTGTCCAACAAAGTCTACCATTTTAGTTAAGTAATTCTGCATTGCTTTTAAATCTTCTTTATTTCCTGTTACTTTTTCCGGATCAAATGCATGGCCGAAAACAAAAAGTGTGTTATTATCAAAAGTATTCAGCGTTTTATCCAACACATTAATCCAGCTTTTTACTGAAGCGCCAGCACTGCGATCAACAAAAGCCCAGCGTCGGTTAAAAACCAAATCGCCCATGTGCGCAATGTTTGCATTTTGAAAATGAATAATGGCATCGCCATTTGTATGCGCCGCGCCATAGTAATAAGTTTTGATTGATTCATCACCAACTTTATACATTTCTGTATTTGTAAAAGTTTTATTTGGATACAATTGTTTGTCTTCTGTTTTTTGTGCAACAGCCACTTTTTGCTGGTTGATTAATGAATTGCTGTGCGCTGCAACATCTTTTACAATTCCTTTAAAAGAAATATTTCCCGAAGTATGATCTGCATGATGATGTGTATTAATAAGCATTGAAAATGGCGCTGTACTTTGCTTTTTCAACGTATCAATTAAATGCTGTGATTGCTCCGGAAATTCTGCATCAACAACAACAATTCCATCTTTCGATAAATAGTATGCAATCGTTCCGCCTTTCTCTGTAAAAATGCCAACATTGTTGCGCAGCATTTTCATTTTATAAGGATCTTGTTGTAAGAAATTTGCAAACATTTTTTGATTGAACAACGACAATGCGCCAAGCGTTAATGAGGCGTTTCGTATAAAAATTCTTCTTTGCATAAATGATTTTTTTGTTGTTGTAAGTTACAAATCCTGTAGTAAAAAACTTCATGAACTGATATTAACTTTCTATAATCAAAGAATACTTTAACGGCTGAATAAAAAAGCTGATTTTTGAATACAATCAAATTTTTGCATGCAATTTTTTCTGCGTTTTGTAAAATTATTGTTTCGTTTTACCTGGCATATTATTGCCTTCATCATTGTATTGGTTTTATGTTTTCATTTCTGGTTCATTCATCATTCAGAAAAAACAATTGAAGATCTAATTTCGTGGGCTTCTGACGGAAAATTAAAAACAACTATAAAAAAATTCCGCATTGATTACTTCAATAATATAATCGATATAAAAGATTTGGTCATCGTTAATACAGATTCTTCTTCTCAACAAACATCTTATCGTTTTACTGCAAAAGATTTTCATTTAAATATAAGATCGCGATGGGATTTAATTTTTCATAAACAGTTAATAATAGATTCCGTTGTTTTTAATAACCCGGATATTATAGTTGTAAGAAATGGCGAACAAAAAAAAGACACAACAAACAAAAAATTATTGCTTGCCGAAGAATTGGGAAACGTGTACAAAGCAATTACGCAATCGCTCAATGTTTTTAACCTGCAACGCTTTGAAATAAATGAAGGAAAAGTATTGATTACTGACGCTGGAAACGCAGGCCGGGCGCCATTTCGGCTCACTCATATTTTTTTATCGGTTGATAAATTTAATGTAGATACTTCAGGCATTAAAAACAATTCAACATTCATTTTTTCTGAAAGGATTTTGTTGCGCATAAATAACCAAAACATTTTATTGCCGGATAATAAAAGCAATATTTCTTTTAAAGAATTATTAATTGACTCGAAGGAAAAATTGATCCGCATTATAAATCCTGCAATAAATATTTTGCCTTCTGGTGAACAAAAAAATAGTTTGATTGCATCTGCGCCATTATTAAATATTACCGGGCTCGATTTTAATGCGCTGTATCAAAATCAATTGGTAAAAGCAGATTCTGTTTTTTTACAAAATCCAAAAGGCGATTTGGAGATTTATATTAATGAAAATAAATCTGCCATCAATAATAAAAAGAAAACGCCACTCGACAGCGCATTGAAGCAACTGCCGATTGCGATTAATATCAGCCACGTTGTTTTGCAACATGGTGATGCATTAATGCATTTGTTTCAGGGAAAAAAGATGACTTCTTTTCAAACAAAAAATGATAATGTAAGTGTTGCCGGCATTCGCATAAATGATACATCAGGAACTGTGCTTGATATTGATGGATTTAGTTACACTGCACGAAATTATATTGGTTATACGCCAGATAGCATTTACCGCTTTGGCTTTGACAGTTTGCAATTTATTAATAGCAAAATTGTATTGTATCATTTTACAGCAGCAACAGTTAAGAAGACGAAAGCCGTGCTGCTGCGCGATTACAACGTTCCGCGTTTTGAAATCACAGGGATGGATTGGTTTTCGTTTATTCTTGATAATCATTTTAAGGCAGAGGCTGCTGTGTTGTATAATCCTGTTTTAAACATCGAAAAAAATAATTTTATTAATGGTTTTGATTCAGCAAAAAATGATAATAAAAAATCAATTTATCAAACGTTGTCAGTAATGGATAGCATAATAGATTTGAAGCAATTAAAAATTATAAATGGAAATTTTTCTTTTAAACAAAGCAATACGCTAAACCTGAAATTGCAAAAATTAAACCTTGTTATTAATGCCGATGAACTTACAAAAGCGCGAACAATAAACCAACTTGTAAATTCTGTTAAGCAATTGTCTTTTGACACAGCAACTGCAAATAATTTATCGGGATCAATATTTATAAGCAAGTCAAATTTTAATAATAAAGAAAAAAATCTTGTATTAAATAAAATCGATTTTAATGCAGATAACAGTAATATTAATGTTGGGTTGAATGGTGTTTCGCTGAAAGATTTTTCATTTGATAATAACGATCTTGAAGTAAACAACATTCATTGGAACGAAGGAATTATTCATATTAATGAACAAAAAAACAGCGCAGAAAAACCATTGATTGCAGATACAAAAATGCCTGCATTTTTATTAAATAATATTTCAGGAAATAATACAACTTTCTTTTTTGAGAATAAAAATATAACCGCGTCACTGTATTTGAAAACAGTTTCAGCAAATACATTTATTAAAGAAACCAATAAACCGATTCGCCTGGAAAGCTTGCTGGTGGCTGGAAATAACGCAAAAATAATTTTGGGTGAAAGTAAAATATCCTGCAATGATTTTATTATAAATGATCAACAAAAATCATTTTTACAAACTATTTCTTTTCAGCATAAAAATAATAATGACAGCATTTCTGTTCATGTTCCATCGTTCACATTTATTCCTTTTATTAATGAAACAATTGCACAGAATACAATTACAGTTGATTCAATAATAGTACATCAACCGGAAATATTTTTTGCCTTCCAAAAACAAATAAAACAAGATAATGAATCAGAAAACCAAGTTCATTTGCCAAAATTAAATTTCAATTATGTTGATGTTAATAATGCTTCTGTTGAATTTGGTTTAATAAATAAAAATGAAAAAATAGTTGCGGGTTCAAAAAAATTATCATTAAACATTCAAAGCATATTAACACAAAATGAAAATGATTTATTTGCAAGAAACATCTTATTAAATGCTGAAAATATTTTAATAAAAAACACTGACAGTATTTCCTTAAAATCCAATGGCAGCAATAGTATCAGGCTCACATCATTTGTGTACCAGGCAAACAAAGATTGGAATTTTGACCTTGCTAAAATTGCTACAAACAACGTACAATATGAAAATTTAAAAGCCGGGAAAAATCAATCAATAGTTATTAATAAACTCATTGCGCAAAATGCAATTTTTAATAATAAAGATTTAAAAGAACCATTGACATGGTTGATCAATAAATCGAAGGCAAGTATTGGATTTGATTTATTAACCTGGAAAAATAACCACACAAATTTGCTGGTAAACAATTTTGATTTCAATCAAACCAAAAAACAAATTGTTATTAATTCTTTTGAAATTGATCCGGGAAAAAGCCGTGAAGAGTTTATAAAAAATTTGATTTCTCGGGAAGATTTTATGCAGGCTTCTTCTGCAAAAATTATATTTAATGGAATTGAAATGGAAAATAAAATCATTAATATTTCTGCTATAAATATTGATGATGCATTATTAAATGTATACAGCGACAAATTAATTAAGGCTGGTTTAGAAACGCTGCAACCTTTGCCAGCTAAGGCTTTGCTAAAGTTGCCAATTCCGTTGTCAATAAAAAAAATCAACCTTAATAATATGAAAGTTGATTACACAGAATTGAATGAAGATACGCGGCAGGTTGGCAAAGTTTATTTTACAAACATTAATGGAAATATTTTTAATGTTCAATCAAAAATAAATTATGAAGATAGTTTGCGCATAAATGTGTCTGCAAAATTTTTGGATACGATGAAATTACATCTTCAATTAAATGAATCATATGCAGATTCTTTAACGGGCCTCAATTTAAATATTCAACTTGGCCCGGGAGATTTGAAATTACTTAATCCTTTTTTGGTTCCGCTAACTTCTATGCAGGCAAAGGCTGGAACGCTTGACACGATGAATTTATCAGCTGTTGGTAATGATTATTTTTCTCATGGAAATATGCATTTATATTATCACGGATTAAAAGCTGCAAGGCTCGATTCGGGTAATTTACAAAAGAAGAAATTTGGAACGAAACTCGTTAACTTTTTTGCAAATGCGGTTGCAGTAAGAAATAACAATACTAAGCGCCGCGCGGATTTTCATTTTGTGCGGTTAAGAGAAAAATCTTCCATCAGTTATTTTTTAAAAATGGTTGTACAAGGCGCTGCCGGCAGCGTTGCGCCAGTTAGCAAAATAATTTACAGAAAAGAATACAAACGCGCGATGAAGAAGTTTGTCGAGAGTGGATCGCGTTGAATGTTGATCGTTGACAAATTATTATAAACAAAATTATTTTTCAATCAACGATCATCGTTTATTGTTTTTAATATTCCATCTTTCGCAAACTTGGCGCTTTAAACCATGTTGTAACTACAACGAGCAAAGTCATACATCCGCCAAAAACAACTGACGGAACAACGCCCAATAATCGCGCAGCAACGCCACTTTCAAATTGCCCGAGTTCGTTACTTGAATTAATAAACATAGAATTTACACTCATTACGCGGCCGCGCATATTGTCTGGCGTTTTTAATTGCATAATTGTGCCGCGCGTTACAACGCTTATCCCATCAAGCATTCCGCTGATCATTAATGCGGCAAATGATATCCAGAATAATTTAGATAATGCAAAAATTATAATGCATGTACCAAAACCTGCAACGGCAAAAAGTAATTTTTTTCCCTGTTGTTTGCGTACCGGGAAAAAAGTTAACACGATAACAATACATATTGATCCGATATCGGAAGCGCCATTTAAAAAGCCAAAACCTTCCGGGCCGATTTTTAAAATATCGCGTGCAAATACAGGAACCATGGCTACTGCGCCGCCAAATAATACAGCAAATAAATCGAGCGAAATGGCACCGAGTAATTCTTTTGTTTTAAAAACAAAATTCAATCCTTCTTTCACACTGTCCCATGTTTTCTTTTCGCCGCGTTCATTTAATGCAGGCTTTGGTTTCAATTGAAATAAAATAATAAATGCAATTAAAACAAGTGAGCTTACAACTATTAATGTGCCTGCATTTCCTAAACCTGCAATTAAAAAACCACCGATTGCATGGCCGCTTACAGAAGCAGATAACCATGCGCCCTGGTTCCATGTCGTTGCATTTTGCAATGTTTTTTTGGGAACTATTTGCGCAAGTATCACGTTGAAAGTTGGGCCGGCAAAGGATCTTACAATTCCTGTACAAAAAATCACCGCATAAATGCAAATGGCAATTACATGATTGTGTAAATGTTGTGATGTAAAATTTGTTGCGAGAAAAAGTAAAATTAATGCAGCAACAAAATACAATGCAACACCTGTTATTAATAATTTTCTTTTCTCACTTATATCAATAACGTGCCCTGCGTATAATGCAAAAGCAAATGCGGGAATAAATTCTGATAAGCCAACAATACCAATTGCAATTGGTGCATTGGTTAAATTATAAATCCACCAGCCAACCAATGTGCTCATCATGCGCAGTGCCATGATAAAAATAAATCTTCCGATTACCAGGTTGCGGAATTCTGAAATTCGTATTGCTGCGTATGGATCTTGTTTTACCTGTTCTTCAATCATTCAAAAAAATTTATGGCAGTGAAAAGTAGTGCTGGCCGAAGTTGTACTCTTTATTCAATGCGTCGATAATAATATTAAAATGGCTTTTATTGCCGAGAAAATCTGCATTTTCTGCATCCACAAAAATGGTTTTTATATTGCGTTGCTTAATGTAGTTCGTGTACGTTTGTTGTATATTAAATAAATATTCATCGGCAATTGATTGCTCGTATGATCGGTTTCTTTTTTTTATATTTTGCTGCAGTTTATAAACTGGCGCGTGTAAATAAATAATGATATCTGGTTGAATTAATTGCTGATTAATAATGTCAAACAACTTTTGATAAAGATGAAATTCTTCTTCGGGCAAATTTACTTTTGCAAACAACAAACATTTGGTAAAAAGATAATCAGAAACTGTAATACTTTGAAACATATCTTTTGTGTGAACGAGTTCTTTCAATTGTTTATAACGTTCTGCCATAAAAAATAATTCCAGCGGAAACGCATACTGCGCGGGGTTTTCATAAAATTTTGAAAGAAAAGGATTGTCTGCAAATTGCTCCAATATTAACCGTGCATTAAAATGTTTTGCCAGCAAATGCGCGAGTGTAGTTTTGCCCGCGCCAATATTTCCTTCTATAGATATGTAATGATAGTTCATGTTTTTTGTGGCCACAGAAATCCACAGAGGTAATGAGAACCGCAGAGCATTTAATTTCTTGCAATCAGCCTTTTTATTCCATCTGTTAACTTCAAGACATTAAAATTTATAATTAAACCAATTTTGGATTTCGATAATTTCAAATAAGTCAGAATTTGTGCAATATGAACATCATTAATAGCTTCAACATTTTTAATTTCAACTATCACACAATTATTAATCAACAAATCCAAACGATAACCTTGTTCAAGATTTATTTCTTTATAAATTAATGGTAACCCAACTTGTCGTTTTATATTCAAACCTGAGTTCAGTAATTCTTAATATAAACACGCTTCATAACTCGATTCCAGCAAACCCGGGCCAAGGTGTTTATGAACTTCAATTGCACAACCAATAATTTTTCCTGTAATTATATTAATATCCATACCTGTGGTTCTCAATTTTTAACTCTGAGGTTCTCCGTGGTATGATTACACTGGCAAAGAAAAATGAATTTGAAGAATTTAGACTCACAATTTCTTCACATCTAATTTGTCTTCGCACATCATCAATAAATCATGGATTGTTTTATTTAAAACAGGATGCAAAAAATCCGGCGCGAGTTCATTCATTGGTTCTAAAACAAATTTTCTGTTTTGTATTTGCGGGTGCGGAATGATTAAATCGGTTTCATTAATAATTGCGGAATTAAAAAAAAGTATATCAATATCAATTGTTCGTGGCCCGTTTTTTTCTGTTCTTTTTCTTCCCATTTCATTTTCGATACGCAACAAAACCTGCATTAATGTGCTTGCATTCATCACAGTTTCTATTAATAAAACCTGGTTTAAAAAAGATGGCTGATCCGTTTTTCCCCAAGCTTCAGTTTCATACAATGCAGACTGCGAAAGGATTTCGCCACATTCATTAATAATACTTGTTTTTGCTTTTTGCAAATATTTAAACTTGTTTCTTTCATTGCCACCTGTCAGCAAATATGCTTTGTTCATGTAAAAAATTAAGTGCGTTACAGGTTTAAAAATAGTTTGTTTTGTAAAACTTTAAGAAACAAATAGATTTGCCTGCCATCAACTAATCAATAAAAAACTTTTTATAAATATGCCGAGTCAATATAATCAAATCAGGGCGATGCTTGCCATTACAAAAGGCAGTTTCAAAGCGATTTTTCGCAGCCCAAGTGCAGTTGTTTTTAGTTTTGCATTTCCATTAATATTCATTTTGGTTTTTGGTTTTATTGGCGGCGACAATAGCGGCCCGGTTTATAAAATTGCGTTTGATAATGGCAACGATTCAGCCAACGCATTATACGATTCGTTAACAACAAGTAAAAATGTGCAGGTTGTAAAATATGCTTCTGATAAAGATTTGGAAAATGATTTGGTAAAAGGAAGACTTACAGGCGTTGTAAAGATTGTAAAAAATCCTGCGCCAGGCGCTTTGCCTGCTTTCTTTTTAAAATTCAGAAGTACAACTGCAAGCGCTGATAAATTTCCGCAATTTCTTTCTTTGTCTGATAATATTATTAATAAAGTAAGCAATGCAAAATTAGGCAAGCAACCGACGTATGCCGCAATAGCAATGAGTTCCAGCGATATTAAAGAAGTGCGTGAATACAAAACAATCGATTTTATTTTGCCCGGCCAATTGGGATTTTCTTTATTAAGCGCCGGCGTTTTTGGCGTGGCATTTTTATTTTTTAATCTCCGGCAAACATTGGTATTAAAACGTTTTTTCGCAACACCAATCAGCAGAAAATATATTGTGCTTGGCGAGGCATTAAGCCGCGTTTTATTTCAATTAATAACATCGGTTACTATTTTATTAATCGGCCATTTTGTGTTTGGTTTTACATTGGTTCATGGCGCGCTAACTTTTTTTGAATTACTTGTTTTAAGTTTTATTGGCCTGATGGTTTTTATGGGTTTTGGTTTTATAATAAGTGGGCTTGCAAAAAACGAAAGTTCTATTCCACCATTGGCCAATTTAATTACATTGCCACAATTTTTATTATCAGGAACTTTCTTTACGATAGATGTTTTTCCTACATGGTTGCAACCAATTTGCCGCGTGCTGCCATTAACGCATTTAAATGATGCGATGCGCAAAATCGCTTTTGAGGGCGCGCACTTAACAGATTGTGGCAAACAAATCGGTATACTTTTTTTATGGGGAATTTTTGCTTATGCAGTCGCCATTAAAGTTTTTAAATGGGAATAATGTAATTCAAGAAACAAGGTTATAGTATCCAAAAAATAATGTTCAAAAAACAACAGACAAGGAACAAGCATTAATAATAAAAACTAAAAATAAAATTCTGTCATCCTTCAACTGTCATCTGTCAACTTTCAAAAATGAACAATCAACCATAAACTACCAATGCGTTTTATAAAATTATTTTTTCTTAGTGTAGTTATTTTGTTTTTGGTAATGACAGCAATTTCTTTGCTTTTTCCTTCGCATTTGCGCATGTCTCGCGCGGTTGATATTATGGGAAATAAAGACACTGTTTTTAATAACATTAATGATTTTAAAAAATGGAATTTGTGGAACGATTTTATTATTAATGCACCATTAACGAATAAAACAATTTCAACGCCATCCTTTGGCAGCGCGGCTTTCATCGCATCTGATCAATTAAAAATTATTATAGGTAAAAGCAGTGCTGATTCAATAATAACTTCCTGGAACCAAAAAAACGGCAAACATTTTACAGGCGGATATAATTTATTTGAGTTGCGCCCCGGAACCATCACCGTACAATTTTATTTTGATTTTTATTTTCGCTGGTATCCTTGGGAAAAATTCAGCAGCCTTTTATACGAACGCGAAATCGGCACAGTTATGGAAGTATCATTAAACAAACTGAAAGACATTTCAGAAAATTCAAAATAGTTATTTCATTTTTATTAATAAACAAAAACAAAAATTAACGTATGAAAAATTTAATGTTGTTATCGGTTGCTTTTTTAATCAGCATCGCATCTTTTGCACAGCCAGATCATAAAGCAAGCCCGCACGATACAGTTACTACAAAAAATATTAAAGTGACTTACGGACGCCCTTATAAAAAAGGCAGGGATATTTTCGGTGGTTTGGAAAAGTTCGGTGAAGTATGGCGTTGCGGTGCAGATGAAGCAACTGAAATTACTTTTGCAAAAGACGGAATGTTTGGTGGCAAATCTATTAAAGCAGGTTCATATACTTTGTTTGTAAAACCAACTGCTACAGAATGGACAATCATCATCAATGGCGACCCGCATTTTTGGGGAACACAATATGCAGATCATAAAGCGAAAGATGTATTAAGCGTAACAGTTCCTGTAAAAAATTTGGATACAGTTGTTGATCAACTCACAATCCGTTTTGCTGGTTCAAATATGATTATTGAGTGGGACAAAACGCAGGTTTCTATTCCTGTAAGTTTCTAAAAAATTATTAATAAATAAAAAATGGCTTTCATCATTAATACAGTGAAAGCCATTTTTATTTTTATGTACTAAGCATTAGTATTCAATTAAACTTCATTGGCGTCGCACACTTGTACATTTAGTTCTTTATTCGACATTTATCTGAACTGTGATTTTGCTAGATTAAAAATATTATTGAGATTATTTTATAAACAAATAAAGTCCGCCGCCTATAAACCTTCAAGGTTTTTCAGAGTCGTTCCAATTATCAATTATCAATTATCAATTATCAATTATCAATTATCAATTATCAATTATCAATTATCAATTATCAATTATCAATTATCAATTATCAATTAAATCAAGCTGCAACAAAAAATCATACACAAAATTCAATTCATCATCCGTAATACAATAAGGCGGCATAATATAAATTGTATTTCCAAGCGGCCGCAGATAAATTCCTTTTTCCAAACTTTTTTTAGTTATTAATGCGCTGATATTATTAAGGTATTCATCCTTTCCATTATTAATTTCAAACGCCACGATAGTTCCAATTTGCCTTAGATTTTTAATTTTATAGTTGAGCTTTGAAGTTTGGAGTTTATTAATAAAATTTTTGTGCATCAATTCTATTCTTGCAATATTTTTTTTGCATTCTTCTTTTTCAATCAAATCCAAACTTGCCACCGAAGCTGCACACGCAATCGGGTTTGCAGTAAAGGAATGCCCGTGAAAAAATGTTTTCGTTTTATCATCACTTACAAATGCGTCGAAAATATTTTGCGTAGCCGCTGTAACGCCCATCGCCATTGAGCCTCCGGTTAATCCTTTACTCAGGCAAATGATATCGGCTTTGTTTTTTAAATATTCTCCGGCAAACAATTTTCCCGTTCTTCCAAAACCAGTAAGCACTTCATCAGCGATGCATAAAATATTATTTTCTTTTACAACCATTAATAAATCATCAAGCAAAGTTGCATCATACATTAACATTCCGCCAGCGCCTTGCAAAAGTGGTTCATAAATAAAACAGGCAATGTCGTTTGCATGTCGCTTTACAGTTAATTTCAGTTTATTAATATTTTCTAAAGTTGGCGTATCAATAAAAATTACTTCAAACAAATAATCAGTAAAAGGTTTTGTAAAAACACTTCGCTCACTCACACTCATCGCGCCAAATGTATCGCCGTGATAAGAGTTTTTAAATGCGAGAATTTTTTTTGGTGAATGGTGAATGATGAATGATGATTCATCTTTGATATTAGATATTGGATATTGGATATTGTCTTTTGTTTCTTGTGCCTTATTTTTTAAATCTTGTTCCTTGTTTCTTGGTTCCTGATTCTTATTTTCAAAAAATTGTATAACCATCTTAATAGCAACTTCAACCGCAGTTGAACCATTATCGGAATAAAATATTTTTGAAAAATTTCCGGGTAAAATTTTTATTAACCGCTCTGCAAGCCGCACTGCTGGCTCATGCGTAAAGCCTGTAAAAATTACATGCTCTAAATTTTTTGCCTGTTCATAAATTTTTTCCGCAATATACGGATGTGCATGGCCATGAATATTTACCCACCAACTGCTAATTGCATCAATATAACTTTTGCCATGTTCATCAAAAAGCAAAGCACCACTGCCATTAACAACAGCAATTGGCGCAACCATATTTTTATGCTGTGTATAAGGATGCCAGATAACTTCTTTGTCGCGTTCGGTTAACGATTTTGCCATTATAAATTTTTAAAAAAAATATTCTCGACTTATAAAAATAAGTTGAAGCGAAGTTATGGCTTGCCATTCTCCAATAAAAATTGTTGATGCAACGATTCGTTTTGTAACATTGTCAACATACTGTAACCACATTGCATGGGCGATCACGAATTAATAAAAGATTGTTTAAAAGGAAAGCAGGCTGCGCAAAAAAAGTTGTATGCGCAATACGCAGAAACCATGCTGGGCGTGTGTTACCGCTATACAAAGTCTATTGCAGATGCGGAAGATGTGTTGCAGGAAAGCTTTATAAAAGTGTTTAAAAACCTGCACCAGTTTAAGTTTGAAGGCGAACTCGGCGCATGGATTCGCAGGATTATGGTAAACACTGCAATAAATTTTTTGAAAAGCAATAGCCGTTACCAATCAGAATTATCGTTTACAGATACAAGCCTGCACCCGGTTTCTACGGATAATCCGATTGTGTTGCTGCAGGCAAAAGATATTGCAGAACTCATCCGGCAATTGCCGCCGGGTTATCAAACCATTTTTAATTTACACGCGGTTGAAGGTTATACGCATGTTGAAATCGGTAAAATTTTAGGCATTAATGAAGGAACATCACGCTCGCAATATGCGCGCGCAAGAACATTATTAATAAGCTGGATGAAAAAAAATTCTTCAGATACAAAAACAGAATTGTATGGCAGATCCTGATTTTGAAAAACAAGTGCAACAGAAAATGGAGGAGTTGAAGTTTACTCCTTCAGAAACTGTGTGGAAAAATATTGATGCAGAAATTAATAAAGAAAGAAAACGCAGGCCGTTGTTCTGGCTATTCTTTTTTCTCGGCTTGTCTGTTGCCGGAATTGTTTATTATACTTCGGCAAATCATAATAATAAATCAATTGCAACAATCGATGCTAATAAAAGAGCAACTTTTTCAACAACACAAAATAAGAAAGAAGTTGCAGTAACTGCTATAAATAAATCTTCTGAAAGCATTGATTCTACTGAATACTCAAACAAATTAAAAATTAATAAAAATGTAAATGCTATTAATCATTCTTTAGTAACTATCAATAAAAAAAATAAAATTCGAACAAAAACCATAAACAAGATTGAAAGTAAAAAGAATAAAGAATTAAATTTTTCTTCAAACATTAATAA
This sequence comes from Bacteroidota bacterium, assembly GCA_013288945.1. Taxonomy (GTDB): domain Bacteria; phylum Bacteroidota; class Bacteroidia; order Chitinophagales; family Chitinophagaceae; genus Puia. The sequence continues at coordinate 32,416 of JABDAZ010000023.1, read as the reverse complement.
AGAAAAAAATAACAATCGTGAAATTATTATTAATAAAAATAAAACAAGCGCAAGTAAAATTTCATCGAATAAAAATGAAAAAAATAATGATGTTTTAAATGATAATATAGAGTCGGTAAATAAAAAAGAAACATCAATAAATCAATCCAATAATTCAACTGATTCTGTAAAAGATAAAATTGAGAAAATTGATTCTATAAAAAATAAAAATGCAATTGCTGCAAATGAAAAAGTTATAACAAAAGATTCTTCTATTAATAAAGCTGTTGCTAAAAAAGATAAAAAAACAAAACAAAATTCATTAATAAAATTTGGTATAACAGCCGGTGCAGGCTTCTCTGGTATTAATAGCAGTTTGTTCAAATCCGCGCTGGTAGCGTATCCTGCATTAAATAATACAACCCCGGTTACAGGCAATTCAGCTTCAGCTATTCACAATGGCTTTTCTTTTAATGCAGGTTTTTTTATGCAAAAAAATCTTTCAAAACGTGTTTCGCTTTCTGTGGGAATTAATTATCATTATTATTCCACAACAATTAAAACAGGAAAATATTTAGACAGTTCATCGTTTGTTTATGTACCAAATGCAAACGCAACGTCGGTAAATGGTTATTATGCAAATGGAAATGCAAATACCTATACAAACCATTATCACACGATTGAAATTCCTTTATTAATAAATTTTCAATTGAATAAAAATAAAAATTTACCAATAAACTGGGAAGCAGGGATTACAGGATTACATCTTATTAATACCAACGCATTGCAATTTGATAATGCAACAGGAATTTATTATAAAAATAATAACCTGTTTAATAAAACACAGGCCAGCGCTGCAACAGCGCTTACTATTGGTTTTCCTTTTAACGGAAATATTTTACACATCGGCCCGCAATTGCAATACAGTTTTACCAATTTGCAAAATAAAAACACAGGAAATTATCAGCATTTATTTTTTACAGGAATAAAAATTTCAACAACGTTTGGAAAAAAATAACTTATAAAATTTCGTTCTATTATTAATATTGAATTGCCTGAAACCCTTGCTGGTTGGAAGTTTTAGACATTATTAATAAACTTCAGGTTACGTTTTATACCATTCAACTTTGCCCTTTTCAACGGAGAGTTTTGAAATATTTTTTTAAAACTTTCCGTTGTTATTTCTTCCCAGTTGTTTGTTGTAAAATTTAAGATTTCAGGAATAGGAGTGAAGGCAATTTCATTTGTTGGTTTTGCAAATCGGTTCCACGGGCATACATCCTGGCAGGTATCGCAACCAAACATCCAGTTGTCAAATTTCCCTTTCATCTCTTCGGGAATAAGCATTTCTTTCAATTCAATTGTAAAGTACGAAATGCATTTGCTGCCATTAATAACTTTATCTTCCATTATCGCATTTGTCGGGCATGCATCAATGCATTTTGTACAGGTGCCGCAAAAATCTTTTACAAAAGGATCATCATAATCCAAGTCTAAATCGATTATTAATGTTGCTATAAAAAAATAGGAGCCGTTCATTTTATTAATAAGGTTTCCATTTTTTCCAACCCAGCCCAAACCACTTTTCACGGCCCAGCTTCTTTCTAAAACAGGCGCGCTGTCAACAAATCCGCGCCCGTTTACTTCACCAATATTTTCTTTTATTGATTGTAACATGAAGTTTAATTTTTCTTTAATCACTTCATGATAATCTTTTCCATAAGCATATTTGGAAATTTTTAAATCGTTGTTATGTTGTTGTTCAGCAGGAAAATAATTTAATAATAAAGTGATGACAGATTTTGCACCCGGCATTAACTTGGTTGGATCCACACGCAAGTCAAAATAATTTTCCATATACTTCATTGATCCTTGCAAACCCTTATCCAACCACTGTTCTAACCTGCGCGCATCTTCATCCAATTTGCTTGCACGCGCAATGCCACAATAATTAAAACCAGTTTGCGAAGCAAGTTGTTTAATAAAATATGTACGTTGTGCGTTATTCATCTATAATTTATAACATGCATTGACTATTTGAAAAAAATATTTATAACGTGCATCTGTACACTGAACGAAGCTCTTTCTACACAGGACAAATTAAACATTAAGTTTGGAAAAGTTGCTGTTGTTGATCTGTCTTTTTAAATACAATTTGATTCCAACGTTTTATCGGCCGCAGAATATTTATTAACCAAGATATCCGTTTTGATGAAAATTAAAAGCAAATGATGAAAGAAAATTTGGCATTAAATTGAATAATGAGTTTCACAACATTAATTCTGTTGAATAATGCCGGATAAAATTTTATATTATCGCAATATGAAACAATACAGCGGCAGGTTTCCGGCAAAAGACTATAATGATCTCGTGGAATTTTATGATGTGATTTATAAAGCAGACAGAACAAAAATCGTTCTCGTAAAAAAAGATTAATACAACATCACACATAAAAAACTGTATTCAATATTATCTTTAAGTAATACTTTTTTTCAAACTTATTTCTTCGTTAATCAGCAAATTTTTTCTTTACCTTACTGCTCCAAAAAAAAGCTGTGAAATATTTGCTTGGTTATGATATCGGTTCGTCTTCAATAAAAGCTGCATTGCTTGATGCAAATTCGGGAACGCTTGTTGCCAGTGCATTTTCGCCGTCTGCTGAAATGCAAATTCATTCTCCGCAAGTTGGTTTTGCAGAACAAAACCCGGAACAATGGTGGAATGAATTATTAATCGCTACACAAAAAATCAAACAACAAGTCAATTATAAAAGCGATGAAATAATTGCAATCGGCATTTCTTATCAAATGCATGGATTGGTTTGTGTTGATAGAAATTTGCAGTCGCTTCGCTCTTCAATTATCTGGTGCGATAGCCGCGCTGTTAATATTGGCAACAATGCATTTGAAAAATTAGGTGAAGAATTTTGCTTGAGCCATTATTTAAATTCGCCCGGAAATTTTACTGCATCAAAATTAAAATGGGTGAAAGAAAATGAGCCGCACATTTATGAAAAAATATACAAGGCATTTTTGCCCGGCGATTATATTGCCATGAAATTAACCGGCGAATCGGTAACAACAATTTCCGGATTATCGGAAGGAATTTTTTGGGATTATCAAAAAAATAATATCGCCGATGATCTTCTAAATTTTTATGAAATAGATAAAAATTTATTAGCGTCAACTGTTCCAACTTTTGGCGAACAGGGAAGATTAAATAATGAAGCCGCGCAATTGCTTGGATTAATAAAAGGAATTCCTGTTACTTATCGCGCAGGCGATCAACCAAACAATTCTTATTCTTTAAATGTTTTGCAACCTGGCGAAATTGCAGCAACGGCGGGCACTTCAGGCGTTGTGTATGGAGTTACGGATAAAGTTTCTTACGATGCGCAATCGCGCGTTAATCCATTTGTTCATGTAAACCATACGTACGATAATCCGCGCTATGGAATTTTATTATGCATTAATGGAACAGGAAGTTTAAACAGTTGGCTGCGCAAAAATTTATTAACGGATTTATCTTATAATGAAATTAATAATGAAGCAGCAAAAGCACCAATCGGTTCTGACGGTTTACAATTTTATCCTTTTGGAAATGGTGCAGAAAGAATATTAATGAATAAAGATGTTGGCGCAGGATTGAATGGTTTACAATTTAACCGCCATGATCGATCTCACATTGCAAGGTCAGCGCAGGAAGGAATTGTGTTTGCATTAAATTACGGAATGGAAATTATGCAGGAGATGGGCATGGAATTAAAAACGATACGCGCAGGTTATGCAAATATGTTTTTAAGTGAAGTATTTGCAACAACATTTGCAAACACTTCTGGCTGCACGATTGAATTGTATAATACTGATGGAGCTGCAGGCGCAGCGCGGGCTGCAGGCGTTGGCGCAAAATGGTTTACTGGTTTTGCAGAAAGTTTTACAGGTATGGATATTATAAAAAGAATTGAACCGCAAAAAAATGATCAGCAGCAAACTACAGATGCTTATCAAAAATGGAAATTAAATTTATCAACAAACAAATCATAAAAAATAATTTATGGCATTAACAATTGGCGACAAAGAATATTTTAAAGGCATTAAAGAAATAAAATTTGAAGGCCCGCAATCAGACAATCCGCTTGCATTTAAATGGTATGATGAAAATAAAATTGTTGCAGGAAAAAAATTAAAAGATCATGTGCGCTTTGCGGTTTGTTACTGGCATACGTTCTGCAACACTGGTGGCGATCCGTTTGGCCCGGGCACAAAAGATTTTGCATGGAACCAAAACGCAGATGCAGTGCAACGCGCGAAAGATAAGATGGACGCGGCTTTTGAGTTTATTACAAAACTCGGCGCGCCTTATTATTGTTTTCACGATGTTGATTTGATTGATGAAGGAAAAGATATTAATGAATATGAAAGCCGCATGCAAGCCATTGTTGAATATGCAAAACAAAAACAGTCGGAGAGTGGCGTACGTTTATTATGGGGCACTGCAAATGTTTTTTCCAATCCAAGATATATGAATGGCGCGTCAACAAATCCTGATTTTGCCGCGCTTGCTTACGCAGGTACACAAGTGAAAAATTCTATTGATGCAACGATTGAATTGAGTGGAGAAAATTATGTTTTCTGGGGTGGAAGAGAAGGTTATATGACATTGCTGAATACAAATATGAAACGTGAACTCGATCATCTTGCTGCGTTTTTAAATACAGCAAAAGATTATGCAAGAAGGCAAGGTTTTAAAGGAACTTTTTTTATTGAACCAAAACCTTGCGAGCCAACAAAACATCAGTATGATTATGATTCAGCAACGGTTGTTGGTTTTCTCCGCCATTATGGATTGGACAAAGATTTTAAAATTAATATTGAAGTAAACCATGCAACCCTTGCCGGGCACACGTTTCAGCACGAGCTGCAAGTTGCGGCCGATGCAGGAATGTTGGGAAGCATTGATGCGAACCGCGGCGATTCGCAAAATGGATGGGACACCGATCAGTTTCCAATTAATTTAAATGAACTGATTGAATCTGTATTAATAATTTTAGAAGCAGGCGGCCTTGCAGGCGGTGGTGTAAATTTTGATGCAAAAACAAGAAGGAATTCAACTGATTTAGAAGATATATTTTTAGCGCATATTGGCGGCATGGATGCGTTTGCACGTGCGTTTATTATTGCTGATAATATTTTACAAAAATCTCCTTATAAAAAATTCCGCGCAGATCGTTATGCATCATTTGACAGTGGACAAGGAAAAGATTTTGAAGCAGGGAAATTATCACTTGAAGATTTAAGAGCATTCGCAATCGCAAATGGTGAACCAAAACAAACCAGTGGCAAACAGGAATGGCTGGAGAATATTATTAATCAATACATTTAATATTAATAAAATAAAAGCGTTGCTGTTGTTTAAAAACGATGGCAACGTTTTTTCGTTATTCCACACTTTCATTTTATCACATTACATTTGGTATTGAATTATTTTTAATGAACAATACATTTAATTACGGAATTGATCAGTTAACAATTAAAAAATCCATTGCACTTGCCAATGGAAAAATGAAAGGAATTATTTCTGATGAAGCTATTAATAAAATAAAAAAAAGCCAGCAACACGTTCATGCTATTGTTTCTACAAATACAACTGTATATGGCGTCAACACTGGGTTTGGTATTCTTGCGAATACAAAAATTTCTGAAACTGATACACAAATCCTTCAACATAAAATATTGCAAAGCCATAGCGTTGGCGTTGGCGATCCGATTCCGATTGAAGTTGCAAAACTGATGCTGATAACAAAAGTGCATGCATTGGCGCAAGGATATTCCGGCGTTCAATTAGAAACATTAGAAAGAATTTTGTGGCATATAGAAAATGATGTAATTCCTGTTGTTCCTGAAAAAGGATCGGTTGGTGCATCAGGAGATTTAGCGCCGCTGGCACATTTATTTTTACCATTAATAGGATTGGGCGAAGTATTTTATAAAGGCGCAAAATATAAAGCGCACGAAATTTTAAACCAATTCAATTTATCATCCATACAACTTGGGCCGAAAGAAGGATTGGCATTAATAAACGGTACACAATTTATTTTATCGTTTGCTGTAAAAGCCGTGCAACGCATGCACAATTGTTTGGAAGCTGCAGATATTATTGGTGCGATGAGCCTCGAATCATTAACAGGAACGAAAGCGCCGTTTGATGAACGTTTGCACAATCTTCGTCCGTATGAAGGAAGTAAATTGGTTGCGCAACGTTTGCGTTTATTATTGCATGATAGCGATATTATGCAAAGCCATATTGATTGCGGCCGCGTGCAGGATCCATATTCACTACGTTGCATGCCGCAAGTGCATGGCGCCAGCAGAAATGCGTGGTTGCATTTAAAAGAATTGACAGAAATTGAATTGAACGCAGTAACTGATAACCCGATTATTTTTAATGAACACGATACAATAAGTGGTGGAAATTTTCATGGACAACCTTTGGCATTGCCATTGGATTATGCATGTTTCGCTGCCGCAGAAATTGGAAATATTTCTGATCGGCGTTGCTATTTATTATTAGAAGGCAAGTGGGGTTTGCCGATGTTATTAATGAGCAATGTTGGTTTGAACAGCGGTTTTATGATTCCACAATACACAACGGCAGCGTTGGTTACAGAAAATAAAACATTGTGTTTTCCTGCAAGTGCAGATAGTATTCCCACTTCACTCGGACAGGAAGATCATGTAAGTATGGGAAGTATTAGTGGCAGAAAAGTGAACCGCGTTTTGGATAATCTCGAATACATTCTTGCTATAGAATTATTAAGCGCTTGCCAGGCAATTGAATTTCGCCGCCCGCTCAAAAGCAGCGCCATACTTGAGTTTGCGCATACTTATGTACGCAGCTTTGTTGGCTTTGCAGAAGAGGATCGCATTTTTTCCGAAGACATTAATAGCATTACAAACATCATTAAAGATTTTTCTTTTGTTGATAATGTAAATGAATTTGCACTTTCAAAAGATATTATCCTTAACAAAAATTTCAATGGCTTTTAAGGGTATCTGTATATTCTTATTATTAATAAATCGTTGTTTATAGTTAAATTTGGCAAAAGCTATTTTATGCAATCGAAAGAAGAACTAAAAAAAGCGCTACATACATTGATCGACAGTATTGAGGATGAAGAATTGCTTACTGTTCTCAACGATGATATTCTTCCGTCTGTTATTGAAAATCATTCTAAAGAATTAAATGAAGATGATGAAAATGACAATGCTGAAGAAGAAATAACAGGCATTGATGCCGCACTAAAAGAAGCCGATCGCGGCGAACCAATTTCTCTCGAAGAATTTAAAAAGATGAGTGAAAAATGGGGAAGTAAATAAAGCAGGCAAGAGACAAGGTTCAAGATACAAAGTATTAATGTCTAAAAAACAATGTCGAAATAACAAGTTTATTAAGAGCCAAGAAACAAGGTTTAAAGAATAAAGCATTAATATTCTTACAGGAAACAATTTATTAATGTCTGCAATTAATACCTCGATATCCAAATTATAATCCCAACATAATTTCTTAAAAAGTATTACCAAAATTATCGCATGTCTTCAACAATATTTCTTCGTTACGATGCTGTAAAATATAAAACACCAACGGGCACAACTTTAAATTGCAAAGGATGGATCCAGGAAGCTGCATTAAGAATGTTGCTTAATAATTTAAATCCTGATGTTGCAGAACGCCCTGATGATTTGATTGTATATGGCGGCCGCGGAAAAGCAGCACGCAATTTTGAAGCACTTGATAACATTATTAAAGCATTAAAAATTTTAGAAAACGATGAAACATTATTAATACAAAGTGGTAAACCTGTCGGCATTTTAAAAACACATAAAGATGCGCCGCGTGTATTAATAAGCAATTCGCAACTCGTTCCCAACTGGGCCAACTGGAAACATTTTGACGAGCTCGAAAAAAAAGGCTTAATGATGTATGGCCAAATGACTGCGGGAAGTTGGATTTACATCGGCTCACAGGGAATTGTGCAGGGAACTTATGAAACGTATTCAGCCGCAGCCAACAAGCATTTTGGTGGTTCGCTAAAAAATACTTTAAATGTAACTGCCGGCCTCGGAGGCATGGGCGGTGCACAACCTTTAGCAATTACAATGAATGGTGGCGTTGCATTAATTGCTGAAGTAGAAGAGTGGCGCATTAATAAAAGAATCGAAACAAAATATCTTGATGAAAAATTTATTAATATAGATGAAGCCATTGATAAAGCGTTAGAATATAAAAAGCAAGGTGCAAGTAAAAGTATTGGCGTTTTATGCAATGCGATTTCATTGTTGCAAAAATTGATTGAACGAAAAATTATTCCTGATACATTAACGGATCAAACTTCAGCACACGATCCATTAATCGGTTATGTTCCGCACACATTAACGAATGAACAGGCGAATATTTTGCGCACGCAAAATCCTGCTGATTATATAGAACGGGCTTATGATAGTATGAAATTGCATGTTGAATTAATGCTGCAATTACAAACGCTCGGGGCCATAACTTTTGATTATGGAAATAATTTACGCGCACGCGCACACGAACGCGGATTGAAAAATGCTTTCGATTTTCCGGGTTTCGTTCCAGCATATATCCGCCCGTTATTTTGTGAAGGCAAAGGCCCTTTTCGCTGGGCTGCATTAAGTGGCGATCCAAATGATATTGCTGTTACTGATGAACTCATTGCAAATATGTTTCCCGAAAACCAATCGCTGCAACGTTGGTTAAAGTTGGCCAAAGAAAAAATATCTTTCCAGGGTTTGCCCGCGCGCATTTGCTGGCTCGGACAAGGCGAACGCGAAAAAGCGGGGCTTGCTTTTAATGAACTCGTCCGTACAAAAAAAGTGAAAGCGCCAATCGTTATTGGCCGCGATCATCTCGATACGGGTTCCGTTGCTTCGCCAAACCGCGAGACAGAATCTATGCTTGATGGCAGCGATGCCGTTGCCGATTGGCCGATATTAAATGCACTCGTTAATACTGCGGGCGGCGCAAGTTGGGTAAGCCTTCATCACGGCGGCGGCGTGGGAATGGGTTACAGCATTCATGCCGGCATGGTTATCGTTGCCGATGGAACTGACGATGCAGAACAACGTCTGAAACGCGTGCTGCGCAACGATCCTGGCACAGGTGTAATTCGACATGCAGATGCCGGTTATGATCTTGCAAAAGAAACAGCCGTCGAATTTGATTTGGATCTTAATAAAAAATTAAATCCTTAATTCTATATAAAAAATAATGTACTTAGCATTTGCTTTTCAATTAAGCATTTGTTGCGTCGCACACTTGTACAGTTGATATGCTATTGAACTATTGCCGCAAATAATAAAAGCAAAAGTGCTCTTTAATCTTTTTTTAATTGAATCGAAATAAAAATATTATACTTAAATTATTTGCTGTTCTCATCCGTCCTCTCTAAAAACGCAATTGCAAAATCGTTAATCATTAATATCTTATTAATAAAAAACCTTTGCATAATTTACCACGCAGATAAAGAACACAAACCCAAATGAAACCACTTATTGTCACCATACTTTTATTAATAAAAATATTTCCACTTTTTTCACAAACAGAATGGACATTAAAAAAAGAAGACGATGGTATAAAAGTTTTTCACCGCGATTCTAAAGTTTCCAAGTTTGATGATATAAAAGTGATCGCAGATTTGCCGGGAAACATTAACCAGTTCGCAGATATTTTATTGGACGTTCCAAAATATACTGAATGGGCTTATGCAACAAAAACTTGCGAGATTGTAAAGAAAACAAGCCCCACAGATTTTATTTATTATTCTGAAACATCAGTTCCGTGGCCATCATCCAACCGCGATTTATATGCACACTGCGTACTTACTGAAAATAAAACAGCGCATTCATTTAAATTAATTGCCTCAACTATCAAAGGATATAAACCTGTTAAAGACGGCATCATCCGTGTTCCATATTCTGTTGGCACATGGAATGTTACCACACTTCCGGATAAAATGATTCACGTAGAATATACGCTGGAGCTCGATCCTGGCGGGTCTGTGCCTGCGTGGTTGCTTGATTTATTTTCTTCAAAAGGCCCGCTGGAAACTTTTTCTGCATTAAAAAAGAAAATGCAATTGCTTAATAAATAGAATTAAACTTCATCTTTTATTTTTATTAATACATTACTTTTTTATCGTTCATTTTCCTTTCATCAATTGTTTTATAATCTGTCAGTGCATTTAATTTTTTATTGGTAAATTGAATTTCAATATCAAATAAAAATTGCTGCATGAAAAAAACAAGTATAATCTCCCGTAAAATTTTTTCTCTTTTATTAATGTCTTTGGTGTTTTCTATCTTTTCGTTTTCATCAAAAGCAAATCCTTTTATTAATGATGAAGGCAAAGCGCCGATTATTGGCAGATGGGATTTAACCGTTCATTATCCATCAAAAGATTATCCATCTTGGTTAGAAGTAGAATTATCTGGCAACAAAACTTTGGTTGGCCGTTTTGTTGCAGCCGGCGGAAGTGCGCGTGCAATTTCACATGTTTTTTTTGCGGATAATAAATTTCATTTTTCTATTCCGCCGCAATGGGAAAAAGAAGGAAATGATATTGTAGTTGAAGGAACTTTACAAGGCGATAGCTTAACAGGAACTATAACTTCAACCGATGGAAAAGTTAGTAATTGGTCGGGCATGCGCGCTCCATTATTAAAAAGACAAGGCGAACCGGTTTGGGGCGAACCGATGAAACTCTTTACTGGCGTGGATATGAGCGGATGGCACCCGAGCGGCACAACCAATCAATGGATTGTTGTGAATGGCGTAATGACAAGCCCGCATTCCGGATCAAACATTATAAGTGATAAGACTTTTACCGATTTTAAATTGCATATTGAATTTCGTTATCCGAAAGAAAGCAACAGCGGCGTGTATTTGCGTGGACGATATGAAGTGCAGATTGAAGATGATAAAGGCATGGAACCAAACAGCCATTTGCTCGGCGGCGTGTATGGTTTTTTAACGCCAAATGAAATGGCAGCGAAAGATGCAGGTGAGTGGCAAACCTATGACATCACTTTGTATGGCAGGCTTGTTACGGTTGAAGTAAATGGCAAAGTTGTTATATGCAACCAACTGATTCCCGGCATAACTGGTGGCGCTATTAATAGCAAAGAAGGCGAACCAGGGCCAATATATTTACAAGGCGATCATGGCCCGATTGAATTCCGCAATATTATTATTACGCCTGCTAAATAATATTTGCATGAAACAATCTTCAAGAAGGGAATTTTTGCAATCTTCTGCAATACTTGCTGCGGCTGCGTTTGCGGGTTCTGCTTTTAATACAAAAAGTTATAAACCACTTTTATCTTTTTCAACTTTGGGTTGCCCGGAATGGACGTTTCCGCAAATTGTTGATTTTGCTGTAAAGAATAATTATACTGGTTTGGAATTGCGTGGCATATTAAAACAAATGGATCTTACTCAATGCAATGAGTTTATTAATAAACAAAATACGCAGGCAACTTTAAAACTGATGAAAGAAAATGGTTTGCATTTTGTTGATCTTGGTTCTTCGTGCACGTTGCATTTTGCGGATGCAACTGAACGCAAAAAAAATTTAGATGAAGGAAAACGTTTTATAGATCTGGCGCATGAAATTAAATGCCCTTACGTGCGTGTGTTTCCAAATTTGTTTCCGAAGGAACAGGAAAAAGAAGCAACGATGGATTTAATTGCTAAAGGATTATTGGAATTGGGTGAACATGCAAACAACAGTGGCGTAAGCGTATTAATAGAATCGCATGGAGATTTGGTGCACACAGATGATCTTGAAAAAGTGATGGCAGCAGCCGAACACCCGCACGTGGGAATGATTTGGGACGTTACAAACGTTTGGACAATTACAAAAGAGCCGCCGGTTATTTTGTATGAACGTTTAAAAAAATATATTCGTCACACGCATATTAAGGATGCAAAAATTGTTGATGGAAAAATTAATTATGTTTTTTTAGGACAAGGCGATGTGCCGATTTTTGAAGCGGTTGATGCGTTGGCAAAAGATAATTACAAAGGTTATTATAGTTTTGAATGGGAAAAATTATGGCACCCGGAAATTGCTGCGCCAGAGTTGGCAATTGCTGATTATTCAAAAACGATGAAAGAACATTTTAAATAAAATATTATCGCCGCTGAATAATGAACATATGTACAAGTGTGCGACGCCAATGAAGCTGATGGAGATTCAAATGCTAAGTACATAAAAAAGTTGACAGATGACAGCTAACAGTTGATAGACTTTGGTTTGAATTTTTGTATTCTATTTTCTAGCTTCTATTTTCTATTTCTTCTATGTTCAATGATTTTAAAATTTAAAAACAATAAAATTTATTAATAATAATGCCGGGCGATACTCTGAATATTAATAATAAAGCGAAGGCGCAAAATACATATGATGCAATTGTTGTTGGCTCTGGAATCAGCGGTGGGTGGGCCGCGAAGGAACTTTGCGAAAAAGGTTTGAAGGTATTAATGCTTGAGCGCGGCGCAAATATTACGCATCCGAATTATCCGACTGCAACAAAAGATCCGTGGGAATTTCCGCATCATTTGCATTTGAGTGAAGATGACAAAAAGAAACAGTTTGTGCAAAGCCGCCATTGGAGTTTTCGCGAAGACAACAAACATTTTTACATTAATGATCACGAAAATATTTACGACGAAACAAAACGTTTCGATTGGATTCGTGGTGATATTGTTGGCGGAAGATCTTTGTTATGGTCGCGCGCATGCTACCGCTGGAGCGATTTGGATTTTGAAGCAAATTTGAGAGATGCCATTGCGATTGATTGGCCAATCCGTTATAAAGATATTGCGCCGTGGTATGATTATGCAGAAAGTTTTATTGGCGTGAGTGCTAACAAAGATGGCATCAAACATTTGCCTGATGGAAATTTTCAACCGGCATTTCCGATGAATGCAGTTGAAAAATATTTTAAAGAAAAAATTGAAAGTAAATATAATGATCGCAAAGTGATAATAGGCAGAACTGCTAATCTTACAAAACCAGTGCAGGGCAGGGGACAATGTCAGGCGCGGGATTTATGTCACCGCGGATGCCCGTTTGGCGCGTATTTCAGCACAAATGCAAGTACGATGCCCGCGGCTTATGCAACCAATAATTTAACGGTGCGGCCACACTCGCTCGTTAATAAAGTTTTGTATGATGAGCAAAAACAAAAAGCAATTGGCGTAGAAATTTTAGATATGCAAACCAATCAAACGGTTGAGTTTTATGCAAAAATTATTTTTATTAATGCGTCAACTGTCGCAACAACTTTTATTTTATTAAACTCCACATCCAACCGTTTTCCAAATGGTTTGGGAAATGGAAGCGATCAGGTTGGAAGAAATTTAATGGATCATCACAAAGGGCTTTCCGCAACTGCAACGATTGATGGGTTTGAAGACAGTTATTATTATGGCCGAAGGCCAACGCCTTTGTACGTGCCGCGTTTCAGAAATGTAAATAAAAAAGATGCGCAATTTTTGCGAGGTTATAATTTTGGATTAAGCGCTTCGCGAACGCGCAATGGAGGCGATGCAGAAATTGGCGCTGCATTAAAAGATGCATTGAGCGAACCTGCAGGTTGGCAAATTAATATGTATTCTTTTGGAGAATGCCTTCCGTATGAAGACAACCGGATTACATTAAACAATAATAAAAAAGACAAGTGGAACAGATCTATACTCACGATTGATTGTGAATTTAAAGACAATGAAAAAGCGATGCATGAAGACATGGGAATTGTTGCCAAAGAAATGCTTGACGCAGCAGGATTTAAAAATATTAATATCAGCAATAAAATTTCTTTTCCCGGCAATGCCAATCATGAAATGGGAACCGCACGAATGGGAAGAAACGCGAAAACCAGTGTGCTCAACAGTTTCAACCAAATGCATGAAGTGAAAAATGTTTTTATAACAGACGGATCATGCATGGTGTCGGGCTCATGCGTTAATCCTTCGCTCACATACATGGCGCTCACAGCGCGCGCCTGCGATTATGCAGTGAAGGAAATGAAGAAGATGAATATTTGATTAATAAGGATTTTTATCAGGTTGCATTCTTGTATCATACATGTTAAGTATGATTACTTGATCATTTTTAATTTTATAATAAATTCTATTGTGACGTGTAATCAGTAAACCTCGTACTTCTTTTACTTTAGAAGAAGTGGCACCAATGTAAGTCTGAGCAGAAAGTAGTTCGATGCGGCGATCAATTTTATTTAGAAATTCATCTGCAACTTTATGAGACCATTCTGTTTCAAGATGACTTAGAACTTTTTTTACTTTATTAGTGAAGCGTTTTTTAATGACTATTTTATACGCCATTGAGCAGTGGCTTTTTTGTATTCATCGAGTGTCATTGTATCTTTCATTTCATCTTCTTCCGACAAAATTTTCAGTTCTTTTAATTGCTCGTTACTTAAGCCGTCAGTAATATCTTTGTCTTTAATTTTTCCATAAAAAAGAAAATCCTCTTTTAATAATGAAAGCAATTCTTCATCATTTGTTTCTTCAATAAAAGTTATTAATTCTTTTTTTAAATCAGTTTTTTCCATAAAAAAGATTTTGTCAAATTTACAAATTCTATTCTTTCATCGCTGCCAATTTTTGCGAAAACATTTTATCATCCTGAAACATTTTTATTCCTTCGGAAACGCTTAAATATTTATATCCTTTTTTATGATTTTGCCTGCTGATTTTATTTAAAATAAACCAATGGCGAATGATTTCTTTCCAAGCATAAAAGATGGAATGTTTTGGATCATAAATATGTGTAGGTTCAGATCCAGCGCCATTCATTTCAATAATAGAAAATTTTTTTTCATGTTTTAAATCTTCCCAGTTGTCAAAACGAATATCAAATCTTCCAAAATAAAATCCAGGAATTTGTTTGCATATTTCATCAATAGTTTTTGTAAGCGTTTCATCAATCAAATGCGAATCATCAATAAACATCGCGCCTCGCGAATGGTTTCCATAAGGAACTAAAATTTTTTCTTCGCCGTTTATTAATACTTCATTCAAATCATTTCCATATAATTTTTCTAAAACATCTTTTTGTAAAATCGCGCGTTTGTTTTCCATTAATAATTGGCTTATAGTTTTTATTCCATCGCCTTTTACTTTTAAAAATTCTTTGCGAACAATGCCGGAAATTTTTCCATTTTCTTCATTTGGAAAACGATAATAAAAAATTCCAATTTCATTTTTATACGCAACAAATTCTTGAATATGAAAATCGACAAAAGCATTTTTTACATAAAGCCTTACGTCATTTTTATTTGTCAAAACTTTTACGCCACGTCCACGGCTACCAACATCAGGCTTGCCGATTAATGGAAATGACAATCCATTTTTATGCAATTCACTAATAACAATATCAGCGTTGGAAGGAATAGAAAAAAATACAGTTGCAGGTTGTAGCGAAGCAGGTATTAATGGAAAAATATCTTTCTTTGATTCCGTTAAAAAACCACCATTTTTTATAGTTGGATTAGACGCTTCAAAAAAGAAAAATGATCGTGCGCGGATGCATAATGCAACCCAAAAAATATAAATCGGAATATAAACTGTATTAAAACTCCAGTATTCCCAATGAAATAAACGGATAAAAAAAGGCTTGTACAATTGCCGTTGAAACCAGTTCATTACTTGTAAGCAATTGCTTTTGAAAATTCGAATTGCATCTCGTGCGTTTGCTGATCTTTAAAATCAAGATATTTCAAAACACCAGTATCCGCGCCACTTTCAAGTGATGTAATACTTACGGTATATGTTTCACCATCGCGGTTCATTAATAAATCATTTCTCTTATCTCCATCGCCGGTAAACTGATGGAATGATAAAATATCTTCTTGCGTTGGCAAAGGATTTTTTTGCAACCATTCTGCAAACCATCTTTCGCGTTTATTAATAACTGCATCATCATATAAAGTAACAGACGACCAAATGTGCGGAATATTTTCTTCAAGATGTTTGTAAAACTTTCCTTTGCCATCCCATCTGCATTCAAATAATTGTTGTTCGCAAAATATAATTGCAGTAAATGGTTCTATATTAATAAAATTTTCAGACAGGAATTTTTGATATGGATTATCGCTGTCAATTAAATCCAATAAAATTAATCCGCGGCTTTTTTTATAAAGCGGAATACTATTGTGTTTTTTTAATGCACCATTTAGAAAAATAACTGCATTTCCATTTTCATGCGCTGCAAACCACGTTCCGCCTGCATTTGCATCTTTCGGAAAAATAATATTTCCTGTTTTCATTTTGTATAAAGCAGGCGCAATAGCTTGCTTGCGCAATGATTTTTCATCGCGGTTTGACGTAATAAAAAATTTATTATTAACAGGAATAAAAGTTACTGTGCACATTGTTTGCGATACTTAATTGTTGAAGAAGCAACGCCGAAATTTTCCGGCAATAAAATATTTGTTGTTTCATTAATGCCAACACGTATTAATGCCATATGATGAATGGTGTGTTCAATATTATAAGCTACTTCGCGAAAATAATTTGTTGAAATAATAATTGGCTCATCAGCGGTGTCGTCATAGATAACCTGCAGTTTCAACTCTTTATTCTCTTTATCTAAATTATTTTTTATTTCTATTAATAAATTTTCTGCAACGGTTTTATCTGTTTCTATTAATAAACTTCTTTCGCGTTTTTCATAATTTATTAATCCTGAATAATATCCTTTTTCAAGGCATAAATAGGATTCAATAATATGGCGCACATGCTGGCCAATAGTGTTGCTGAATAAAGCTTTGCAAGGTTTTATATATTCATCAGGCGTTAATTGCTGTAAACCCGCAGCAAGTTGAATGAACGTATTATTAACTGCGTGTTGTAATTTCATAACTTAGTTTTAGGCTGATAAACAATATAATTATTTTTTTGAAACCACATGCAAATTCACGGTAACATTATCAGACAAAGTGCTTCCGCCGCCAACTTCAAAATCTTTTCGGTTTATTTTAAATTCACCATCAAAAACAAATCCGCCGTTTGCATCTTTGGCTGTAAATGGAAATGAAATATCTTTCGTTGTATTTTTAATTGTCAGTTTTCCTGCAATTAAAAATGCAGTTTTTGAAGCCATTATTTTTTCAGATACGAAATGAATTACAGGATGGTTTTTCACATCAAAATAAGTGCCTTCGCGCAAATGGTTATCGCGCATATCGTTGTCGGTATTAACAGAATTTGCATCAATAGTTATATCGAAAGAAGACGCATTTAAATCAGCAGGATTAAATTTAATCGTTCCTTTTAATCCGCTGAAAGATCCATCAACATTAAAGCCGAGATTTTTTATTTTAAAAGCAACTTTCGAACCATCATTAACAGGCACATAAGTTTGAGAAAATAAATGCGTGTTACTTATAAAAATAAAAGAGAGTAAAAAAATTTTCTTCATGCTTTTTTATTAACCATTCAACAAATAAAATCCAAAATTATATGGTTTGTTTTTTTTGCAAACCAACTAATCTAACCAAATCGTTTCTATAAATAAATGCAAGAATTGCGCAGCAAATAAAAACAGTAACTGCATAAATAAACAATACAGCATCGCCTTCATACACAATTCCTAATTTGGTTAAATGAAAATAAATTGCTCCGGCCATTAAGCCCAAACCCAATGCAGCGCCATATCCTGTGGTTTTCGGATATAAAACTAATATAGAAGCAATAAGTTCAAAAATGCCCGTTCCGATTCTTCCCCAAGGTTCCATGCCGAGGTCTGTAAACAATTTTACAGAGTCTGGATGTGCAGTAAATTTAAAGTACAACGTTTGCAATAATATTACTGCGGCAACCAAACGAAGTATCCACAAAAAAATATTTCTCAATTTCATGATGGCTTTTTTATTTTTATTAATGATTTAATTTTTGCCAGTTTGCATCTGCACTGCGGTGCAGGTTTTCTTCATCTTTGTTCCAGCTTTTTAAAGTGTTATTAAAAAACTGATTGTAAAAAAGAAATAATTTTCCATTAATAATTTTAAATGTTCCGGGATCAACTTCCACTTTTGTTCCATCTTTTCCCATTGCGTATGCGCACCAGCCGCCATATTGCGGCGCATATTTTGCCGGGTTCTTTTTAAACTCTTCTTTATTATTTGCAGAAGAAAAATAATAAGTAACGCCATTATCAACCACTGAAAATTGTTTGTCGCCTTTTACAGATTTGTTTTGTGCGAAGTAAGCAACAGGATCATATCCTTTAATTGCCACACCATTATCAAGGTTAAAATTTTTTTGTGAAAATGCGAAACCGGCTATCATTAAAAGTGTACATGTAAAAAATACTTTTTTCATATTTATTAATTGTACAACAAAAGTAGATTTACGATTCGCGCCTCTTTGTCGCTTAAGTGACACTGATGCGCTTTTGTAATTTTTTAACATCAAGAAAGCAAATTTGGTTGCGGTTGTAAGACACAACTTTTTCTTCCTCCAGTTCATTAATCATCGTGGTAACAGTTTGCCTGCTCGAGCCGATTAAGTTCGCAATATCTTCATGCGTTAAATAATTTGGAATGCAAAAACCTTCCGTTGTGCTTTCGCCAATTTCCTGTTCAACCAATTGCCAGAGAAAATGAATGAGCCGCGTTTTCACATCTTTGTTCAGCAAATTCATTATGCGGTTTTCTATGTTGCGGAGTTTTGAACCGACTTGTTTGCTATACTTCAAAGCCAGTTCTGGCTTGCGTTTCAGGAGTTTTTCAAAATCTTCAATCGTAAATGCGCAAAGGCTCACATTGTTTTTATATGCTTGCGCAAATTCTCCATGCAGGTTATTTCTTTCTAAAGAAAACTGTCCGAAAATTTCGCCCTTACGTATAATTTCTTTTACTTTTTCATTGCCATCATTATCAATATAACCGATTTTAATGTAGCCTTCTTTTATAAAATATAAACGGTTATGATTGTATGCTTCAAAATAAATATATTCACCTTTTGGCGCTTCAATAAAATGATGTTCAATATTCAGTTCTTCAAAATCATCGTCAGACAAATTGCACCACAAATCATAGTTGCGTATCAAAATCATTTTATCATCAGCAGGCATATTTACACAGGTTTTATTTTTTTAAAGTTACAATTTCACGAGGGAAATATTTTAAGATAAATTGAACCGCAAAACTATTTGTTTGTTTTAATTAGATTTACTGAAAATTACGGTTTATGGTTGTTCCCACAATGGCAGAAATGATTGCAAAAGGTGAAACGCCCGAAATTTTATTTTGGGTTGGATGTGCCGGAAGTTTTGATCAGCGTGCGCAAAAAATTACAAAAGCATTTGCAACTATTTTAAATAAAATCAACATATCTTATGCCATTTTAGGCAAAGAAGAAATGTGCACTGGCGATCCGGTTCGCCGCGCGGGAAATGAATTTATGTTTCAAATGATGGCTTATCAAAATATTCAAACACTGAATAATTATGCAATAAAAAAAATAGTAACTGCGTGCCCGCATTGTTTCAATATTTTAAAAAATGAATATTTTGAACTTGGTGGAAATTATGAAGTGATCCATCACACCGTTTTTTTACAACAATTGCTTGATGAAGGAAAAATTATTATTAAAGAAGGCGGAAGTTTTACCGGAAAAAAAATTACATATCACGACAGTTGCTATCTTGGCCGCGCAAACAATATTTACGAAGCGCCAAGAAAAGTTTTAGAAGCGCTGGATGTGGAATTGGTTGAAATGAAACGTTGCCGTAGCAAAGGTTTGTGCTGTGGCGCAGGCGGCGCGCAAATGTTTAAAGAAGAAGAAAAAGGAACTACAAGAATCAATTTTGAACGAAGTGCAGAAGCTATAGAAACGGGCGCAAATATTATTGCATCAGCTTGTCCTTTTTGCAATACTATGTTAACTGACGGCGTAAAAAATAAAGAGAAAGAAGATGATGTAAAAGTGATGGATATTGCGGAAATTATTGCGGCTTCTATTTAATAGATAACTTTGTAAAACTTATTAATAAATATTCAACAATTAATAAAGAATAATCAATTCATTTTCGCTCATTATTAATTATAAATTCTCAATTATTAATTTCCATGAACCTTAATTATAAAGAATTACTTCCAACAGATTTTGCAGATAATTCGCGCGTGTGGATTTACCAGAGCAACCGTTTATTTACTTTAAGCGAAGCGTTGCAAATTGAAAATATGCTTAATGAATTTGCTACAACCTGGCAAAGCCATGGAACGCCAGTAAAAGGTTATGGCAATTTATTTTTCGGGCAGTTTATTGTATTGATGGCAGATGAAACTTCGTCTGGCGTTAGCGGTTGCAGCACGGATGGTTCGGTGCGGTTAATAAAACAGATTGAACAATTGTTTAAGGTAAATTTATTCGACAGATTATTACTTGCTTTTTATAATAAAGAAAAAATTCAGTTGCTTCCATTATCGCAATTGAATTATGCGGTTGAAAATAATTTTATTAATGAAGAAACTTTGTATTTCAACAATATCGTTCTTACCAAAAAAGAGTTGGAAACAAACTGGATTATATCTGTAAAAAATAGCTGGCTTTCTAAAAAAATAAATCAGCCATTAATGTCGAAAAAATAGTTGCCTTAAAATTTTTATGCAACGTATTTTGATTTCATAAATTCACTTATCTTAACGGTTCAAAAAAATAATTTATGAAAAAATTACTATCATCATTGTTAGCACTCACACTTTTATTTGCGGGCATTAATAATGTGCATGCACAAAAAGCGCCTTTATCCGATTCAGCAAAAGCTGCAAAAAAAGCTGCGCGTGCAGAAAAGAAAGCCGCAAAAGCACAAGCCGCTGCAGCAGCTACAACCACTACTACAACTCCAGCAACAACAACTGTAAAACCAGTGCCGGCAACACCTCCAGCAACAACGACAACTACTACTGCGCCTGCAACTGCGAAAGCAAAAACAGTAACGCAAGGCGTTAATAAAACTGCCGACAAAGCCGTTGGCACAGATGCAAAAGGAAGAACAATTTATGAAGGTTCAAAAGGTGGAAGATACACGCTAACGCCTGCCGGAAATAAAGAATATATCAAGAAGACAAATTAAATTCAATAAAGAAAAAGAGTTTCAAAATTGAAACTCTTTTTCTTTATCAATAACTTTTATATTCAATTTATTAATCAGTATATCCAGGTTATTTTTTCTTTTATAAGTATGAAAAATTCAATTTTACTAACTGCACTTTCTATTTTTATTATTGTTTTTTGCAGCTATAAAATTATTACAAAACAATTGGAGCAGCCTGCTATTAATAAAAAAATAAAAACTAACAAACCATCTCCAAAATTTCACGTGCTTGCTTTGTATGAAAATGGCGGGCATCATATTTTATATTCCAAACGTGCAAAAATCTGGCTGGATAAATTAGCAGCCGACAGCAATTTTTCCATTGATTATATTATCAAAACAGACAGTATTAATGATGATTATTTAGCAAAATATCAATTGTTTATACAATTAGATTATGCACCGTATGCGTGGACAGGCGCGGCTTCTGCGGCTTTTCAAAAATATATAGAAAAAGGAAAAGGCGGATGGATTGGTTTTCACCATGCAACATTGCTTGGCGAATTTGATGGTTACCAAATGTGGAACTGGTTCAGCAATTTTATGGGCGGAATAAGATATGAAAATTATATCGCCACATTTGTGGATGCAAAAGTAAATGTAGAAGACATTAATAATCCTTGCATGAAAAATGTACCAAAATCTTTTATAATAAAAAAAGAAGAATGGTACACTTATAATAAAAGCCCGCGGCCAAATGTGCATACCATTGCGTCCGTTGATGAATCGACTTACACACCTGATTCAAAAATTAAAATGGGAGATCATCCGGTAATCTGGACGAATGAAAAAGTTGCGGCAAAAAATATTTACATCTTCATGGGCCATTCTCCGGATTTATTTGATAATGACGCGTACACAACTATTTTTCGCAACGCAATTTTTTGGGCGGCAAAAAAATAAATTTTACACGATTATTAATCATGCAATTCTCTGCCAAAATATTTATTATCGGCATCAATCCTTATGTTTTTGTTCCGCCAATTATTTTAAAAAAAATATTTTCTGATGCAGGAAAAGACAAAGGTTATATTCCTGTTGCGCTGGTTATTAATAATAAAAACTTTATTCAAAACCTCGTGAAATACAGTGGCAAATGGCGTTTGTATTTAAATGGGCCGATGCGCAAAGTTGCTAAAAAAGATGTTGGTGATACAATCACGATTTTTATAACACATGACTCAACAGAACGAATAACATCAATTCATCCGAAATTAAAAAAGGCATTAATAAAAAATAAAGAAGCAAAGAAAGTATTTGACGGTTTACCACCTTCACGAAAAAAAGAAATTGCGCGGTATATTAATAATCTTAAAACAGAAAAATCTGTTGATAAAAATATAACCCGTGCAGTTAATTTTTTATTGGGCAATGAAAGATTTATAGGCCGCGATAAGCCTTAGCCAGCAAGCTTTCATCAAAAAAAATTATTTTATATTAAAGAGCGAGCCTCCGCCATTCGTCATATAAACGGGTAATTTTCCATCCCATTTTTCTGCTTTAATCAACTCAATATATTGTGGCGAATTGGTAAGCGCAGCTTGTTTTACTTTAATAACTTCTGCATCGGCAAGTGCATTAATAACTTTAGAAGCGCTGTCGCCTCTTGCCGAAGCAACTAATTTATTTGCTTCGGCAATTGATTGCTGCAATTGCATTTTAGAAGTCTCCGCATCCTGCTTCGCTTTTATTTTTGCATTGATAGAATTCGCAAGATTTGCATCGCTCGGTATCGGTTGTTTGGTAATGTTGAAATTGTCTACGATAAACCCTTCTTTCGAAAGCCGATCAGTTAAATTTGATGCAACAGTATGTTCATAATAAGGCAAATTATTTAATACAGAATCAACAGTCATTGTGCCGCTTAAATCCTGCATGGCGCCTCTAACAACGTTGCGCAAATAGGTTTCTGTTATCCTGTTCAAATCGCCGGTTCTGTATTTAAGATAAATTTTTGAAGCTTTATATGGATCAACGCGATAGTTGAAACCCACGTCCATCTTGAATCCTGCGCCACCAAGACAAGACACGGTAATTTCCTGTCCAGGTTCTGAACCTTCATTTGCACCTTCACTCCAAACAACATGTTGTTGCGTTGTAGGAATAGTAACAATGTATGCGAAGCCAGGAAACACAAAGTTATAACCAGTGATTACAGGCAAACTATCAATGCCTCTGTAATCGCCAGAACTATTGATTTTAAAACCAACTTCTGTCGGGCTTATTTTATGACAACCGGCGATTAGAATAATAAAAATCAACAATAAAATAGAGCCGGTAACAATGTAATTTTTCATATTAGTTTTGTTTTTTTTGTTTGCTGATTAATATTGCGCCAATGATAACCATCACGAGCAGCAACAATCCTGCAGCATTTTGAAAAGTAGATTTTTTACTCATTAAATCGAATGAAATGGAGATGAGATAACATATGCCGATAATGATAAGGCACCATTTAAAAATTTTAGCAGCCGTTTCCAGGTTCATATAATCCGTTTGGAACTGTAAAATTATACAATAGTTTTTTAAGTGCGGAAGAATCACTTTGATTACGATTTAATGCACATTAATATTGGATCAATATTGAAAAGTTTAATTTCATTCATTTCCATTCGATTATAAGAAACCAATAATTCATTTTTCTTTCCTTATTATTGCGAATATTTTTTTTCATGCATTTTATTTTCATTTTTTTTCTTGGCTGGTTATTAAGTTTTTTGGGGCAGTTGCCATTGGGAACGATGAGCATTACTTCCACGCAAATTGCTGTGCAGGAAAATTTTAATAACGCCTGGAAATTCAGCATTGGCGTTACTATTATTGAAATGATTTATCTGCGTTTGGTATTGTCGGGCGTTGATTGGATTATGCAACATGATTTGTTTTTTACCATTCTTGGCTGGCTTACTGTTGTTGTTTTTTTGGTGTTGGGAATAATAAGTTTTATAACTGCGCGCAAAGAGAATGGTGGTAAAAAAACATTGTTATTAAATAACAAACTCAACCGCTTTTGGCTTGGTGTAAGTATGAGCACACTTAACCCTGCGCAAATTCCTTTTTGGTTTATATGGAGCAGTTATTTTTTGGACATTAAATTGTTGCGTGCAAATTTTGCAGAGTTTAATTTATTTACAGCAGGAGCGGGGCTCGGAACACTTGTTGGCCTTGCAGTATATATTTATGGTGGAAACTGGCTTGTTACAAAAATGAAAACAAGCACACAAACATTAAACAAAATAATGGGGATTATTTTTATAATTGCAGCGCTCGCGCAAATGTATAGAATGTTATATAAAGGATTGGTAAAATAATTTTGATTGTTTTTATAATATAGAACGCGAATCTTTTATGATTTTTTATGATCAAAAGATTTATAATTCCTCAACCCATTTATCACGATCATCCGGACTGAATTTCCATGGTGCGAAATTATTTTCTACGTTTCCAAACATGGTGTTCCATTCTTGCGGCGCGTTGCTGTCTTCCATTACTAATGAGCGGCGTAATTCTAAAATTATTTCCAGTGGGCTTATACTTACAGGGCATTCTTCAACACACGCATTGCATGTTGTGCATGCACGCAATTCTTCCACACTTATGTAACTCAGTAAATTTTTTCCATCATCTTTAAAAGATTTATTCTCATTAATATTATTACCAACTTCAGTTAACCGATCGCGCGTGTCCATCATTATTTTTCTTGGCGATAATAATTTACCAGTAATATTTGCCGGACAAGCAGCAGTGCATCTTCCACATTCTGTGCATGAATATGCATCTAATAAATTTCGCCAGCTTAAATCGAATACATCTTTTGCACCAAACTTTCCCGGCGTGGAAACTTCTGTGGGCGCGACTTCCGGCTGCATTGCGTATAATACTTCATTTTGTATTTCGGGCATGTTATGCATTTTTCCTTCAGGCAATAAACGCGCATAATATGCATTGGGAAATGCAAGTATGATATGCAAATGTTTTGAATAAGGCAGATAATTTAAGAATGCAAAAATGCCGACAATATGCAACCACCAGCAAGTGCGTTCAAGCATTAATAAAGATGAATTGCTGAAATCATTTAATAATGGATGAATGAATTGCGAGAATGCAAAATTGCCTGTAAGATGTTTTGCATAATGCCCGTAACCGCGCGATTGCAAAATGGTATCGGCTGCATTCATTGTGAGAAATAAAGTCATTAATATTATTTCTGTAATCAAAATATAATTCGCGTCGCTGCGCGGCCAGCCATCTAAATCGTGGCTGATAAAACGTTTGAGTTTAATAACATTTCTTCTGCATAAAAAAATTATACAAACTGTAAGCACGCCAATTGCAAGAAATTCAAAACCATTAATAAGATAACCGTATAAATTTCCAAGTGCGGATGAAAACAAACGGTGCGTTCCGATTATTCCATCAATAAAAATTTCCAATACTTCTATATTAATAATAATAAAACCGGCATAAATAATAAAGTGCATTATTGCAACCAACGGGTTGCGAAACATTTTCTTTTGCCCAAAAGCCAGCAGCAGCACATTCTTCCAGCGAAGTGATTGGTTGTTGTTATAATCTTCTTTTTTACCAAGAAAAATATTCCTTCTTATCTGCATTATTTTTTTACTGAAAATTATTACTGCTACCGCCGCAATAATAATGAATATAATCTGCTGAAAAATTTGCATGGGAATTTTATTAATAAAGCTAAGTTAAGCAACGTGAATGGTGAATTGTCAATGGTGAATGAGAATTATTAATCTCTTTGTTTTAACCAGTATTCATTATTCGTTGACCATTCACCATTTACTATTCACGACGCAAATTTTATTTACCAATTATTAATTCATAATTATCCATTATTAATTAATTTGTGTGATGGATAAAAATTATATTCTTACAGAAAAAGTTGCTGCAAAAAAAATGCAGCGGATGGCTTATGAAATTCTTGAAAATAATTTAGATGAACAGAAACTTGTTCTTGCAGGCATCCGTGAAAGTGGCAGTGTGATTGCAAGAAATATTCAACAATTATTAAACGGAATTTCAACTATATCCACTGAAATAATTACGCTCACTTTGGATAAAAAATTTCCTAAAGAAGTTTCTATTAATAAACAGATTTCGTTTGATGATAAAGTAATAATTATTATCGATGATGTTTCCAATAGCGGCAAAACATTAATGTATGCATTAAAACCTTTTCTTGATTTTCACCCGAAAAAAATCCAGTCGTTGGTTTTGGTTGAAAGAACGCACAAAGCATTTCCTGTTGAACCGGATTATGTTGGTTTATCTGTTGCCACAACTTTGCAGGAACATATTTTTGTAGAGGCCGATGGCGATGTGGTGAAAGGAGCGTGGCTGAGCGATTGAGGTGAATGGTCAATGGTCAATGGTGAATATTATTTCGAATTTATCGCCAATTATAGTTGAGCGTTGACGATAAATTTTTATTAATAATTCGTTCCAAAAACTAATTCACAAACGTGGATAAAAGCGGTATAAATTTTATCATTTTTTCTGCGGAAAAACGGCTGAAATCAGATACATTTGCCGTCCTTGTAAAAAGCACTTCTTTCAAATTAAATCCGAAGGCTTTCAAGTGTAAAAAATCATATGGACGAGAATACAATACCACCGGAAACGCAAGACAATAACCGCATTATTCCCATCAATATTGAAGAGCAGATGAAAACTGCTTACATAGATTATTCTATGTCAGTAATTGTTGGCCGCGCATTGCCAGATGTTCGTGATGGATTAAAACCGGTTCACCGCCGCGTACTTTTTGGAATGCATGAATTGGGCAACAACAGTAATAAACCTTATAAAAAATCTGCCCGTATTGTTGGTGATGTGATGGGTAAATATCATCCGCATGGTGATAAGGCGATTTATGATACAATGGTGCGCATGGCGCAGGAATGGAGCATGCGTTATACAATGGTTGATGGCCAGGGAAACTACGGGAGCCAGGATGGTGACGGGCCTGCAGCGATGCGTTATACAGAAGCAAGGTTGAACAAGCTTGCTGAAAATATGCTGGAAGATATTGAAAAAGATACAGTAGATTTTCAACCAAACTTTGATGATGAGCTGGAAGAACCAACCGTGTTGCCAAGCCGCATCCCGCAATTATTAATAAATGGTTCCAGCGGTATTGCTGTTGGTATGGCCACAAATATTTTACCGCATAATCTTACAGAAGTTATTAATGGATGTATTGCATACATTGATGATCGCGAAATAACTGTTGAAGGATTAATGGAGCATATTAAGGCACCGGATTTTCCGACAGGTGGAATTATTTATGGAATGGAAGGCGTGAAAACCGCCATGTATACAGGAAGAGGAAGAGTGGTGCTTCGTGGAAAATTACATATTGATGCAAAGCCAAGCGGCCGCGAACAAATCATCATTACAGAAGTTCCATACCAGGTTAATCGTGATGCTTTGTGTGATCGTATTGGGCAATTGGTAAATGAAAAAGTAATTGATGGCATCGCACATGTTAATAATGAATCTAACCAAAAAGAAGGGACAAGAATTGTTATTGATTTGAAACGTGATGGTGTAGCAAACCTCATCATTAATCTTTTATATAAACATACAGAACTACAAACATCATACGGTATTAATAATGTTGCATTGGTTAAAGGTAGGCCGCGCACATTGAACATCCGCGAGATGATTAGCGAGTTTGTAGAGTTTCGACATGAGGTTGTTATACGCCGTACAAAATATGAATTAAAAGAAGCAGAAAAGAAAGCGCACATTTTGCAAGGTTATATGATCGCGCTTGATCATCTGGATGAAGTGATTTCATTAATACGCGCTTCTGCAACGCCGGATGTTGCGAAAGAAAGTTTGATTAATGCAGGTTGGGGTTTAGATGAGATTCAGGCGAAAGCCATACTGGAACTGCGTTTGCAACGCTTAACCGGAATGGAAAGAAATAAAATTAAAGAAGAGCTTGATGATTTATTAGCGCTGATCGCTTTCTTAAAAGATTTATTGTCTGACGAAGGAAAACGTTTTGAAGTTATCAGAAAAGAATTAAATGAAGTAAAAGATAAATTCGGCGATGCACGCAAAACCGAAATAACTTTTCTGGATGATGAAGTTTTATTAAAAGATTTAATTAAAGAAGAAGATGTTGTTATTACCATCTCTCATCTTGGTTATATAAAAAGAACTCCTGCAGGAGAATACCGCCAACAGCGCCGCGGCGGACGTGGTGCAATGGGAGGGAAGACACGTGATGAAGATTATATAGAACATTTGTTTGTTGCATCAACGCATCATACGATGTTATTTTTTACAGAAAAAGGAAGATGTTTTTGGTTGAATGTGTATGAAATTCCGGAAGGTGATAAAACCGGAAAGGGCAGGGCGATTCAGAATTTAATTCAAATTCCGCCGGATGATAAAGTGCGTGCAATTATTGATGTAAAAGATATTAAAGACGAAGAATTTGTAAAAAGCCATTACATCGTTCTTTGTACAAAACAAGGGACGATTAAGAAAACTTCCTTGGAAGATTTCAGTCGCCCGCGACTAAATGGTGTTAATGCAATAACAATTGTTGAAAGTGATCAGTTGCTGGAAGCAAAATTAACCGACGGCGTTTGTGAAATTATGCTTGCAGTAAAAAGTGGAAGGGCAATTCGTTTTGAAGAACATAAAGTGCGTTCCACAGGCCGCGGCGCAATTGGTGTTGGCGGAATTGAGGTTGATGATGCAACCGACGAAGTGATTGGCATGGTGTGTGTAAATAAAGAGGACAAAACAAGAACGATATTGGTGGTGAGTGAAAAAGGTTATGGCAAACGCACACATATGGATGAATACCGCATCACAAACCGCGGCGGCAAAGGTGTAAAGACAATCAGCGTTACAGAAAAAACAGGTAAATTGGTCGGCATTCTTGACGTAACTGAAAATGAAGATTTGATGATCACCTGTAAAAGCGGCGTTACGATTCGTATGCCGGTTGTAAGTATCAGCGCGCAGGGCAGGGCAACACAGGGTGTAAAATTAATTCGTTTAGATGATGGTGATGAAATTGCAGCAATTACTAAATTGGATAAATTAGATGATGAAGTTGTTGTTGCTACAGATATTGTTGCAGAGCCAATAACGCCTTTACCTGAAGAAATTATTAATCCCGAAAATCCTGAAACAGATGAAGACAAACCAACAGAATCAAACACAGAAAATCAATAATTAAATATTCAAGTATGAAGAAGCTTTTTTTATTAGCGATGTTAGCTGCCATGTTTCAGTTTTCTCAGGCACAGGATTTTGCAAAAGTTAAAACCGCTGTTCTTTTACCAGGACAACTGGAAACTGCAAAAACCGAAATAGATAAATTAATGAACGATCCGAAAGCACAGGCAAAACCTGAAGGCTGGATTTTGAAAGCAAAAGTTTATTCAGGTATTTATGCAGATGAAAAGCTGCGTGCAAAATATCCGGGTTCAGAAGCAATTGCAAACAGTTCATTTGAAAAATATGCGCAAATGGATCCATCTTTTAAAACATTAAAAGATGATGGCCTTCAAACGTTTGCAGGCGATATGTATGCAACTTCTTTTAGCCAGGGCGTTCGTACGTACAATGCAAAAGTGTGGGATTCCGCAGCTTATTATTTTAAATATTCTGTAAAATACAGTGATATCATTTTCAAAAATAAATGGGGCAGGGACACGACAATGAATTTTGATACAACTTCTATTTTATACGCCGGCGTTGCTTATGAAAAAGCAAATGTAAAAGATACAGCGGCTATGTATTACGGAAGATTGGCAGAAAAAAAATTGAGCAAAATCGGCGGTTCCGATATCAGCGATATTTACAGGTGGTTGGTTGATTATTATTATAACCAGAAAAAAGATGACGCAAACGCGGTAAAATATTTGTCGCTTGGAAAAGCTGTTTATCCTGACGATCTTTTATGGCCGGATACGGAACTGGAAATGGTTCGTAAAAAAGGAAACAAGGATTCGCTGTTTGCGAAATATGAAGAAATTACCAAAGAGATTCCTAATAATAATTTGTTTTGGTACAACTATGGTGTGGAGTTATATAATTATGCAATTGATACAACTTCTGGCAAACGCCCGGCAAATGCGGACGAGCTTGTAACAAAAGCAAAAGAAAAATTAAACAAATCTCTTGAATTAAATCCTGATTATGCGCAGGCTTCTTTATTGCTTGGACAAATTACGTACAACCAGGCAGTGGATTTAAAAGCCACAACAAAAGATATTAAAGGTCAAAAACCTGAGGACATAAAAAAACGTGCAGACATTCGCGTTGCTGCAGCCAAAAAATTTGACGAAGCAATTCCTTATTTTGAAAAAGTAGATAAAATTTTAGGCGCACCAGGAAACAAATTAAAAATGGATGCAAAGACTACATTGAAAGATGCCTATGATTTATTAATAACTATCTACGAACAAAAAAATGTGAAAGAAAAAGTAGATGCTTACACATTGAAATTTAATAATGTAGACAAAGATCATTAATAAAAATTCGAGCATAATACTTATTAAAAAACCGGATAAAATTTATCCGGTTTTTTATTTATACACGCTATTGATCTTCGAGATTTTATAACTAAAAAAGGCAGCTATGGAAATAGCCGCCGTAACAAATTATCTAAAGTAGGTTTATAAATTCTCTAACGGGTTATTTGATATAATATTATTTTCAAATGCATTAATAACAAAAAATTAAAAACTAGCCGTCGTATAACTCAACACTTATTTCTTGCGTATATAATAGTGATGCCTGTTGGCGCAGGTTTCGTTTCATATAGTAATATTAAAACCCCGGGCTTGGCTACGGGGTTTTTGTTTTTCTAAGAAGGTTTGTATAAAAAAAATAATTGCTTTTAATTAACTCATGCAAGTTTTTGCACGTTTATAATACCAGCAGCTTGCAAAAGCTGTTGAAAAACCATGCCCTGGAATTTCTATTCCGGGGAATTTTTGTAACATCTTCACAAGTTTTTATAAACTATTAATAAACCAAATCCGTAAATATTATTGTAGACTACGTGGAGTGGTTTACGTCCTAATAAACGATAAACCCCGGAATGTCTATTTCGGGGTTTTAAATTAAAAAGCAGCCTTCGCAGGCTGCTCTATAACAAAACTTACTGTATGATTAACACGTAAAAATTAATACAAATTTTTTATACCTCAAAATGCCAGGCGTAAATTATTAATAATGAGGATTAATTATTGGCATGCAATTTTTAATATATGCAATGTAGCCCGTTATAAGCGCGGGTTTCTGAAATAATAATCCCGGAATTTCTATTCCGGGGTTTTTTTATTAATAGACGGTTTATTTTCTTATTTATGATTCTTGCAAAATATTTTCAATCAAAAAATCAGACTTTTAAAAAACTATAATAAAGGTAAATGCGTACATCGAACGTAAACTGCGTGGTAGCAGTTTACAATAATAATAATCACGTCCCTGGAATGTCCATTCCGGGGTTTTTTTATTTAGAGAAATTTATAAAAATAATTAACGTTATTAAATACCGTGTTTAGATAATACTTTTCTTATTTCATCAGCCCAAATTAGATAAACGGAACTTTTATAATGCAGCCCATCAACCTCAGCATATTCAGGCTTCATAAGGTTGTTTTTCGAAATCATCGGATTGAGATTTATAAGTTCAATATTTTGAATTCTGGCAAAATCAATCAACCTTGCATTTAACGCCGTTACGCTATCATTAATCTGTTTTTGATTGTTTGAAAAATCAGTAACATATGATACGGCTGTTAATACGGGAATAATTCCTTTCGCTCTTATTTCACCAACAATATGCTGAAAATTAGTCATTATTGTATTATTCGGAATGCCGAATGCAATATCATTAATGCCTCCTTCAATAAAACAAATTTTCGGATTGCAATTAAAAACAAAATTCAGCCTCTGGCTAAAACCGTCAGTAACATCGGCACCCACACCGCGATTTATTACATCTTTACGTTGCAATAATTCATCCCAATGCATTCGGTAGGTTAACGAATTACCCAGCATTACAATGTTTGCAGTCGATTTATAAATTGTATAATAATTGGTTTGCTCAACAAATTGAGAATTGGATTGAACAAAAGCAAAAGTTGCAGGCTTTTCCGCATAATAAATTCTTTTGCCAATAAAAAAAGCTACAAAAAATAAATTTATAAATAGAGAGAGGAG
>JABDAZ010000022.1 GCA_013288945.1 Bacteroidota bacterium | reverse complement strand
GCGGCGCTAGTCGTGGTGGTTGGGGAAGCAATGTTGCAGAACTCAATATTGGCGCGGCTTTCAAAGATGCTTGCACAGAACCCGGACAATGGTCGATGGGCTTTGGCGGCTTTGGAGAAACGCTTCCTTATCATGAAAATAAAGTGACGCTTGATAAATCTAAAAAAGATAAATGGGGATTAAATATTCTTGCGATTGATGTGGAGTACAAAGAAAACGAAAAGAAAATGCGCAAGGATATTAAAGATGATGCAGTTGAAATGCTCACTATCGGCGGCGTAAAAAATGTGCAAGGTTGGGAAGGTGATGGAACTTTAGGAAGAGGCATTCATGAAATGGGTTCTGCGCGCATGGGCAAAGATCCAAAAACATCAGTTCTTAATAAACACAACCAGGTGTGGGATGCGCCAAATGTTTTTGTAACAGACGGTTCATTCATGGTTTCATCAGGTTGCCAAAATCCTTCATTGGGTTATATGGCTTTCACTGCGCGCGCAGCGGATTATGCGGTTAGTGAATTGAAAAAAAATAATTTTTGATAAGTATGAAGTATAAACTATGAACTATGAAGTATTAATGAGTTGAGATTTTCTTTTATTAATAAAATGAAAATTTCTTTTTTAACTATTAATAATTATTAAAGAAAAAACTTCATACTCTATAACTCATAGTTCATACTTAAATTATTTGGTTAGTGGGTTGAAGAAAAATAATCATTAATAAGTATGAAGAATAAACTATGAAGTATTAATGATTGAAAATTTTTTTATAATGCTATTCAAAACTTTTCTTCATCATTTATTAATAAGTTCATTGTTTAAAAAATAAAAACTTCCTACTTCATAACTCATAATTCATTCTTAAAAAAATTATGGCGGGAGACACACTCAATATTAATAACAAAGCCATCGCGCAAAATACGTACGATGCCATTGTTATTGGCTCCGGCATCAGCGGTGGCTGGGCTGCAAAAGAGTTGTGTGAAAAAGGTTTGAAAACATTGGTGCTGGAGCGTGGAAGAAATGTAGTGCATAATAAAGATTATCCAACCGCATTAATGAACCCTTGGGATTTTAAACACCGCGGCGAAATGCCAAAAGAGTTTGTTGATAAAAATCCATTAATAACGCAAGCCGCGGGTTTTGGTGAAGACACTGCTCATTTTTTTATAAAAGATAATGATCATCCTTACGTGCAGGAAAAACCTTTTGAATGGATCAGAGGTTACCAGGTTGGCGGCAAATCATTAATATGGGGAAGAGCTTGTCCGCGATGGAGCAAATATGAATTCACTGCGCCGGCACGTTACGGTTATGGAATTGAATGGCCAATCAGTTATGATGAAATTGCTCCGTGGTATTCTCATGTAGAAACTTTTTCAGGAATTTGTGGAAACAAAGATGGATTGGAAGCAATGCCTGATGGAGAATATTTGCCACCGTTCGGATTTAATTGTGTTGAAAAAGATTTGCAGCAAAAAATAAAATCGAAGTATAAAGATCGCTTCATGATACAAGGCCGATGGGCGCAATTAACTGAAGCGAAAGATGTTCATTTAAAACAAGGCCGCGCAAAATGCCAGTCGCGCGATATGTGCATGCGCGGTTGCCCATTTGGTGGATATTTTAGTTCAGTCTCGTCAACGCTGCCGTGGGCGCAGGCTACAGGCAATTTAACGGTGCGGCCATTCTCTGTTGTTCATTCAATTATTTATGATGATAAGAAACAGAAAGCAAGCGGCGTTCGCATTATTGATACAAATACAAAACAAGAAACAGAATATTTTGCGAAGATAATTTTTGTAAATGCATCTGCATTAAACAGCAATTTGATTTTGTTGCATTCCACATCCACGCGTTTTCCAAATGGTTTGGGAAATGATAATGGCTTGCTTGGAAAATATATTTGTTTTCAAAATTATCGCGGCTCCGTTGGCGGAACAATTGATGGTTACGAAGATAAATATTTTTATGGAAGAAAGCCTGCAGAATTGATGATGGCAAACTATCGCAACCTGCATAAAAATGATATGGATTTTGTTGGCGGTTATATGGCTTTTATGGGTGCATTCCGCAACCGCGGCGCGGCCGGTGAAATGCCTGAACAAATTGGCGCTGCTTATAAAGATGCAATGAGTGAAGCCGGCGGTTGGGGAATGTATATGTACATGCAGGGAGAAACAATTCCGAAAGAAACAAACCAGGTTAGTTTAAGCACAGATAAAAAAGATCAATGGGGAATTCCGTTGCTGGTTACAAAAGTTGGTTATGATGATAATGATGAAAAACTATTGAAAGATTTCTTAACGCAGAGTTCAGAGATGCTGGATAATGTTGGCGTAAAAAATATTACACAACATGATAATCATTGGTCGCCCGGTAGAGATATTCACGAAATGGGCGGATGCAGGATGGGGAAAGATCCGAAGACATCATTATTAAATAATCACAACCAGTTGCACAACTGTAAAAATGTTTTTGTAACAGATGGCGCATGTATGACGAGCACAGCAAATCAAAGCCCGTCAATTTTATACATGGCATTAACAGCACGCGCAACAAATTTTGCAGTAGATGAATTGAAGAAAAATAATTTATAAAGGAAGTAAAAATTAAAAAGTAAAAAACAAAAATTGTTAGTATAAGATTCAACTTTTTTAATTTTTACTTTTTGTTTTTCACTAATAAAACTTACAACCTAAAACTTAATACTTCAAATATGCCAGGAGACACGCTCAATATTAATAACAAAGCAACAGCGCAACACACGTATGACGCCATTGTAATTGGCTCGGGAATCAGCGGTGGCTGGGCTGCAAAAGAATTAACCGAAAAAGGCTTGAAAGTATTAATGCTTGAACGCGGAAGAAATTTTGAACACATTAAAGATTATAAATCTGCCAGCAAAGATCCCTGGGATTTTGAACATCACGGGCAAGCAACGCAGGAAGAATTAAAACGCCATCCGATTATTGCAAGAACATGGGGAAAATCAGAACCCATAATTGATTATTGGGCAAATGATGTAGATGCACCTTACACAGAAATAAAACCTTTTAAATGGTGGAGAAGTTACCAGTTCGGTGGCCGTTCCATTTTGTGGGGAAGGCAAAGTTACCGCTGGAGCGATTTTGATTTTGACGCGAATAAAAAAGATGGTTGGGCAATCGACTGGCCAATTCGTTATAAAGATCTTTCTCCCTGGTATGATCATGTAGAAAAATTTATTGGCGTTAATGGCTCACGCGAAAATTTACCACAACTTCCTGATGGGCATTTTTTACCGGCGATGGATATGACTTGTGTGGAGAAAGATGTTGCTGCAAGAATAAAAGAAAAATATAAAGGCAGCCGGCATATGATAATTGGCCGTAGTGCAAATTTAACTGCACCAATTGCAGGCCGCACGCAGTGCCAGTTTCGCAACCGTTGCTGGGAAGGTTGCCCGTTCGGCGGATATTTCAGCACGCAATCTTCTACATTTCCTGCGGCAAATGCAACAGGCAATTTAACAGTGCGCCCGTTTTCTATCGTTACAAAAATTATTTACGATAAAGATTCTAAAAAGGCCAAAGGCGTTGAAATACTCGATGCAGAAAATAATCAAACGTATCAGTATTTTTCAAAAATAGTTTTTGTAAATGCATCTGCATTAAACAGTGCGTGGGTATTAATGAATTCTGCAACGGATGTTTGGCCCGATGGTTTGGGAAGCAGCAGCGGCGAACTTGGCCACAACATTATGGATCACCATTACAACTGCGGCGCAAGCGGAACCGTTGATGGTTATGAAGACAAATATTATTACGGCAGAAGGCCAAACGGAGTGTATGTTGTTCGCTTCGCAAATTTGTTTGGCGATAAACGAGATTACTTGCGCGGCTTTGGTTACCAGGGCGGCGCAAGCCGCGAAGGCTGGAGCAGATCTGTCGCAGAGCTCAGTGTTGGCGCGGGTTTCAAAGAAGCATTAACAGAACCAGGACAATGGACGATGGGCATGACTGCATTTGGAGAAATTCTTCCGCACCATGAAAATAAAATTACACTTGATAAAACCAAAAAAGATAAATGGGGATTGCCTGTGCTTGCGATGGATGCAGAATTAAAAGACAACGAATTAAAAATGCGCAAGGATATGGTGAGCGAAGCAAAAGCCATGTTTGAATCTTCAGGAATAAAAAATATTAATACATGGGATGGTGGCCATCAAATCGGTGATGGCATTCATGAAATGGGAACGGCAAGAATGGGCCGCGATCCAAAAACATCTGTACTGAACGAACACAACCAGGTTTGGGATGCCAAAAATGTTTTTGTAACAGACGGTGCATGCATGACGTCAGCCGCTTGCCAAAACCCATCATTAACATACATGGCATTAACGGCAAGGGCCGCAAATTTTTCTGTAGAAGAATTAAAAAAAGGGAACATTTAATTCAGTAATTTCATTAAATAATAAAAGCAAACATTATGAACAGAAGAGAAGCATTATCCAGTGTGGCGCTGCTGTTGGGCGGAACCATAATCGGTGCTGACATTTTTTTGTCGGGTTGCAAAAGCGATGTAAAAATCAGCAGCGCACTTGATTTCTCCCCGGAAAATATTGCGTTTCTTGATGAAGTAGGTGAAACTATTTTGCCAACAACAGCAGGATCTCCCGGAGCGAAAGCTGCGCAAATCGGGCAGTTTATGAAAACGATTGTAACCGATTGTTATGAAGAAAAAGATCAGAAAATTTTTGCAGAAGGCATTGGCAAACTAAATGCTGCAAGCAAAACAAAATATGATAAAGTGTTTATGGAACTCGGCGCAGATCAAAAACACGACTTGCTCGTAGCCATTGATAAAGAAGCAAAAGATTATCAAAAAACAAAGAAGCCTGAAGGTCCAAATCATTATTTTACATTAATGAAACAGTTAACGCTTTGGGGTTACTTCACGTCCAAACCCGGCGCCACACAGGCTTTGCGCTATGTTGCCGTTCCCGGAAGATATGAAGGTTGCATACCTTATAAAAAAGGGGATAAAGCGTGGGCAACATAGAGTGTATTAATAACATTTTAAATTTATATAAACCGTTGAGAAATTTCTTAACGGTTTTTTTATTAATGATTTTTTAATGATCAATTGTTTCGTCATTAGAATTAAATTGCAAGCTGTTATTAATAAATAATTTTTCATTTATCATTAATAAAAATCGCACGCATTTTTTTTATGATTGTTATGAAGAATAAAAATGATTGAAATGTTTTATTGATCAAACCAATTTCAGCTTTTGTTTCGAAAGCCTTGATTTTTTTGTTTCTTTTTTTATCAAGAAAAAAAGAAAATGATCATTAATAAAATTGTAATTAAAAAAAGTCAACGTTGCATTTTCTTGAAAAAAATATTTAATAAAATGAAAAGAAAATTTTTTTCCGTTTTAATAATTTTGGCAACAAGTATTTCATTAGTATTTGCATGGGGCTCATGGGGACATGAACATATTAACCGCTCCGCAGTTTTTGCATTGCCGGAAGAAATGCGATCGTTCTTTTATAATCACATAGATTTTATTACAGAAGAAGCCGGCGTTCCCGATTTGCGCAAATACACTATTAATGATAAAGCAGAATTTGCGCGCCATTACATCGACTTAGAATATTTTGGAGATAATGCAATCGACAGTTTGCCGCGTACAATGAAAGAAGCGAAATTAAAATTTCCTGATTCTGTGTTGCAGAAATATGGAATACTTCCGTGGTATATGCAAGACATGGAAGATAAATTAACGCAATCATTCAAGGGCGGAAGAAAAACAGAAATACTTTTTCTTGCTGCTGATCTCGCGCATTATATTGGCGATGCGCACATGCCTTTGCACACTGCATTAAATCATGATGGGCAATTCACCAATCAAAAAGGAATCCATGCTTTATGGGAATCGCAGTTGCCGGAATTGTTTGGATCAAAATATAATTTGTATACCGGCGATGCAAAATATATTGATGATATTAATAAAGAAATTTGGAAAATGATTAAAGCATCGCACGCGCTTGAAGATACCTTACTTGCAACGGAAAGAAATTTAAAGGCATCTTTTCCTGCAGATAAAATTTATGATTTGGATTCTGCTGGAAATATTAAAAAGAATAAATTCAACCAGCCGATGCATAGTTATGAGTATGCAAAAAAATATCACGAACTATTAAACGGAATGGTTGAAAAGCAGCTCCGTGGCGCAATTGCGGAGACGGCAAATTTTTGGTACACTGCTTGGGTAAACGCTGGCAAACCAAATCTCGATAAAATTGATCCAAAAGAATTGACGGAAAGAAATGCCCTGAATTATAAAAGCGATTATAAACTTTGGGAAGAAAAGGGCAAAGTAACCGGCATCAAATCCGATCCTGAATTTTAATTTTTATACATGGCTTTACCTGCGTGGTTATTATATGCACTTCTGTCTGCAATTTTTGCAGCATTAACGGCAGTGCTTGCAAAAGCAGGATTAAAAAATATAAATTCTGATCTCGCAACGGCAATTCGTACTGCAATTATTTTATTAATAACGTGGGGAATTGTTTTTTTTCGCGGCGTGCAAAATCAAATTCCATCGCTGTCAAAAAACAATTGGTTGTTTCTTACATTGTCTGCATTTGCAACAGGTTTATCATGGCTGTTTTATTATAAAGCATTGCAGTTGGGAAAAGTTTCATCCGTAACAGCCATCGATAAAGGCAGTATTGTCTTCACAATATTATTATCATTTCTTTTTTTAAAAGAACCATTAACGCCAAAAATTTTATTCGGCGCAGGATTAATATTTGCAGGAATGATTGTAATAATTTGGAAATAATTTTTAAAGGAATTCACCATTCATCATTCACCATTCACGATAAAAAATCAATTCATCGAATTCTGTTCAACAACTTCATCCAAACTAATTCCCAAATGGCTTTCATCATAAACACATTCGCCATTTTTTATTAATAATATCTGCGGCGATTCATGATGCACATGAAATGTTTCTGCAACTTCATTAGAAACATTTCTGTTATTAATCAAATCCAGAAAATAAAAATCAATTCCCGGCGGGTTATCATTTCTTTCCAATCTTGTTTTTATCATTTGGCTCGTTGCGCAGCGCGTGCTGTGTTTAAAAATTACCTGCGGCGTAACTTTCGATTTTTCTTTTATTTCTTGCAGCTGATTTATTTCGTTTAATGTAATCCAGTTCATGTTCACAATTTTTAGGTCTTATATAAATAAAAAAAGGTTACCGCAAAGATAACCTGTAATTGATTAATATAGTCGGGCGCGTTAACGGCTGCCGTAACCTAAGAAACCTTGTGTTGATTTGCATCCGCTTCGTTGAGAAGCGCAAGACGTCATTGACACAGTTACTAAAGCAATTAATGCTAAAATTAATAATGATCGTTTCATTTTTGTGGTATTTAAGAGTGATAAAATTGCCTGGTAAAAAAATTGATAAAGCCCAGGAAATTCAAGGGAGCGGGATTAAATATGGTCGAAAAAATTTAGCGGCTTGTTTCTAAAGGATGTACGGAAGTAGTAAGAATAGATGAATCAAAGAAACATTAAATAATCCGTAAATGCAAGTGGGTTTTACATAAAATTTGAAAATTTTTTTAATCGCCTGAGCTTAAATACTTTTAGCATTAAATTTTGATTGCTTGAAAGTACATTTTATTGCTATTGGCGGCAGCGTGATGCACCAGCTCGCGATTGCGCTTCATAAAAAAGGATATTTCGTTACAGGAAGTGATGATGAAATTTTTGAACCAGCAACTTCAAATTTAAAAGCAAATGGAATTTTGCCGGAAAATTTTGGATGGTTTCCTGAAAAAATAAATAAAGATATTGATGCCATTATTCTCGGCATGCATGCAAAAAATGATAATCCGGAATTGCAAAAAGCAAAAGAACTCGGATTAAAAATTTATTCTTTTCCCGAATACATTTACCAGGAAAGTATTAATAAACTGCGTGTAGTTGTTGGCGGAAGCCATGGAAAAACAACAACCACAAGTATGATAATGCACGTGTTGAAAGTGCTTGCAAAAGATTTTGATTATCTGGTTGGCGCAAAGCTGGAAGGATTTTCTCAATCAGTAAATATTACAGATGCGCCAGTAATAATTTGCGAAGGCGATGAATATCCTGCTAGTGCGATTGAAAAAAAACCAAAGTTTCATTTTTTGTTTCCGCATATAGCTGTCATCACAGGCATTGCTTGGGATCATATTAATGTGTTTCCAACGTTTGATTTCTATTTAGATCAGTTCAATATTTTTATTAATAAAATTGAAAAAGGCGGCGTATTAATTTATAATGGAACCGATCCTGTTTTAAAAAAACTGGTTGAAGAACATCCTTCATCAGTAAAAAAAATTGGTTACAATATTCCTGAACATACAATTATTAATGGCAAAACAAATGTTGTTATTAATAATGAAAACGGCGCGCTGAGTGTTTTTGGAAATCATAATTTGCTCAATTTAAATGCAGCATATTTAGTTTGTAAAGAATTAAAAATTGAAACCAAAGATTTTTTAAAAGCTATTGCAAATTTTACGGGCGCATCAAAAAGATTAGAATTACTTGCGAAGAATAATCATACAAATGTGTACAGGGATTTTGCGCACGCACCATCAAAAGTAAAAGCAACGATGGAAGCAGTGAAACAACAATTTCCAAACAGAAAATTAATTGCTGTTTTAGAATTGCACACGTTCAGCAGTTTGAATGAAAATTTTATGAAAGAATATAATGGCGCAATGGACAATGCAGATGTTGCGGCTGTATTTTTTTCAAAACACGCGCTCGATTTAAAACGCATGCCGGAACTGCCAAAAAATAAAGTGTACGATGGCTTTGCGAAAGATGGTTTAACGGTTATTAATGAAAAAAAAGATTTGGAAAAATGGCTTGCCCAACAGTCTTACGAAAATGCTAACTTGCTGTTGATGAGTTCAGGAAATTATGATGGAACTGATATCATCGCTTTTGCAAATACAATAACAAACAACAATCATTAATAACGATAGATAAATTGCTTAATAACCGGAATAATAATTGTTATTAATAAAATACAAAAACTAATTGTTTAAAATTTCAGACGAGTAATGTTACAACTTACAAAACCACTTGCAGTAATTGATTTGGAAACAACCGGCATGAACCTTGGAAGCGATCGCATCATAGAAATTGCCATTGTAAAAATAATGCCTGATGGCAAGAAAATTGTAAAGCGTAAATTATTAAACCCTGAAATGCCCGTGCCTGCTGCATCTTCAGCCATACATGGAATTACAGATGAGATGGTAAAAGATGCGCCAACTTTTAAACAGGTTGCAAATGAGTTGAAACAGTTTATCGAAAATTGCGATTTGGCAGGATACAATTCAAATCGTTTTGATATACCAATGCTTGCTGAAGAATTTATGCGCATCGGTTTGGAATTTGATAGCAAAGGCCGCAAGCTCGTAGATGTACAACGTATTTTTCATTTGATGGAACAACGTACATTAACCGCGGCATATAAGTTTTATTGCGATAAAAGTTTAGATGGCGCGCACGGCGCAGAAGCAGACGCAACAGCAACGTGGGAAGTGTTGGAAGCACAAGTAATAAGGTACCCGGAATTAGGAACTGATTTGGACAGCATTTTGAAATTTACCGGCGAAGAACAAGTAGTTGATTTTGCACGAAGGTTTATTATGGAAAATAGCGTGGAAATATTTAATTTTGGAAAACACAAAGGACGGCCCGTGTCAGATGTATTAAAGTCGGAGCCGCAATATTACGATTGGATGATGAAGGGCGATTTCCCGATGCATACAAAACAAAAACTCACAGAGATATTTAACCGCACCATGTTAAAAAAGGGATAAAGCTTAAGTGTAAATACTTGGCTTTCGTTTTAACTAAGAAAAAAATGTAAATTTATTTTTTATAAACAAAACAGCAATCACTGGTTGGAAAAAATAGTTATCATACCAACTTATAATGAAAAGGAGAATATCACTGATATCCTCGAAGCAATCTTTTCACTCCACCAGGATTTTCATGTGCTGGTTATTGATGATGGTTCACCAGATGGAACTGCGCAAATTGTAAAAGACCTTTTTAAAAGATATCCCGATAGTTTATTTCTCGAGCAGCGCAAAGGCAAATTAGGATTAGGCACTGCATACATTCATGGGTTTAAATGGGCCATTAATAAAGGCTACAATTTTGTTTTTGAAATGGATGCAGATTTTTCGCACAATCCAAAAGACCTTCAGCGCCTGTATGAAGTCTGTAAATTCCAAGGCGGCGATGTTGCCGTTGGTTCGCGCTACGTGCAGGGAGGCGGAAATATTAACTGGCCTTGGGAGCGTGTTTTATTATCCAAAGGCGCATCAATTTATACGCGCGTAATTACTTGGATGCCCGTACGCGATCCAACAGCAGGATTTGTTTGCTACAAGCGCGAAGTACTCGAAACAATCAATTTAAATGAAATTCATTTTACAGGCTATGCATTTCAAATTGAAATG
Organism: Bacteroidota bacterium; assembly: GCA_013288945.1. Lineage (GTDB taxonomy): Bacteria > Bacteroidota > Bacteroidia > Chitinophagales > Chitinophagaceae > Puia. Next base: position 38,549 of record JABDAZ010000022.1, on the reverse strand, counting down.
AAATTTGCTGCCTGGAAATTGGGTTTTGTAATAAAAGAAATGCCGATTATTTTTCAGGATCGCACGCAAGGTGCTTCTAAAATGAACAAAGGCATTGTAAAAGAAGGAATACTCGGCGTATTAAATTTGCGCTGGCAAAGCATCTTTAAAAATTACCGCAACCGCGTAAAAAAAGAACGCGTTGTAGAGCTAACATCTTACTCAAAAGATGTAATGATCGAAAGCAAATAATTTTCAAAATTACTTACCCGGCGATAGAATATCTATTAAGCTTCATTGGCGTCGCACTCTTTTACAGAAGTTCTATATTCAGCGATCAAAAAATTGCGTATATGGGTTATTATGATATTTTAATATTGAAATATTAAACGCAATTAATATCGCAATATCATAATAACATAATATCATAATTATTTTCATTTCTTTACTTCATGAAGAAAGCTTTTATTCAATTGCACATCGCTGTTTTTCTCGCAGGCATTACCGGCATATTAGGCAAGCTCATAACATTAAATGAAGGTTTATTAGTTTGGTACCGTTTATTAATAACCGCAATCACTTTATGGATCATTGAAGCATTTCGAAAAAAGAATAATAAAATTTCTGCAAAAGATGCGCTCAAAATTTTTGGTGTTGGCGCAGTTGCAGCAACACATTGGGTAACATTTTACGGAAGTATAAAATATGCAAACGTTTCCATCGCACTTGTTTGTTTTTCTGCAGTTGGTTTTTTTACAGCCATTCTCGAACCATTAATATTCAGAAAAAAAATAAACATGCGCGAGCTGCTGCTTGGCTTACTCGTTATCATCGGCATTTATTTTATTTTCCATTTTGATCCCGGTTACAAAACAGGAATTATTATCGGGCTAATATCTGCATTGCTTGCAAGTGTTTTTCCAATTTTCAATAAAATATTATTGCAAAAAATTTCACCCGAAACTGTAACGGTTTATGAGTTAAGCGGCGGCTTTTTATTTCTTACATTAATGCTTCCATTTTATTTAAAATTATCGCCAGCACAATATATTTTTCCAACTCCCAACGATTGGTTTTGGTTATTAATACTAAGCTGGCTTTGCACGGTTGTTGCTTTTAATTTATCAATGAATGCATTAAAAAAAATTTCTGCGTTCACAGTTAACCTCACTTATAATCTCGAACCTGTTTATGGAATTTTACTAGCGTTTATAGTTTTAAAAGAAAACAAATACCTTAACAATGGCTTCTACATTGGTTTTGCGTTAATCATCTTCGCAATCGTTTTGCAAATGATTAGTTTGTATAACACAAGAAAAAAATCAATTTCTTAATAAGTTTTAAGTAACAAGAAATAAGATACAGGTTAATAAAATCCAAAATCCAAAGCCCAAAATCCAAAAACAAGCAAGAAGATCTTTGTGGGCTTTGTGAAAAACTTCGTGCAGTTTTTGATAAATAAAATCTGCAACAAAAGCTACTTTCAATTAATTTCAGCTATCAAAATTAACTGTGCATGAAATATATTTTTGTCATTTGCCTGCTTATAACTTTTCAGTTTTTATCAGCACAAAAAAAGCCTTTGGATCATTCTGTTTATGATAGCTGGCAAAGTATTGGCGAACGCTATATTAGCAACGATGGAAAGTATGTTGTGTACACAATTAATCCGCAGGAAGGCGATGGCACATTAATCATTCAAACTTCTGATAACTCGTATAAAAAAGAAATTGCGCGTGGTTACAATGCAACGATTACAGAAGACAGCCACTTTGTAATTTGTAAAATAAAACCACTTTTTAAAGACACACGCGACGCAAAAATTAAAAAGAAAAAGCCGGATGAAATGCCCAAAGATTCGCTGGCAATTATTGAACTTGGAAAAGATATAGTTAAAAAAATTCCATTAATAAAAAATTATAAAACACCTGAAAAAGCATATGGCTTCGTCGCATATTTATCAGAGAAAATAGTTCCTGAAAGTTCAAAAATAAAATCACAATCAGATTCATTAACGCAACTAAATAATCTTACAAAAATTGCTGACAGTTTAATGCGTGTTGCAGATAGTTTGCGCAATAAAATTGCACTTGCAAAAACAAACGGGTTAAATGTTTTGCAAGTTGCAAAAAAAGAAAACAAAAAGATTAATGATGAAAAGATAGAAGAAGGAACAGAACTCGTTTTACGCAATCTGCAATCCGGCGAAGAAAAAAAATATAAACTCGTAAAAGATTATTTGTTTAGCAAAAACGGAAAAGGATTTTTGGTTGAAACAACAAGAAAAAATAATGATTCATTAAGCAAAGCTTTTGTGTTATTAATAAATCTTGCCCAAAATAAAATTGATACGATTTTTCAAAAATTTAATGATGCAAAAAATTATGCATTCGATGAAGATGGCAACCAGCTTGCGTTTGTGGCCGAACGCGACAGTTCGATAAAAGCATTGAAGAAATTTTATAAACTGTATTATTATAAAACCGGAACAGACAGCGCAATATTGCGCGCTGATAAAAACACAGCCGGCGTTTCAAAAGGATTAATCATCAGCGAAAATTATAACCTCAATTTTAGCAAAGATGGCAAACGTTTGTTTTTTGGATTAGCGCCTGATCGCCCTGTAAAAGATACACTCATTCCTGATTTTGAAAAAGCTGCGTTGGATATCTGGAATTATAAAGATGATGATTTGCAACCTTATCAATTAAAAAATTTAGATAAAGATTTAAAGAAAAGTTACCTCACAATTCTGGACATTAATAAAAATTCCATCCAGCAATTGGCAGATGAAAAATTTCCGACAATAGATATTACAAAAGAAGGTGATGGAAATATTTTTTATACCACTTCAAATTTTGGAAAGCGTGTAGCCAGCCAGTGGCAAGGCTTTGCATTGGAAGATGTTTATGCGATTAATGCAAACACAGCAGAAAAAAAATTAATCACAGAAAATTTTAAAGGAAATATTTATCCATCATACACCGGAAAATATTTATTAATGTATGATGAAAAACAAAAGTCATATTCAGTTTACAACAGCGAAACAAATCAGTTATATAAAATAGCAACTGATATTAAAGTGCCATTATACGACGAAGAAAATGACGTGCCTGATGATCCGAATGGGTATGGAATTATTAAATGGATGCAGGATGATAAATATGTTTTGATTTATGATAGATATGATGTTTGGAAAGTTGATCCTGAAGGAAAAAAATCTTCATTCAATTTTACCAGAGGGGATGGAAGAAAAAATAAACGAACATATCGGTACATTTCACTAAATAATGAGGAGAAATTTATAAGTGACAAACAGCCAATGCTTTTTAGTATTTTTTTTGAAAAATATAAAAATACGGTATTGATGACTTATAGTTCTTCGGGTTTGTGGGGTTATTTAACTTTCGATGGTCTAACCACACGCAGAGTTTTTGCGAAAGCGAAAAATGATGCAAGGATTATTTTTACAAAAGAATCTTTTTCAGAATCTCCCGATTTATATGTTGAGGAAATACGTGCATTTAATTCTGAAGATATTAGAAAGTATTCCATTGAGGGATCCCAAATATATTATATTGATTCTTTAATGCAACCTGTCAGGCTCTCACACATCAATCCCCAACAATCCCAATACTTATGGGGCTCTGCAGAGTTATTCAAATGGAAAGCCTACACCGGAAAAATAACAGAAGGCATTTTATATAAACCAGAAAATTTTGACAGCACAAAAAAATATCCAATGATTGTTTATTTCTATGAAAGAAATAATACAACATTAAACAGTTATAGATCGCCGGCACCAACGCCATCTGCATTGAATATCCCATTTTTTGTTAGTCGCGGTTACGTAGTTTTCGTTCCAGACATCTGGTACATTAATGGCCATCCGGGAAAAAGTGCCTATGATTATATTGTAAGCGGAACGCGCGCTGTTGTAAAAAAAGGATTTGTTGACAGTACAAAAATTGGTATTCAAGGACAAAGTTGGGGCGGTTATCAAACGGCATATTTAATTACGCAAACAAATTTATTTGCGGCAGCATGGGCTGGTGCGCCAGTTGTAAATATGTTCAGCGCGTATGGCGGCATGCGTTGGGAGAGTGGCATTAACCGGCAGTTTCAATATGAAAAAACACAAAGCAGAATTGGCGCAACCATTTGGGAGCGGCCAGATTTATATATCGAAAATTCTCCGCTCTTTCATTTACCAAAAGTAAAAACGCCATTGGTAATAATGAGCAACGATGCAGACGGCGCGGTTCCGTGGTACCAGGGCATTGAATTTTTTACAGCGATGAGAAGATTGAATAAACCAGTTTGGTTGTTGCAATACAATAATGAAGCGCATAATTTATTAGAAAGAAAAAACCGCAAAGACATTCAAATCCGCGAGCAACAATTTTTTGACTGGTTATTAAAAGGAGATAGACCACCGACATGGATTACGGATGGCGTGCCTGCAACATTAAAAGGAATTGATTGGGGGCTTGATGTTAAGTGATAAGTTATAAGTGCTGTCAACTGACAACTGTGAACTGTCAACTATAAAATCATGCTGCTTTGGTAATGTAACGCACCAAACTTCGTTTTGCAATTGGTAACAATGTTTCTTCAACCGGAAATTTTAATGGCGTTTCTATTGAGTAAACTGCAGGGTTTGGAAAATCTTTTTTTACTTTTATTAATTCTGCTTTTATATTTTCATATGTGTTCACTACGCTTCGTTCCCATGTATTAATAAAATCTGTTCTAATGCTTCTGTATTGTTCATCATGTTTTTCAAAAAAGCTAAGCCTGTATTGATATACACACGTATCGCTGTAGCGGCCTTCACTTAAAAAAAAATAACCTTCATTAATCTCCAACGGTATTAATCCAACAGGAAAAATGGTTAATTTATTTTCTACAAATTCATAAATTTCTGTTCCGTCTGTAATTGCTTTTTTCATTTTGCCAGCGGCGTAATGAATGATTTCTTCAAGCTGTTTCATCAGTTCATCATCTTCAATCATTTGCTCAAATAACACTTGTAATTTTTCAATTTGAATGCCTGTTAATTTTTTTGGAAACTGTTCCTGCAAAAATTTTTTGTTCTCACGAAACGCAGCAATGTTGTTGTAATGAAAAATAATATCAGCAAGCTGCGGGTACAGTTTATTTTCGTTGAAGTATTTATTAATCTCCTGCAGATAAGCCAGCAGCGTATATTTTTTTAATTCAAAATCAATGTATCCATCAGCAAACCATGTTTCAGATAATGTTTTCATATTTTACTCCGGTTTAGTTTACAGGTATTATTGAATTTACAATTTTTTTTCTACTGTTTCATTTCATCATTCATCTATTTTAAATATTTCTTTTACGCTAACGCAATTTATAAACGCATATTATCAATATGCAGTCATGAAAAAATAGTAGTAATATTTTTTCATAATAATTATTAATAAATAAAATCAAAAAAACGGGAAGAGTGAATTAATAAAAAATGATGTACAGCGATTTTAAAAGCTGCACATCATTTTAAAAATCCCTTTCAGGATTAAAATTCTGTAATTCGTTAGCAACGGCTGTGAGGAAAGTGGCGCCCAGGCTGCCATCTACAATACGATGATCGTAACTCAAAGATAAATACATCATGTGGCGAATTGCTATGGAATCTCCCTGCGAAGTTTCAATTACAACCGGGCGTTTTTTAATGGCGCCAACTGCAAGTATGGCAACTTGTGGCTGATTAATAATCGGCGTTCCCATCAGACTTCCGAATGTTCCAACATTCGTCATGGTAAAAGTTCCGCCTTGTGTATCATCAGGGCGTAATTTATTATTGCGCGCATTTTCAGCAAGTGTGTTTACCTGTTTTGCCAAACCAACTAAATTAAGTTGATCCGCATTTTTAATAACAGGCACAATCAAACTTCCGCTTGGTAAAGCTGTTGCCATTCCGATATTAATATCTTTTTTGATAATAATTTTATCGCCATCAACAGAACTGTTTATTAATGGATATTTTTTTATGCAACGAATAATTGCTTCAATAAATAATGGCGTGAAAGTAATTTTTGTATTCTCTCTTTTTTCAAATTCTTTTTTCACTTTATCGCGCCACTGAACAAGATTGGTAACATCGCTTTCTGTAAAACTTGTAACATGCGGGCTTGTATGTTTGCTGCGCACCATGTGGTCCGCAATCATTTTGCGCATGCGATCCATTTCTATAATTTCAACATTGCCGCTATAAGTTGTAATCGTTGGTTGCGTTTCTGTATATTTAGTTTGCGCATGATCGTTAGATCGCAAAACAGTTACATCCTGCGCCTTGTAACTTGCACCTTGTCCATTATCACCAGATTTTTTTTCTGAAATATATTGCAACACATCGCGTTTTGTAACGCGGCCTTCATTACCGGTTCCTGCAATTGTTTCCAGTTCACTCACGTTCAAACCCTCGCTGGATGCGATGTTTAGCACAAGCGGCGAATAAAAACGGTTTGCAGTAATTGATGGCCGGGAATTATTATTCGTGTTATTATTATAATGATTATTGGAATTTGAATTTTGAATTTTGTTATTTTCTTCAACAGGTTGTGATGGCGTTGTATTAATAATTTTTTCTTCCGCATTCGTTCTTATCCGCGCAATCACTGCGCCGATAGGAACCACATCATTTACATCAAACAAAATTTCATCCAACACACCTTCTGATGTTGATGGCACTTCACTGTCCACTTTATCAGTCGCAATGTCAAGCACTGTTTCATCCTGTTTCACAAAATCGCCGGTATTTTTATGCCATTTTAAAATAGTGGCTTCCATAATACTTTCACCCAATTTTGGCATTACCAAATCAACAAGCGCCATAATAATTTATTTACGATTTACGATGTGAGATGCACGATTTGTAATTTGAAGTTTTTGTTTGTCTTTCATTTTCACATTTGCACATCTTCAAATTTTCACATTAATATTATTGTCCGATCTTTTGGTTCATTAATCATCATCAGTTGCGTCGCACACTTGTACAGCAGTTCTACATTCAGCATTAATGAAAGACAAAAACAATCAACGCCAAAGGTAATTATTTCCCGTTAATAGTTTTGTTCATTAATCATGCTTCAGCTTCTATAAATTTTCGCAACATATTCAATGCATTCGTTGCAGTCAGTTCAATATTGCGTTGCCTGTCAAATCGAAAATTAAATTTTTGTACAACAACTTTTTCTTTATTTCCAACAGCCACGAAAACCAGTCCCACAGGCTTTTCCGGAGTTCCGCCATCAGGCCCCATAATTCCGGAAACCGCAATCATAAAATCAGTTTGTAAAATATTTAACGCGCCTGTTATCATTTGTTTTACCGTTTCTTCACTCACCGCGCCAACAGTTTTTATCGTTTGTTCATCAACATGCAAGACACTTTGTTTAATTTCATTTGAATAGCTAACAATACTTCCTTTATAATAATTTGAAGCGCCTGAATTTGCAGTAAGCAAATGCGCAATGTAGCCGCCAGTGCAGCTTTCAGCGGTTCCTAATGTTTTATTTTTCTTTATTAATAATTTTCCAACAGCCTGCTGCATAGATAAATCGTCATCAATCGCCATCCATTCTTTCACTAAATTTTTCAACTCATTAAAATGATGTTGTAATTCTATTTCCAATGTTTCTTTATTATCACCAGTTGCGGTTAAGCGCAAACGCACCATTCCATAATTTGGTAAATACGCAAGTTTAATATGCGAAGGCAAAGCCACTTCAAATGCATTAATATGATCAGCTAAAAAAGATTCACCAATGCCAGCAGTCAATAATGTTGTGTGTAAAATAGTTGGCAGCGTAAATTTTTTTTGTAATTCGGGCAACACATAATCTGTCATCATGCCTTTCATTTCATGCGGCACACCGGGCATGGAAATAAAAATGCGGCCATCTTTTTCAAACCACATTCCCGGCGCAGTGCCGCGTTTGTTTTGAATAACGGTACAAACATCGGGCACTTCCGCTTGCTTTAAATTTCGATCAATCATTGGACGGTTTAATACTTTTTCAAAAATGTATTTTACATTTTGCAACGCGCCTTCATCAACAATTAATTTTCCGCCGAAATATTGGCTCAGCAAAGGTTTGGTAATATCATCCGCAGTTGGACCCAGTCCGCCAGTTATTAATATAATTTGTGATTTTTCATGTTCTTCATTTAGCGCATTCCATATTTCATCCCACACATCTCCAACGGCCACGCGGCGTTTTACCCACACACCAGTCTTATTCAGTTCCTGCGCCATCCACGCACTGTTTGTATCAATCACCTGCCCGATTAATAATTCATCACCTATTGTAATTATGCTTGCTGCAATTTTTTTCATTAATAAATTTTTATAAAAATAAATCTGCACATCTATTTCCCCGACATTCCATCAACACTATATTTTCCAGGGCCGATTAATAATAGGATAAAAAATCCAGCTAAATATATTATCGCTTCTTCTGATTGTTTTATTGGTGAATGATGAATTGCATACACAGCAACGGCCATATTAATAACGAGTATGAATGCTGCGATGCGTGAAAATAATCCAAGTGCCAAAAGCATCGCTGCAAATAGTTCTGCAAATATGCATAGCATTAATGACCATTTGTGCCCTATGTGAAATGGATCAAAAAAAGTAGGCGCTGATTCGTTAAAGTTTTTAACCTTATCAAATCCATGATTGAAGCACATTAATAATCCCAGTGCTGCGCGCAAAACAAAAGTGCCAATATTAAATGCTGTTTCCGAGTATGCAGTTGATAATAATCTTTTCATTACAATTTTATTTCGCGCAAAAATAATGGATTTGATTTTGTCCTTCTTCTCTAAAGAAAATGTTAATCATTGCAGTTATCCACACGTGTTTGGAATGATGTTTGGTTAACCACAAAATAATTAGAAACTTTATCACGTTAAAAACTTTACTTAAGGATATTGGAATGAAAAAAACACCCGTATTTTTTTTCGCATTATTTATTACGTCTTCATTATTTGCACAGCAAACTTATTTTTTAACCGATCCGCAAGCTGAATATAAACAGGCAAAAGAATATTATCAGAAACAATATTACAGTCTTGCATATCCGATTTTTAAAAAGTTGCAATCAAACTTGCGCGAAACTGATCGCAGCAATAATGCATTGAATGAACAAGACATTCGTTATTATACCATCGTATGTTCTTTAAAACAAAATGAAACTGCCGCAGTGCAAACTGCGCGCGATTTTATTAATGTAGAAGACAATGTGGCAAGAGTTGAAATGATGAGTTTTCATTTGGCTGAATATTTTTTTCGCCAAAAAAATTATACTGAAGCTGTGCATTTGTATGAACATGCCGGCATTGATAATTTAGATAACCGTGAAATAGCCGACATGAAATTTCATGAAGGTTATGGATATTTTACACAAAACCGTTTTGATAAAGCAAAGCCTTTGCTCGATGCAATAAGGCAAGTGCATGACGATCCAAATTATGTAGATGCAAATTATTATTATGGTTTTATTTCTTTTTCTGAAAGAAATTATAATGATGCATTAACGGCTTTTCAGGTTACTGAAAATGCGCCGAATTATGAGAAAGTTGTTCCTTATTATATCGCCAATATTTATTTATTGCAAAATCAAAAAGATAAAGCAGTTGATTATGCAGAAGCAAAATTGAAACAGGGCAATCAATATTATGAACAGGAAATGCGCCAGCTTGTTGGGCATGGTTATTATGAAAAACAAAATTTTGCAAAATCGCTTCCTTACATGGAGCAATATGTAAGCCAATCGAAAAAAACAACGCGTGAAGATATTTATGAATTGGCTTACGCATATTATCAAACAAAAAATTGGAACAAAGCCATTGATGGTTTTAAAAAGTTGAGTGGAAAAGATGATTCGCTTTCACAAAACTCTATGTATTTATTAGGCGATGCGTATTTAAAAGTTGGGCAAAAAGCAAATGCAAGAAATGCATTTTTATTTTGTTCATCCAACAGCAGCAATGATGCGCAACGCGAAGTTTCGAAATATAATTATGCAAAACTTTCTTATGAGTTAGGTTATCAGGACGTTGCTCTTACTGAGTTACAAGACTTTTTACAAAAATATCCGAACTCAACTTATAATAAAGAAGCGAAAGAATTATTGGTTGATGTATTGGCAAACACAAACAATTATAAAGATGCGCTTGATTTAATCGGAAGTTTGGATCATCCTTCGGAAAATGCGAAACGTGCGTACCCGCGCATATTGTATGGCCGCGCAACGGAAATGATTAATGATGGATTATTAATAGCAGCCAATGACATGCTTGATAAAGTGTTACAAAATCCTGATAATAATTCCGTGTTGCCTTTTATAAATTTTTGGAAAGGCGAAATTTCTTATCGCTTGAATAAAACAGATGATGCCATTCATTTTTATTTTGAATATTTAAAAAGCGGATCATCAATTGGCGAGATTAATCCAACTAACGCAAAATATAATTTGGGTTATTGTTATTTAAAAAAAGAAAATTACAGGCAGGCACAAGGTTTTTTTGAACAGATAATAAAAACGCCGCAACTCAATTCCACAGCGCTTGAGCAAGATGCTTATGTGCGCGATGCAGATTGTTATTACATGAACAAAGATTTTAAAACATCGATGAACATGTATAATAAAGTGCTTGATCTTTCATGGGCAGCAAGTGATTATGCAACGTTTCAAAAAGCGATGGTCGCAGGTATTAATAACGGGCCCGAAAAAATTAATTTACTGAATTCTATTACACGGAAATATCCTGCATCCAATTTAATCCCGGATGCAAATATGGAAATTGCAACAACGTATTTATCAAACGAACAATACAAAGAAGCGCTTCCTTATTTAAAAAATATTATCACTGCAACTGGTGCCGATGCCTTAAAGCCACGCGCTTATTTGAAAGAAGGAATTGCGTATTATAACCTCGATAAAAATGATGATGCACTTGCGCAGTATAATGCTTTATTAAAACAATATCCAAATTCTCCGGAAGCGCAGGATGCATTGGAAAATGCAAAATCAATTTATATACAACAGGGCAGAAGCAGCGAGTATGTAAATTTTGCAAAATCGTTGGGTGTTGATATTTCGCCAAGCCAGGAAGATCAGTTGGCTTACCAGGAAGCGGAAGTGCAATTTAATGATGGAAATTTTAATGATGCCGTTCAAAAGTTTGAACAATATTTAAGCAAATTCCCTGATGGAAAATATTCTCTCGAAGCAAATTATTATAAAAGCGAAATTTATTTCAACCAAAAAAATTGGGCAAAAGCTGCAAGCGGTTATGAAATTGTTTCTGATAAAGCGCCGAATAAATTTGCAGCAAAATCTTTATTGCAAGCAGCGCGCCTTAATTTTTTTGAATTAAAAAATTATCAGAACGCAGAAAAATATTTTACCAAATTAAAAGATTTTGGAACAACGCAGGAAGATAAAATGGAAGCTATGCGCGGTTTATTACGAAGTCAATTCCAATTGGAAAAATGGACAGATGCAACTGACAATGCAAAAGATCTTTTAAATCAAAAAGGGTTAAGCACGGATGATAAAGTGCTTGCGAATATGGCTATCGCAAAATTTTATCAAACCAATAACCAGTGCGATCAGGCATTGCAATATTTCCGCACGGCTGCTGCATTAAGCAAAGCAGCTTATGGCGCAGAAGCACGATATGAAATTGCAAACTGTTTGTACCAAAAAAACGAATTGAAAGATGCGGAAAAAGCAGCTTTTGAAGTTGTTAATAAAGCAGGCAGTTACGAAGTGTGGGTTTCAAAAGCATATTTATTATTAGGGGATATTTATTTTAAAGAGAAAGATTATTTCAATGCGAAAGCAACTTTTCAAAGTATAGCCGACAATGCTAAAATTGAAGATTTGCGCCAGCAGGCAAAACAAAAACTGGCGCAGGTTACGGCTGCGGAAGGCAATCCAGATAAAACGGGAAGTAATCAATAATAATTCTCATTGAAAATTACATGATGAAATCAATTCTTATAAAATCATTTTTTGCATTCGGGTTATTAATGTTTTTGTTTAAAATTTCTGTGCATGCGCAGGATACTTCTAAAAGAAAAACGATTGATATTACATCAACTTTTAAACCCGTTTTGCGCGAAGCGGTAAAAATAAATTTCCATGCATCGCCGCCGCTTGCGGATACTTCAAAACCAAAACTCACTTACAATATTCCTTCGCAATATTTATTATTAAATTACCAGCCTGGCGAATTGAAACCGGTTGCGTTGCAAATTGATTCTTTATTATCGTGGGAAAACAGCAACTACATAAAAGTTGGCGCAGGCAATGTTCATCTTCCATATGTGCAAACTGGTTTTAGCTTTGGCGATGGAAAAAATACTTTCTTTAATGTGTTTGCAGATGGTTATGCATCAAAAGGAAATTTGAAGTTTCAGAAAAACAGCATGACCGATGTGGCGATTACCGGCACTGTAAAAACACAAAATAATTTAGAATGGAGCGGCAAACTTGGTTTTAAAACTGATAATAATTTTTTATACGGATTTCAACCGGATACTTTAAAATATAATGAAGAACAACTCAAACAAAATTTTACAACTTTCGGTGGAAAAATTGCATTGAAAAATGTTGAACCAACTGAATTCGGATTAACGTATAATCCTAATTTATCAGTATCGGTTTTCAGCGATAACCATTCGCCAAAAGCTACTGAAGCAAATACGGTTTTGAATGTTCCCATGCAAAAATCGCTCGGAGATGAATTTGCTTTTAACCTTGATTTTACTGCCAATTTAACCAACTACAGATTAAATGGAAATTCGCAGGAGAACAATGTATTTTTTGTTGCGCCGGCAGTGTTATATAAAACGCACAATTTAAATTTACAAGCTGGCGTAACGCCGTCGTGGGATCAAAATACATTTCACTTGTTGCCAAATATAATGGCAGATGTTACCACTTCCGATCAACGTTTTACTTTGCAGCTTGGCTGGATTGGTTATTATAACAAAGGTTCTTATCAACGTTATGAATCTATTAATCCATGGCTTGCGCAGCCAACCAATTTATTAAATACGCGTATTGAAGAAAGGTATGTTGGCATCAAAGGCGCGCTGAATAACCATTTCACGTATTCTGCAAAAGTTGGTTTCAACACGTTTGAAAATATGCCGTTGTTTATTAATGACAGCATTGATGGAAAAAGTTTTGTTATCAGCAACGAATCATCCATGCAAAATTTGCAGGTGCATGGTGAAATTGGTTACACAATGGGAGAGAAGTTTACGGCAAGTGTTGGCGCGAGTTTAAACCGCTATGCAAATTTGCATGATAATGATAAAGCGTATGGATTATTGCCGTATGAACTAAATGCAACATTAAGATGGGAAATCATTAAAGGCCTTTGGTTGAAATCTGATTTATGGCAATTTAATGCGGGCAACTTTCGTGGATTGCATGGTGGTTCATATAAAGCGGGAACTGGTTTTGATTTGAATGCAGGAGTTGAATTCCGCATAACAAAGCCATTAAATTTATGGTTGCAAATGAATAATCTTTTAAACGATAAATACCAGCGCTGGAACCAATACCAGGTGTATGGATTTAATATTCTCGGAGGCATTGTGTATTCATTCGGCCAAAAACAAAAATGATTAAGAATTAAGAATCAAGAATCAAGAATTAAGAATTAAGAATTAAGAATTAAGAATTAAGAATTAAGAATTAAGAATTAAGAATTAAGAATTAAGAATTAAGAATTAAGAATTAAGAATTCATTTTTGGAAACGCAAATTACTTATAACTTATCACTTAAAACCTATAACTCATCACTCATAATCCATAACTTAATACTAAATTTATCACCCCAACTAAACCATGTTCGAAGTACTCAACAGTTATTTGTTTCAGCATAAAAGCATCAGCATTCCGGGGCTTGGCACTATCTTTTTAGAAAGAGAAGCAGCGATTAATGATGCTATTAATAAAAATTTTTTACCACCGTTATATCATTTTCGTTTTGATAAATATTTTGATGCGCCGGACAAAGATTTTTTTTCTTACCTCGCGGCAGAAAAAAATATTCCTGATTACGAAGCGATAAAATGGTACAGCGAATTTTCATACGATTTAAGAAATAAAATACGGCTTGATGAAAACGTTGCATGGGATGAAGTTGGCGTTTTAAAAAAAGATGATACCGGCAATATAATTTTTGAACCTGCTGAAAAAAATCCTGTTTTTTTAAAACCGGTTGGCGCAAATATTATAATAAGAAAAGATGCGCAACATAATTTATTAATAGGCGATAAAGAAGTTACAAATACAGAAGCAAGCGAACTTATTAATCCTTATGAGGAAGTTGCAAAAAAACCAACATGGTGGATATATGCGCTGATAATCGCTGTGGCAGCAAGCCTTGTGCTTGTGTGGCATTTATCATCAAACCAGTGGCATCTTAAAACTGGCAACCAGCAAAAGCTTGAGCTGGTAAAATAATTACTTCTTTTAATAACTCATTTTTCTTTCTTTTCTTTGCACACCGGTTTATATTATGGAAGAATCAATTATACATTATTCAGTTTGTCCGGTTTGCGGATCTGATCAGATTAATCATGCCATCACTGCAAAAGATTATACTGTTTCTCAAAAAGAATTTGAAATTTTAGAATGCGCAAAATGCACCTTGCGTTTTACGCAGGATGTTCCCGATACAAATTCAATTGGTGCATATTATAAATCTGAAAATTATATTTCTCATACCAATAGCAGCAAAGGATTTATTAATAGCATTTATCATTTTGTACGCAAATTAACTTTGGGCGATAAACGAAGGCTGATTGCCGCCGCAACTGGTTTAAAAAATGGAAAGCTGCTTGATATTGGCGCAGGCACCGGCGCTTTTGTGCAAAACATGCAATACAATGGATGGCAAACAACCGGCCTAGAGCCTGATGAAGAAACGCGCAAGCGCGCCGCCGTTTTGCATAAAGTGAATCTATTGCCGGCAGATGTTTTTTATAGTTTCCCTGCAGAATCGTTTAATGTGGTTACCATGTGGCATGTGCTCGAACATGTGCACGATTTGCATAATTACATTGAAAAATTAAAAGACGTTTTAAAACCAGGCGGGTTAATATTTATCGCCGTGCCGAACTATACTTCCTACGATGCAAAAGTGTATAATAAATTTTGGGCAGCGTATGATGTGCCGCGTCATTTGTATCATTTTTCGCCAGAATCTGTGAGGCAATTGTTTGCATTGCACGGATTGAATGTGCAATCAATCCGATCGATGTTTTATGATAGTTTTTATATAAGTTTATTAAGCGAAAAATATAAAAACGGAAGTTCGCTACGCGGATTTTTTACTGGCCTCATTTCTAACATGAAAGCATTTGTTAATAAAGAACATTGCAGTTCGGTAATTTATATTATTAATAGACCGTGAGGGAAATTTCGTGATTTTGTGATCTGAAAGGAAACTTTTTACAAGTTAAATGTTCAATTATTAATATCCAATATCCAATATCATAAATCAGACATCCTACATCAGACATCGACATCTCTCTAATAATTGAATTTTATTTCATAAATATTCGGCCACAATTTTCCGGTTACGTACACTTTTTTACTTGTTGAATCATATGCGATTCCGTTCAATTGCAATGATTCGGGATATTTATTTTTTGCTTCCGTATCTAATGTTGTAAGATCGAGTTTGCCAACCACTTTGCCGCTTGATGGATCTATTTTTAAAATATAATTTGTGGTGTAGCGGTTTGCATAAATAAAGCCATTAATAATTTCCAATTCATTAATACTATCAACCGGGCCATTATTATCCGTTACGCCCAAAACCTTTACCAGCTTGAATGTTATTGGATCAAGATAACTGATATTGCTTGAGCCGTCACTCATTATTAAAGATTTTCCATCGGTTGTAAATCCCCAACCTTCAGCGCTTGGAAAAGTAAACTCGCCGATTTTTTTAAATGTTTTTGCATCATACACAAAACCAATTTTGGTTGTGTAAGTAAGCTGGTAAACTTTGCCATTTAAAAAAACAATGCCTTCGCCAAAATATTTATTTCTGTCTATTTCAACTTTCTTTTGAATTTTACCTGTTTTAAGATCAACCACGCCAAACAATGATCGCGAACTTGGATATTCTTTGGTGTAACCTGTAGCTTCATACAACTCGCCATCGTGCACTAAAAAACCTTCGGTAAAAGATGTTGTATCGTGCGGATATGCATACACAACGCTGTAATTTATAGCTGTCGGTTCATTGCTTATAGCGGGCGTGTTTTGCGGCGCAACTTCCTTTGGTTCAGGGTTATTACACGCGGACAAAAAAATAATTGCGATGATCCAGGTTAATTTTTTATTCATATAAGTAATAGTAAAACAAAAATAAGGTTAGCATTTGTGATTACTCCGCAAACGGTGTATAAATTTTCTGCTAAAATTTTGGCGGATTCAAAATAAAATGGTTGCTTTACCTCGCTTATCGTCTGAATAATGCCTTTATCTTCATCTTTCATAGATGTTCCTTTCGGTTTTATTCTCTCGTACTCAATTCTTCTTTTAACTTATTGCCAATTCCTTTGTTAATACCTGTTTGTATTAATGAATTATAGATCCCTCAACAGATTTATCATTTATTAATAAAGTCTTCCAATATCCCCTGATTAATACTGGCTAATTCGTATCCGTCGAAAGTACTATCCCAACCTGTGCAGAACCGTTACGAAAAGAAATTTCATGAAAAGAATTTTACCGTTACTTCTATTGTTGCTAAGCCAATTTATTTTGCATGCGCAGAATGATTGCCGGAGTGCAGAATATAAAAAACAATTGATTAATAACTCACCGCAACTTATTGCAAAAATTGCGCAGGTTGAAGCATTTACGCAAAGCCAGCAAAAAAATAAAACTACAATTACCAATGGCGAAACTGCCGGCACCACTGGCGTTCCGGCCATTATTAATATTCCAGTTGTAGTGCATGTTGTTTATAATTCTTCTTCTCAAAATATTTCTGACCAGCAAATATTTTCGCAAATAGATGTTTTGAATAAAGACTACGCGCGGCAAAATGCGGATACTATTAATACACCTGAAATATTCCGCCAGTTTGCTGCAAATTGCAATTTTCATTTTGAGCTTGCCAAAGTTGATACGCTTGGTTATGCAACCACTGGCATCGTGCGTAAACACACGAGCATCCTGGCTTTTACTATTGATGATCGTGTTAAATATTCAAGCCTTGGCGGCGATGATGCCTGGGATGATGATAAATATTTAAACATTTGGGTGTGTAATTTAAACAGCGGCGTGCTTGGTTATTCAAGCGTTGTTGGTGGACCCAAAGATAAAGACGGCGTTGTTATTTTATACAGTGCTGTTGGTGTTAATGGTTCTGCGGCTGCGCCTTTTAATTTAGGAAGAACTGCAACGCACGAAATCGGCCACTGGCTTAATTTAATACATACCTGGGGCGATGCAGATTGCGGCGATGATTTGATTAATGATACGCCGCCGCAACAACAGGCAGATCGCGGCAACCCGCAAGGCGTTATTATAAGTTGCAACAATGCACCTTACGGCGATATGTACACGAATTTTATGGATTTAACGAACGATGTTTCGATGAATATTTTTACCAATGGCCAGCGCGACAGGATGCAATCTTTGTTTGCGCCCGGCGGCGAGCGTTTTGCAATGCTTTCATCAACTGCATTAACGGCAACGCCTTTGTCTGGCCCGGTTTCTACAACAACTTCTCCTGATAATGGGAACCTTACAATTTCTGTTTTCCCGAATCCCGCTACCAGCATGGTTTCTGTGCAGTTTAATGATGTTTCAATTATTGGTTCAACACTTGAAATTTATAACCAGGCAGGACAAAAAGTTATTACTACAAACGTAAATGAATTGCTTGTTCAGGTTAATGTTTCTTCGCTCAGTAAAGGAATTTATTATATAAAAACCGGCGATGGAAAAAGCAGGATGATTTCCAAACTGATAAAAATGTAAACAGGTTTTTTTCTGTTGAAAATTATTTTTCAATCATTTTTTTTGCAATTTTTTCGCCAACGAGAGGAGCAAGTGCAACGCCCATTCCACCCATGCGAACGGCGCAAAAAATGTTGTCAGAAACTTCTTCCATTATCGGTAATTTTTCTGAACCAATTCCCATAATTCCGCTCCATCTGTAATCAATCGTAAACGATTCATTGGGAAGAATCACTTCATGCAAAAATTTTTCCAATTCGTTTTGAATATGATCTGAAGTAGCAAGTGTGTTTGTATGTTCTTCTTCAAAAGCCTTATTGCGCGCGCCTCCCAGCAGCACACGGCTGCCGAGGTTGCGGAAATAATAATAGCCTTCATCATAATGAAATGCACCTTTAAATTTTAAATTTTTAATTTCTGATGTAACTAAAATTTGCCCGCGCGCAGGTTCAATATTTATTTGTGGCAACAATTGTTTTGCAAATGCATTGGTGCATATTAATAATTTATCGCAGGATAAATTGAATGGCTGGTTTGTTTGCAATTCAATTTTATCATTATTTTTTTCGAAGCTTTTTATTTCAATGGAATTTAAAACAGTAATGCCCATCGATTGAACAAGCATTAATAAAGCCTGGCAAAGTTTGCCGGAATGTAATTGCCCTTCGAGCCTGTTTTCTATAATATGACTGGTGTTTTTAAAACCAAAAGTTTTAATGGCATTGTCATTAATGCAAAATGCTTTTTCTTTTTTTATTAATGACTTTAACTTGTGGTTTAGTGAATCAATATTGCTGCGCAAATTATTAATGTCCATATTTTGCGATTCATTAATCAATTCATAACCGCCAAAATCTTCGTAACCAATTTGTTTATTGCTAAAAATTTTGCGCATGCGTTTTAAACCTTTGTAACGCATTTCTACAATATCAAGCATTTTATCTTCACCCATTTTTTCCGTGTCGGCAATCAATTCTGTAACACTTCCAAAACATGCGAAACCCGCATTGCGCGTGCTTGCGCCGGTTGGTATAATTCCACGATCAACAATGGCAACTGATAATTTTGGGTTTGATTTTTTTAAATAATAAGCGCTCCATAAACCAACAAAACCGCTGCCAACTATTATTACATTTTTATGCGCATAAAAACTTTCTTTCTCCCACACAGAAATCTGTATCATGATTATTAATGATTAAAATTCAACGAAAGTTAGTAATAAAAAATGTTTGTAAAATGCAAAATCACAACAAGCTTTTTTATAGCTGTTGTGATTTTTTTAAAACGATTTTAAATTTATTAATGCGATGAAAATTTTGTGACCGTATTTTTTAATGGCGTTACCGTTTTTAAATAAGTATAAATCGCGGCAAGATCTTCTGTGTTCATCTTGCTATACATATTCCACGGCATAATGCTGTTGAATTGGCCGGCAGCAATAGTTTGCGGTTTATAACTTGAGTCTGCATACATTTTAAAACGCGCGATAAATAACTCTTTGGTCCATTTACCAATTCCTGTAATTTCATCAGAAGTAATATTTGCAGAACGCACAATGGAACCATCATGAAATTTAAATTCGCGGCCGCCACTAAACTCAAGCCCGGCAATAATTTTTCCTTTATCAACCTGCGTGTGGCATTCAACACACGAAGCAGCATTCGCTAAATATTTTCCATAAGCCAATGAATCTGATTTTGCAGGTAACTTTTGCGGTTCTGCTTTTTGAGGAATAGTATTAATAATAAAGTTCATCGGGAAATCTGAAACAGATTCAGCAACAGGATTTTCAATTGGCGCAAGAGAACGGATGTATGCAATGATGCACTTAATATCTTCCGGATCCATGCTTCCATAATGCTGGTAAGGCATCACAGGAAACATCGCACGGCCTTCTTTGGTAACGCCGGTTGTTATCAAACGAAACAATTCGCCATCAGTATAACGTTTAATTCCTGCAGGTGTAATATTTTTTGAATAATACGTACCGGGAAAACCAACTTTCTGATCAAAACGTTCGCCGCCTTTCCCTAATGTGCCACTGATGATAGGGCCCGCAAACTTGGTCCAGTCGCGGGTTGAGTGGCAATCGATACAAACGGAAACCGTGTTGGCAAGATATCTTCCGCGTTCAATTTTTTCAGCTGATAAATCAACCGTGAGATTTGGCGCGGCGCCAACATTTGGCAACGCAACTTTTATGTACGTTAATAATCCAGCGATAAGTACAATTAAAATTACCAGCGTGTAGCCCAGAAATTTAAAAACCTTTTTCATATTGTTAGTTTTGGAGTTACAAGGTTATCGCGGGCACAGAAATAAATTCCAAAATATGATGTGATTAATGAAGCAAGAAAGTGACGATAAGGAAATGGTGTAAGATGAAGGTTTGATAATGAAGATATCGTTTTTAAACAGAAAAAAGATAATCTCTTTTAAAAAAATTATTTGTTCCGCCACAGCAAACTGAAATATTTATTAATGCATTTTATCTTATTAATGTTATGCTTGTGCGAGTACTTTAATGTCTGCTATTTCAAGAATATTTTTTGCATAACCAATCGTTACTGCATTAATCATTGCTTTGCCCAACTCTTCCATTGTAATTATTTTTTTTGATGCAAAGACTTGAATAATTTTCACAAGCACTTTATAAATACTTTTCCAGTTTTTTTGTCCATCGAAAGGAAGCATGCCGCCGGGACGAAAATTATATTCACTTTTAAATGGAAGTTTCATTAAATCATTTTCTGTTTTTCCTTTTACGCGCGCCCACATGATGCTTCCTTTTTCGCTGCTGTCTGTGTGGCTTCCGGAAACGTAAGTGAAACTGATATTGTTATTATGTGCAAGCAACGTTTTTGCAAACGCAAGCGTGGTATCGTAAGTAATTTTTGTAAACTTATCTTCTTTCATACCAATGGAACTAATGCCAGCGCAAAAAAAACATGCATCATAACCCTTAATATTTTCAGCAAATTTTTCCAACTGAAAAAAATCCGGCACAATCAATTCTTTCAATTTTGGATGCGTGATTTCATAATGCCTTCTGTTAATGATTAATACTTCAGACACTTTTGGATTTTGCAAACACTCAAACAAAACACCTTCGCCAACCATGCCTGTTGCGCCTGTTATTATTACTTTTATTGGGGACATTATGTGTTGATTTTATTTGTGAAGTTCGGAAGAAAAATTATGGAACGATTTGTAAATATTTGGATTAAAGAAATAAAATTTGAACTGTTATTGATTAAGAATGGTTGCTTAAATTTTTGGGCAACCTTCGTTAATTTAATATCTTCATTTCTCCATTAAACTTACTGTATGAAAAATAATTTGATTGCCTGTCTTTTCCTGTTTGTTGCAGGTTCTTCATATGCCCAGTTAAGCAAACACCAGTTTGTTATAGGCGGTTTTGGTAATTTTTCTTATTCAGATCAAAAAACAAAATTTGGTTATTTTAATGAAACCACTAAATTAACTGCATTTGATGTCTCAGCAGATGGAGGCTATTTTATCATTAACGGGCTGTGTGCAGGTTTGCGTTTTACAGGAAGCCTTAATAAAATCAAACAGCAATCAACGAATGCCAGTTATACTATTAATTCCAATGGTGGCCCGGCAGACACAATGTTTTCAGTTACTCAAACAGAATATCTGAGCAAAATTTATAGCTATGGTTTTTCGCCTTTTGTTCGCTACTATTTTTTAAAAGCTACCCATAAAATAAATGTAATAGCCGAAGCAAATTATACGCATTCTTTTGATGCATCGGGTTATACTTCTGCTAGCCAATCAGTCTCTTATATAAATGGTAATGCACCACCTCAGCTTAATATAAATACAAATACAACTTTGGCGAAGACACAATCCAATGCATTGGGAATTCAGGCGGGTCCTGCTATTTTCTTTGATCCGAAAGTTTCGATGGAAGTTTTATTTGGCTGGCAATATCTTACGGGACATAATATTACCACAAACAGTTTTACAATTGGATTAGGATTTCACGCATACTTGAATAAATTATGATTTTAAAAAGATGAAATGCTTTGAGAAAAATGTTGTGATTGAAAATTTTTCTTCCGCTCGATAGAAAACAAAAAGCACAAGTGTGCGACGCAACAAATGCTGAACAAAGAAATCCTGATCGCTTAAAAAAAATAAAAATGGGATTATGAAAAAAACATAATCCCATTAATCTTATTACTTACAACTTATTACTTAAAACTTATAAATGTATCGCCTCACCATAAGCCACTTCAATTGCGTCTTTCACGCTTTCGCTGATGGTTGGGTGCGGGTGAATGCTGTTTAATACTTCATGATAAGTTGTTTCCAGTTTTCTGCCTACAACAGTTTCAATAATAATTTCAGTTACGTTGTAACCAATCATGTGCGTGCCGAGCCATTCGCCGTATTTTGCATCAAACACCACTTTTATAAAACCTTCCGTATGTCCGGCAGCAGAAGCTTTTCCGGAAGCGCTTAATGGAAACTTGCCAACTTTAATTTCATAACCGGCATCGCGTGCTTGTTTTTCGGTTAAGCCAACACTCGCAATTTCCGGTGTGCAATATGTGCAACCTGGAACATTTCCATAATCAATCGGTTCAGGCTGGTGCGCATATTTTTTTTCGTTGTAACCAATATTTTCTACACAAATAATCGCTTCTTTGGAAGCAACGTGTGCAAGTGCTTGTCCTGGCGCGCAATCGCCGATGGAATAAATTCCTGCAACATTTGTGTTGTAAAATTTATCAACTGCAATTTTTCCTCTTTCTGTTTTTACACCCAATGTTTCCAGTCCGATGTTTTCAAGGTTTGCAGTAACGCCAACTGCGCTTAATAATACATCAGCTTCCAAAGTAATTTCGCCAGTTTGTGTTTTTACTTTTGCTTTTACGCCGGCGCCGCTTGTATCTACACTTGTTACTTCACTATTCGTTAAAATATCGATGCCGTTTTTCTTATATATTTTTTCCAGTTCTTTCGAAATGTCTTCATCTTCCACCGGAACAATTCTTGGCAAAAATTCGACGATGGTCACTTTTGCGCCCATGCTAAAATAGAAGTATGCGAACTCAACACCAATCGCGCCGCTGCCAACAATAATAATGCTCTTCGGTTTTGCAGGAAGTACCATTGCTTCACGATAACCAATTACTTTTTTGCCATCTTGTTTTAAGTTTGGCAATTCTTTACTGCGCGCACCAGTTGCTACAATAATATGTTTGCCTTCTACAATTTGTGTTTTTCCATCAGCGCCGGTTACTTCAAGCTGTCCTTTTGCTTTCAGTTTTCCGAAACCCATTACCACATCAATTTTATTTTTGCGCATCAAAAACTGAACGCCTTTGCTCATTTTATCAGCCACGCCGCGACTGCGTTTTATCACTGCAGGAAAATCCGGCGAGCCAGTTGCTTCAATGCCAAAATCTTTTGCGTGCATAATATCCTGGTACACCTGTGCACTTTTTAATAATGCCTTTGTAGGAATGCAACCCCAGTTGAGGCACACTCCGCCAAGGCTTTCTTTTTCAATAATAGCTGTTTTAAAACCTAATTGTGCAGCACGAATCGCCGCCACATATCCGCCGGGCCCGCTTCCAAGAACTACTACATCGTATGCCATATTATTAATGATTTTTAATTTGAAAAGCGATGCAAAATTAAGACAATTAATGAGATAATGTGCAAATATGGAAATGTGAAAATGGCTCAATGTGAAAATCGAAAACCGCATGACAAATCATTAATAAAAAAATAAACGACTAGCTCCGCCATTTATGGCGGGGAACAGGATGTTATTATTAATAATAATTTTTGTCCGATCATTTGAATCTTTATTCATCTCCCGTTGCGTCGCACACTTGTACAGATAATTCTTTATTTAGCCAATTGTCTTAATTAGGATTGGTGGGACTTTTGGAATATAGGATTTCTTAAAAACCTTTGTGAAACTTTGTGTTCATTCTTTGAGTTCTTTGTGTTATCGCATTTATATTCATTTAGCTCATAGAAAAAATAATAAGCAAGATTTTTGAAACCATTGAGCCATTTTCGAATTGAGCCATTTTGCACATTAGTATATTATCGCATTATCACATTAATTTTGCATCATGAAATTAGATATACTCGCCATCGCCGTTCATCCTGATGATGTGGAATTGGGTTGTTCCGGTTTATTAATGATGGAAAAATTACATGGAAAAAAAGTTGGCGTTATCGATTTAACGCGTGGCGAACTTGGCACAAGAGGCACTGCAGAAATCCGTACGGAAGAAGCTGCCAAAGCCGCATCAATAATGGATTTGGATGTGCGTGAAAATTTAAACATGGCCGATGGTTTTTTTAGCAACGATGAAAAACACCAGCGTTTATTAATAAGCGCGATAAGAAAATTTCAACCTGAAATTGTTTTAGCAAATGCATTGGCAGATCGTCATCCTGATCATGGGCGCGCGGGAAAATTAATTTCAGATGCATGTTTTTTGAGTGGGTTGCGTAAAATTGAAACTGCAGATAGTAATGGCAATTTGCAAAATCATTGGCGCCCGAAATACGTGTTTCACTATATACAGGATCGCTATGAAAACCCTTCTTTTGTTTACGACATCACACCGGTTTTTGAAAGAAAAGTGGAAGCAATCAAAGCGTATTCTTCCCAATTTCATTCAACAGAATACAATAAGGATGAACCGCAAACTTATATTTCAACACCGGAATTTTTAAACTCTATCATCGGCCGCCAGCAAATGTTTGGCAAAATGATTGGAGTGCCTTACGCTGAAGGTTTTATATCAGAAAAAATGATTGGCGTAAAAAGCCTGGATGCATTTGTTCAATTAGATACTTAGTTTTTAATCTTAGTTCTGCACGCAACAAAACAAATAACCCATTAGCACGTTTATATTGTACGAATCTTAACACAAGAATCAGTTTAAAAGAGCTACCTTGCACCCGATTTTTAAACGCTAAATTTTTCATCATGACTATACCTAAATTCACAAACGTTCCTCATTCTTTTCACACCGAGTTGAAAGGAAGGATAAGTTCTTACTTTGAAGAAGTAGGTAAGTCAACAACAGGCGATACAAAAATTTTTATGAAGGCAGTAATATTAATGCTGACTTTTTCTTTCATTTATATT
Source organism: Bacteroidota bacterium (assembly GCA_013288945.1). Classification (GTDB taxonomy): domain Bacteria; phylum Bacteroidota; class Bacteroidia; order Chitinophagales; family Chitinophagaceae; genus Puia. Next base: position 13,370 of record JABDAZ010000022.1, on the reverse strand, counting down.
CATCTTGTATTTTTTACACCAAATGCTGTTTTCGCAATTTTAGAAAGTGTGTTGCTTGGCTGCGTGGTTGCCGCGATTGGTTTTAATGTGATGCACGATGGCGCTCATGGAAGTTTTAGCAAATACAAATGGGTGAATATGTTCGCCGCATTTTCATTAAATATTTTGGGTGGAAACAGTTTTATGTGGAACATGAAACACAATATTATTCACCATGCATTTACAAATGTTGATGGCGTTGATGATGATATTGACATTCAGCCATGGATGAGAATGAGTGAGTCGCAGAAAAAATATAAGATGCACAAATACCAGCATTTCTATTTCTGGTTTTTATATTCTTTGCTTTATATTTTCTGGATTTTCGTTTTGGATTATCAAAAATATTTTAAAAGTAAAGTTGGTGCAATGCCTTTAAAGAAAATGACTGTTTCTGATCATTTTGTTTTCTGGGGATTTAAAATATTTCATGCATTTTTATTTATCGGTTTACCAATTTATATGATTGGATTTACACATTGGTTAATCGGGTTTGTAATTTTTACTTGCGTCGCAGGATTTGTTTTGAGTATTGTATTTCAATTGGCACATACAGTTGAGCATACTGCATTTCCTGTTGCAAATATTGAAACCGGAAAACTGGATGATGAATGGGCAATCCATCAAATAAAAACAACCGCCAATTTTGCTACCCATAATAAATTGGTTTCATGGCTGGTTGGTGGTTTAAATTTTCAGATTGAACATCATTTGTTTCCAAAAATATCGCACGTACATTATCCTGCTATCAGCAAAATTATTAAAAAGGCCTGCCAGGAATACGGAATAAATTATATAGAATATCCGCGCGTTCGTTACGCCGTTGCTTCGCATGTTGCTTTTTTAAGGCAGATGGGAAGAGCATAAAAAAGAATTAGTAAAGACTGAAAGTCTGCAAGTCCGAAAGAATAATTTTATAATATTCCTTCGGATTTTTTTTATTAATAAAACATCTCACAATATTAAATTCTTAAATTTTCTTTTCCGGCTTTCTCACTCACGGACTTTCCAACTTAACCATGTATTTTTGCAACCTCAAATAAATAATAATGGGCAAAGTAAAATTGGGTTTGGTGCAAATGAGTTGCACAAATGATAAGCAGCAAAATTTGCAGAAAGCAATTGAAAAAGTAAAAGAAGCTGCGGCAAAAGGCGCGCAAATAATTTGCCTGCAGGAATTATTTACGTCATTATATTTTTGTGATGTGGAAGATTATGAAAACTTCAAATTAGCTGAACCGATTCCTGGCCCATCTACAGAAACATTAAGCAAAGTCGCAGCAGAATTAAACGTGGTTATCATTGCTTCTTTATTTGAAAAAAGAGCGCAGGGAATTTATCACAACACAACTGTAGTGCTTGATGCCGATGGTTCTTATTTGGGCAAATACAGAAAGATGCACATCCCCGATGATCCTGCTTTTTATGAAAAATTTTATTTTACGCCGGGCGATTTGGGGTATAAAATTTTTGAAACAAAGTTTGCAAAAATCGGCATATTAATATGCTGGGATCAATGGTATCCAGAAGCAGCGCGCATCACGTCATTAATGGGCGCGGAAATTTTATTTTATCCAACTGCAATTGGTTGGGCAACTTCACAAGACGAATCAACAAACACAGAACAATATAATGCGTGGCAAACTATACAACGCAGCCATGCCATTGCAAATGCTGTGCATGTTGTAAGTGTAAACAGAGTTGGTTTAGAACAAAATGGCGCTATGAAATTTTGGGGCGGATCATTTATCTCCAATCCATTTGGATCTATTTTATACCAGGCATCGCACGATAAAGAAGAAATTATTTTACAGGAAATTGATACTGATAAAACAGACAGCTATAGAACGCATTGGCCTTTTATGCGCGACAGAAGAATAGATTCTTACCAACCAATTACAAAACGTTATATCGACGAAGATTGATGAAGAAAATTATTTTTATCTTATCAATTTTTATAACGCTTAATTCTTTTTCGCAAGAATTGAAGATTGAAAAAGTAACCTGCAATTTTTATGTATATACAACCTTCAATTTATATAAAGGAGAACTTGTTTCTGCCAATGCAATGTATGTGCTCACAAGCGAAGGCGCAATTCTGTTTGATACGCCATGGGACAGTACGCAATACGAGCCATTAATAGATTCAATTTGGATAAGGCATCACCAAAAAATAATAATGGTTATTGGAACGCATTCTCACAACGATAGATCTGCTGGTTTTTCTTTCTTTCAAAAAAAAGGAATTGCAACATATGCAATTGCATTAACCGATTCTTTTTTGGTGAAAGATCATCATGCGCCTTCAACCAATATCTTGCAGCCTGATCAAAAATTCAATATCGGAAACGAATCTTTTGAAGTTTATTTTCCCGGCGCCGGGCATACGCTTGACAATATTGTGGCATGGTTTCCCAAAGAAAAACTATTATACGGCGGTTGTTTTATTAAGAGTGCTGAAGCAACAGATCTCGGCTATATTAAAGAAAGCGATACAAAAGAATGGCCGAAATCAATAGAAAGAATTAAAAAGAAATTCGGAAAACCAGCCTATGTTATTTCTGGCCATGATGACTGGCATGATGCATCATCTTTGGATCATACGCTTCAATTATTAACAGAGTTTAACAAACAATAAAACGGATGGACAAACAACAATTAACTCCGAAAGAACTCGGCTATTATTTTCCTGCAGAATTCGATCAACACGAAGCAACATGGCTTTCGTGGCCACACAAAGAAGCATCCTGGCCGGGAAAGATTAATACGATTTTTCCATATTACGCTCAGTTTGTAAAAGAGCTTGCGCTCAGCGAAAAAGTGCGTATTAATGTTGCTGATGAAGCCATGAAAAATTTTGCAATAAAATATTTAACTGCGGCGAATGCAGATTTAAATAATGTAGAATTTTTTTTCAATCCAACAAATGATGCATGGTGCAGAGATCATGGACCGGCTTTTTTAATCAATCCAAGTGCAGAGCAAAAAAAAAATAATTGTTGATTGGGATTATAACGCATGGGGAAATAAATATCCGCCGTATGATTTGGATGATGTGATTCCAACATTAATCGCGAAGCATTTTAATTTGCCTGTTTATTATCCGAAAATAATTATGGAAGGCGGCTCTGTAGATTTTAATGGAAAAGGAACATTAATAACTTCCACTGCATGTTTGTTGAATGAGAACCGCAATCCAAATTTCAACCAGCAGCAAATAGAAAACTATTTACAAAATTACTATGGCGTCGAACAAATACTTTGGATAAGCGAAGGAATTATCGGCGATGATACTGACGGCCATATTGATGACACCGTAAGATTTATTAATGAAGACACTGTGCTGACTGTTATTGAAAAAAATAAAAATGATGAGAACTACGAATTGTTGCAAAAAAATTTATCTGAATTAAAAAAGATGCGGTTAATAAATGGCAAGCAATTAAATATTATTGAACTGCCAATGCCAGATGAAGTGTATTATGAGGGCCAGCGCCTGCCTATGTCTTACGCAAATTTTTATATCGCAAATAAATCAGTCATCGTTCCAACTTATCGTTGTGATAACGACGACAGAGCATTACAAATAATTGCAGAAAGTTTTCCGACAAGAAAAGTTGTTGGCATCGATTCAACAGAAATAATTTGGGGCCTGGGAAGTTTTCATTGTCTTAGCCAACAGGAACCGGCTGTTTGATTTATTAACAATTAAATGCCGCAATTTCTATAAACATATCACTTCATTCTTTCCATCAAATGATCGGCAACTCTTAATGCGTTTGCAATAATTGTTAGTGATGGATTTACGGCGCCGCTGGATGGGAAAAAACTTCCGTCGACGACATAGAGATTGTCTACTTCGTGCGTTTTGCAATTGGTATCAAGCACGGATGTTTTTGGATCTTCGCCAAACCTGCATGTGCCGCATTGATGTGCAAGGCCTTCTAACGGAATATTTTTTTTGAGGTACAATGAATGCGGCACAAAATATTTTGCATCATCTGTTTCGCGGAGAATGTGGCTCCACTTGTCTTTCAGCCTGCTGATGCCTTCTGTGTTTGTTTCTGTGTATGCAATATTAATCTCGTCATTTTTTATAAAAACACGATTTTCCGGCAATCCTAAATCTTCGCCGGTAAACCACCAGTCAACAGAATGGCTTGCCATTTCATCCATCACAATTCCCGGTGTAAAAAACGGCGCATCCGGAGAAATTTGATCGCGGTTTGATTTGCCCATTAACTGCACATGTCCCATCGGAAATTTAAATTCATCATCGCCCCAATAAAAATCATTAACGGCTAAAGTTTTTTGAAATTTTGTAGGATTTGGTTTGGTGGAAATCGCAAGCATCGCTGCATTATGGTGCTTCATTAAATGACGGCCAACCATATCAGAGCCATTCGCAAGTCCGTTGCTGTGCACATTGTTGGCGGAACGCAATAATAAAATAGCGGAGTTAACAGCGCCGGCAGCAACAACAATAATGTCTGCAGAAAAAGTAAATTTTTCGAGCCCGCGTTCGGCTTCTACACTTGTAACATTTTTGCCAGATGCATCGGTAATTAATTTCGTAGCCTTCACTTCCGTCATTAATGTAACGTTTGTATTTGGCAGAGAAGGCCGCACGCAGTTGATATCAGCATCAGCTTTTGCATGAATTAAACATGGAAAACCATCACAAGTATTGCAGCGAATGCACGGGCTGTTTAATGGATCGCCTTCAACCAAACGCACACCAATGGGCAAACTGAATGGATGATAACCACCAGCCAGCAATGCATCATTTATTTGCTGAATGCGCGGCTCATGAGAAACTGGCGGGTTCGGGTATTCCGCACTGCGAAAGGGTTCCGTAGGATCTTCACCCATTTTTCCATGCACATTAAAAAGTTCTTCTGCTTTTGTATAATAAGGTTCAAAGTCTTTATATTTTAATGGCCACTCCGGTGTAATGCCATCATGATGTTGAACGCTTTCAAAATTATTTTCGCGCAAGCGGAATAATGCAGCGCCATACACTTTTGTATTTCCACCAACCCAATAGCCGGTTTGCGGATGAAAATCTTTTCCCGTATCAGTTTTCCAAACTTCTTTTGTATGATAACGATCATGCTGAAACACTGCGATGGAATCCCAATTTTCTTTTTCTCTTGGCAAATACGTTCCGCGCTCAACCACTAAAATTTTTTTGCCTGAATCTTTTAATGCATGCACAAGTGTTCCGCCGCCCGCGCCAGTGCCAATAATAATAATGTCGTATTGAGCCATTGTTTTTGAACTTTGTGTGCAAGGTACGAGATGCGTGATTTGAGATATTGGATATTATGTTATTAAGATATTAATAGAATTATTTTACTACTTAAAATGTATCACTTACAACGAAATCCCGTAACCTGAATCTCGTATCACAAATCAGCATTTTATTTCTCTTCCAAATCATCCTTTGATGGTAATTTTGGAAATGGTTTATGCGGTTCTGTTTGATACCAAAATACTACAGAACTTATATCTGATTGTTGAACGAGATATGTTCCGTTGCTTCTCCATCCTAAATCCTGTATCGTTACTTTTAAATTTTTATCAAAACGAATTGGATCTTGTATATGCCATCTATATAATCCAAAACGTTGTTGCGTAACATATAAACCATCCGGGCGAATAACCTGTGGCAAACCTGCATAAGCAGTAGAAAATTCTTTATACTGATGGTTCACTTCAAAATCATACGAGCCGCAAAAATAATCTTCCGTTCCTGTTCCATTAATCGTTGGAAATTTGGTGTCGCCATCCATATAAAATTTTATTTCGCCTTCGCCCCACCAACCGTTGTTATGAACTCCCCATGCTAAGTATGTTCCAACATATTGTCCTTTGCCTTGTATGCTATCAACCAAAGTGTAGATGCCATTTTCAACAGGATTTTTTCTGCGGAACTGCGCGTGCAAATACGCGGCATCATCCTGCACATCGGTTAATGTATAATCAACCTGGTAATACAAACTCATGTTTTCTGTATTAATGTTCGTCATCGTAATCCTGCATTTTCTTTTAAAAGGCATCACCCAATAACAATTAAATGCACTGCCCGGATTAACAGTTACGGGCAATGAATTTAATTGCGCATACGTGCCCCAACCCATTCCAAAAAAATCGCCGACAGGTGTTTCGATGGAAGGTTCTTTTTCATCATCCCAATAAAAACGGAGAATAGAAAAACGCCAGTTGCCCGTTGGCGTCATCCAGATATGCTGAATTGCGCCAGGGCCGCTGATTTCAGCCATTGTGTATGTTTCGCCGGGTTTAATGATGATATAAGGATTTACTTTCCAACCTTGCCCCAAGTTGCGTGCATTGTCTGCGGCGCTTCCGTTTTCAAGTGTTGCCATTCCGGCTTTTCCGGGTTCGCCGGTAATACTTTCCGGCCCGATAGAACGCGTTTTTGCATCTGATAAACGAAATAAATTTCCAAGGTTCACATCAAGCCCGCTAAACTTTGCAGGCTTTTGCGCAAAAGAAAAACTTACAATCATTATTAATAAAAAGCAGGCAGTTATTTTTTTCATTTGTTATTTTTTATAGATCAGAAATTTACAGCAATTAAATCTTTCATTAATGAAAAATAATTTTATTAATGTTATAAATAATAATTAAGAGATAACTACAGATAATCCTGAAGCTATTATTAATAGATGAAATTTTATTAATGACTTTTTCTTTACCAAACAATTCCCAATCTTCAAAATATTAATACGCGTATCGCTTTGTTGTTGTTAATAAAGCGTGGATAAATGCAATTATTAATGCACGGTTTCCCGGCGTTCTTTTTGCACGTTCCGTTATATTTGCCGTCTTACTAAAAACAATTTGAACTGTGCGATTAAAGAGTTTGGAAATAAAAGGGTTTAAAAGTTTTGCAGATAAAACGCTTATCAGTTTTAATGAAGGCATCACGGGCATTATTGGCCCAAATGGTTGTGGTAAAAGTAATATTATCGATAGCATCCGTTGGGTTATTGGCGAGCAAAAAATCAGCCACCTGCGTTCTGAAAATTTAGAGAGCCTTGTTTTTAATGGCTCCAAAAGCCGCTCTGCGAGCGGGCTTGCAGAAGTCAGCCTCACTTTTGAAAATACAAAAAATTTACTGCCGACAGATTTTAATACCGTAACTGTTACCCGAAAATTTTATAAAAGTGGCGAAAGCGAATATCGCTTAAACGATGTTTCATGCAGGCTGAAAGACATCCAGAATTTGTTTATGGATACCGGCGTTTCCACAGATTCTTATGCTATTATCGAGTTGGGAATGGTGGATGATATTATTAAAGACAAAGACAACAGCCGCCGCAGAATGCTTGAACAAGCTGCCGGCATTACCATTTATAAAACACGCAAAAAAGAAGCGCGCCAAAAGCTTGATGCAACCGAACAAGATTTAGCGCGCATTGAAGATTTATTATTTGAGATTAATAACCAATTAAAAAGTTTAGAAAACCAGGCGAAGAAAGCAGAGAAATATTACGAGATAAAAAAAGAATATCGCGAGTTAAGTATTGAACTCGCGAAAGCTGCGCTGGAAGGTTTCAACATCACTTATAAAACATTAAACGAACAATCGGAAACTGAAACCAACAAACGTTTTCAAATAGAAGCTGTAATTGCGCAGGAAGATGCAGAATTGGAAAAAGAGAAAGTTGGTTTTATTGATAAAGAACGCGCGTTGCAAAGTATGCAACATGAGTTTAATGATCTCTTGCAAAATTTACGCACAAAAGAAAATGAAAAAAATCTTGCATCGCAACGTTTGAATTTTTTGAAAGAAAAAGAAAACAGCTTACAGGAATTTTTACAAAAAGGCGAAGGACAATTAAAAGGTTTGGATGAAAGCATTGCGTTTACCAAACAACAAATTGAAGAAGAAGAAAATAAACTCAGCGGTTTACAAGAGCAATTAGAATCATTAAAAATTTCCGTTGATGAAACGCGCAAAATTTTTGATGAAAAAAGAGTTTCGATTGACAGCATCAGATCTGAAAATGCACAGATACAACGCAACCAGTTTGAAGCAGAAAAAAAAGTGGCTGTTGCAGATACTTCTATTCAAAATTTGCAAAGAACAATTCAACAATTAGAAGAAGAAAGAACAACACGACAAAGCCAATTAAAGCAATTGGAAGAAGAATATGTGATTAAGGAAAGTGAATTGGAAAATAAAAAAACGGCATTACAACAACTGCAGGAACATCAGCAAAAAACAAAAGAACAAATTTTACAAACGCAAAGTGAAGTAGAAATTTTGCGCCAGCAATTAGCGGATGAAAGCCGCAAGCTTGATTCAAAAAAGAATGAACACGATTTATTAAAGAGCCTGATGGATTCCATGGAAGGTTATCCGGAAAGTATAAAATTTCTACATAAAAACCCGAACTGGAACCACGCTGCGCCAATATTATCCGACATTATTTATGTGAAGGAAGAATTTCGCGCAGCCGTTGAAAATGTATTGGAGCCTTATTTAAATTATTACGTTGTTAATAATTTACAGGAAGGTTTGCAAGCTGTGCATTTGCTGGATGATAATAAAAAAGGAAAAGCCAATTTCTTTTTGCTGGATAAATTTGCAGAACAGCCCGAAACAAATTTTCATCAGCCGCATGAAACTATTCCGGCGATGAATGTGATTGAAGTAGATAATCAATATAAAAAACTGGCTGAATATTTATTATCAAATGTTTTTATTGCAGAAAATGAAGAGTCGCTTGCAAACAGCAATGGGGCAGTGGTATTGGAAAAAACAGGAAAATATGTAAAGGGAAAATATTCATTAACCGGCGGAAGCGTTGGCTTGTTCGAAGGAAAAAAAATTGGCCGTGCAAAAAATTTAAAAAAATTGCATGAAGAAATTGTTGCGCAGCAGGAAATTGTTTCTACTTTAAATGCAAACATCCAAGCGAAACACAATGAAGTAATTGTTTATAATGAACAGTTGAAAGAGCAAGCGATTAAGCAAACGCAGGAAGATATTAATCGTTTAACAAACTTTGTTTTTTCCTTGCAAAACAAAACAGAAAACCTGCATGCGCAACAGGAAAATGCACAAAACAGGTTGAAGGATTTGCAATTAAATTTAGAAGAAACAATTGCATCCATAGAAGGCACGCGAAGCGAATGGACCACACTTGTTGCATTGGTTAATGAGTTGAAAGAAAAAATGTTTGTTGCTGAAGAAAGTTATCGATCCGCTGAAACTGCTTACAGCACTGCATCTGCAGGCTATAATGAATTTAATTTACAAGTAACAAGACAGCACAGTCGCATTAATGGTTTGAAACAGGAACTTGTTTTTAAAAGTAACCAGTTAAATGATTTGCAGGTTCAAATTGAAGTAAATGCTTCGCAATTAAAACAAACGAATGAAAGCATTGCAGAAAGCGATGATTTATTAACAACTTCAGAAACCGCGCTGGTTGAGCTTTTGCGCAAGAAAGAAGACGAAGAAAAAAAATTAAACGAAGCAGATCAGTCTTATTATAATTTGCGAAATGCATTAAGCGAAAAAGAAAGTACGCTTCGCCACAAAGTAAAAGAAAAAGAACAGATCGAACATTTATTAAGTGAAATAAAAGATAAGCTGAACGAGTTGAAATTGCAACTCGCAGGAATGAAAGAAAGATTGAATGTTGAATTCAGGATTAATCTGGATGATATTATCGATCAGCCAAGAACTGGTGAAACACCTGTGGAAGAATTGCATGAGAAATCTGACAGGATGAAAAAACGTTTGGAAAATCTCGGCGAGATTAATCCAACTGCTATCGAAGCTTTTCAGGAAATGAAAAAACGCTACGAATTTATTCTTGAACAAAAGAACGATTTGGTTAATGCGAAAGATAGCTTGATGCAAACCATACAAGAAGTGGAAGCAACTGCGAACCAGCAATTTTTAGATACGTTTAATAAGGTGCGTGATCATTTTCAGAAAGTTTTTAAAGCATTGTTCAGTGATGAAGATACTGCTGATATGGTATTGGATAACCCTGAAAACCTTGCTGAGACTGGCATTGACATTATCGCAAAACCGAAAGGAAAACGTCCTTCATCAATAAGTCAATTAAGTGGTGGTGAAAAAACATTAACAGCAACTGCATTATTGTTTTCAATTTATTTAATAAAACCAGCGCCATTTTGTATTCTCGATGAAGTTGATGCGCCGCTTGATGATGCAAACGTTGGCAAGTTTACAAAAATGATTCGCCAGTTTAGTGAAAACTCACAGTTCATTATTGTTACACATAATAAAATGACGATGAGTACGGTTGATGTAATTTATGGAGTTACAATGCAAGAACCCGGAGTAAGCAAATTAGTGCCTGTTGATTTCAGGAGTTTGAATTAATTTTTATTAATAAATTTATAGCAACAAAAACCTGGTGATGAACCGGGTTTTGTTTTTTAATTTTGCACCATGCAATCAATCCTGCATTTTTTTTCAACCATCTGGAACGAGATAATAAATTTTCTCGGAATCAACGCATGGCTTGCAATGTACAAATCCGGCAACTATAGTTCGCTACACACCTTGCAGGGAATTGAAAATGCCATCGGCCCATTAATACCATTTTTATTAATCATCGAAATTATCCGTTCTGCATTTTATAAACGCTTTCATGTGCTGCATTATAAAGTGCAGTTTTTCACGTATGTGTTCAATAGTTTTATCGGCCGTTTTATTTCCATTGCCATGGTAATTTTTTGCGTTGGCTTGTTCGAAAAATTTGCAATCATCAAAACAACATTTACGTGGTATTGGTTAATTTATGGATATATTATTTGGGAGCTTTCGCATTTTGTATATCATTACCTCGCGCACAAAGTCAGGCTGCTGTGGTGTTTGCATTCAACGCACCATGTTCCTGAAACAATGAATTTATCTGTTACCTACGCGCACTTTTTTCTTGAAGGCCCTTATGCAGATATCATCCGCACATCCATTTGTATATTGCTTGGCGTTAACCCAACGCTTTTATTTTTCATCATGTTTATTGATGGAACATGGGGCGCATTTATTCACGTTGGAGAAAATATTATTAAAGATGGAAAGCTTGGTTTTTTAAATAAAATAATTCTTACGCCTTCACATCATCGCGTTCATCATGCAAAAAACCCTATGTATATGGATACAAATTTTTGCAACCTGCTAAACATTTGGGATAAATTTTTTGGTACATTAACAGAAGAAAAAAATGATGAAAAACCAGTTTACGGAATCACGCGCGAGATGAACCCAAATAGTTTTTTAGATGCGTATTTCGGAGAGTTTGCTGGCCTTTGGAAAGATGTAAAAAAAGCGCCCGGTATAAAAAATAAATTGCTGTATGTCATAATGCCGCCAGGGTGGAGCCATACCGGCGATCATAAAACTGCCAAAGTTGTTAAAGAAGAATTTAAAAAGAATAACAGCAGTATGACAACTGCCGTAATTTCGCATTAATAAATTTGAAAATTTAAAGAATAATAAGCCGCTTAATTATTTTTCATTTCTTCTTCAATCAAATCATGCAGCACCATTTCATTGTCTGTAACCCACGCTGGTAGCGGCTGCGGAACAATCTTCCAAATTTTATCTTCCTTCTGCATTTTAAAAATAATACGGTTTCCTCGGTCATCACTCACATCAACAGTAAAAATTCCTTCCTGGTGCCCGTTTGGTTTTCTAAAATTAAATTCGCGCATGCGGCCATCGGCTTTCAGCACTTTTGTAAACTGTATATTTCTTATAAATTGAACCTGCATAGTAGTAGTAATTAGAAATGTAACATAACAATTCTCATGCTAATGTTTCACAAAATGGTCTTAATAATAAAAAAAATTTTGTACCTAACATTTGATTAATAATTAAGCTTCATTGGCGTCGCACTCTTGTACTTTAGTTCTTTATTGATCAATGATTTTTTATTAATGCAAGTTGTTTTAATATTCAACATTCAATAATCAATAATCAATAATCAAGTTTTCTGAATATTGATATCTACAATAATACTTGAATGTTGATTATTGAGTGTTGATTATTGATTATTTTTTTTCAATTTAAAGAGCTACAAATAAAAAGCAGTAAACTTCTAAAACTTATGTAACGCAGGTTTCATGTATAAAAAGAAAAACTGAATAAAATTTAAATGTACAAGTGTGCGACGCAACTAATGATCATTAATGAACAAAAAGATCGGACAATAATTTATTTGAAAATTTGAAAATGGCGTAATGTGAAAATGATTAGCAATATTTCACAATGAATTTGATGCGTTATTATAATTAAAAACGAGAACAAAAAACCCCGAAACCCGCATCACGAATCTTGAACGAAAAACATCAAGTGCTACTGCTTCATCAAAAGATACTCTCTCAATGTATCATAATGCACATCCATTTTTATACTTTTCTTTTCTTTATCCAACAACATTTTTACAGAATCCGGCAAAGAAATTTTTTCATTAATAACAGGTTCAACAACATCATAAAATTTTACTGGATGAGCAGTTTCTAAAAAAATACCGTTTTGATTGGGATGATTTTCTAAATATTTTCTAAGCGATAAATATCCAACGGCGCCGTGCGGATCCAATAAATAATTTTCGTTTTGATAAACTTCTTTAATAATATTTTTTGTTTCATCATCAGAAATACTATAACTGCTCAACACATTTTTCAGCGAATTAAATTCTTTATCAAACAATTCCAGCACGCGCACAAAATTGCTTGGATCGCCCACGTCCATTGCGTTTGATAATGTTGCTGTTGCTTTTTTTGTTTTATAATTTCCGGTTTGTAAATATTCTGTAACAATATTATTTGCATTGCAAGCCGCGATAAAATGATTAACAGGCAAACCAGATTTATGTGCAAGCAAGCCTGCGCAAATGTTTCCAAAATTTCCACTCGGCACACTTATTATTGGCGGATTATTTTTATCGGCCCATTGCTGGTATGCAAAAAAATAATAAAACTGTTGTGGCAACCAGCGCGCCACATTAATAGAATTTGCAGAAGTAAGAAATAATTGTTTGTTTAAATCAACATCTGTAAACGCATGTTTTACGAGTTGCTGGCAGTCATCAAATGTGCCATTTATTTCAAGCGCAGCAATGTTTTTTCCGAGCGTTGTAAGTTGCAATTCCTGCACGCTGCTCACTTTTTTTGACGGATATAAAATAACAACATCAACACCATCTACATCATAAAATCCATTGGCAACTGCGCCGCCAGTATCACCGGAAGTGGCTACCAGTACGGTTATTCGTTGGTTATTATTGCGCACAAAATAACCGAGGCAA
>JABDAZ010000021.1 GCA_013288945.1 Bacteroidota bacterium | reverse complement strand
ACCCCTACTATATCCTATCCGTTTTTTCTTTCACGCATCAGCATTATACCTGATTCATTTTTTACAAATAATTTTCGCCTGTGTGCATCCTGTTTGCGAAAAAAATAATATTGGTTTCAGCAAATAAAATTTCTTTCACACGATTATTTTTTTGAAACTACAACGTATCATTCTCTATCGTTACAGTAGCAGAATCTTTATCATTCAACTTATAATCCTACATATTGTTTCAGGATTTTTGCATATACTTTAATTGCCGGCGGCAGCGCGGGAATTTCAAAACTCAGCATGCTCAACATCATCCATAATGCGTCGTTTTATACCAAGTATCCACTGTGCCATAAGTTGTATGGAGTTTGTTGCCAAATAATTTTTATGCTCATCGCAACATAATATATCACCGCAAATTTTCAAGAAAATAAAAACTGGTTTTATAACCTGTATGTTTCCAAAAACGTCTTTTGAAAAGGCGCTAAAATCAGCAAGAAATTTTTTCTCAAACTCACCCGATCCATCTTCAGTTTTAACGTACCAATTCTTAGATATTTATTCCATGTTACCGAATCATTAGATAGTGCATTACAAGTTGCTGCTCTAATTTATAATTTGGTTCGCTTTTAACGCACTGTCATTTTAATAAAATAGAATTGACATTAATAAAAATTATACAAGCCGCAACCTATACCAGTATATACCCGTTTTAAATAACAAACTTTATCCTTATTTTTACGAAAACTTTATCTCAGTAAGGGATATTATCCGGCATGAGCAAAAAACAAATCGATTCTCTTATTGAACTGGATGCTTCACTCGCACTTCCTGTTTATAAACAAATAGTTCAATCCGTTTATAAAAATATTGAAAATGGTATTTTAAACAGGGATGATAAATTGCCTTCTGTTAATCATATCGCCGCTCAGTTTTCATTGGCAAGAGGTTCGGTTTTTGCAGCCTATAATGAACTCCGTGCCTCCGGAATTATTGATTCTATCCCGGGAAAAGGATATTATGTAACCGGTACGCAAACCCGCCAAAAACAAAATATTTTTTTATTGTTCAGCACATTTACTCCTTATAAAGAAACACTTTTTAATGCGCTGAGAAACCATTTGCCAAAAACTTCTACGCTCGATATTTATTTTCACCACCACAGTATTAAGATGTTTGAAACGCTTATTAATGAGCAAGCAGCATATTATAATACCTTTATTATTATGCCCGAAGTGCATGAGCAAACTTCACGCATTTTATCAAAGCTTGATCCAAAAAATACTTTTTTATTAGACGTTGGATACAAAGAATACAAAAAAACATATTCCGGAATTTACCAGAATTTTGAAAAAGATATTTATTCTATATTAACCGCTTCGGAACATTTGGTGGCAAAATATAAACGATTGTTTTTGCTGTTTCCTGATACGTTGCAAACGAAAGATATTATTTCAGGCTTTAATAAATTTTCGAAAAAGAATATCATTTTTACCGGTGTAAAAAATGCTATCGATACAGATGATATCCAGAAAAAAGATGCCTTTATAGTTATTGATGACAACCATCTTGTTGATATTATTAATACTGCAAAATCAAAAAACTGGAAGCTTGGGCAAGATATTGGCGTCATATCTTACAATGAAACCAATTTAAAAAGCGTGATTGCAGATGGCATTACAACTATTACCACAGACTTTGCAGCCATGGGAAAATCTATTGCAGAACTGGCTGTTTCCGGCAAGCGGGAAATTAGGGAAAACCCTTTTATAATGATCGACAGAAATTCTTTTTAAAATACTTCGCAACAGTTATTAATAAGATTTATTAATAATAAACGTTCGCTCATTTTCTTTCCAAAAAATCGGAAAAATATTTTAATAATATACTGGTATATACTGGTACGTTTTTTAAATAATTCTATTATATTTGTAAAAGAAACGGTTGCTGAAAACTTTTACTGCTACTCTTTCAGCCACTTTATGCAAATAACCAAAACCAGAATTTCACAAGAATGAACAACATTTTGGTACCGCAAACGGGCTTTACAGGCAAACACCTTACCGGTGAAAAAATTGATAAAGCAGTTAGAAAAATCAGCGATTTGTCTTCTATTTTTAATGATGAAGCCGCCTTTGCTGCAGCACCTCCTGATAAAATTGTTTATGAAGTTGAATCTTATCTTCCTGTAAAAGATGGCACAACCGGTGGTTTGTTTTTTGGCATCACGCACCTTCATCCAGGCATGGTTGGCAACGAATATTTTATGACCAAAGGCCACTTTCATAAACTTGCCGACAGAGGAGAATTTTATTGGGGAATTGAAGGCGAAGGCATGCTGATATTAATGGATAAAAACCGCAAAACATGGGCTGAAAAAATGTACCCGGGCAGCCTTCATTATATTGATGGATACATTGCGCACCGCACAGCAAATACCGGAAGCGGAATTTTTTCTTTTGGCGCTTGCTGGCCTTCGGATGCAGGGCACGATTATGATATTATAAGCCAGCATGGTTTTTCAAAAATATTGGTTGAAGAAAATGGTACGCCGGTATTAATTGATCGGGTGAAGGATTAATAAAATTATATTGCTGTTGTATGAAAAAATACTCGGTTGGCATTGACCTGGGGGGCACGCGTGTAAAACTTGGACTAGTTGCCGAAGGCAATATTATTTCACAAAAAATTATTCCTGCAAATTCTGCAAACGGACTTCATATTAATTTGCCAACGCTTCAAAAAGAAATAAATAATTTATTGTTCAGTAATAATATTAATGAATCAAATCTTAATGGAATTGCGCTTGCATTTCCAGGGCTTGTTGATCCTGTTTCAAATAAAATTTTATCAACCAATCAAAAATATGATGATGCCATTTCGGTTGATATGCATGCATGGGTAAAACAAAATTGGCATACCAATTTTTACATGGATAATGATGCAAGAATGGCTGCTGTTGGCGAATGGAAATTTGGTGAAGGAAAAGATACCGACAATCTTGTTGTAATGACGATTGGAACTGGCATCGGAACATCTGCAATCATCGAAGGAAAATTATTAAGAGGCAAACATTTTCAGGCCGGCGTTCTCGGTGGGCACATGTCCGTCAAATATAACGGCCGCACATGCAATTGCGGCAATATTGGTTGCGCAGAAGCTTATGGATCTTCATGGAGTTTGAAAGAAAGATTAATGGGATCAAAAGAACTGGAAGAAAGCGTACTTGCAAAAAATGATGTACATGATTTTGCAAATCTTTTTTTTGCAGCAAAAAATAATGACATACTCGCATTTCGTTTGCGGCAGGAATATCTGGATGTTTGGTCTGCAACAATTATCAATCTCATTCATGCATATGATCCGGAAATTGTTGTGCTCGGTGGCGGCGTGATGAATAGTGGTGAAGATATCATTCCATATATTTCTTCAAAAGTAAAAGCGCATGCATGGACGCCATGGGGAAATGTAAAAATTAAAGCAAGCAAACTTTTAAATGACGCCGGCATTCTCGGCGTTGTGTATTGTTTGGAAAATAAAATGCAGGATTAATATTAATAAAAGAAACAAAAGATGATTTCTAACTACGATAAATTTCCTTCCATTAAAATAAAAGAATTTACTGATTTCGGTGAAGGCTGGGAACAAGTATGCGCGGTGATTAATAATCGCATCGATAAAATATCATCTACAAAAAAAGTTGTGGTGATAGAATGTTATCCTGGCGTATTTGAAAATGAAACAATACAACAACTTCAAAAATATATAAAGGGTAAATTTTATTTTTCAAAAGATTGTTTGCACGAAGAAGATTACATCAAACAAATGGTTTATCCTGACGTAACTGATGATGAAGTTTTCGGTTATTTAACGCGGCTTAATTTGATCCAGTTTTTTGATCAATCAAAAATAAAAACTACACAGGAAAATATTGATAAAGAAGATGCTGATACGATTTATATTTTCGGAACTGGTGCTTCATTAATAAACCCAAATGCAAGTTTGATTATCTATTTTGATATGCCGCGTTGGGAAGCACAACTTCGTTTCCGCAGAAATGAAACCAGCAATCTTGGTGTTGATAATAAAAATGCAAAAGCTTCACTTCAATATAAACAAGCATTCTTTGTTGACTGGCGCGTTTGCGATCGCCACAAAAAAACATTAATGCATAAATGGGATTTGATTATTGATACAACGAAGCAAAACAATCCTAAAATAATTTCCGGCGAAACATTAATGAGCGCACTGAAACAAGCCACCACACAGCCTTTCAGGCTGGTGCCATTTTTTGATCCTGGCCCGTGGGGCGGACAATGGATGAAAACATATGTCGGGCTTGATATGTCAGAAAAAAATTTTGCATGGGGTTTTGATTGTGTGCCGGAAGAAAATAGTTTGTTATTACAAATGGATGAAATCATTTTTGAAACGCCTTCTATTAATCTTGTTTTTGCAGAGTCAAGAAAATTATTAGGCGATGCAGTGCAGGCAAGATTTGGTGATGAATTTCCAATCCGGTTTGATTTTTTGGATACTATTGAAGGTGGCAATTTGAGTTTGCAGGTGCATCCAACAACTGAATATGCGCAGGAAAAATTTGGCATTCATTACACACAAGATGAAAGTTATTATATACTTGATGCCAAAGAAGGCGCACATGTTTATTTAGGATTGCAAAATGATACTTCTCCTGTAGAAATGATTAATGAGTTGAAAAATGCAAATACAAATGGAACCCATTTTGAAGCAGAAAAATTTGTAAAAAAATGGGACATAAAAAAACATGATCACATATTAATACCTGCGGGAACGGTTCATTGTTCCGGCAAGGATAGCATGGTTTTAGAGATTAGCGCAACGCCATACATTTTTACTTTCAAACTTTGGGATTGGGGCCGCATGGGGCTTGATGGAAAACCGCGGCCTATTAATATCGCGCATGGCGAAAAAGTAATTGACTGGAGTTTTACCCCTGAAAAAACTGCAAAAGAATTAAAAGATATAATTGAACCAATCGCATCCGGCGATGGATGGAATGAAGAAAAAACGGGATTGCATGAAAGGGAATTTATTGAAACACGCAGGCATTGGTTCACAAAAAAAGTTTTGCATCATACAAACGGAAGTGTGAACGTACTCAACCTGATTGAAGGCCGCGAAGCAATTGTTGAAAGCCCTGAAAATTTGTTTGAACCATTTGTTATTCACTATGCAGAAACTTTTGTTGTGCCTGCAAGTGTAAAAGAATACACCATTAATACGCACGGCGAAAGTGCAGGAAAACAATGTGCAACGATTAAAGCATTTGTAAGAATCAAACCATAAATTATTAATAAAATTATTTTCATGTCAGAATATAATACAAAACCTATTCCCGCGGAAAAGCCAGAGCCATCCTTTGTTTCAAGGCCATGGGGCACTTTTTTTCAATATGCAAATAATGAAGATTGCACCGTAAGCTTAATGACTGTTTTGCCCGGCCAGCGATTGAGTTTACAATCACATACTGGCCGTGCAGAATTGTGGATAGTGATAGATAATGGAGCAATCGTGCAAGTGGGTGATGATATTAGTGAATACAAAGCTGGCGATCAAATTTGGATTCCTGCAAATGAACGGCATCGATTAACCAATGAAAGTGAAACTCCAATACGCGTACTCGAAGTTGCGTTTGGAAACTGGCAACAAGAAGATATTAAACGGTATGATGATGATTATAAGCGTTAATAAATTTTATTAATGATTACTAAAAAATTGCTTGTTATATGAACGCTTCCGGAACATCATTTAAAACGAATTATATCTGCATGGCTGTTGCCATCGGGGGATTATTATTTGGTTTCGATACAGCTGTAATTTCCGGCGCGATTAATTTAATCACTGCACAATTTTCTCTCAATGTTAATATGCAAGGTTGGTTGGTTAGTTGCGGTTTGCTTGGTTGCATTCTCGGCGTTTTTGCAACGGGCATTTTGAGCGATCGTGTTGGGCGAAAAAAAACAATCATACTTTCCGGTTGCATGTTTTTATTTTCTTCGATTGGATGTGCATTTTCTTCTTCCATACAATTATTAATAATCGCAAGATTATTGGGTGGAATTGGTGTTGGCATGGCGTCGGTAATTTCTCCCATGTACATTGCAGAATTTGCGCCAGCAGATAAAAGAGGAAGAATGATTGCATGGTATCAACTTGCCATTACCATTGGAATTTTGCTTGCCTATTTTTCAAATGCATTATTATTATTTGTTGCGAAACATCATTTTAACAGTAGCGCTGCTATATGGTTTTTTAATACCGAAACATGGAGGCCGATGTTTTTAGTCATGTCTGCTCCATCATTGGTTTTTGTATTGATGCTTGCATGGGTTCCTGAAAGCCCGCGATGGTTGGTATCTATTAACAAAAATGAAAAAGCAAAAAAAATATTATTAACAGTAAGGCCGCAATTGCTTGCTGAGAAAGAGTTTGAAGACATTACATCAGCAGCAAAAAAAGCAGAAATTAAAAAAAGTTCTTTATTGGATCCATCTATCCGCCTTCCATTAGTAATAGGAATTGTGCTGGCTGTTCTTCAGCAATTTTGTGGCATTAATGCCATCATTTATTATGGCCCTGGCATTTTTGAAAGTGCAGGAATCAACAGCAGCAATGCATTGGTTTTTCAAGTGATTATTGGCGCGGTTAATTTATTATTCACCATCGTTGCTATAAAATGGGCTGATAAATATGGCCGCAAACTTTTATTAAAAGTTGGATTAACAGGCATTGTACTTTCTCTCGCAGGTTGCGGGTTTTTATTTTACACCGGCAACACGCAGGGAATAACGTTGCTGATATTAATGCTTCTTTTTATTGCATGTTTTGCATTTTCACTCGGGCCAATTACATGGATCATTATTAATGAAATGTTTCCAACTGAATTAAGAGTGAAAGCTGTGTCTGTTTGTGTGCTTGCATTATGGATTGCAGTTTGGATGGTCGGACAATTTTTTCCGTGGCTGCTTGCAAAAACGGGGGCAGCATTTACATTCTGGATGTTTGCTTTTTTTAGTATTATAAATTTCTTTTTCTGCTGGAAAGTGGTGAAAGAAACAACAGGAAAAACACTGGAAGAAATGGAACAAATATTTGTAACGGGACATTAATAATATAAATCAGTTGTATTAATTTTTTTAAATAAATTTTTATGGTTTTACAAAAATTTTCGAAGCTCGTATTGTTTACTGCAGCGATCTTTTTTTCACGTTCAATTGCTTTTTCGCAAAGTGAAAATCTTGCTGTTGATCACCGATACAGTGTTCCGTGGTGGCAATCGCTTTTGTGTTTGCCGGATGATCCTGTAAAAACATTGGTTGGTCGTGAAGGAGAAATTTTTGGTGATTATGGTTATAAAAAAGGCCCGCGCGATTTTTCTTTTTCTGTAATGTTCGATAGCAAAACGCCATCTGTTTGGAAAAGCCAGCATCTGGGTTCAGCATCAAACCCAATGACGCATACGATTAAAGAAAGCGATGGTATAACAATTACTGAAGATGCTTTTTTAGAAATTCCTGCGCCGGAAAAATTAAATAGTATCGTACGGTTTGATAGCAGGCTTGCACAAAGAAATTGGTCGAAACCAAAAATAAAATGTGATGCAGCATTTAATGATATTGCAGAAGGACAGAAAGGT
Organism: Bacteroidota bacterium; assembly: GCA_013288945.1. Classification (GTDB taxonomy): domain Bacteria; phylum Bacteroidota; class Bacteroidia; order Chitinophagales; family Chitinophagaceae; genus Puia. The sequence continues at coordinate 44,891 of JABDAZ010000021.1, read as the reverse complement.
TTGTCTGGTGAAGGCTTGATTGAATTTCATATAAAAGTTACGCCCGGATCATCACATAAAATTGCATTGGGTTTTTGCGAAGGCAAATGGGAAGAAGCAGGCCAACGCGTAATGCGCGTGCATGTTGAAGGTGCTGAACAAAAAGATATTGATCCTGTAAAAGACTTTGGTGCAAAAACTCCCGGCGTTTATTTTTTCGATTCTAAAGATGCTGACCAGGATGGTGAATTGATTGTTGTGGTAACAAATATGCCCGGCGCAAAAGACAGAAATGCGATCGTAAATGGTTTATGGATGTTTAATGATCAAGCGCCGTCTGCGACAGAAATTATTAGTGGCAGCCAAAATAAAAATGCTGTTTTATATGTACAATGCGCAAATGTTGGCATGCCTGAAAGGCGTTATCATTTATTAATAAATTTAAAAAACAATACTGCTGTTAATAAAGTTTTTTCTCCTGTTATTAAATATGCAGGCATTGATAAACTGCAAAAATCTGCAAACTATATTCAGTTGGATGAATACACTCGGCTTTCTTCATCGCTTGCAGAACAAGCGCCAGCGCTTGATTCAGCGGATCATTATACCATTGCATTAATGCCTGTTAATTTAAAAGCTGGCGAACAAAAACAAGCAGTGGTAACCATCAGCCGTTTTTTTAATTCAAATTCTTCTTATCAACCATCAGCAACAATTTCTGCAGAGCAAAAACAAATTGCTGAAAACTGGTGGCAAAAAAATTGCCCTTCAGCAAAAGCAATCAGCGTTCCTGACTCAGGCATTCAGGATATGGTTGTTTCAAGCTTGCGAAATATTTTTCAATCAAGAGATATTCGTGAAGGCAACAAAGCTTTTCATGTTGGGCCAACTATTTATCGCGGCCTCTGGCTTGCAGATGGAAGTTTTTTATTGGAAGTTGGAACGATGCTTAATTATGTAAAAGATGTGCGCAGTTGCATAGATTATCTTACACGTTTACAATTAAAAGATGGCGGGTTTGAAATGATTACAACCTTTCATAAAGAGAATGGACTCGTTCCTTTTATGCTGGTTCGCCACGCCATGTTAACGCAAGATAAAAAATGGATGAATGAAAACTGGAGCGTGATTGAAGGTTGTATAAAAAGAATAAATTATTTGCGCGGCCTTGCAATGAAGGATTCAACAAAACCATATTATGGATTAATACCCAATGGAAATGTTGATGGCGGCATTCAGGATGGCAATGATTATTCAAATACAGAATGGTGTTTAAGTGGAATGAAATGGGCAATATCAGCAGCAACATGGTTGGGAAAAAATGATCAGGCAGCAACATGGCAAAAAGATTATGATCAATTCTTTTTAAACTTTATGAATAAGGCAAGAAAAGATATTCGCAAAGATGAAAAAGGAAATACGTATCTGCCTGTGATGATTAATAACGAAGGAAATTATGCCGCGCAAAGAGGACAGTGGGCATTTTGCCAATCTGTTTATCCCGGAAAAATTTATGATGATAATACAGAAGCACACCAGTGGGCAGCTGAAACAGTTGATATGCTTACAGACCACCGCGCTGAAGGTTTGGTCATTAATACTGGTTGGATGAAAGATGGCATCTGGTCTTACTTCACTTCATTTTATGCGCATGCATTATTATGGCTTGGAAAAACGCAGGGCATTCCGCAATTGTTATATGATTTTGCCAATCACTCATCACCAACAATGGTTTGGCGCGAAGAACAAAAACCAGTTGGAAAAGGAAATGATGAAGTAGGCGATATGCCGCACAACTGGGCGAGCGCAGAGTTTATAAGAATGACGGTTCACATGATTGAATTTGATCGTGGCAAAGAATTGCATTTGTTTCAGGCAATACCAAAACAATGGGCAAAGGCTGGCGCAAAAACGCAATTGAATGGAATACGCACACCATTCGGATTAATAAATTTATCGCTTGAAGTAAATGCGCAAGGAACATCGGCAAAATTAAACCTTGCATTTGATGACGTTAATAATCTTCCTGAAAAAATAGTTTTACATAAAGAAAGCTGGACAGCAAAAGGCGGCAGTGAAGAAATAAAAACAACACAGCAAATTTCAATGGATATTCCATTACAATAAATTGCAACTATTAATAAAAAGATAACCATGTCATCACGCAGAAAATTTTTAAAAGCATCTGTTATCACAGGAGCAGCGGCCGTAACCGGAAGCAAAATATTTGCATTGCCAAAAAAAATAATCAAGCCCGAATTGAATAATCCAATTGTGATTTCAACATGGGATTTTGGAAAACCTGCCAACGCTGCTGCATGGGAAGTTTTAAAAAATGGTGGCAAAGCATTGAATGCAGTGGAAGCCGGCGTGCGCATTCCGGAGAAAGGCCATTCCAACCAAAGCGTTGGCTATGGCGGCTTGCCAGACAGAGATGGATTTGTAACGCTTGATGCATGCATTATGGATCATCAATACAATTGTGGATCTGTAATGTGCCTCGAAAATATTATGCACCCGATTTCTGTTGCAAGAATGGTGATGGAAAAAACGCCGCATGTTATTTTAACCGGGCAAGGCGCACTTGAATTTGCACTTGCAAATGGTTTTAAAAAGGAAAATTTATTAACAGAAGAAAGTAAAAAAGATTGGCAAGAATGGTTGAAGACTTCGCACTATCAACCAGAAGTAAATGTTGAAAATAAAAAAGCGATTAGTAAAAACGATCCAATGCCCGGCGGTATAAAAAATCATGATACCATTGGAATGCTTGCGATTGACAGTTTGGGAAACCTCAGCGGAGCATGCACCACAAGCGGCCTCGCATATAAAATGCATGGGCGCGTTGGCGACTCGCCCGTTATCGGTGCGGGCTTGTATGTTGATAATGAAATCGGCGCTGCTACTGCAACCGGCGTTGGTGAAGAAGTAATTCGTATTGTTGGTTCGCATTTAATTGTTGAGTTAATGCGCCAGGGATTAAGCCCGGAAGATGCATGCAAAGCAGGCGTTCAGCGCATTATTAAAATCTCTCCAGAGAAATCAAAAAACATTCAGGTTGGTTTTTTGGCAATCAATAAAAAAGGAGAATTTGGTGCATACTGTTTGCAAAAAGGTTTTACCTATGCTGTAAAAAATGACAAAGAAGAAACCATGTACACTGCTAAAAGTTTTTATTGAAATTTTTTTTAAGTAAAAAGGAAAAAACAAAAAGTAAAAAATCTTTATTAATAAAACTTGGTGCTAAAAGCTAATAGCTATTGGCTAATACATTATAAATTTTCAAAAAATAAATATGGCTGAACGTATTCTTGAAGTTTGCGCTTTTAATATTCAATCTTCTATTATTGCAGAAAAGGCGGGTGCGTATAGAGTTGAATTATGTGATAATCCTGTTGAAGGCGGCACCACACCGAGCTATGGCGCTATTAAACAAACAAGAGACAAAATTTCCATTAAATTATATCCGATCATTCGTCCGCGTGCAGGCAATTATTCTTATGATGATTATGAATTTGAAATATTAAAAGATGATATAAAAATTTGTAAAGAGTTGGGCTGCGATGGAATTTCCATTGGCGTGCAATTGATAGATGGCGAAATTGATAAAGAAAGATTTAAAAAAATTATTGAGTTGGCTTACCCGATGGGCGTTACTTGCAACCGCGCTTTCGATGCAGCGCCCGATCCTTTTAAAGCGCTTGAAGATATTATTGAATGTGGATGCGAGCGCGTGCTTACATCAGGACAAGCAATTGGTGCGCCAGATGCTGGTGTGTTGTTGGGTAAATTGGTAACGCAGGCAAATGGAAGAATTATTATTATGCCCGGCGCTGGTGTGCGCTCTTCCAATCTTAAAAAATTAATTGAAGAATCTGGCGCAACAGAATACCACAGTTCTGCAAGAAAAATTTTTCCAAACCCGATGAGTTTTGCAAACCCATTAATATCCGATTTTGGAAATGTTTACATTGCAGATGAAAACGAATTGAAATCAATGCTTGCAGTTTTGCATCAGTAAATCATGAAAAAGAAAATATGGATTTTTGCAGCGTTGGTGTTATTAATAATAATATTATTTGCCGCTCCATTTCGTTTCACCCTTACAAAAGATATAATTATTTCCAGGCCAATTTATGATGTAGTAAATCAATTTACAGATTTGCACAACTGGCAAAACTGGCAACCAGATTTTATTAATAAAAAAGATTCAACATTATATTTTTCATCAAACACTACGCAGGTAAATTCATTTATTCATACAAGCAATAATCATCGTTTTACATTAACCGCAACAAATCCCGCAGGCATCGTTTTTAAAGAAGAAAATGCAAACAAAATAAATTATCAATCCATATTGGCTGAGCCAGATTCAATGGGAAAGTCAACACATATTTTCTGGAAAAAATATCTTACTCCGTTAGATTGGATCAAAGAAAAATTTATTAATACTAATATAAATACAGAGTTGATTTCATTAAAACAAAGTTTGGAAGATCCTATAAAATTTTATGGATTTGACATACAATTAAAAAATGTTCAGGATACATTATTCATTACAAAAAAAATTATAATTCCTGTAGCAGGCATTAATAAAAATGCACAACAAATTTTTAATGAATTAAAATCATACATACAAATCCATCAGCTTGCTGCGCGCGATTATGGATATATTTCTTATAAAAAATTAAACAGTACACAAATACAACTTGCTGTTGGCATTCCTGTAAGCAAAAGAATAAACAACATTAATGATTATTCATTTCTTGAATTGCCAGCGCAAGGAAGGTTACTTGTCGGAAAATATGAAGGACAGTATTCGCACATTAATAATTTATATGAAGCGATGCAACGGTATATTCATGATAACAACTTGCAACGCGTTGCTGATCCGTTAGAAAAATATCAAAATACTTCATCGCCACTTACAGATACAAGCTTTATAAAAACAGAAGTTTATTTTCCTGTTTATTAATAAAATTTTTCTTGCCTGTTATTGAGATTTGAAAAATAGTAATGGTTCATTATTTCGCGCAACAACCCAAAGAAAACCGTTGCTGGTTTTAATTTTTTTTATATCGCGCATTTCTCCGCGAACAAAAAAACCACTTGCAATGGGCGAAACCCATTCTTGGTTGTTATCTTTTTTTCCTATTAATAAATCGCCCCAGCTTGCATCATAACGGCCTTCATAAGGTGTTACGCCAAAAAGATTTCCACCCATTAAAATGTCATTGATATTATCATTATTAATATCACCAATGCCAAATGCAAAAACCGGTGAAACCTGCGCCTGGAAAGGGAAAGGCTTAAAATTAAAATTCGCTTTTCCATCATTAATAAAAATTCCGCTTGCTAAATTTTTTGCATCGATAACGTATGCATCATTCAATTCATCGCCAAAAATTTCCTGTATTGTTTTTCCTGCAAAATCATCATAGCGCAAAAATTTCTTTTTAATTCCCGGCAATTGCTTTTCCAATTCATCTTTTCCTAAAAAAGAATATTCGTTATTATTGATCGTATAAGTGAGTAATTGATCGGGCATTCCATTTTTATCAAAATCTTTTATGTATAATTTTAATGGCGCATCATTACTTGCATGCAATTTTGAATTCAATCCAAAATTGCCTGCCAAAATATCAAGGTTGCCATCATTATTAATATCCGCAACATACAAAGATTGCCAAAGCCCTGAAACGCCTTGCCATAAAGGCTTTGAGAATTTTCCTTTATCATTATTAAAAATCCCAACAGGCATCCATTCACCAGCAATTATTAAATCAGGATAATTGTTTTTATGCAAGTCGGCAAAGAATGCGCTTGTTATCATGCCGATATTTTTTAAATCAATAACAGCATCGTTCGCAATTGAAAAATGCCCTTTGCCATCATTCAATAATATCCATGAAGTTTGCGGCGCACCATAAGCAAGCGGATTTGCGAGGCTTCCAATAAACAAATCAATGTCGCCATCGTGATCAATATCTGCCGCGCAAACAACAGATTTATTTGCATACAAATTTGGAATGGCATTAATCGATTGTGTAAAATTCCCTTTGCCGTCATTAATATATAACCGATCAAGCAACTCAATATTTTTTCCACTGAATTCACTGCCGCCGCTGGCAACATACAAATCCAAATCTCCATCGCCATCTGCATCAAAAAAAATGGCGCTTGCATCTTCGCAGTTTGCATCAGCTTTAAACAATGCAGTATCTGTTTGAATAAAATGCCCATCTTTTGTTTGAATAAATAATGCACCACCCTGGAAGCGCGCGCCACATACATATATATCATCAAGCCCATCGCCATTAATGTCGCCCACAGCGAGTTTCGGACCTGCAGTTGACAATTCATGCGGTATAAAATATTGCTGGTTGAAGTCATTAAATTTATTTTCTTTATGAACCCATTTCATTCCAACGCTGTCGGTTACATTTTTAAAAAATGGTTTTTGTTTTGGAAAAAAAATATTGTACTCAAATTTTTTTGATGCATTTTTTTCATCAATAATAATTTCTTTATTGGATGCCACATTTTTTAAAATTTGCATTTGCTGGTTTGGCCACACAATTAAAATACTGTCGGAAACATTAATGCTTCCCAAGCCGAAATGAATCCGAGGTTCGGTGGAAGATTCAAACCCGCGCGTTAACATCAATTGCTGAAATTGAATGTTGCCATTATTAAAAACGTATGCTTTCGCACCAATTCCAAATGTATTTTTATCGTTTCCTTTAAAAGAAATTGCCAGGTAATTTTTTGATTTGCCATTGTTGTTTTTATAGATTCCTGCATCATCATTAATGTTGTTTACAATCAAATCGAGGTTGCCATCATTATCCAAATCTGCATAAGCAGCGCCGTTGGAGTAGGAAGGAATTGTCATTCCCCAATCATTGCTTTTATTAATAAATTTTCCTTCACTCGTTCCTTTAAAAATATAATTATGCGTTTTGCCATTGGGCATAGCAGCAATGGCATTACTATCCAACCTGTTTGATGTACGCATTTGATGCCTGATGCCACCAGAAGAAACAAATCTTATGTAATCCAGGTCCAGCGGGCGTTTCACAATTCCATTGCTGATAAACAAATCTTTGACTCCATCATTATCATAATCAGCCATCAACGGGCTCCAGCTCCAATCCGTGGCAGAAATACCAGCGAGCAAACCTTGTTCACTGAAGGCTTCTCCATTTCCCAAATTTTTTTGCAATGAATTTTTTGAATACTGATTTTGAAAACCATTTTGCAAAACAGTATAATTATAAATATCAAGCTGATCGCCGCCGCTGTATGTTTTTAAATATTTTTCTTCTTCCGGCAACATATCAACGGTGATGATATCTGGTTGCCCGTCATTATTATAATCGGCAATATCATTGCCCATACTATAGCGCGAATAATGATTAAAATGTTTTGTACCGCTTTCAGTAAATGTTCCATCATGATTGTTTACATAGTAATAATCATTTTCCTGAAAATCATTTCCTACATAAATATCTTCCCAACCATCATTATTAATATCTGCAACGGAAACGCCTAATCCATAACCGAGCGCGCTGCTGTAAATTCCGGATGCTTTTGTTACATCAGTAAATTTTTTTTGCTGCGCATTGCAATCATTTCTAAACAATTTATCTCCTGCAAGCGGGCTATTTATTTTACGAAGAGAAGTGTCGCCATAAGTTTCTACAGAGTGAGAAGATTGGTTTAAAAGAAAACAATCCATATCTCCATCATGATCATAATCGAAAAAAACTGCCTGTGTTGAATAGCCGGAAAAATCCAATCCATACGCGGCAGAACTTTCTGTAAACGTTCCATTTTTGTTATTAATAAATAATTCGTTGTGCCCTTTCAATCCAAGTTTTTGACTGACTGCACAAACATAAATATCCAGGAAACCATCGCCATTAATATCAACCATTGTAGCACCCGTGCACCAGTCTGCATTGCCCGCCACGCCTGCATTTTGCGTGATGTCTTCAAATTTAAAATTGCCTTTGTTTAAATAGAGTTTGTTGCCGCCCAAACTGTTTGCAGTAAAATAAATATCAGGCAATCCATCATTATTAATATCGCCAACAGCAACGCCGCCGCCATTATAATAATAGAGATAATCCAAAATATTTAAAGAATCATGATCAACCAATTTATTATTAAAATGAATGCCGGTTTGTGATGCATTTAATTGTGTAAATAATGGATGCGTTGGCGAAGAACATGCGAAGCATGCAATGAATATTATTATAAAACAACAAAATTTTTTTTCATTGAAAAATATCATTGCTTAGGTTTTGAGAATATCTGCAAATCTTCATTATTTCTTGCAACAATAATAAACGGATTGATTGATGACTGGATCATTTTTATGTCTCTTACTTCGCCGGTAATAAACAAACCACTTTCTGCAGGTTTTATATAAGTGAAGTTTCCATTTTTATCTCCGATTAATGTAACGCCATAGCTTGCATCATAGCGCCCGGTTTCAGGTTTTAATCCATAAAAATTTCCGCCTAAAAAAATATCATTAATGCCATCGCCATTTAAATCGGTTAATAAAATTCCAAACACCGGAGAAATTTGTGCCTGCATCGGAAGTGGTTTCATTTCAAAATCATTGCTGCCTTTATTATAAAAAATGCAGCTTTGCGTTTGTTCCACTTTTAATGTTGTAGCATGTTTTATTTGCGCAGATGTAAGTACATCATCAATCGTTTTTCCTGCATAATCTCCGTAGTGTAAAAATTTCTTTTTAAAAATTGGAACCTGGTTTACCAAATCACTTCGCAAATTAAATGTGTACGGTTTTCCATCATTTTTATAATAAGCAGCGATGCATTCTGTTTGCCCGTTATTATCAAAATCGTCAGTAAATAATTGTGCAGGATGATCTTTATCCGCGCGTATTTTTGAATTCAATCCATTATTGCCAGCGATTAAATCTGGTTTTCCATCGCCATTAATATCCGCGACTGTCAGGCAATTCCACCAGCCGGAAGAATTTTTTATTTCATTTATTTTATTAAAAGATCCATTGGTGTATTGATAAAAAGTTATCGGCATCCAATCGCCAACAACAACCAATTCTTTTTTTCCGTCGCCATCAATATCTGCCCATTGCGCATCTGTAACCATGCCTGCATTTTGCAAAGCAGGCGCAATATTTTTTGTAACGTTTGTAAAAATTCCTTTGCCATTATTTTTTAATAAAACACTTGCGGGCGATTTTCCATAACTGCCGGGAACACTCCGCGCACCAATAAAAATATCGGGCTTTCCATCGCCATCAAAATCGCCAACGCGCACGCATGATGCATTAATGGAAACCATCGGCCAGCCTTGAAAACTTCTTGTAAAATTTCCTTTGCCATCATTAATATATAATCGCGCAAGCAAATTCAATGAACCTTCTTTTAATTCATTGCCACCGGAAACAACAACCAAATCCAAATCGCCATCGCCATCTGCATCAAAAAATTCTGCGCCGATGTTTTCATATTCTTTGTCTTGCGCAAATGCGAATTGTGGTTTTTCCAAAAACGTTCCATTAGCTTGTTGTATAAAAATTTTTGCAGTATCGTTTGCTGCGCTGCCTATAAAAAAATCCTGTTTGCCATCGCCATTAATATCTCCAACAGCGAGTTTCGGGCCTTCGGTAGAAATCATTTTTGGAATAAGCGGCTCTGCATTAAAATCTATAAATGCATTTTCGTTGTGTTTTATATTTCCTTTAATAACTGAATGTGTAATATTTTCAAACAAAGTTTTTTTATTTTTTGATGGAAATGCAATGGGCATGTTTGCATTTTTTTGTTGCAGAATAATTGTTGTGTCCGCATGAATGTTATATAAGATTTGCATCTTCATATCCGGCCAACAAACAACAAGGCTGTCGGCTTTTATATTATTATCAAGGCCAAAATTTAATACTGGCTCAACACTGCTCTGGAAGCCGCGCACAGGCATTTGCTCAAGCACTTGATGCATTCCATTTGCATATAACGAAACCCTTGCGCCAACGCCAAAATTATTCATCGCATTGCCTTCGAGTTTTATTTTTAAAAAATGTTTATGCAAAGTTTCAGAAGCCATGTTGCGGTAAACAAAAGCTTCCATGTTTTCATTATTGATAACCAAATCCAAATCGCCATCGCCATCTAAATCTCCATAAGCCGCGCCATTGCTAAAGCTTGGCGTTGCAAGCCCTAATTGCTGGCTTTCATTTTTAAACGTGAGATTTTTTTGATTTACAAAAGCATAATTTGATAATGGCGTCGATTTCATTTTATCCAAAAATGATTTATAATTAAAGCCGCCTTTAATTACTTTTTTCTTTGTTTCGGAAGCGCTGAAAAATTCCAGAAAATCCTGGTTGGTTAAATCTTTATTAATGCCATTGCAAACAAAAATATCTTTCCATCCATCATTATTAAAATCAAAACTCAGTGCGCCCCAACTCCAGTCTGTTGCTTCCACGCCCGCGAGACAAGCAATTTCACTATACGTTCCATCGCCATTATTTAACTGCAAACAATTTGAAACAAACTGGTGATGAAAATCATTTCTAAGTTTTGCATTAAATACATCGTAGTCATCAAATTTTGTAACAGACTTCAAACGATAGTCATCTTCGGGCAACATATCGGTTGTAAAAATATCAAGCAATCCATCGTTGTTAATATCTGCCATATCAGAACCCATTGATGATTGGCTGATGTGGCCCATTGCACTGTCTATACTTTCTTTAAAAGTTCCGTTGCGTTGGTTAATGTATAAATAATCTTTTTCAAAAAAATCGTTAGAGATATAAATATCAGGCCAGCCATCATTGTTCAAATCGCCAACAGTTACGCCAAGCCCGAATCCAATTTCACTTCCATAAATTCCTGCGCTTGCACTTACATCTGTAAAATGTCCGTTATCATTTCTGTATAAATGGCTTCCACCAGTTGAGCTTCTGTTGGCGCGCAAATTTTTTTTATAATCAAAACTTTCTATTGGCAAGAAACTATTGTTCAAAACAAAACAATCCAAGTCACCATCGTGATCATAATCGAAAAAAACAGCTTGCGTTCCAATGCCTTTATCATCCAATCCATATTGATGCGCCTCTTCTTTAAACGTTCCATCTTGCTGATTAATGTACAATTCATTTCCACTTTGCGATCCATCTTTATTGCCAACATTGCATATATAAATATCTAGCCAGCCATCGCCATTTACATCAGCCATCGTTACACCGGTGTGCCATTTATTAACGCCTTTTACACCGGCTTTATCCGTTACATCTTCAAATTTCCAGTTGCCTTTATTAATGTATAATTTATTATCGCCCTGGTTGGATGTAAAAAAAATATCGGGCTTGCCATCATTATTAATATCACCAATCGCAACGCCGCCACCATTATAAAAACTTCTGAAATTAAAAATATTTAGGTCTTTGCTATCAACAACTTTATTAATAAAACTGATTCCTGTTTCATGCGCATCCAGTTTTTTAAACAACGCATTTTTATTAATGACATCTTCATTATTATTTCTGCATGAACATATTAATAAACAAATCAGCAAAGCAAGAGCAATCGAATAATATGTGTGGCTGAAAATTTTCATCTTATAAAATAAATATGCATTATCACACAATGTATGATAATGCATATTTTATAAAAACTTATAAAAATTAAAAAGAAGGATAACCAGGGTTCTGTTTCAAATTAGAATTTGCCTGGTATTGCGCCAATGGAATTGGAAATATTTGTAAATGTGTATCTGGATCAACGCCTTTATTTGGCGTTCTTGCATTGCCAAAAGTTCCAAAGCGGATGCAATCCTGCCTGCGGAAATTTTCCCATGCAAGTTCCCTTGCTCTTTCATTAAAAACATTCGTTAATGTAAGATCGCCCATTGTCCAATCATGCGATGCATCGCCACCATAAGCGCGCTCGCGGATTTGATTAACGTACGCAAGATCCATTGCACCTGCAGAACCAAGACGCAATGCACATTCTGCGCGCATTAAGAAAATATCAGCCAACCGAAAAATAGCGATATCATTATTCATGTTTGTAAAAGTGCCGGGGTTTGGAAAGTATTTAATATTTCTTAAACCAGCCGTGCGAAATGTATCTGTCGGGTTACTGATTTCTGTAACGTTTGGATAAAAATTTAAAGGCTTACCAGTTTGCGCATCTAAAATTTTTAAAGAAGGATCAGTACTTGAATACAATACGTTTGTGCTTGGCGGATACGTGTAAGGAACATTGTATTGCTGTCCGATTAAGAACTGCCCTGTGCGCGCATCAAGAAAACTTCTGTATGTATTTTGTCCTTTTACAGTGTAAACAGATGTTGTATCATAATGACTATAAAATTCTGCATTGGTGCAATAACCATTCCACGGAGAACTGGTTAACTGAAAATTTAAATTGCTTTGATAATGCAGAGTTTGTGTTTGCCTGTTGTTGCCGCCGATATTAATATTATCATAAGGCACAACAAAAATATTTTCTACAGAGTTATCATTTGTCTGAGAAAAGTTGTCGAAATAATTTGTTTGCAAACTGTATTTACCAGAATTAATAACAGAATCACATGCAGCCATTGCATCGCTCCAGCGTGCAGTACCAGTGTATGTTTCTGCATTCAAATATAATTTAGCCATCAAACTGAAAGCCATCCATTTTGTAACGCGGCCATAAGTTGCACCACTTACATCAGACGAAACCAAATCAATATTTGCTTTTAATTCAGATTCAATAAAAGTAAAAACCTGTTGTGTTGTACTGTTTGTAACTGTATTTGGATTGGTTTTAAAATCAGTAACCAACGGAACATTTCCGTACAAATCCATCGCCCAATAATAATATAATGCACGCAATGTTTTTAATTCTGCATCTATATTTTGAATGTTGGTTGGCGCCGGGCTGATGTTATCAACGATGCTTAATATGAAATTAATTTTACCAATGCCGCCATACAAATCTGTCCACGCACCAACAACTTCCGGTGTTTCAGAAGTGTAGGTATGTTCCCACAATTGAATCCAGTCGCCGGTTCCAAGCCAGTCGGCACCTCTTGCAGGCACCACCATTTCATCAGAAGATCCTTCATTAAGGCTAAACACATTGCCATCCGGAATGCCGGTAAGCTGTGCATATGCAGGCGCAATACCTGCTGCAATTTGATCAGGCGTTTGCCAGAAATTTTCATTTGTAACTACACTGTACACTTTTGTATCAAGTTTGGTACAGGAAAAAAGGCCAAGAACAAACAGCAAAGCCAGTTTTGTAATTTTATATTTTGATGGTAACATATCGATAGAATTTTATTAATTAAAAGAAGGGCTGTTAATTGAAAGTCAGGTTTACACCAACGGTATACGTTCTGCTTCTTGGATAAAAAGCATCGCCATAAACATTGGTATCAATATATGCCTGGTTGCTGTCGCCATTTCTTATTTCAGGATCAATTCCTTTATAAGGCGTTATCACAAACAAGTTGCTGCCGGTTGCATACACACGCAGGCTTTCAATTCCTTTTATATGTTTGAAATTGTAAGATAAAGTTGCATTATCAAGTCGTAAGTAAGATGCTTTTTCAAGCCACAAATCAGATGGTGTTTGTGAACCGATAATTCCGTTTGTTAATGCTTCTTTAGTTACGTTGTTTCCCGGAAGCCTTGAAATATTATCAACGATAGAACGGAAATCATTAAATATTTTTTGTCCGTAAACTCCGCGGAAAAAAACATTCAATCCCCAATTTTTATAAGTGAACGTATTATAAAAACCGTAAGTAAATTTAGGCGTTGGATCAGTATAATAACTTTTTGCAGCAGTAATATCAGCCACTTTAGATCCGTCAGCTGCATAATAAAGCTGGTTGCTGTTTGTGCCCGGATCAACTGTTTTGCTCAAGCCTGCAAATCTTGGTAAATAAAATACATAAGGAGAATAACCAACTTTAAGGAAAGTAATATTGTTGCTTGCATAACCGCGGCCTTCTGCAATACCAACAGGCACCTGATCTGTTGAAATGCTATAGCCATCATAAGAACCTGCAAGGCTTGTTATCCTCGTATGCACTGTTGTAAGCTGTCCACCAATTGACCATGAGAAATTTTCTTTCTTAACTACATCAGCATTCAATTGTAACTCTACGCCTTTGTTGGTTAAGCTGCCCACGTTGGCAAGAATTGTTCCGTAGAAAAACGGAGGCACCGGAACATTATAGTTAAACAATAAGTTTGTTGTTTTATCATTAAACACATTAATGTTTCCAGAGAACCTGCTGTTGAACATGGCAAAATTTACCCCGATATTTTCACCATGCCTTTCTTCCCATTTCAAATTAGGATTGGCATTTTGATTTGGAGTATATGATTGCGGATACATATAAGTTGAACTTGTCGGGTCAAAATAACGGCCCGAACCACCAAGCGTTAATAATGTATTATAAGGAGTAATTGCATCCTGGTTTCCCACAACGCCAATACCTGCGTTCAGTTTCAATTCATTTAACCATGAAACATGGCTAAGAAATTTTTCTCTTGTGAGGCGCCAGGCAACTGAAGCAGAAGGAAAGTTTGCCCACCTGTTATCAGTACCAAATTTTGAAGAACCATCACGCCTTGCAGAAAGCGTTACATAATATTTTGTATCATAATTATAAGCCACCCTTGCAAGAAAAGAAATGATTTTATAATTGTCTTTGTAAGAACTGATACTGTTTAAAGCCGGATTGCCTCCGCCTAAATTATTATCGGTTTCAGATGCAAGCAAATAATTCTGGCCATTGGCATTAAAGTTATCAGTAATAAAATTATTATACTCATAAACGCCTGTTGCGCTGATATTGCTTTTTCCAAAATCGTGCGTGTAATTAATATGGATGTCGCCTTTTTTTGAATCTTTATCAGCGCTTGTCTGGCTTGCATTATTAAGGTTTCCAACGCCAGGTAATGTTGGCTGAAAATATTCTGAATGTAAATTATAGTTTGAAATCGATCCAGTTGTTCCCAATTTTAATCCGGGAACAATTTCATAATCCACTTTTGCATACATTAATGTAAGCGTTTCTTTACCCGTATTTGTTTCGAGCATTTGTTGGGCAACAGGATTTTGCTGATCAAAATCATAATAGCCATAGTAAGTTCCATCCGGATTATAAACCGGGTAAGTTGGCGGCGTTGTATTTACATAATCGAAAATATTGTAGTCGGTATATTTCCTGTTATTTTCTGTAGAACTTAATGAAACCTGGATAACCAGTTTATCGTTTAATGCTTTTTGTTGTGCATTAAAACGAAGCCCGATTTGTTCTTTACCAGAATTGATTACAATGCCTTGTTGATTTGAATAATTCAACGAAGCGCGGTAATTAAAACTTCCCGTTCCACCAGAAACTGCGATATCGTGTGTTTGCGTGTAAGCCCGGCGGGTAATGGCTTTCAACCAATCTGTATTTGCGCCTTTATCTAAACCATCAATCGTTGATTGTGTAATTCCAGGAATATTTTTTACTGCAGTGCGCCATTCGCTGGCTGATAATAAATCAAATTCTTTTGAAAGTTTATCTGTAGCAACATAACCACTGTATTCAACTTTTGCTTTGCCGGCACTTCCATGTTTTGTATTAATAATAATAACGCCATTTGCACCGCGTGAACCATAAATGGCCGTTGCAGAAACGTCTTTCAAAACATCATAAGAAGAAATATCTCCCGGTGGGATGCTGCTTAGTTGAGTAATATCATCCAAAGGAATTCCATCAAGCACAATAAGTGGCGACTGGCCACCGCTTAAAGAAGTTTGCCCACGCAAACGAATGATCAGGTTTGCATTTGGATCGCCGCCTGGTTGTGTAATTACCAAACCGGCAACCTTGCCCTGGATTTGCTGAAGCGGGTTATTAATAACACCAATATTAAAATCTTTGGAAGTAACATTTGCCACTGCGCCCGTAACATCTTTTTTTCTTGCAGTACCATAACCAATAACCACAACATCATTGAGTGATCTGGAATCGATAACTAATGAAACGTCGATGGCAGTCTGGCCTTTCAGCGCTATTTCCTGTTCTGCATAACCAACAGAACTGATGGTTATACTTTTTACTTTCGGGCCTACTGCAAGTTTGTAAGTTCCGTCGGCAGCAGTTGTGGTTCCCCTTGCGGCTCCGCCTTTTGCTGTAACGGTTGCGCCTTGCAACGGCGTTCCTTTGTCGTCGGTTACTTTACCCGTAATTGTTGTGCTCTGAGAAAAAACGGCACAGGTTAAAAAAGAAAGAAGAAATAGCAGACAACTTCTTTTAATCAATTTTTCCATTGGCATAATTAATCGTTTTGGAATTTACTGAATGGTTACTTTAAGCAATAATAAAATAAGATGATATTTATACCGGTATAAACTGGTACACAATATTAATTACATTTTTTTATTTCCGCAAAAATTTTTTATTAATAGGCAAACGATGTTTTTTATTAAAATAAACTGGTGATTTTTTGCGTGAATTAATGATTGAAATCATTTTTGCCGCGCCATAAAAAAGTGAAGGGGCAATAGAAATTGCCCCCGTTTTTAATTGCTCAAACTATAAATCATTTACAAAGTGCAGTTGCCTGCGTGCGTTGTTTTAAAAATCAGTTATTAATAATGCCTTTTAAAAAATTATTAATGACATTAATCAGATAAAGGAACCAGCTTTGCAGACAAATCAGGCGCTTTCATATTTTTATCAAAAGGAAACATTGGGCGGTTTATTTTTTTAAAGGTCAGTTTTTCCAAATCCTGATCTGCGCCGCCAGGCGTTAATGCAAGCATCCATTCTGCACGCATGGCATACAATTCAGGATCGAGGTATCCCAATTTTACAATTACAATATCAGCCTTGCGCGGGTTTAAGCCAAGCTTGGTAAAATCGCCTTCGGTTCGGTAAGCTTTGCGTTTTTTTGTTACAATAATTTGTATAGAACCCATTTTTATAACTACTTCTGCTACGGCTTCTTTATCGCCTTTCAAAATAGATTGAACCGTTCCGGAAATATGTACCGGCCCCGCAAAACGGTGATCGACTTTTGCGCCAGCATATCCATCAACATGTCCATTTACTCCGGCAGCAATAGCCTGTTCAACCAATTCCGGACCGGGAATAGAAGCGTATATTAATGACGGGCCATTTTCAGAAAATTCTTTTCTTTTTGATAATTGTGTTAATGTCCAAGTTACGTCGCCAGACGCGCCAGCCGTTGGATTATCACCGCAATCACTTATGAAATAAGGACGCTTATTACTTGCAAGCGCGCTATCGAGGCAAACATCCAAACTCGCCGCGGGCGCAACAAATGAAAACCCAAAACGCGCATCCCAAAAGCGTTTTGCCAATTGCTCTGCTGTATTAATAACTTTATTTTTATCATCGCCGGTAACCATTACTGCAGCGTGGTTCCGCGCTTCATCTGCCCATGCGTAACCAACCCAAATAGATGCATCAACAATACCATCCTGCATTGCGGCGGGCGCAACTGCAGCGTATACACTTTTTGCAGGTTCAAGGCGTGTGCTCGTTTTTTCACCAGGCAATAAAATGGGTATATTAATATAAGCTTTATAAGGCGGCTTGCCTTTGCCAGTTTCAAGGCGCGACAATAATTCTGTTATGGCACGCTGTTTTGTTTCCAGCGCATCTTCATGTGGCGCTTTGCGGTAGCATGTAATGAGATCGCAATTTTTTGCAAGGCGCAATGAAACATTTCCATGCAAATCCATTGAAGTAGAAATCAGCGTATTTTTTCCAACAACTTTCCTTATGCGTTCAATATAATCCGCTTCCGGATCTTCCATTCCTTCAACGCTCATTGCGCCATGAATATCCAGGTAAACACCATCATAGGGAAGGTGTTGTTTTAATGAATCCAGCGTTTTTCCAACAAGCGATTCATAAGCTTCTTTTGTTACAATCCCACCAGGCAATGAACGCGCGACAACAGTTGGAAACCACGTTGCACGATTATACAAAGGAGAATCAATCGATAGAAATGGATAAGAAGAAAAAGCCTGAACTCCATATTTTGCGTGAAAAGCTTCTTCATTCGTTCTTGCAGGAGAAAATATGCTTGATTCTATTGCAATGCCAGCGATTGCAATACGCGGAAGTTGTTTATTATTTTTATTAATAAGCGGTTTTACGCCAATAAAATTCATGCATAATAAACCTGCAAAAAAAATAATAAACCTCATCCTGAAAATATTATTCGTGATAAACCGAACCGGTTTTATACCAGTTCATACTGGTACACAAATATGAGGTTTAATTGTAAAGTTTCAAAAATTGATTTTTATTCTTTCTTTTTTTAGAAATTTTCGTGGAATAACTTAATAAATCCGTATTAATACATTACAATTTTAAAATTTCAGTGGCTTTATCTATTAGTGTTTTATCAAAACCATTCTTTATAAAAAAATCAAAATCCTGTTTTATGGAACCTTTCAATGACGTTTCGTTTGCAGGATTTGTAGACAAATATTCCTTGTATAATTGTATCGCTTTATCAAAATCGTTCTTAAAAAGATAACCATGTGCAAGGTTTAATTTTGCAGCAATATCATTTGGCTGCAGTTCAATTGCGCGAGTTAAATATTTTACGGCAGCATCAAATCTTTTTGTTTCCAGCAAATGCCAGCCAAATGCAGTAAGCTGACCTTCTTTTGCATTAATCGTATCCACATTATTAATCTTCAATGCTGGTGAAAATTGTTTTCCATTTACTTTTCTCGAATAACCAATTACATTTCCCAAACTGTCATTAATAAAAGATTTTTCTGCAAGAAATTCTATGTTTACAAAATCTTTATCCGAAGTAAAATACATTTTTACGTCCTGTCCATCTATCCAATAGTATAATCCATCCGATTTTTTAGTTACTTCCGCAATGGTGCCATCATAATTATAAATGCCAACATATTTTTGCATTAATGTATCATCGATTTGTTTTGTATTTACTGTTGCTGGTTTATCAAAACCTTTCCAGTTGTATACAGATGCAACGCTGCTTAATAATTCTAAAATAATATTTCCATCATCCGAATTTACAAACACCACAATACCATTTCCACCTTCAACACTTCCATAAAATAATCCACGGAAACCTTCATTGCCAGCATCGTGAAAAAAATATTTTTCACCATTTCTGTCACCAATAAAAACGCCCATTGTAGCAGAATTATCAATGTATGGCGTTAAGTGCAATTGCGCCATTTTTTGATTTAAGACTTTCGAAGATTTACCTTCATAAGCAAGTTGTGTTTCGATAACGTATTTGGAAAGTTCAGTAGGATTTGTCCATAAACCAAGTGGCGCCTGTTCAGGATAAACATTGAATGTTGCTTTAACTTCGGTGCCATCTTTTGTATAGCCTGTTGCAATTTTATTTAATTTTTCTTTTGCCGGCGGCGCGGTAGAAAAAAAACTATTCATCATTCCAAATGGCTTAAGTACGCTGTCGTACATAAATTTTTCATACGGTTGATGCGTTATATCTGTAATAATTAATTGAGAAATTATTATGCCACCACCAGAATATTGATACTGCAAACCTGGTTCAAATAAAGATCTTACCGGCGGCGTATTTGCAGGTTCTTTGCCATCCAAAATTTGTGGTACGGATGGAATTTTCCCTTTACTGTCATAACCCGGAAAACCGCCATAGACGGACAATCCAGCAGTATGGCTCAGCAAATTTGCGAGCGTAATTTTTTTTCCTTTTGATAAACTATCATAAGGAAACTGCCACGATTTTAAATACGTATTAATGTCTTTATAAAGATCCACTTTATTATCCTGCGCCAACTTTAAAACGCCAACTGCGTTTAATGATTTGCTGATTGAACCTGGCTTAAACAAAGTTGCTGTTGTTACGGCGCGTTTTTGTTTTTCATCTGCAAAGCCATAGCCTTTTGCCCAAATCATTTTGTGATTTTGAATGATTGCAATGCTTAATCCTTTCACATTATAATGTGCCATTCTATCCAAAATATTGTATGGTTTTCCATCAATAATTATTCGGCCGGCAAGATTATTTTCTACCTTTTTTATTTGTTCTTTTATTTCGTTTGAATAAACAGTTTGACTTTTTGATTTCAACAAAGCGCTGAATAAAATAGCAGTTAATAATAATTTTTTCATTTAAAAGATGATTTGTTTTTTGAAATAAAATGGTCGGATTAATTTTTTATTAATGATAAAATATGTTGCAGAAAGTTTGTTGTTAATGAATTTGATTAATCGAATAGAGATGAAATATTTATTTATTACTATAATAAAAAGTTGCAGCAAACTTTAAAACAAAAAGAATGAAGTGAAGCTAAAATAAAGCTTTTTGAAACGCGTAAATAAAGTGTAAATAAGTGTAAAACGTTTGTAAAATTGCTTAATACATGTTTTGATAAGTTATTTTTGCGCACATGAAGCGTTCCGCTATTTTTTTTGTTTTGCTAACTTTTGCCTGGTTAATTTCTGCCGTTGCATTTATTAATCAGAAAAATAAATTGCCTGAAAAAAATCTTGAAATTGTATTTCGCAATATTGGCCATCAACTTTTGCTGCATGCAAAAGATTCTACTTCACGCGTGCTTCCGGTAAAAAAAACTGATGAAAATACTTACCAGATTTCTTTTCAAAATAACTTTGTTTTTATTCCCGATACATTGGTAAACCTTGTTCATCGCGAATTAGAAAAATATCATTTGCCGAATGAATATATTGTGAATGTAAAAGATTGCGCGCAGCAGGGAACCGTTTTTGCTTATGAAATTAGTGACAGGACCGGAAACTTAATTCCATGCACAGGCCGCAAACAGGAAGCTGGTTGTTACGTAATTGAAATTGAATTTTTAAAAACAGATAAGTTTGATTTCTCTTTATTATTAATGTTGTCAATCCCATTAATTGTTGCAGGATTTTATTTGAAAAAAACATTTTGGAAAAAAGAAAACATTGAACCAATTGCTGACAACAATAATTTTATTCACCTTGGGAAATATCAATTTTCCGCAGATAAAAATGTACTCATTTTTGAAAATGAAATAACCAAGCTTTCAGAAAAAGAAACAAAATCATTACAAATTTTTGCAGGCAATCGAAACCAAATTGTTGAAAGGGAAAGATTAATGAAAGAAATTTGGGAAGATGATGGCGTTTTTGTTATCAGCAGAAATGTAGATGTGCTAGTTTCAAAATTACGCAAGAAACTTAGTGAAGATGAATCGATAAAAATTATTAATGTGCATGGCAAAGGTTATAAACTTATTGTTGAATAAATGTTGTGAAAATGAAATTGTTTTATACATTAATCAAACAATAAAACCAACCGGATGTTATTAATGTGCAACAAAAATTACGTTGCCATAAAGCATTAATAATTTAATTTTATTTCAATTAAAAATCGAATGATATGAGTAATGAAAAAGCCATTTTAGCAGGCGGTTGTTTTTGGGGAGTTGAAGAATTGTTTAGGCACCGCGCCGGCGTTGTTTCTACCGTTGTTGGATATACCGGCGGCGATGTGCGCAATGCAACCTACCGCAATCACGGCACGCATGCAGAAGGCATTGAAATTGTTTTTGATCCTGCAGTTTTATCTTATCGCGGGTTACTTGAATATTTTTTTCAGATACATGATCCCACAACAAAAAACAGGCAGGGAAATGACAGGGGAACATCTTATCGTTCTGCCATTTTTTATTTGGATGAAAAACAAAAAGAAACTGCAAACAAATTAATTGCAGAAATGGAAGCATCAGGAAAATGGCCGGGAAAAATTGTTACGGAAGTGGTGCCGGCAACAGATTTTTGGAATGCGGAAGAAGAGCACCAGGATTATTTAAAAAAACATCCATTCGGTTATACTTGCCATTTTGAAAGGCCGGATTGGAAATTGAGTAAATAAAATAACGAGCCATTAATAATTTAAGCGAATATGAAAATTGCAACTTATAATGTGAATGGTGTTAATGGCCGCTTGCCAGTTTTGCTTCGTTGGTTGGAAGAAGAAAAACCTGATGTAGTTTGCCTGCAGGAATTGAAAGCACCGGATGAAAAATTTCCGGCAACTGCTATTAATGATGCAGGTTACCAGGCTGCGTGGCACGGACAAAAAAGCTGGAATGGCGTTGCAATACTTTCGCGCAAAGCAAAAATTGAAAATGTTGTTTTGGGTTTGCCCGGAAATCCGGATGATACGCACAGCAGGTATATTCAAGCCGTTATTAATGATATAATAATTGGCTGCCTTTATTTGCCAAATGGAAATCCTGCGCCGGGGCCAAAGTATGATTATAAACTTCGCTGGTTTGAAAGATTGAACACACATGCGCAAACATTAATAAATAAAAAATCTCCCGTTCTGCTTACGGGAGATTTTAATGTGATGCCGGAAAACATCGATGTATATAAACCCGAACGTTGGGTTGACGATGCATTGTTTCGCCCGGAAACCCGCGCTGCTTTTAAAAAATTAGTTAGCCAGGGTTGGACGGATGCAATCCGGAAATTATATCCCGAAGAAAAAATTTATACTTTCTGGGATTATTTTCGCAATGCTTATGGCCGCGATGCTGGCTTGCGGATTGATCATTTTTTACTTAACCCAACACTTGCAAAGCGATTGATTAATGCCGGCGTTGACAAAAAGGTAAGAGGATGGGAAAAAACAAGCGATCATGCGCCGGTTTGGATAACTATTGATGAATAAAATTTCCATTTGCTTTCAATTGAAATTCGTTTATTAATAATGTTATCATTATAAAATTTTACCAAAAAATATTTTCGACCTCCTGATAACAATTGCAATGAAATGTTTCCATCGTTTTTTATTAATAATAAAAAACGATTCTATATTTTTTCTTATTAATAAATTCTTATTAAAAAAATGCGGTAAAATTTTTCGCCAGCGAATATTAAAAATTCTTTCACCTTCAATTTAGTGGGCTTTACCGTGCTTTTTATTCCGTTTACGGAAAACTGCTTGCCTGCGAGCATTTATAAAAATAGATTTGCAGCATCAAACAACTATTATGAGAAAAATAACCACAATATTTCTGCTGCTAACCTGCACATTAATAAGTTTTGCGCAACAAGGAAAACAAGGCGCGCCGCCTGCAATTGGCCGCGCATATGGTAAAGTAACAGATTCTTCGGGCTTGGCTATTGGCCAGGCATCAGCGTTAATTTTAAAATCGGTTACTGATACATCAACAAAGAAAAAGAAACTCGTTCTTATAAAAGGCATGGAAACAAAAACCAGTGGCGAATTTAATTTCGAAGATTTGCCAATCGCATCTCAACTGGTTTTGCGCGTTTCTGCAACAGGTTATAAACCGCATGATGAAAATTTTATGATCATTCCTGCAGCAGATAAACCGGCTGCAGGTTCCACCAGTTCGCCTTATGGAAATATTCCTTCATTCAGTAAAGATATGGGCGCAGTAAAATTGGAAGCCGATGTAAAAACAATGGGAACCGTTGTGGTTACAGCAAAAACGCCAACGATGAAACTGGAAATGGATAAGAAAGTTTTTAACGTGGCCAACAACATTGTAAGCGCCGGCGGAACCGGCCTGGATGTGATGCGCAACGTGCCTTCCGTTAATGTTGATATTGATGGCAACGTAATGCTTCGCGGCGCAACGCCAACTATTTTTGTTGATGGCCGGCCAACAACTTTATCGCTTGATCAAATTCCGGCGGATGCGATTGAAAGCGTGGAAGTGATGACGAACCCTTCGGCAAAATATGATGCTTCAGGCGGCGGCGCGGGCATTCTTAATATCATTTTAAAAAAGAACAGGAAGCAAGGTTATAACGGAAGCATCTCTGTCGGCATGGATTCTCATGGCGCACCAAATGCACTTGTTGGTTTAAATGCGCGCCAAGGAAAAATTAATATCAGCGCCAATGGAATGTATAATGGAATGAATGGAAAAACTACCGGCAACACAGATCGTTTTACTTACCTAAACGATACAACGCATTTGCTGCAACAAGATCTCAGCCGCAACAAAGGGCATTTTATGTTCGGGCAAATTGGTGTTGATTATTTTGTAAGTAATAAAACAACTTTGTCTGCATCATATATAAAAGTACATGGCTCTTTTACTCCTACTGAAGTTTCAAATATTCAAACTGATACAGTTGGTTCTGTTAATACATTAACGAGTTATTCGTTGCGCAATTCAAACTCAAAAAGAGAGTTTGATGTAAATGGCGCACAAGCTGGATTAAAACATTTGTTTGCCAAAGAAGGCGAACAACTAACTGCGGATGCATCATACTTTGGTGTAACATCTCACAGCGATGCATTTTATACAACAGATTATTATACCGGCCTTCCCGGTTCTGCAATCGGTTCTACAACGATGCAGGAAGTTTTAGGAACAGCTTCGCCAGCATTTTTTACTGTGCAAACTGATTATACAGATCCACTTGGAAAAAATCATAAATCAAAACTAGAAGCAGGTTTGCGAACGAGTATACAAAAGTTAAGCAACTATAATAATACCTACGATTTAGATGCAAAAGGCGATACAACATTGGAACCGCTCGGCACAAGCAATTATAAAAGTACAGCACGCGTTTACGCTGCTTACCTTAATTTTTCAAGCACCATTGGAAACTTTGGATACTCACTTGGATTGAGGGCAGAAAGCTCCAATTATTCAGGCGATTTATTAAACACCGGCCAGCATTTTAGCAATACTTACCCGGTTAGTTTGTTCCCATCTATTTTTCTTAGCCAGAAATTAAAACATGATCAGGAATTGCAAATAAGTGCAACGCGTAAAGTAAGCAGGCCGGGATTTTTTCAATTGATACCATACACAGATTATTCTGACACATTAAATATTACCCGTGGCAATCCCGCGCTGGTGCCGCAGTTCACGAGTTCGTTTGAATTTTCTTACATGAAAACATTTCCGCACAGCAATACATTGTTATTGTCGGCTTATTATAAATACACTTCAAATTTGATTACGCGTTATCAAGACAGCGGTTCAAATCCTGTTGGCGAACGCGTGCTTATTAATACTTACGAAAATGCAAACAATGCATACACCGTTGGTGGCGAACTCACATCAACAGATAACATTACCAAATGGTGGGACATCACTTTAAATGTGAACGTTTATAATTCGCACATTAACACCGATAATTTAAAACAACCATCACAACCAGCGTTGTGGAGCTGGTTTGGAAAGTTCAATAGCAATTTTAAATTGCCTGCAAATTTTTCTATACAATTAACAACAATCTATCAATCAAAAACCAACCTGCCGGTAAACCAAAACAATAACCAGTTTGGCCCGCCGGGATCAAATACGCAAAGTTCATCACAGGGATATATCAAATCTTTTTACGGAGTTGATATAGCTGTTAAGAAAACTTTTCTTAAAAATAATGCAGCTTCATTAACGGTAAGCATGACTGATATTTTCAGGACAAGATGGTCAGACCAATACAGCCAAAGCGCATATTTTTCTCAGGAATATGACAGGTTGAAAGATCCGCAATTGCTGCGCGTAGTATTTGCATACCGCTTCGGCAAAATGGATTTGAATTTATTTAAAAGAAAAAATATGAACTCACAGGGAATGGGCGATGCTGGGCAAAGCTTGCAGTAATTAATCAATTATTAATGTTGATTAATACCAGCGAATGTGATCGAAATATTCTTCTCTATATAATAAAACCTATCGTGTATGATATCAATTAAAAATTAATCCCAATTGTAAATTAGCGCCGATAGATGGAAGCTCATTATTTCCAAATCTTGCGGGCAGCGATACGGCAACAAAATAATTTGCCACTTTTGTGCGCGCATAAATTTGGTTAAATACTGGAGTAAATCCGTAACGCCCAGTAGTTTCAAATGCGAGGCGCGGTATGAAAGTAAAGCCATGACTGAAACGAAACATCGGGCCTGGATCAATTAAAATTTTACTTGTTTTTGTGCTGCCCGGCGACGCCTGAATTGTTGGCGTAATTTCATAACTAAATCCGAAATGCTGGCTGTATAAAACATTTACCCCTACCGGAAATCCGATGGCAAATTTATTAATGCCTCCGCCAAAATCATTTGTGGTCGTACTTTTATTTATCGTAACCATTGGAAGAATAAAACTGAGATAGCCTACAGTTTTTGGATACACTGTTTGATCGGGTTGCGACTGGCAAAAAGAATACGTTGCCTGAAAAATAAAAATCAGGGGGACAGCTAATTTCTTAACATTCATAATGCGTTGTTGGTTTTTAAAGTGAGTAGTTTAGACAATGGCAAACATCATTTCAAATTCCGCACCATTCATTTCTAAAAAGGGTTTTTAATAAGTGATTTTTTTTACGCGATGAACATTAATTCTTTAATGCTGTTTAATGCATTATGCAGATTTGTTTTTCTTAGCTAAACGTTCTTTGCAATTGATCAAATTATACCGAAATTGTATAGAATAATTTCATTAAAAATTATACAATGAGTGCTTCTGTAAAATTGCAGGTTGTCAAAATAAATAATGATTCTTACAAATCATCCGCAGATACACTTGCTGTTGAAGAACCGCTGGAAATAAGGCTGGCATTTGGTTCTGGCCTGGAGGCAAAAACAAAAAGCCTTGCAGTAACCATGCGCACGCCCGGCAATGATGATGAACTCGCCATTGGTTTTTTATTTACAGAAGGAATTATTAATAACTATAATTCAGTAAAAAAAGCGGGGCATATTTTTATAGCCTGTTCAGAAAATAAGGAAAATATTTTTGAAGTAAAATTGCAAGAGGAAATTGTTCCACACCTGTCGCAGGCAGAGAGGAATTTTTATACCACTTCAAGTTGCGGCGTATGCGGCAAAGCTTCTATTAATGCGATACGAACAGTTATTCCATCTTCTGAAAAAACTGTTATTAATATGATTATTCCTAAAGAAATAATTTATTCATTACCGGAAAAATTATCTGCGCATCAAAAAGTTTTTGCAGAAACAGGCGGCTTGCACGCGGCTGCATTATTTGACAATAATGGAAAAATATTAATGGTAAGAGAAGATGTTGGAAGGCACAATGCGTTGGATAAATTAATTGGCGCTTCATTAATAAATAATAAAATGCCTTTATCTGATTCTATACTTTTTTTAAGTGGAAGGGCAAGTTTTGAATTGGTTCAAAAAGCAGCAATGGCGGGCATTCCATTGATTGCTGCAGTTGGCGCGCCTTCCAGTTTGGCAGTATCGCTTGCACAAGAATTTGGCATTACATTAATCGGTTTTCTCAGGGAAAACCGGTTCAACATTTATTCATCAGCAGAAAGAATTAAAATTCCGGTGTATGAAAATTCGTATTAAAGGAAACTCTTTGCGTTACAGGCTCACAAAGTCGGAAGTGGATCAATTTATTGCAACAGGATATGTTGAAGAAAAAATAAATTTCGGCAACAGCAACTTATATTATCTATTAAAAAAAACAGACAGCGATCATTTATCCGCTTCATTCAATAATAATAAAATCACTTTAAATTTTCCTTCTTCTTTTATTAATAAATGGACGGATCCAGCGCAGGTTGGTTTTGAGTTTTATATGGAAGTTGAAGGATCAGATAAACCACTTTATCTTCTTGTTGAAAAAGATTTTACTTGTCTTGATAAAACTAATGAAGATCAAAGTGACAATTTTCCAAACCCGTTATTAACGAATGTATATGAGCGATAAAGAACAGGAACCATCAGCAATAAACCCGGAAACGCTTACTGATTTAAAAGTTACAGAACCAAAAACCTGGGCCGCAGGAATGCATGGCGTAATGGCCGCATTCAGTGATATTTTTGAAGAGACTGGCGCAACAAGAGGAATGAAGGCTTTACTAAAAATGAATCAGAAAGGCGGCTTTGATTGTTCGAGCTGTGCGTGGCCGGATGAAGATGGCGACCGCTCTCCCATTGCTGCTTATTGTGAAAATGGTGCGAAAGCACTTGCTGAAGAAGCAACAAAAAAAGTATTAACAGCCGAATTTTTTGCACGCAATTCTGTAAACGATCTTGCAAAATTAACGGACCTGGAAATTGGTAAAAAAGGCCGGCTGACTTTGCCTGTTTATCTTCCAAAAAATGCTACGCATTATCAGCCTTTAAGTTGGGATGAAGCATTTAAAATAGTTGCAGACAGGCTTAATGATCTTGATTCGCCCGACGAAGCTGCATTTTATACATCGGGAAGATTGAGTAACGAAGCATCATTTATTTATCAGTTATTTGTTCGCGAATTTGGTACAAATAATTTACCTGATTGCTCCAACATGTGCCATGAATCCAGCAGTGTGGCGCTTACAGAAACAATTGGAATTGGCAAAGGCACTGTAATACTTGATGATTTTACAGATACAGATGTGATCATTATGATGGGCATTAATCCCGGCACCAACATGCCGAGGATGCTTGACTCCTTACAAAAAGCAAAACAAAATGGCGCAAAAATAATTTCCATAAACCCTTTGCGTGAAGCAGGTTTGGTTGCTTTCGATAACCCGCAACAAGTTGGCGGAATGTTTAAAAGTGTTTTTAATATTGGTGCAACAAAATTGACTGATTTGTATTTGCAGGTAAAAATAAATGGCGACATCGCTGTTATTAAAGCCATCGAAAAAATATTGCTTGATGCAGAAAAAGAAAATCCGGGAGAAGTTTTTGATCAAAAATTTATTAAAGAAAATACAGTTGGTTATGATGGATTAATAAAACATATCGACCAATATAATTTGGATGAATTATCTGAATCTTCAGGAATATCAACAGACGATTTAAAAAATGCAGCAGCAATGCTGCGCGATAAAAAGCGGATTATTATCTGCTGGGCAATGGGCGTTACCCAACAAAAAAATGGTGTTGATACGATTAAAGAAATAGTTAACCTCGCATTATTAAAAGGAAGTATTGGCAAACGCGGAGCCGGCGTTTGCCCTGTTCGCGGGCATAGTAATGTGCAGGGAAACAGGACGATGATGATTTGGGAAAAAGCACCGGATTGGTTTCTTGATAAAATAAAAATGAAGTTTGGTTTTGAACCACCGCGCGAGCACGGCGTTGACGTAGTTAACTGCATAAAAAAAATACATGCAGAAAAAATTAAAATATTTTTTGCAATGGGCGGAAATTTTTTATCGGCAACGCCCGATACAAACTATACTGCCGAAGCCATGCGCAAATTGAAACTTACAGTAAGCGTTTCAACGAAATTAAACCGCACGCATTTGGTACATGGCGAAGAAGCAATTATTTTTCCAACACTTGCAAGAAGCGATAAAGATATTGTGAATGGTGAAGAGCAATTTGTAAGTTGCGAAAATTCAATGTGTGTTATTCAAATGTCGAAAGGAATGCTTACGCCTGTTTCGGATAACCTGCGTAATGAAACGCAAATATTATGTGGCATTGCAAAAGCGACACTGGGAAAAAAATCAAAAGTGGATTGGGATCATTATGCAAACAGTTATGATAATATCAGAAACCTGGTTGAAGAATTTATTCCTGGCTTTGAAAAGTACAATGAACGCGTTCGCATACCCGGCGGTTTTTATTTACCTAATAATGCGCGTGATGGAAAATTTATGACAGAATTGTTTGGAAATAAAATGCCTTTTTCCATTACGCAATTGCCAGAAAATAAACTGGCAGATGATGAATACATGATGTCATCTGTTCGCAGCCACGATCAATTTAATACAACGATTTATGGTTTGGAAGATCGATACCGCGGAATTCATAATGAGCGCCGCGTAATTTTTATGAACAAAGAAGATATAGAAAAAGGTGGTTTTAAAAATGGTGATAAAGTAGATTTATTTAATAATGCTGACGGCATTGAAAGAGTTGCAAGAATGTTTATTATCGTTGAATATAATATTCCAAAGCGATGTACAATTACTTATTATCCTGAAACAAATGTGCTGGTGCCAATAAGCAGCGTTGCAGAAAAAAGCAATACGCCAACTTCAAAAATGATTTTTATTAAAATAAAAAAACATGAACTGGCGCATTAATAATCTATAAATTATTTTCTACAAATTGTTTGCAATAATCTTTTATAAGATTTCTTACACTTCTAAATTCTTCTACAATTTGTTGTTCTGTTCCTGCTGCTTTTGCAGGATCCGGAAAGTTGCAATGAAATTTTTTTGCGCTTGTTGGAAAAACCGGGCAACGTTCATTTGCATTATCGCAAACAGTTATTACAAAATCGAAATTGATGTTTTTATATTCACCAACATTGTTTGATGTGTGCGAAGAAATGTCAATGCCGTCTTCTTTCATCGTTGCAATAGCACGCGGATTTACGCCATGGGTTTCAATACCTGCACTATAAATTTTTGCCTTTTCACCTGCAAAATTTTGGAGATAACCTTCAGCAATCTGGCTTCTGCAACTATTGCGTGTGCACAGCACTAATACGTTTTTCATTTTGTTTTGGTTATGCTAATTATAATTTTATCCGCCTATAGAAATCATACTTCTGTTGTGTAAATTTTCTGTATGAATATTTTTAAAGTCTGTGGTAAACTGCCCGCCAAGTTCTTTTTCTTTTGATAAAATACTTTTATAAATCAATGGCAAAATATCTTCGCCGTTTCTGAAAGCGGTTAATAAATCTGTTTCTTTTTTCGAGAACAAACAATTTTTCATTTTACCATCTGCAGTTAACCGCATCCTGTTGCAACCGCTGCAAAACGGTGCACTCATTGTACTGATTACTGCAAATGTTCCTGTATGGTTTTCTATCTTATAATTTTTTGCAGTATCGTGTACATCATTTTGCAGCGTTATAATTTTATATTTTTTTGCAATCGTTTCAAGCATTTCTTTTAAGGTAAAAACTTTATTGCTTGTCCACCGGTTGCTTTCAAAAGGCATAAATTCTATAAAACGCACATGCACATTTGTATCTTTTGTCCATTCAATAAAATCATTAATCTCATTATCATTTAAGCCTTTCATTACAACCACATTCACTTTTACGTGAAAGTTTTTATTAATAAGCAAATGAATATTTTCAAATACTTTATCAAACAAATTCCGCCGTGTTATTAATTGAAATTTTTCTGGTTGCAATGTATCCAAACTAATATTTAACGAACGCACATTCGCTTGTTCAAGCACATCTACAAATTCATGAAGCCTTGTTGCGTTGGTTGTAAGTGTAAGGTTAACGGGCAATTTTGACAAGCGAAGAATAATTTCATCAGCGCCTTTTCTAACCAACGGCTCGCCACCTGTGAGCCTTATTTTATTAACGCCTTGCGCAACAAATATTTTTGCGATGGCTTCTATCTCATCAACCTGCATGAGTTTGGCAGAAGGCGTGAATTCATAATCTTCTTCGGGCATACAATAAAAGCAACGGAGATTGCAATTGTCTGTTAATGAAATGCGGAGATAATTATGAACGCGGTTGTATGTATCTGTAATCATTAATAATTTTGAAATCTAATTTCTTTCATGAATTGTCGACTGTCTTAATCTTAAAAAATTTCCCTGCCTGTTGGAAAAAACCGCGCGTATTTCAGCAATCAATGATAATGCTATTTCTTCAGGTGATAATGCGCCAATATCCAAACCTGCAGGCGCGTAAATTCTTTCTTTATTATCTTCAGAAACAGATTTTCCTTCGAGATCCAATTCATTAAAAATTTTTTCCGCACGAACTTTTGGCCCGAGCATGCCGATATAAATTGTATCAGTCATTAATGTTTTTGACAAATTTATTTTATCTGTTTTATAATCGTGCGACATTAAAACAATGGCTGTGTATTTATCAATTATAATATTATCAAATTGATCAATGCTGCAAACTTTATCTGCCATACTTATTATTTTGGCATTTATTTTTAATGGGTTTGAAATGATTGTTGCACGCCAACCCATTTCCTTAATAAGCCGAACAAGCGGGTAAATATCATATTGATTTCCCATTAATACCATATGTATTTCAGGAAGCAATATTTCTATAAAAACTGATACAATTTTTCCATCTGCAGTTTCAAAATTTTGAAAAGCTGATTTACCATTTTCAACCTGGCATTTTATTTTTTCGGATAATTTTCTTTCTAGAAAAATATCTTCAAACACTTTTAAATTTTTTGAGTCTTTATAAAGAATTACATCTCCCGTTTTTATAGCATTCCATTTTCCTTGTAATGATGTAACGGTTATTAATACATGTGTTTCACGATTTTCATCAACACATGCTATTAAAATTTCAACAGGATTATTTTTATTTTCAAAATCAAGTGGCGTAAATAATACATCAATGATTCCATTACAACCTAAACCAACGCCAATCTGGTGCCCATCATCTTCTGTTGTATCATACGTTATTAATGAAGGTTCCGATTTTGTGATGGCAAGCCTTGCTCTTTTTAATGCATCGCCTTCCAAACAACCACCGCTTATTCCGCCAATCCAATTGCCATCGTCCATCACGAGCATTCTTGCACCAGCGCGGCGATAGGAAGATCCTTCAACCTTCACCACTGTTGCAAGTGCAGCATGAATTGATGTGTCCTTAATTTTATTGTATGCATTAATGATTGCTTTTATCTCTTTCAACTTAAATAAAAATTATGCACGGGTTATGAAATGATCAAATAAGTTTATCGGGAGTAATCGGCAATTCACGCACACGTTTTCCAGTTGCATTATACACCGCATTTGCAATGGCAGCAGTGATGCCTGTAATACCAATTTCACCTGCGCCGCGCGCGCCAACCAGGCTGATATTATAATCCGGTTTGTCTGTAAACTGCACATCAAACTCAGGCATATCTGCATGCACGGGAACATGATAATCAGCTAAATCTTTTGTAACAATTCTTCCTGTATTCGGATCGTACACACTGCCTTCCATTAATGCCATTCCAATTCCAAAAATGGCTGCGCCCATTATCTGGCTCTTGGCAGTTTTTTCATTTAATATTTTACCAATGTCCATTGCACTGGCAATTTTTTCAACCTTCACCATTCCTGTAAGTGAATCAACTTTTACTTTTACAAAGTGTGCACCGAAGGAATGAAAAACATATTTTTCACGATCCATTTTTTCATCCTGTTTTGCAAAAGGATTGTCAGGTTCTTTTTTTGCGTTTGCATTTGCAGCAGCACTTTTTTCACCATCTTTTAATGTTACGTCTGTTGTTGCGTTTACATCTATTAATGGCATTTTATTTCTTGATAAAAGTTGCGTGTACGTTTCACCTTTTGCATTGTTATTAATAACATACAATCTTCCATTTTCAACTCCTATTGCACTTTCTTCCACGTTATATAATGGAGATTTTTTATCAGCGATGGCAAGTTGTATTGCTTTGCTTTTTGCTTCCAACGCAGCTGCACGAACGGCGGGGCCAGTGGTTGCCATTGTTTGCGAGCCACCAGAATTTGGCCCTTGCGGAAAAGTTGAATCGCCTAATTTAAATTCTACTTTTTCAAAAGGCAATCCTAATGCATCAGCCATTAATTGCGCCATTACAGTATACGTTCCTGTTCCGATATCCTGTGTACAGCACGCTGCTACTGCGTTTCCTTCCTGGTATAATTTTAAACGCACACTTGCCTTGCTTCGGTTTGCAGGATACGTTGCTGTTGCCATTCCATAACCGGTAAGATATCTGCCTTGTTTATTTGCTGATGGTTTATCGCTGCGATCTTTCCAACCGATAGCAGCAGCGCCTTTTTCATAACACTCTTTTAAATTTTTTCCAGAAAATTCTTTTCCGTCAACCGGGTTTTTTTCTGCATAATTTATTAATCGCAATTGCAGCGGATCTATATTTAATTTTTCTGCAAGTTCATCCATTGCTACTTCAAATGCATATGTTCCGGGAGCTTCGCCTGGTGCGCGTGTCGGGCATGGCGTGCCGCGATTTAATCTTACCAAATTTTGCACGATATCAAGGTTTGGAATATCGTATAAAATTTTTGTTGCTACTCCTGCATTTTCAACAAACTCATCAACAAAAGATGTTTCAGAAGTTGTTTCATGTTTTCCTGCAGAAATTTTTCCATTGCTGTCTGCACCTAAATTTATTTTTTGAATTGTAGTAGTCCTTCTTCCTGCACAGGTAAACATTTGAAAGGATCTTGCAAGTGTAATTTTTACAGGGCGGTTAATAAATTTTGCAGCCATCGGTGCAAGAAATGCATTTGCCCATGTAAAACCTTTTGATCCAAACCCGCCGCCGATGAAAGGCGATATCACACGCACTTTATTTTTCGGGATGCCGAGAACATTTGATAATAAATTTTGCACACCAAAAACACCTTGTGTAGAATCATAAACTGTCAGTTCATCATCTTCCCAAAATGCAGTAGTTGTATGTGGTTCCATCGGGTTATGATGATATACCGGTGTTGTATATGTTTGTTCTAATTTAACAGCAGCATTATTTAAAACCTCATCAGTATTTCCGCGTTTTGCCTGCGGGCTTGTGCCGCCTAAACCTTGTTGCGGCTGGTATGGTTTTGCTTCAGGGTCATGAATATCCGAAACAGATTTTTCTTCATTATAATCAACCTTTATTAATGATGCTGCGTATTCTGCAATTTCAAATGTTTCTGCAATCACCACGGCAATGTGCTGGCCATTATAAAAAATACGTTCGCTTTGTAAAGGCAATAAATCTTTTTCTGCAAACTTTCCTGAACTTGGATCGCTTCCTGTTGGTTGATGCAAACTCATTGCATTTTTGTAAGTCATCACGCCGAGCACACCTTTTAATTTTTGCGCAACTGTTGTATCAATATTATTAATGTGCCCTTTCGTAATTGTGCTTTGTATTGTTACGCCATATACAAGCCCGGGAACAACAAATTCGCCGGCGTATGGCGCAGCGCCTGTTACTTTTAATTTACCATCTTTTCTATCGAGTGGCTGACCAACTATCATACTCATGCTATACCTCCGATTTTATTTAGCGCACTTATTAATGTGCGTTTTGCCAATTCTGTTTTATAAGAATTAAATTTTAATTCTTTTGAATTTTTCAAAGCAATATCAGCAGCGTCTTTAAAACTATTTGCCGATACTTGTTTTCCTATTAATGCTTGTTCTGCTTCTGTTGCGCGCCATGGTTTTGTGGCAACGCCACCAAGTGCAATTCTTGCATTTTTAATAATTCCATTATTAATATCAAGTGCAACAGCTGCAGATGCCAATGCAAAATCATAAGAAGCCCTGTCGCGCACTTTTACATAAGCAGAATTTTTTGCGAATGATAATGCAGGAATTTCAACAGCAGTTATCAGATCGCCTTTTTGTAAAATATTTTCTATTTCGGGATGATCGCCGGGCAGCGTATGAAAATCTGAAAACATAATTTTTCTTTCTCCATT
Organism: Bacteroidota bacterium; assembly: GCA_013288945.1. Taxonomy (GTDB): domain Bacteria; phylum Bacteroidota; class Bacteroidia; order Chitinophagales; family Chitinophagaceae; genus Puia. The sequence continues at coordinate 9,481 of JABDAZ010000021.1, read as the reverse complement.
AATGCCCTGCACATGAATGATTGCATCCAGCGCGGCCATTGCCACACACATATCCGAAGGATGCGTTGCAATACATTTATCACTTGTTCCAAGTACCGCATGAATGCGGTTGTAACCATTAATTGCAGAACACCCAGAACCCGGCTCGCGTTTGTTGCAAGGCGTTGCTGTATCATAAAAATAATAACAACGAGTTCGTTGTAAAAGGTTTCCACCAGTCGTTGCAATATTTCTCAACTGCGCGGAAGCGCCGGCCAGTATAGCTTCTGAGAGAACAGGAAATTTATTTCGAATCATTTCATTATACGCCAAATCACTATTAGTGACTAATGCGCCGATTAAAATATTTCCGTTCGATAATTTTTTTATTTCTTTTAAAGGAAGAATATTAATGTCAATAATTTTATCCGGCTTTTCAATATTCATCTTCATCAAATCAACAAGATTTGTTCCGCCGCCAATAAATTTTGAAGCAGCATTTTCAGTGGCAGCTTTTATTGCTGTATTATTATCGCCCGCTTTTATAAATGTAAAAGGATGCATAGATGAAATAATTTTTTAAGATTTCTGAACTTCTTTAATCGCTTCCAAAATATTTTGGTAAGCACCACAACGGCAAATATTTCCACTCATTAATTCGCGTATTTCATCATCTGTTTTTGCGTGGCCTTCTTTTATTAATCCAACTGCAGAACAAATTTGTCCCGGCGTACAATAACCACATTGAAATGCATCATGCTTTAAAAACGCCGTTTGCAACGGATGCAATTGATCCCCTTTTGCAAGGCCTTCAATAGTTGTTATATGCGCGCCTTCACACATGCCGGCAAGTTTCAGGCAAGAATTAATTCTTTTGCCATCAACCAACACCGTGCATGCGCCGCATTGCCCGCGATCGCATCCTTTTTTTGTTCCGGTTAAATGTAATTTTTCGCGCAGCGCATCGAGCAGGCTTGTTCGCGGATCAAGTTCAAGCGTCATCTTTTTATCATTAATAAAAAAGCTGACTTCAACGGTTCCTTCTTCCTGGTAAAATTTTCGGTTGGTCGGTAATTTTGCAGCTTTTAATGAAACCGACAAAGCTGTACCAGCAGTAATAACAGAAACCTGTTCGAGAAACTCGCGTCGCGTAGAGCCTGTTTTTATTTCATCCGTGGATGACTCAGATTTTTTTTCCACTATATATTTTTTGATTAATCAGGAATGTATATTGATATTATAGGACAACACAAACCAATCCATTTAAAATAACCGGATAATTGCAAGTATCACACCTGCAAATGTGGAATGATTTTTACATTTGAAACACCAGTGTGGAAAATATTTCCGGTAACATCAATGGCTTATTTTATTAAATGAAAAATATTGCAATTATATTATTGGCAGCAGGTTCTTCCTCAAGGTTTGGTGAACCAAAACAACTTATAAAATTTAATGGAAAAAGCCTTATTAATAATGCACTGTCAGCCGCTTTGGCTGTTAATAAAAATATCATTGTTGTACTTGGCGCAAATGAAAACAGCGTAAAAAAAGAAATAGAAAATAAAACAGTTAAAATTTTATTTAATAAAGATTGGGAAGAAGGAATGGCATCTTCGATTCGTTGCGGATTATCTTTTTTAATAAAAGAAAACGCTTCGAATGATGCAGTAATTTTTATGGTTTGCGATCAGCCATTCGTAACTTCATCATTAATAAAAAAATTTATGGTTGCGTACGAAGAAACCAACAAACCAATTGTTGCAAGTGCTTACAACAACACAACTGGAACGCCTGTTCTTTTTGATAAAATTTTTTTTAATGAATTACTTGCATTGCAAGGCAAACATGGCGCAAAAAAAATTATTTCACAACATATGGATTCAACAACAACAATAACTTTTCCCTCGGGCGAAATCGATATTGATACAAAAGAAGACTACAACAATTTGCAAAAAAATTAACCGCTGACTATATGGAACATTACGAGATTATTATTTTCTTTTTAATTATTGCATTCGTGTATGCGTCTGTCGGTTTTGGTGGTGGCTCAAGTTATCTCGCCATACTTGCTGTGTATGCATTGCCTTTTAAAGAAATCAGGTTGATTGCATTGTTGTGTAATATAATCGTGGTGACGGGGGGCACAATTATTTTTATCCGCAACAAACAAACAGACTGGAAAAAAATTATTCCTGTTGTATTAATAAGTGTGCCGCTTGCATTTTTAGGCGCCACAATGAAAATAAGCCAGGATACTTTTTTTATAATTCTTGGTTGCAGTTTATTAATCGCTGCAATTTTATTATGGATAAAAACAAAACCAACAACAGCAGAAACAATTCAGCCGGAAGGAAAATATCATTACATACAAGATGGATTTTTGGGAGGCGCAATCGGATTTTTATCAGGAATGGTTGGCATTGGCGGTGGCATTTTTTTATCGCCATTATTAAACTTATTAAAATGGGATACTGCTAAAAAAATTGCAGCAACAGCAAGTGTTTTTATTTTGGCAAATTCTATTTCAGGAATTGCAGGCCAACTTTCATCGCTGCCATCAAACATAAATTATACAAGAATTGTTTTGCTATGTGTGGCTGTTTTTGTTGGCGGGCAATTGGGTTCAAGAATGGGCGCATCAAAATTTAACCCGCTTATTATTAAACGCGTTACAGCATTGCTTGTATTTTTTGCAGGCGTGGAAGTATTGAGTAAACATTTGCATTTTTAATTTATTAATAATGAAGATTACTGTTTTTGCTTTTGGTATTGCAAAAGAAATAATTGAAAATGCTTTTGCAGATATTGAGTTAAAAGATGAAACTTCGGTTCACATTTTAAAATCAATGCTGGAAGAAAAATATCCTGCATTAAAAAAATTGGGATCGTATATGATTGCCGTAAACAATGAATATGCAGGTGATGAAATCATTATTAATGATAAAGATGAAGTTGCATTAATACCCCCGGTGAGCGGCGGATAATTACGGAACACGCTGCACAATTATTTTATCAATACTGCTCATGTGCCTGCGGCCGGTTTTAAAATCTGTTAATGTAACAATAGAAATCCTGCCAGGAATATCTTTAATTTTTTTGCCATCTTCTTCCATTACGATGTAAATATTATTGCCGGTTTCTGTATTATAAATTTCATTCCAGGAAAAAACAATTTTGTAATTATCTGTCGCAACAAATTCAAAATAATATTCGCTTAATACTTTAGGATTTTCTGCATCAAATTCAATCTTACTCAAAACATCTTTTAATAAAATTCCTTTCAAACCAGTAATGGTATGTTTTTTTTCGCCAAGATGATTGGTAATGGTAATATCAGGCAAAGCTTTTATTTTGAAAGTATCAAGGTCGGCAATTGAAAAAGTAAATTTTTGTTTTACCCTTCCTTCAACAGAAAATTTTTCAGTTGGTGTGGCATTGTTTTGCGCAAATGTTGTGCAGGAAATAATTACAAAAAATAATACAATAATTGATTTCATATTTTTTTAGTTTAATATTTTTTCAGAGGCTTTCCATGCTTTCATTCCACCATCGAGCGAATAAAATTCATGCGAAGGAAATTTTTGCTTTGCCGTATTAACCGCTGCTGCACTGCGTTTGCCAGATTCGCAATAAAAAATTGTTGGTTTATTAATAGCCCAAAAATAATTTTCAATTTCATTAAGCGGAATATGTTTGCCGCCGATATTAAAAATATTTCTTTCTTCAATAGTTCTTACATCAATCAATTCGAAAACATTTTTATCTAAACTATTATTTAATTCCTCTATTGAAATAAGTTGTGCAGTATTAGTTTCAACCAGTTTATTAATAATCGTTTTTGTAACTGTTCCTGTTTTTATAATGCGGCTTTGTAAAGTTGAAGCATCAATCATTAATATTTTTCCTGAAAGTAAATCACCCGTTTTTGTTATGTATTTTATAACTTCATTTGCCTGCATGCAACCAATAATTCCTGCAATGGTTGGCATCACGCCACCATCCGCACAATTTGGAATTTGTGCCGCATTAACATCGGGAAATAAATCCCTGTAATTTGGCGAAAATGTTCCATCATTATTCAGCACATTCAACACAGAAATTTGTCCTTCATACTGATAAATTGCGCCGTACACAAATGGTTTTTTTGTAAGCACGCAAGCATCATTTAATAAATATTTTGTTTCGAAATTATCCGTTCCATCAACTACAATATCATATTCATTAATAATGCCCATCACATTTTTTGAAGTAATTTTTTCAGTAATTGAAATCAAATTTATTTGCGGGTTTTGTTGTTTTAATTTTTTGCAGGCAACGTCTGCTTTTAATAAACCAACTTCTTCTGTTGTATATAAAATTTGGCGGTGAAGGTTGCTGATTGAAATTTTATCGAAGTCTGCAATAGCAATTGTGCCAACTCCCGAAGCCGCCAAATACTGTGCAGCCGGGCATCCCAGGCCACCGGCGCCAACTATTAATACTTTTGCATGCTGCAATTTTTGCTGGCTTTCTTTTCCAAAACCAGGCAACGACATCTGGCAACTATATCGTAACCATTCATCTTGCATTATGCAATTGTTTTTCTTTATTAATTATATTTTCAGCTTGTGTAAAATCTTCAGGTGTGTTCACATTCATTAATGCATCAGCATTTTGCGGTTGGATTATATGAACATTATCATTCTTGATTAATACTTTTCTTGGGCAGGTAAAACCATTATCCAAATAAGAAAGCAATACGGAAAAACTTTTCGGTTCCCATATAGTAATCAACGGTTCGGGAAGATTATCGTGCGGGCTATGAAATGTTGTTGCAATCGAATTGAGATTCCTGTTTTTAATAAGGTACTCCAATGTTTTTTTATCAAGCAATGGAAGATCGCACGCAACAACAAGCCACGCAATAGTTGGATTAAATTTAAATGCAGAAAGTATCGCGCCATATGGCCCAATACCCGTATAAGTATCTGTTAGAATTTCATAATTATTATTTGTTTGTTCTTCCGCTATTCGTTTTGAGATAAAAACTTCATTGCATAATGTCATTAATAAATCCGCAATATAATATTGCTGTTCTTTTCCATGCCATTCGATAGAACCCTTATCACGCCCCATTCTCGTGCTTTTGCCGCCGGCCAAAACCAACCCGTTTATATTGTTTTCTTTATTACTCATTTTCTTTCAAAATCTTTTTTGCCACCCGTTTTCTTAAGCAGCATTGTTTCTTTAATAACAATATCATGGCTCAAAGCCTTGCACATATCATACACCGTTAATGCTGCAATTGATGCGCCAACTAATGCCTCCATTTCAACACCCGTTTTTGCTTCAATACTTACTGTGCAGTCAATTATTAATTCATTTTTTTTATTTAGGGTGATATTAATATCGCAATTATCCAATCCCAAAGGATGGCACAAAGGAATAAGATTACCTGTTTTTTTTGCAGCCATAATGCCTGCAATTATTGCTGTTTGAAATACTGCACCTTTTTTTGTTTGTATATCTCCGTTAATAAATTTTATTAATACTTCTTCCGGTAATATTACAATGCTTCTTGCTGTAGCTGTACGTTTCGAAATTTTTTTACTGCCAACATCAACCATTGTCGCTTTGCCATTTTTATCTACGTGCGTAAAATCATTCATCGTTAATACATTTATTTAAAGCATTTGTTTGAATGGCCATATCGGAAAAATTTCACCCTTTTTAAATTCACTTTTATCCATCGGCAATTCCATAAACGCATCTGTATAAAGCAAGTTAATAAAATCCCCGGAGCCATTTCCCGCAACTGGTGTTGCAAGTAACTCGCCACTTTTATTAATATGCAATTTTACCTGCAAAAAATATTGAAGTGATGGTTTGAAAATAAAATCTTCATTCAATATCGCGTACATTTTATTTGTTGTTATTTGAAATGAAGTTTTTAACCAAGGTAAAAAGTAACGATGAAAACACATGAAAGTAGAAACCGGGTTTCCCGGGAAAGCAAAGACCAGCGTGCCTTTTGCATGTGCACCAAACCAAAATGGTTTTCCCGGCCGTTGCTGCACTTTATGAAATAATTTTTTGACATTTAATTTTTCTAATGCTTCCGGTACGTAATCAAACTTGCCCATAGAAACTCCGCCACTTAATATTATCACATCATATTTATTAATACAATCTTCAAGTTGCTTATTAATAATTTTTTGTTCATCAGGCAAATGAAGCAAATCTACATGCAAAAAATATTCTTTTAAAATTGCCTGCAACGTATAATTATTTGAACGCCGTATTTCAAAATCAGTTGGTGTTTCGTGTATGTCAACGAGTTCATCGCCTGTAGAAATAATTATTATTGATGGATTTTTTTTCACCAACAAATTTGTTTTGCCAATTGTTGCTGCGATGGTTACAATTGAAGCATTAATAAATTGATTTGCTTCAGCTAAAATTTCATTTTGTTTTTTATCTTTTCCTTTTGTGTGTATGTTTTGATTTATTAATACAGTGTCAGCATTAATAGTTGCAATTCCATTTTTTATTTCAACTTCTTCATAAGGAACAATTGTGTTTGTTGTTGCAGGCAATGCGGCGCCAGTCATTATTTCAATGCATTCATTTTTGTTGCTAATGTTAATGGGATTTTCGCCAGCGGCTTGCGTGGCTTTTATTTTAAATGAACGGTTGCCATTTTTATAGGCATCAAAATCAATCGCAATCCCATCCATCGTAACACGATCGAACGGCGGAAAATCGCGATCTGCAAAAATATTTTCTGCAAGCACTCTTCCCAAACATTTATCAAATGAAATAATTTCTGTTCCGAAATCTTTGCATTGATCCAATATAATTTTTTCAGCTGCATCAACAGTAATCATTGTTATTTATTTTCTTTCCATTGATAAGTTTCGTCTTCAAAAAATTCTTTGCCCCAAATTGGTAATTCGGTTTTTATTCGTTCAACAATTTCTGTGCATGCATCAATGGCGGCTTTGCGATGAGCCGCAGATGTGAATACAAAAAAACAAATTTCGCCAGCATTAATTTTACCAAGACTATGATGCACATGCATGCAAATGATTGGATAATTTTCAAAAATAGCTTCGCGGATTTTATGCATTTTTTCAAGCGCCATTTGTTCATATGCCATGTATTCAATGGCGGCAATTTTTTTTCCATCTTTTTCATCCGCGCGTATTTGTCCTAAAAAAATACTGTGCCCGCCGATATTTTTTTGCGTGTGATGATGTTCAATACTTTCCGCTATTAATGCAGCCGGTATTGAACCTTGATAAAAAATATTTTTCATGTTGTTGTGCTTCATATTAATCTTCAACTACTTCATAAGTTATCAAAATGATGAAAAGAAATTATAATCATTATAAACTTTTCTCGCAAAAAAAACAGCTTCACTATTTGCACAAAATATTATCAACAGCATTTTATTAATAATCTTTTTGCACAACAAGCGTAACAGGGCCAAGCAAACCGCTTGCCCTTAATACATTATTACTTGCAGGGCCATTAATCGTCCAGGTTTTGCGCTTATCTTCTGGCTGCGCGGCATCATACACCAAACGATTAAACCACGTGCTGGTTACTTCAACTTTTAAAATGTTATTGCCTGCGATAAGCGCGCCAGTTATATCGAGTTTATATGGATTTGCCCAAACGGTGCCCATATCTTTTCCATTAATGTAAACTTTTGCTATCATCGCAACTTTGCCAAGGTTGAGTATATATTTATTTGCTGATAAAGCTTCTGCATAGAAAGTTGTGGTGTACGTCGCAGTTCCGGAGAAAGCTTTTCCTTCATATGATATTTCCAGATCTTTCCATGGTTTTAATTCATTTATATTAATAGATGCTGGTGTTCCCCAACCACCGGGGAAATCGAGCATCCAATTTTTTCCAATCGCAGTTTCGGAAATAATCTTTATTCTTAATGGAGTTGAAATATCTCCGTTGTGACGGAAAACTACAAAGCAAGAACCAGCCTCTGGCAAATCAAATGAAATCCATGATCTTCCATCTTTTTCATTTGTAACAACGCGTTTAATATCACCATTAACCGGATCCCATATTTCTGCACTTCCCATTGATCGAAAACCAAGTTTACCATTGAATGCGTTTCCTTTGGGAGAACAAACGAAGTACCAGTCAGCTCCCTGTGTTTTTCTATGCAACCAACGTGCGGTATCGCCTATTACATCAGGTTTTATATCCAACGTAATGATTGCTGCCTGCAATGATAAACCGGAGATTACAGTTCCCTTTCCAACTTTACGTTTGCCTTTTAATTGGCTGTTGCCCCATATGCTTTTTACCATTGCATTAAAGCGCAGCGTTGCATTGTTACCTTCGGATAATGTTGCTAATTGCTTTGGCGCGTCGCCCACAACGGTTGCACCTTCACGTACCAAGCTATATATTTTCTCCAGTGTTTGTGGCAACATATGTGTGGTTGATGGCAGCCACAAAATTTTATACGTTATTCCCTCAGTTGTGGTGAGCAATCCATTAATAACAGAAATTTTATTTAATAAAGCATCGGGGTTACAATAATCATATTTAAACCCTTCGGGAAAAGGTGCATTCTGATTTGGTTTGTGATCTATTTCATCGCCCAGGTACCAGAGCACATCACTTACCGGCTTACCGCGCTCCAGCAAATAACTGCACCTTGCAAAATATGTGTTTAAGAAGGGCATATGTTTCCACCAGGTTTCACCTCTTAAAAATGGTGTTCCAATGCCTGCGCCAAATGAAGTGCCCGGTGGCAGAAAATTAATTTGCGGGTTGTGCATGTAAGTGTGGTAAACCAAGTGCGTAACGCCTTCAATCATATTTACGTTGGCTGTTTCTTTCAACATTTGCCATTGCTCATCCCATGTTAAATCGAAAGAAGTAAATGATTCAGCTGCAACGCGCGGTTTGCCATAAAGGCGTGCTGCAGATACGCATGGTTTTATAGGTTTGAAATTAAGAGAACCTACAAAATTATCTGACATAGGTTGCCAGAATTCGCACATGGGCACATCGGCAAACTTATAATACTCCATAATATCTCCGGGAAACACATCTCCTGCTGATGTTTCATATGTAACGGATAAACTATTTCCTTTTGCAAGCGATGTCATCCGGCCGTAAAAATTATTGGTAAACAAATCATTAATCACATACTTCCAATCGTGCAAAAAACGAAATGTAGTTTCCTGATTTTTTATTACGTAGCCAAACAAAGCGGGCATCCATTTTCTAAGCGAATATTTTTCTCTTTGTTGAAATTCATTTTCCATATCACTTGTCCAGGTTTGCGATCCGCATTCCCAACTATCCATCATCATGCCCGTTAATAGGCCGCCTTTTAAAACACCATTACTATTTGAAAGATGGCCAATGTATCCCGCAAAATGGGCGTCAGCGCCTTTCTGAGAAAGTTTATCACATTCCCAACCCGTACCTTCTGGTGGCGCAGGGCCGTTTTTTTTACCTGCATTTACATGCCCGA
>JABDAZ010000020.1:24383-53766 GCA_013288945.1 Bacteroidota bacterium | reverse complement strand
TCAGCATTTGTAAAAGAAGAAGACGCACAATGGTTGCACGAAATACCGGGTACGGTAAGTGCATTAATGAACTATTTGCGTCGGGAAAACAATGGCATCCGCATATTTGAAACAAAAATTTTTGTAAAAGACAATATTGAAATTCATGAAATGAGTAATGGTCTTTCTTATGCAAAAGATGCTGACGGAAAATGGGAAGTGATTTTATAAAAACTTTTTATCCCTGCAAAACAAATTCATTAATAAGATTCAGATTATTTAATTTTAGAAATAAAGTAATCTATTTATTATGTCCATTGCTGCAATCAATCCTAATAACGATGCTCCTCTTGCCACATCAATCGCGCCGTGGTTATCTGTTGATAATTGTAAGAAAGCGGTTGAATTTTATATTGCAGCGTTCAACGCAACAGAATCATACAGGCTCGATGCACCCGACGGAACTCCGCTGGTAGCAAGGCTTTCCATTGATGGCGCAGAGTTTTGGCTTAGTGAAGAATCTCCTGAAAATACTAATTTAAATACGCCGGAAAAGCATATTCCAATACGAATGATTTTAACGGTTTCAGATCCGGATGCTTTTTTTGCGCGTGCAGTTAAAGCCGGCGCTACGCAAATTTTTTCAGTTGGTGAAGAACATGGTTGGAGAATGGGCAGGCTTACAGACCCTTTCGGAAATCATTGGGAAATTGGCCGGCCGCTTACCAATCATTAATAGAAAAATAAATTTATAAAGAAAATATTTTCCTGCAGATTATTAATACAGAATCTAATTCCCGCGCAAAAAAGAAATTATTTTTTCATTTACAACAGTTGCTTTTTCCATCATAGGAAGATGTCTTGCGTTATCAACAGGAAAAAAATTGGTATGCAAAATTGCACGCAAAGAGTCATTGAATTTAAAAGGAACAGTTTCATCTTCTTTGCCCCATATTAATAAAACAGGTTTGTACAATGCATCTAATTGTTTATAATTTTTTATCACTTTATCTTCGGGCGCATAATGAAAACGGGTTGATAATAATGAACGTTTAAAACCTTTATACTGCATTTGTATTTTATATTCTTCTGCCCAATGAGGAAATTGTGAGGGATATTTTAAATCCGTTAATTGCCCGTTTACCATGTCATCCGGCGCTAAAGACATTTTATATAGAGCAATATTTTCATTGTCTGTACGGCCCGGCAAGCCGGGATAAACCGGATCAATCAAAATTATTTTATTAACGGTTGCCGGATTATTAATAGCAAAATCTGTTGCAACCGGGCAACCAAAAGATACACCCGCAATTGCATAAACAGAATCTATTTTTAATGCAGCAAACAATTCAGACAGTTGTTTGCGAAACAACGCAGCTTCAAATATTTTATCTGGCCTGTCAGAAAAACCTCTACCAAATATATCGTAACGCAGCACGCGAAAACCTGCATGTACAAGCACAGAAAAATTGCTATCCCAAATATAATATGGCACACTAAAACCGTGAACAAGCACAATTAATTTTGCGGTATCGGCGCCAGCCAATTCGTAATGCGTTACGCCATCTGACAATTGAATAAATTTTCCCGAAACATTTTTACGCGCCGCTGCATCAAGGGTTAATACTTCCGTGTTTGCTTTTGCATATAAAATATATGCAGCGGCAGATGCAATGATTAATACAAATAAAAGCGAGATGAAAATGATTCGTAAAAACTTCATGGAATTAACGGAAATTATTTGGTGGCAATGTATGTAAATCTTCTTCCGAAAGGTTTTAGAATAAACTTAAAAAACTTTGACTTTGTTTCCATAATCGTAAAAGTGTCTGGCGACATACCTGGAATCAACAATAAAACATACTGTTTGCTGCTTGTCTTAATTTTTTCGAAACCCGCTAATCGGAATTTTTTGATGACATTCCAGAAAACAAAAAAGTTTTCAATTGGTTGTGCTGAAGACCCTGAATCATATTTTCTATTTCGCAACCTTAAAAAAGCGATATAATAAGCATATGCATTAGAATAATTTTCTGTTGTTAATATAACTGTTCCTCCTTTCTTGACAACACGATATAATTCGTCTATCATTTTTTGGGGACTTGGAACGTGTTCAAGACACTCGCAGGAAACTACAAAATCAAATCTATTATCTTCGAAAGGCAAATTTTGTGCATCGGACGTTTGAAATGCTGCGGTATGTGTTTTAAAAAATTCTTTTTTTGTATTTGCGACTTTTATACTCTGTTCAGAAAAATCAACACCAATAATATCTGTATTATAATGTAATGACAAGTAATTGCTGAAATCGCCATTTCCACATCCGACTTCTAAAAATTTTTTCTGTGAAATATCATTTTTCAAAAGTATGTCAAGCACCGTTTTATGCCACGTCATTAATTTTAACTCATCTAATTTGACGATGTTAGCATTATAATTAATATGCCATTCTTCATATTGTTTAAGAGAGTCTGAATTATTTTCAATCATTTTTTTTAATATTTTTTATCGATTATCATTATAAGTGATCTAATATTCAACTTATTTTTTTGTACCAGGAAATTTTTTTTGCGAAAGCGGGATTTCTACAACCAAATGGGTGCCTTTACTTTTTGAAGAAGTAATATTTATTTTACCGCGAAAGAGTTCTGTTCGGTCAGCTATATTTTGCAAACCCAATCCCCTTTTTACTTTATTTACCTGAAAGCCAACACCATCATCACTTATAGCGACACGAAGCACTCTGTTCTTCACCGCAACATCAATGCCTGCATTTTTTGCACCGGAATGTTTTAATATATTATGCAATTGCTCCTGCACAATCCGGAACACAGATAACTGCATATCTTGTGGCATTTGCTTTTCATCTTTTATAGAAAAATTTGTTTTTACTTTTAAAAAACCAGTTTGGTTAATATCGTCTGCGAGGCTATTAACCGCATGCTTCAACCCTGTTCTTACTAAAATATCCTGGCCAATACGATGGCTGATATTTCTTATTTCCCGAATTGTGTTGGTGATGTTTTCACTGCATTTTTTTATCAGCAAATTCTCTTTCATTTCTGCAGGTAAAGCATCAAGCAATAATTTACAGCTCGCCATTACCTGCCCAACATTATCATGCAACTCTGTAGAAATTTGTTTGCGTTCTTTTTCCTGCGAATCTATAATTGCTTTAAAGCGATCTTCCATCGCTAATTTTCTTTCAGTAAGGTTGCGCGTAATTTTTGTAAAGCCGATTAATTTTTTGTTTTCATGCAGCGCAGTTATTATTACACTGCCCCAAAATCGTTCACCATTTTTTACAACGCGCCAGCCTTCATGCATGGCTTTTCCTTTGTGCCTGGCTTCTTTTAATAAAAGCTCCGGCAGTTTGTTTTGCTGATCTTCTTTGGTATAAAATAACCGGAAATTTTTGCCTACTATTTCTTCTGAAGTATATCCTTTTATTTTTTCAGCGCCTTTGTTCCAGTTTTTTATTACGCCATTTTTATCAATCATTAATATGGCATAATCTTCAACATCCTCAATCATTTTATGGTAAAAAGCATCAAAATTTTTTGTTTCAGAAGATGCTGCTGCAGCCAGTTTCTTCATTTTTTAGTTTTTTATTTCTTAGGAAAGTTTAAAAAGGGAATTAACTTATTAATCAAAAATCAGCTTGTAACAGGCACAATAAAAAGGCTGTAAAAAAAACTGCATTGCAGATCCTGTTAAGAACCATCAAATACCATTTAATTTACAGCCTCGTATAAACGAAGAAATACCTTAATTAAAAAGATTAATACCGGTTGCGATCCCTGTTTCCGCCGCCGCCGCCATTTCCACCGCGATATCCACCACCGCCGCCGCTTCCGCCGCCGCGATATCCACCACCGCCGCCACCGCCGCTTTTCCTGTCTTCAGCAACTTTTACAGCAAGTGTCCTTCCTTCCAAATCAGCACCATCCAAAGCTTTTAACGCTTTTTCTGAGTCTTCTTTGCCCGGCATGTCCACAAAGCCAAATCCTCTGCTTTTTCCGGTTTCTCTGTCAAGAATAACTTTGGCAGAACTAACTTCGCCGTATTCTTCAAAAATTTCTTTTAATTCCTGGTCGTTTACATTAAACGGTAAGCCCGCTACAAAAAGGTTCATGATATAAATATTTTCGGTAAAACTATATGTTTTTATTGACTTATAGAAAGAAAGAATTAAAGATTGGAAAATGTGGAAAAATAATAGGAAAACCTGAAAATCCGGAATTTGGCATCTTCACACGATTATTAATAAATTTTTGATGAAATATTATTGCAAAAATTTTAAAAATAATATTGTTTGTCCAGGCATTTGATTAATAATTAAGCTTCATTGGCGTCGCACACTTTTGCATTTCGTTCTTTATTGATCATTTAAAAAAAGGAAAAAATAAAAAGTAAAAATTAAAATTAAAAACTTCTTTATAAAATTTTCTGTTTTTGTTTAACCACTTTCTATAGAATTAATAAAAAATAAAATGATGAAGTAAATCATTTTCATTTCACATTTTGTATTTCACTTTTACATTTTAAATTTTACATTCTTATTTTACATTTTGTATCCGCTCAATGAAGAACTAAAAGTAAAAGTGTGCGACGCAACTGGTGATGATTAATGAACTAAAAGATCGGACAATAAAATTTGAAAATTTGAGATGTGCAAATTTGAAAATGAATGAAATTTTTATTTGCGATAAAAAATAAAATCAACAATAGTTATTAATAAACGATTACGTTTTTTTTGAATTGTCAGAAAAACGTTTTAAGATTTGCAACTTGAAAAAATATAAACCTCTTATTAATAAATAAGAATTAATTATTTAAAAAAGAAATTATGAAAAGAGTTGTAGTAACCGGCCTTGGCGCAATAACACCGTTGGGAAATACTGTAGCAGAATTTTGGCAAAATATTACTGCAGGAAAAAGCGGCGCCGGCCCGATTACAAAATTTGACACCACAAAATTTAAAACACACTTTGCATGCGAAGTAAAAAATTTTGTTGCAACAGATTTTATTGATAAAAAAGAAATTAAGAAATACGATTTATATACACAATATGCAATTGCTGCAACTGATGAAGCAATTAAAGATGCAGGCCTGGATTTTGAAAAAATGCCGGAAACAGAACGCTACGAAGTAGGCGTAATCTGGGCGTCAGGCAATGGTGGTATAAGTACGTTTGAAGAACAGTTGCGTGAATTTAATGGCGGCGATGGCACGCCGCGATTCAATCCATACTTTATTCCGAAGATGATTGTTGATATTGCTGCGGGTGTAATTTCTATTCGCCATAAATTATATGGGCCAAATTATTGTACGGTTTCTGCATGTGCATCATCCAACACCGCGCTTATTAATGCGTTTGATACAATACGTTTGGGCAAGGCAACAATAATGGTTGCTGGTGGATCGGAAGCTGCTGTAACGCATGCATCTGTTGGTGGTTTTAATGCAGCGCAGGCATTGTCAAAAAACAATGAAAATTATTTACATGCATCAAGGCCGTTTGATAAAGATCGTGATGGTTTTGTAATGGGCGAAGGCGCTGGCGCATTAATACTTGAAGAATATGAACATGCAGTAAAACGCGGCGCAATTATTCATGCAGAAATTGTGGGCGGCGGAATGGCTGCCGATGCATATCATTTAACAGGCACGCACCCTGAAGGTTTGGGCGCCGCGCTTGGTATGGAAAAGGCTTTAGCTGATGCGAACATTAATGCTGATAAAATAAATTATATTAATGCGCATGCAACATCAACCGGCCTTGGCGATATCAGTGAATTGATTGGTGTAAAAAAAATATTTAAAGATTTGCCGGTTTATATAAGTGGAACAAAATCTATGACGGGCCATTTGCTTGGCGCTGCCGGCGCTATTGAAAGTATTATCAGCGTGCTTAGCGTGAAACATGATATTATTCCACCGACTATTAACACTGAAAATTTAGATGAAGCTATACCGGAAGGATTAAATATTGTTTTAGGAAAACCTGTTTCTACAAAAGTAAATTATGTACTTAATAATACTTTTGGTTTTGGTGGCCACGTAGCAAGTTCAATATTTAAAAAGTATGAATGAGAATAAAATGCTGATTTCTGATTTGATAATTCTGATTTTTTACTTTTTGTTTTTTACTTTTTACTTTTTAATTAATATCACGCATTATAATACAACTTTGTTTCGTATTCCATTTTTACAAAACCATTTTTGTTATAATCAACAAATAGTTTTGCCAAATCAGTAATCATATCATTGTATGTAACGTGGCCTGGCAGCGGAATATATGAAGATGATAATAACTGCCCTTTCAATGCATCAAAGTCCAGCATTTGCATATTATCAAATTGCTGAATTTTCATTTCCATCGGATTATAAAAAGCTTTGACAGATTCATCATTTACATTTTTTGTTGCATGGTAATCGTCGCCAAACTTTGCTTTTAAATTTTCATAAGCTCTTAAAAACGGCGTATGAGACAACCGCAAATTATATGCAATAACAATATGGCCGCCGGGTTTTAAAATCCTCAGGAATTCTTTTTTTGTAGCAACAGGTTCCATCCAATGAAACGCTTGTGCAACCGTAATTAAATTAATACTGTTGCTTCGCAAACCTGTTTCTTCTGCGCGATGATTAATGCTTGTAAAATCAGGATATTGGCCGAGCTTTTTTTCACCTTCTTTACGCATGTCGTTATTGGGTTCAATGCCAATAACAGCATAACCATTTTTTAAAAACAATTCAGAAAATAAACCAGTGCCGGAACCGATATCAACGATCCGGTTTTCTTTTTGCAAACCAATATTTTTTTCAAGAAAAGTTATAATTGCTTCCGGATATGACGGCCTGTATTTCACATAATTTTCAACACGGTTGGAGAAGCGTGTTGTAGGGCTTAACGCGACTAAATCGTTTTGCATATTGAACGTATTTTGAAAAATGACGAAGCAATTTATTACTTTTTAAGATAAATATTTATACCTAATAATTATTTAACGCTTTCACCCATCTGTCAAATTTTTGTTGTTAATTTAATAACGTTGCACATAGTTAAGGCGATGAATAAAGAATTAAATGTACAAGTGTGCGACGCAACAGGTGCTTAATAGAAATTCGATTGCTTGGACAAAAATTTAATGCGATGAATTTAAAAATGTTATCAAAATTGCATTAATCGTTTCCACTTATTTACTTATAAAAAAACGAATAGCATCTTTGTATTACAATTATGCGCCCCGCAATTTTACTAACTGCTTTTTTATTAATGCAACTGTTTTGTTTTCCGCAGGAATATTTTTCATTGAAAAAATTATTACCACAAACTTTTTTATTATCGTTCGAAGCAAAAAATAAAAGTGGTAAAACGGTGATGTTGAGTTGGTCGACTTCGGCCGAAAATACACTGAGCCATTTTGTGGTGCAACGAAGTATTGATGAAAATAATTTTGATGATGAAGCCATTATTTTTACGGAACAAAATATTAAAGTGCCAAAGAGAAAATATAAATTTCCTGATAAAGTGGAAGCAGTAATGAGCACCATTTTATTTTATCGTTTGAAAATGGTTGGCTTAGATGGTGAAATAAATTATTCTGCGGTGAAAAAAATAAGGTTGAAAAAAAGATAACGCTGCTGATAACTACAAAAAAATTTAAGCCAAATTATATTTACAATTATAAATTTCTACTCACTTATTTTTGTTTTTAAAATAATAAATTATTGCATTGAAATGCAATGATGCAAAAACAAAATGGAATTAAAAAACATTGTACTTGCAAAACCTTTTTTGAAATGGGCCGGCGGAAAAAGCCAGTTAATAAATGTGATAGAAACTGCTTTGCCGGAAAAATTAAAGTCGCTAAAAAACTTCACTTACGTTGAACCCTTTATTGGCAGCGGTGCAGTGCTGTTGCGGGTTTTACAACATTATCCCAATATAAAAAAAGCAATTATTAATGATATAAATATTGATTTGGTTAAAGCATACATTTCGATTAAAAAGGAACCTGGCTTAATAATAAATCAACTTGATGTAATTCAAAAAAAATATTTTTCTTTAAAAAATGAAGCTGAAAAAAAATTATATTTTTTAGAAAAAAGAGACAATTTTAATGCACGAAATTTAAACGATATTAATAACAGTGCGTTGCTTATTTTTTTAAATAAAACCTGCTTTAATGGTTTGTACAGAGTGAACAGTAATAATAAATTTAATGTGCCATTTGGAAGATATGAAAACCCGAAAATTTGTGACGAAGAAAATATTATTGCTGTTAATAAACTTTTGCAAAAAGTAAAAATTTTACATGGCGATTATACAGAAACGTTGAAGCATATAACTGGCGAAAGTTTTTTTTATTTTGACCCGCCTTATAAACCAATCAGCAAAACTTCTTCTTTTAATAAATATGCAAAAGAAAGTTTTGATGATGAAGAACAAAAAAGGTTGAAAACATTTTGTGATACATTGAGTGCGAAAAAAATTATGTGGTTGCTAAGCAACTCAGATACAAAAAATAATAATGCGGAAGATCATTTCTTTGATGAATTATATAAAGGCGATTCCATTTTTATTAATCGCGTGAAAGCAAGGCGCAGCATCAATTCTAACGCAACAAAGCGTGGAGAAATTTTTGAATTATTAATATCGAATTATAAAAAATAGTTGGCGACTATTGCGTTTAAAAATTTCTTTGTTTCATCAATCTATCTAAATATTTCCACCAAACGCCATTATAATTTTCGGGCTTGCGCGAAAAATTGGCGGCTTTTTGCACTTCCATATTTTCACACAAAAGTTGGTGCATTCCCAGCCGTTTAATACGTTTTCCAAGCATTGCATTTTCTTTATTTTCTTCTGCAACCATGCCTGCATAAATTACCGAAAACCACATATCAACTTCTTCTGCATCTTCCTTATACGTTTCAGAAATTTCTGTAATAATCCGCAAAACTTTTTTGCTTATATTTTTTGTTGTGTGATTGTAATACAATAAAAAATCATCATAAATTTTTTGAGAAAGATGTTTGTCACCTAATTTTTTCAACGCAGAAAAATATTCAACGTCTTTTGGTGCATATCTTGGTTTATTTTGTTTTGATAAATAAACGCACCAATTATCGAATGAACCTTTATCAAATTCAATAATAAATTTGTTGTTTATTTTTTTTATTAATGTTGGCAACGCTGTTTGATTTTTATAAAAATTAAAACGCATTTTAAATATTTTTTTGCAAAAAATATTTTCATTTTGTTTGCTTATTAATAATCAGTAAAACCACTAATTGAATTAATGTATTAATAAAATAACGCTGAAAGCCGCGCCAGCGAATGGTTGTATCATATTAAATAAAATTATTTTTCTATTAATAAATATTGTATTTTACAGTAAACGATTACTCACCAAAAATTGCATTATGAAAAAAGTTGCCGACATTCTTATTCACAAAGGAAGCAGGATTACTTCTGTTACATCTGACACAACCGTTTTAGATGCGTTGAAAATTATGGCTGATCAAAACATTGGTTCCGTAATGGTGATGGATGATAATAAATATCTTGGGATTATGACTGAACGCGATTATTCCAGGAAAGTAATTTTGAAAGGTAAATCTTCAACACACACGCAGGTTTCAGAAATTATGTCGGACGATCTTCCACGCGTTAATCCAAACGATACAGTGGATTTTTGCATGCAATTAATGTCTGATAAAAACATTCGTTACCTGCCGGTTTTCGACAATCAATTATTAAGCGGAATTATTTCTATTAATGATTTGGTGAGGGAAACAATTCTTACGCACGAAGAAACTATTTCGCATTTAAAAGATTATCTGCATTCAAGCATGTAATCAATAATGAACATTTATTCATTTATTAATAAGGGGCAGAAATTATACAGTAATTTTTCTGTCCCTTGCTATTATACGCCACTCCCCTTTTGCAGTATTATTTTCAATCACAATTGCCCTTTCATACAAAGCAATTGTAGGGCAAATATGAATGGGTAATCCGTATAAAATATCACCCACTTTGTAATGATGGTTTTCGCCGGCTTCAACAATTAAATGTTCTTCACTTTGTCCGGCGGCTTTTAATTCCGGTGCATTTAAAAAATAAACGCGCTTGTTAATTGCGTTTTCTGCTGCAACAGATTTGTGGCCAAGATCAAGGCAGAGCGTGATTTTGGTGGGCAATGAAATAATCCGTGTTATTACTAGAGCAGCCGGAATAAAATTTTGTTCAGGGCATAAATCTAAATAGCCTTTATCCCAAAAAATAAAAGTTCCCGGGCTGCATTCAATATTTTTTCTTTTTGAATGAATAGAAAAAGTTGGCGAACCGCCAGCGATAATTATAGGTTCGGCAAACCCTTTTAGTTTTAATTGCTGCTGCATTTTTTCAACCAATAAAAAAGCTTCATCACATTTTTGTTTGCGTGCATCAAAATCAACATCGCGGATGTGGCCATCATACGCATGCAGGCCAATTGGTTTTATATTTTTTAACGAAGCGCAATAAATATATAAATCAAGGGCTTCATCGCCAGGCACAATGCCAGTGCGGTTTTGGCCAACGTTTAAATCAATAAAAATATTTACGGTTAAATTATTTTCAGCAAAAACTTTATTCATTTCTTCAGCCGCAATTTTATTATCAACAAGACATGAATATTTTGTTTGCGGATATTTTTTTATTACATCAACAAACCGTTTCAGCTTCGGCCCGATTGGTTGATATGCGAGCAATACATCTTTTGCGCTGCACATGCCAAGCATTTCTGCTTCTGCAATTGTTGCACACTTAAATTTATTTACTCCGGCTTCTATTAATAATAAAGTTGCTTCTTTTATTTTATGCGTTTTTACGTGTGGTCGCAAACGGCTCACATCATCAATCATATTTATTAATGTAGAAATATTTTCTTTCACCCGATCAATATAAACCACCAATGCTGGTGAATCAATTTCATTGATATTATTAATGGTATACCAATTATTTTTTCCATTCATAAATACAATACATTAATAAATTTCTAACAAAACTTCAATTTCAACGGCAATATTATTTGGCAGAGAACCGAAGCCCACAGCGCTTCTTACGCCAACGCCATCATCATTTCCCCAAACCTGCGCAAACAATTCACTGCAACCATTTATTACAAAAGGATGTTTTTCAAACTCCGGAACAGCATTAACCATTCCCAATAATTTTATTAATCTTTTTACTTTATCCAAACTTCCGAAATGCGTTTTTATGCTTGATAAAATTGCGAGCCCGGTTTGCCGCGCAGCAAGTTTTCCTTCTTCTGCATCCAAATCTTTTCCCAATTTTCCTTTTATTAATGTGCCGTCATTTTGATAAGGGCCGTGGCCGGAAACGTATAAATATTTTCCATCGACAAGGCACGGTTTATAAATGCCGCCAAGTGGTGGCGCAGGCGGTAATATTATTTCGAGATCAATTAAATTTTGTTCTGCCGACATTGTATATTTTTTAAATGAAAAAATTTAAAATCATCACACCAATCAATCCAACTGTCGAAACAATTGTTTCCATTAACGACCACGAACGAATTGTTTCTTTCATCGTTAAATTAAAATATTCTTTAAACATCCAGAAGCCAGGATCATTAACATGAGAAAACATTAAACTTCCCGCGCCGATTGATAAAACCATTAAGCTCGGATGAACATGAAGCATCGGCATCATTGGCGCAATAATTCCTGCAGTCGTTAATCCTGCAATCGTTGCAGAACCAATGCAGACGCGGATTATAGCTGCTATTAACCATGCTAATATTAAAGGATGAATTTGCATGCTTTGCAAAACAGTTGCAATCTGGTTGCTCACGCCGCTATCAATTAATACTTGTTTCAATGCACCGGAACCACCGATGATTAATAAAATCATAGCAACATCTTTTATTGCATCGCCATAAATATTCATCACTTCTTTCATTGATTTATTTTGAAAAATGCCAAATGAAAATGTTGCAAATATCAATGCAATCAACATAACAATTGATGGATCTGAAATAATTAATATGATGGTATGAAGCAGTGTTTTTTGATTTATTAAAGAAGAAAATAAACTGGTTATTATTAATAAAACAACCGGCAATAATGCGGTGAAAAAACTATTTGAAGCGCCGGGCAATTCAGATGCTTCCAAATGTTTTGCTTCGAAAGCCTTTAGTGGCAAGGCTTTTATGTTTTTTAAAGAACTGCTGAACAACGGCCCTGCAATAATAACTGCGGGCACGGCTAGCAATATTCCATACATTAATGTGACACCCATATTCGCATGCAATTGTGCAACCAGTGCAACCGGCGATGGATGCGGCGGCAAAAAACCATGCGTTACAGACAACGATGCGAGCATTGGCAAACCAATATAAACTGCAGGTAATTTATATTGATACACGACTGAAAAAATTAACGGAACCATTAATACAAAACCAACATTATAAAATAACGGAATGCCAATAATAAAACCTGTTGCCATTAAAGCCCATTGAATATATTTTTCGCCAAATAAATTCATCATCATAGTTGCAATTTGTTGCGCGGCGCCACTTTCTGCCACCAGTTTTCCGAGCATTGCACCTAATGAAATAATTACAACGAGCGAACCCAATGTATCGCCAATTCCTTTTTGAACTGATTGCGTGATGCCGCTCAAAGGTATGCCCAGCAACAATCCTGTGAGTATAGAAGTTAACAGCAATGCCAAAAACGCATTTATTTTTGCCCACGTAATCAGCAACACTAAAACGATAATGCAAAATAAAACGATGAGAATATTCATTAATAATTTTTACATAAACAGTGAACAGGATTATGAATGTAAGAAATAAAAGTTTGCTATTTACATCATCATTATAAACATGCACGACTGTTGAAATGATGTGCAAGCCAATAAAATATTCGAAAGAAAAAACTTATCTTTCTGAACAATTGCTTTTACACCGCCATAAACCCAAAACACATGCACAACTGGAAGATTAAACTATCCCTTTTCTTAAACTATTTCGTTTTTGCCATTTTATTAAACAGCGTTGGTACGGTAATTCTTGAAGTGCAAAATAATTTTGGCGTTGCAGAAGGCGCTGCATCTATACTTGAAGCATTTAAAGATTTAAGCATTGCCATTGTTTCATTTTTAATATCATCTTACATTACGCGTATCGGTTATAAAAATGCGATGCTTATTGCACTTGGTTTCATCGGCATCGTTTGTTTTATCATGCCATTCACTGCAAGTTTTGGAACAACAAAATTGTTGTTTGCTGCTGTAGGTTCCAGCTTTGCATTAATAAAAATGTCTGTTTATAGCACCATTGGTTTGGTTACAAAAAATGAAAAAGAACACATCAGCTTGATGAATTTTTTAGAATCATTTTTCATGGTTGGTATTTTATCCGGCTATTTTATTTTCAGCGCTTTTGTTGATGAAAAAAACCCTGCGTCAACATCATGGCTTAATGTTTATTATTTACTCGGCGGCATTTCTGTTATCGCATTTCTATTATTATTGAGTGCGCCACTTGATGAATCATCTATCAAACCCGATGAAACAAAATCATTAATAAGCGAATTTGGCGACATGATAAAACTTGCAATTACACCAATCGTTTTGGTTTTTATTGTAAGCGCATTTATTTATGTAATGATTGAACAAAGCATCATGTCGTGGTTGCCAACGTTCAATAAAAAAGTATTTAATTTCTCAATAGTTTTAAGCATTCAAATGAGCAGCATATTAGCGGCTTCAACTGCGGTTGGAAGGTTTATAGCCGGAGTTGTTTTACGTAAAATTCAATGGCTTGTTTTTTTATTAATCTGTTTAATTTCCGCAGGCACTTTATTATTTCTTGCCATTTCAAATATGCCTTCAACACCAACAGGGGCAAGCGTTACAAGCTGGGGGCATGCACCAATAGTTGCATTTATTTTACCATTAATAGGAATACTAATTGCGCCAATTTATCCTGCAATTAATTCTGTAATTCTTAGCACACTTCCGGTAAAAAAACATGGATTAATGTCTGGGCTTATTATTGTTTTTTCTGCCATTGGTGGAACGACAGGATCTATTCTTACTGGCCATATTTTTCAGGCTTATGGTGGCAAAACAGCTTTCTATTTTGTAATGTTGCCGATGGCAGTGCTTGTAGTTTTTTTATTTTTATTTAAAAGATTACAAACAAAATTTAAAGCATCGCAGGTTGTTTAATTATTTCTAACGATTAATTGTTGCCATGAAAAAATATTTTTTTATAGAAGATATCAGCCCGCTTTATGAAGACGTGCAATCAGCCGAAATTTTTCGTGATTCAAAATTTTTCGTTGATTGTATTCCAAAATTTTTTGCTGAAGAAATTATTAATAAATATGAAAATGAAAAATCAAAAAATAATTTTGATTTGAAAAAATTTGTTGGTGAAAATTTTATTCTTCCTGCCGAAACCTCGACTGGCTATGAATCTGCAAGCAAACCAATAACGCAACATCTCGAAGATTTATGGGAAGTTTTAAAAAGAGAACCGGTTGAAATTGGCGGCACGTTAATTCCTTTACCACACTCATATATCGTTCCCGGCGGAAGGTTTCGCGAAATTTATTATTGGGACAGTTATTTTACCATGCTTGGTTTGCAGGTTTCGAAACATGTTGATATCATTCAAAACATGGTTGATAATTTTGCCTATTTGATCAATGAAATCGGGTTTATTCCCAATGGAAATCGCACTTATTATTTAGGTAGATCGCAGCCTCCGTTTTTTTCATTAATGGTAAATATTTTGGCTGAAGAAAAAGGCGAAAAAATATTTTTGCAATACCGTTCTGCATTAGAAAAAGAATATAATTTTTGGATGGATGGTTCAGAAAAATTGAATGAAAAAGAAAACGCATTTCGCCGCGTTGTAAAATTACCTGATGGAAATATTCTCAATCGATTTTGGGATGATAATGCAACTCCGCGGCCAGAAGCATTTACGGAAGATATTCATATCGCAAAAAAATCAAAAAATAATTCCGCAGTCACTTATACGCATATCCGCGCTGCTGCTGAATCTGGTTGGGATTTTAGTAGTCGCTGGTTTGCTGATGGGCATAATATGGAAACCATTTACACAACAGATCTAATACCTGTCGATTTAAATTGTTTGATGCTGAATTTGGAAACTATTTTATTAAAAATATATTCATTAGTTGCTGATGAATTATTAATACAATCGTTTCAAATAAAAATTATTAATAGAAAAAAAGCAATTCAGGATTATTGCTGGGATGAAAAAAATGGTTTTTATTTTGACTATAATCATATCAATAAATCCATTTGCAACGCTTATACACTTGCGGCAACTTACCCATTATTTTTTAATATTTCAGAATCAGTGCAAGCTGAAAAAGTTGGCGCTGTTATTAAAGAAAAATTTTTATACAATGGCGGATTAATAACGACTATTAATAATTCCGGGCAACAATGGGATGCGCCAAATGGCTGGGCGCCGCTGCAATGGATGACGTATAAAGGTTTGCAAAATTATGCCTTAACTGAATTGGCAAACCAAATTAAAACCAACTCGACAACCAACTGCGAAAAAGTGTACAATGAAACCGGGAAAATGATGGAGAAATACAATGTAATGGACACGCAAACAAACGCTGGCGGCGGCGAATATCCAAACCAAGATGGCTTTGGCTGGACGAATGGAGTTTATTTAAAAATGAAAAGTATTGTTTGAATTTAAATTTTTGGATTTTGTGGATTATTAAGACAATAAAATAGAACGCAGATTTTATAGATGGTAATGTATAAATATCTATCCATTTTTGTAAATTTGACACATGAGTGATTCAGCATTAGAAATTCGTAATAAGTTATATGATTTCATCAGGGTTGCAGATGAAAAAAAATTACATGCTATTTATAACTTGCTTGAAGACGATATCAATATCACAAATAAATGGTGGAAAAATAATGCTTTTGTGAAAGAACTTGATGATCGTTCCAAAGCGCTCGAAAATGGAACAGATAAGGGCGTAACCATTAGTGAGCTGGAAACATCAATAAGTAAACTCCGCAAAAAAAAGTATGGATAAACAACTTGCTTACACTGCGATTTTATCCACGCGGGCACAAAAAGAAATTATTGAAGCATGGAATTGGTATGAAGAAAGACAACAAGGCTTGGGCGATCGTTTTCTGAATGAGATTATTAAAAGTATTCATTCGATTGAACAGAATCCAGAAAGTTATGGTACGAAGTACAAATCGTACAAAGAAACGTCTATTAATATTTTTCCCTTTTTAATTATATATATAATAAATAAAAGGAAAAATCTTGTCAAGGTTATTTCAATATTTCATACTTCGCTTAATCCGAAAAAGAAATATTAATAAATTATTTCTCAATAATTTTCACTTCGCCATCTTTGTATGCAACGATGAGTTTGCTTGCCAGGTTAATAAAAAGCCCATTCTCAACTACTCCGACAATTGCATTAATCTTCTCATGTAATTCGGCTGGGTCAAGTATTTCATTGAATGCGCAATCGATGATATAATTGCTGTTATCAGTTATAAATGGTTTATTATTTTCCAATCTAACTTTTGGAACACAACCTAATAATTGTAGTTTTTGAAAAGTTTTTTCCCAACCGAAAACAACGACTTCAACAGGCAATGAAAATTTACCAAGATGTTTTACCAGTTTACTTTCATCTGCAATTATTATTAATTTTTTGCTGTTAGACGCAACAATTTTTTCGCGCAACAATGCGCCGCCGCCGCCTTTTATTAAATGTAAATTTTCATCTGCTTCATCGGCGCCATCAATGGTAATATCAATTTGATCAATTTCTGCAAAACTTAAAATCGGAATGCCAACTTCACGCGCTTGTTTTTCAGAACCTGTTGAAGTGGCAATCGCTTTTATATCCAATTCTTTATTTTTTATTTTTTCTCCAAGCCGTGCAATAGCCCAATAAGCCGTGGTTCCCGTGCCCAGCCCAATTATCATTCCATTTTCAATAAAAGAAACTGCTTTGTCTGCAGCTATTTGTTTTGGGTTCATCAATGTTTAATAAAACTTTATTATTAATTTTTTATTTCTTCTCCAAATAAACCAACTGCCCCAAATGATAACTTGTATGGTTTGTTCTGTTGATTAATAAATTCAATTTATTTCTATGCGGTTCTTTTGCAAAATCTTCTGCAGAAACGGCTGTGTGTTTTTCAAACCAATCTTCGGGTTTCATTGCATTAATATGCTCCGCAATTTTTGCATTGATTTCATTCCAGTATTTTTTCAATTCATCCAAAGAAGGTTTTTCCAATCCTGATTTATCTGAATTTTTCAAGAAAATATTTTCCAGTTCCGGATGCAATTTTTCTCCCCAGCCAAGTATCGGAAAAAGCCCGTCGCTTACTGCAATTAAATGGCCTGCTAAATAAATGCCACTGTTTCTTCCTGGTGAAGTTTCTCCGCGCAATTGTTCTTCCGCAAGTGTATTAATCAATTTATCAACGCGTTTATTTTGTGTGTTCCATGCGTCTACGATCATCTTTACTACTAACTCCGTTTGTGTTTGCATATTTATTTTTTAGAAAATGAAATTAAGAAGAACTATCTGATTTGTTTTAAAATGTATAATGTCGATTAATTTTTTAATCACAGAGGTTTTGCTGCATTACAAACTAACTAACATTTTCTTCTATCGGTTTATCGCGCACAACAAGCAAATCAATCATATCAACGGTTATCGGTATTAATCCCAATTGCACAACTGCTTTTTTTCCGCGCACTTCTTTTAATGTGCCGACCTGGTGATTTTTTTTCATCATCACTTTATCGCCAACTTGTGCATCGCCGCCAACTTCCTGGTATTTTAGATCGAATTTCTTTTTTACTTTTTCGTTGCCTTGTTTTTCTTTTTGTTTAAATAATAGTGCCTGCATTTGTTTTATTACATCGCTTTTATCATCAGATTTTCGCCAGTCGAAAATTATTTGTTTTAATTTTCTTTCCATTTCTTTCAGGTAAATAATCCTGTCTTCCGAAATTTTATTTTGTTGTTTTAAGATTTCAACCTGTTGCGCGTGGCGTTCTTTATTAATAAGAATTTCCATTTCTTTTTTCAGGCGTTCATTTTCTTTCATCAGTTTTTGCAATTCCTTTTTTTCTTTTTCAATACTTTGCAAATCCTGTTCTGTACGGTTTAATAATTTATCCAAACGAAAATGATCTTCTTCCACCAAATCCCTTGCACGGCTTATTAATCTTGGTTCCAATCCAATTCTTTCTGCAATGGAAAATGTGTATGAACTTCCGGGCTTGCCGATTATCAATTTATATAATGGCATTAAATTTTTTTCATCAAAAGCCATTGCGCCATTAATAATGCCCGATGTTTTATTGGCCATCACTTTTAAATTCAAATAATGCGTGGTAACAATTCCGAACGCATGTTTTTTTACAAGCTCTTCTAAAATAACTTCTGCAAAAGCGCCACCGAGATTTGGATCACTTCCGCTTCCCAATTCATCAATAAAAAACAGTGTTTTTCCATTTGCATTTTCCATAAAATGCTTCATGTTTTTTAAATGCGAACTGTATGTGCTTAATTCAAATTCTAAACTTTGTGTATCGCCAATGTGAATCATTATTTGTTTAAAAATCCCCATTTCAGAATCGGGATGAACTGGTATTAATAAACCACTTTGTATCATCAGTTGCAGTAGGCCAACTGTTTTCATCGTCACCGTTTTTCCACCTGCGTTTGGGCCAGAAATAACGAGGATTCTGTTCTTCTCATTCAATTCTATATTGGTTGGAATTGTTGGTTTTTTATTGCGTTGATTGTATAAATACAACAAAGGATGATACGCATCTTTTAAATGAACAATTGCTTTATCATGCAACTGCGGAAAATTTCCATGCACATCCATCGCGAGTTTTGCTTTTGCATTAATAAAATCATACTCGCCTAAAATATCATGATACGTTTTTAATAAGGTTGCATGCACAGATAATTTCGAAGTAAGTTCACGAAGTATTCTATACACTTCGCGGGTTTCAGAATGTTCCAGCGAAAAAATATCATTGTTCAAACCAATCGTTTCTTCCGGTTCAATAAAAGACGTTTTTCGCGTGTCACTTTCGCCGTGTAAAATTCCTTTTACTTGTCTTTTATGTTCCGCAAAAATGGCAACAACTCTTCTTCCGTTTAAAAATGCTTCTTCAATATCTGCGGCATAACCTGCTTTGTTGAGCTTTGATAAAATCCTGTCAAACATGCGCCGCAACTCGTTCCGCTTGCGGTATAAACCCATTCTTATTTCGCTCAATTCTTTCGATGCATTGTCGCGCACGCTGCCACTTTCATCAAGTATTTCATCAATTAATTGTATAATAATTTTTTCATACCGGGTTTCTGAAATCACTTTTGTTAATGATGGATATGCAATTTTTCTCTCCGTATCAAACCAACGAAAAATGCTTTGCATATTTTCTGCAAGCTTGCGTATTTGCATAAATTGATCGCCCGTTAATGCAGCGCCGGAAATGCTGAGCAGTTGTAGTTCTTTTGCTAAATTTAAAATATAATCAGTCGGAAAATACTGGCCGTTTTGTACCAAAAATTTAAATTCATGCGTTTGCCGCAATTCTAATTCAATATAATCTTTGCGTGTGTGTATGCGTAAATTTTCTGCTTTCAATTTTGCATATTCTGTTCTGCAATGTGCCGCCAGCAAGGCTTTCACCTTATCAAATTCCAATTGTAATAATGCTGATTCCGGAAAAATTCTCATAGCTGATCCTCGAAACTCTTATTTTATTAATGATGTTTGTCGTCAATGGTGAATGATAAATGGTCAATAATATTCACCAATTACCATTAATGTTTTGCCAAGCAAAGGTATACCAATTGATCTTCATTGGCGACGCTCCGTTCAACTTTTGAGTTTCAATTTATCATTTAAAATAAGACAAAGGAATTTCCTTCCACATGTTGTGAGAAAGATGGCCGGTGAGCAATTCATACAATAAATAAATTGGCCAGAAAATATAATGGATAATTAAATAAAGAAGATTATGATTGTAATACCAGCTAACCATTAATGAATACAAACCTAAAATTAAATAAAGAATGCTGCTGTCTCTGTTATTCATTTTAAAGAGGTTGATTTTTATTAATAAATCTGTTGTATTAAAGATAACAATTTTAGTTTGCAGTTGTTATTAATATCATCATACAAAAAGAATGCAGATTTTTTTACTCGTGATAATTTTCTTTGATGATATCTTATCATACAAATTATAACGAATCTGCGTTCCATTTTTTCAAAAAAGTAATTTTGTTAATGAAGATGTAAAACATAAAATTGTCATTCAGCTTACACTGCTGAAACATCGGCCGGCAGTAAATTGCACGTATATGAAACTACATTTACAACGAAAAATAAATATGAAATTTATGAGCTTTTTATCAATTGTAACGTCGCTATTAATAACAGTAAGTTCATGTTCAGATTCGCCAAAAGAAAATATAGTTTTGGCTGATGTAAAAATTCCCGCTGGTTTAAAAACAGATACGGCAACATTTGCAACCGGATGTTTCTGGTGCACCGAAGCCGTATTCCAGGAATTGAAAGGTGTATTAAAAGCAACATCCGGTTACTCCGGCGGAACAGTTGCCAATCCATCTTACGAAGCCGTTTGCACAGGAGAAACAGGGCATGCAGAATGCCTGCAAATTGTCTACGATCCGAAAGTAATAACGTTCGATGAATTGCTTGAAGTATTTTGGGAAGCACATGATCCAACAACATTAAATCGCCAGGGAAATGACGTTGGCACACAATACCGCAGCGCAATTTTTTATCACAATGCAGAACAGAAACAAAAGGCAGAACATTATAAAGCCGAGTTAACAAAAAGCGGTGCCTACAGCAATCCTGTTGTTACAGAAATTACACCATTTACAAAATTTTATCCTGCAGAAAATTATCACCAGGATTATTTTCGTTTGCATGGTTCACAACCCTATTGCTCCATGGTAATCCGCCCAAAGGTTGAAAAGTTTGAGAAAGTTTTTAAAGATAAACTGAAGCCTAAAAATTAAATAAATAAGATATTGATAATAAATCGCTGTAAACCCCTATAAATAGGGGTTTTTTTATGCCTTTGATTTATATTTGTTTTGTATTTTTATGTTGTTATTTTGTATCTTTTTGTACCTCATTTGTACTTTTAGATGCGAAAAAAAATTTGAGGTACAAAATTTTAATCAATGAAAGTTACATTAAGAACTAAACCAATTTCAAAAGGTAGGCAAGCTTTATATCTCGATTTCTACCCGCCTATTATTAATCCTCAAAATGGAAAATTAACCAGACGGCAATTTTTAGAATTGTATATACATAACGAAATTGAATTTGAAGAAGTAATTTACTTAAACGAAAAAGGAGACGCTATGAAAAAGCTGTGTCCGATTTTAGACAAGTATAAAAAGCCAAAAAAATTAAGGCTTTCTCCTATTGAGAAAGAGCACAATAAAAAAACTTTGTCATTAGCCGAAAATATAAAGGCACAACGTCAACTTCAAATACAGGATGAAGATTATGGTTTTCTTAAAAAAGATAATGGTGGAAACGATTTCCTTGCTTATTTTAAAACTTTAGCAGACAATCACAAAAACACACGAAATGGAGACAAGAATCAGTGGATTAGCGTTTATAATTATTTATACAAATTTACAGATGGTAAGTGTGTTGTAAAAGATATAACCGAAAACTTCTGCTTAGATTTTAAGGATTATGTACTTCAATCTGTAACATTCGTAGAAACAAAAAAACAGCTTGCGAATAATTCCGCTGTTAATTATTTCAATGTCTTTAAAAGAGTAATGAAAAAAGCTTTTAAAGATAAATTATTAGAACAAGATTATTCATCACAAGTACAAAGTATAAAAAAGGTTGAGACAAGAAGGGAATATTTGACTTATGACGAGTTGCGTTTATTGGCAACTAAAGATTGCGACTTGCCTGTTCTTAAAAGGGCTGCTTTATTTTCAGCATTAACAGGTTTAAGATATAGCGATATTGAAAAGCTTCTTTGGCATGAAGTGCAAGGAAATGAAAAGAATGGTTATTCAATTCATTTTACACAGAAGAAAACAAAGGGAGTTGAAACACTTCCTATTTCGGAAGAGGCTTATAAATTATTAGGAATTATGGGAGATTCCAACTCAAAAGTTTTTCCAAAAATGTTATATAGCGCTTGGCAAAATCAAAAGTTGCAAGAATGGGTTTATAAAGCAGGTATTTATAGAAAAATTACTTTTCATAGTTTCAGACATACTTTTGCAACAATACAATTAACATTGGGAACAGATATTTATACAGTGTCAAAAATGCTTGGTCATAAAGATTTGCATACTACACAAGTTTATGCAAAAATTATTGATAAAACTAAAAGAGAAGCTGCTGATAAAATGTCTTTGCACTTATAATTTTCTTTGGTTAACACTAAGAAACTTTTTACAAATGACAAAACCATTTATTGAAATTGACGCTAATGATTTTCGACTTTTTCCATTTACAGTTCTCCCTACAGAAGGTTATACCGTGCCAATAGATGAAAAAACTAAAGCTCAATTTCCATTTTGCTGTCCTTATCATATTAATATATTTGAAAACGCTATCAAATGGTATGAAAAATTTCCAAATTGTTGTCCAGCCCATCGTGAAATGGCTGCTAAATGGTGGTTTAATAAAGAAGAATACAGAGGCGTTCCGTTAAAGATAGTTACACAAATTTCTTATTCATGTTACCTCATAACTATGAAACATGATAAAGAAGACTGGTATGATCAAATAACCGATTATATAGAATATAATGCTTGGAGCTTTGGTCAACCTGCTATTGGACTTCATTACTACTTTACTGATTTGAAAGAATGGTTTAAATCTAAAGAAGTGAAGTCAGCAATTGCTAAAGAAAAAATTAAAATACTACTAGGTTATATTGATAATTATTATGTTCCAAAAACCGACTCACAATCAGGATTTAATGAAATGTATAATGTATATGAAAAATGGTTAGAAATTTTTCCTTTTGATCTTTCTTATTTCCAAAATTTGAAAGATTTTTACCAGAAGCAATTTCCTATTTTAAACGGCGTTCCAAAATTAAATTCTTATCTCGGTATTTCATCTGTGAAAACACATAACAAAGAAAGTCTAATTGACTCTTTAGTCGACCTAACCAATAATTTATTAACTCAAATAAACGGTGCATCTTTTTTTGAGAAAGGTTTGATTACAGATGCTAATAAGCTTAAAATTGAATTAGTTATTAATAGTCGAAAGCTTAAGTTAAAAGAGGGTTATAAAGTAAGTTGGCAAAATGAGGAAGTTAGATACAAAAAAATTTTAAATGAATGGTTTGAAGATGAAAAAAAATTCATGGAAGAAATTGCGCCGTTAATAAATGGTTCTGAAATTAAAATCAACGATTCAATCTCAATAAAATTGAAAGAAATATTAACAGAACATGGCTTTGCAACTTTACCATCAACAAAAAAATTATCAACCAGTGCACTTGAAAATTTAATTGAATTAATCGTTTCAAATAAGCTTCCGTTTGTAATAGCAATGTTTGACTTTTTAGGATTTTTTGATCATTTACAAAAAGAATATTTTCAAACAAAATATCTGCTAAACAAAGAAATTGCAAAATGGCTCAATACAGGTGAACGAACTGTCAAAGGCAATATTAGTTCACTATTGAAAAATACTACAGAAAACAAAGAACGTTACACAGCGCATCTTTATAAAGAAGATGTAAAGATTGCATATCAAAAATTAAAATAGGGCGTACTCCCCTATAGTTGCCCCTAAATGCCCCAGATAAAATTGCAGCATTATCAATTAAAATAATGTTGTTATGGAAATTACATTTGAACAATTGCCTAAAGCAATCAACCTGCTTTTTATTAAGTTAGAAAATATTGAGCGACTTCTTCAAAACGCCAACTCACAACAGATTGAAACGGATAACCTGCTAACGATTCAACAGGCAGCAGAAATACTTCGCTTAAGTGTTCCAACTATTTACGGTCTTGTTAGCCGTTCACAAATACCCTGCATGAAAAAAGGTAAGCGGCTTTATTTCAGTACTAAAGAATTAACTGATTGGATCAAGACAGGCCGCAAAAAAACCGTCTCAGAAGTAGAAATCGAAGCATCAAAATTTATTTCCCGTAAACCCTTATAACATGAATGCAAATCAACATTCTGTAAAGTTTGGGCAGGGGGTTATCTATACATTAGCACAAAACGGGACAAGTAGATCAATAAAACCTGCTTTAATTATTCAAGGAAACGGAACTCCATTAAGCAATAATAATACTGTCAAAAAAAAAGCAAAGAGAAAACTTATAACGCAAGTTATGAGTTTAAGTTTGATTGATTCATCGTCGAAGTTTGGTTCGCCTGAACTTAAAAAAGGATACTGGAATACATATCATTGTCAAAGTAAAATTATTACAGCAAACGGACGGATATTTACAAAGTTCTGCAAAAACCGTTTTTGTACTGTTTGCAATGCCAATCGAAAGGCTGATGTGTTAAACAGATATATGCCTGAAATAAACACTTGGTCCGATCCTTATTTTGTTACTTTAACAATTAAGTCAGTTCCGTTTTACAGTCTCCAACTTGCAATGAAATCTATGATAGGAGAATTTCAAAAAATTATTGAGATGCAGCGAAAACGATCGCAAAGAAAAAAAGGTCTGAAAATTATTGGTATTCGATCGTTGGAATGCAATTATAATCCTGAGACAAAAAAATATAATCCTCACTTTCACTGTGTAGTTGCAAGTAAGGAAATGGCAGATATTTTGGTGCATGAATGGTGCAAAAGAGCAAAGCCTGGAAAAGTAAATCGTGCAGGTCAACATTCTGCAAAAGTGAAAAATACCAAAGCTGTTTTGATTGAAGTAGTAAAGTACGGAAGTAAAATATTTACAGAACCCGATATAGATAAAAAGTCTAAATCTATAAAGGAATCAAAAAATAATAAAATTATTTATGCCGCTGCATTAAACAATATTTTTCATGCCATGCGAGCATTAAGGATTTTCGAACGGTTTGGATTTAATCTTCATTCTACAATTAATTCTCCAAAAGGTAATGCAACAGTTGTAAGTGAATATTACGAATGGCAGTTTCATCTTCCTTCTGCTGATTGGTTAAGTTTAGATACAGGCAATCAACTAAGCAATTACATAGCCCCTTATAGTCTTATTAATATTTTAGAAAACTGGATTGATATAAAATCTGAATAAGAAAATCATCATAACTTCATTATTTACAAATTTCTTTTGATTGAATCAAAACCGATTGATACAAATTATTTGAATATTCAAAAGACTTATGCTCAAAAATATCGCTTTGAAGTAAATCAAAAAAAATTGCGTTATTTACCTTTAAATAAAAAGTATGAGCCTTTTCCAAAACTACAGGATGCTAAAAGTGAAGAAGACGTAAAAGATGTCTACGTTAAAGCACTTGGTTTAAAAAGCTATTCAAAAAATTTAATTGATATACAAACTAAAGAAATTTGGTTTGAAGCAAAGGAAGGCTACAAACATTCAACCTATGCAATGTTTACGCAATTGTTGCATTATGTACAGCAGGCTTTAAATAAAGGTGAAACCATTCCGCCTTTTTTAGTAGTGATGGATATGCAAAAAGCTGCAATAATGAAAACGGCCGATGCGCTGCCGCTTTTATCAAACAAAAAACAAACTATTAAGTGGGGCAAAAATGCAAGTGGTTATACGCAGGAAGCATTGGATATTGTGTCTGCATATATCGGCACTTATTTTGTTTCTTTTAAAATACAAACGCACGAAGAAGAATTCATCAGCACTATAAAAAATGCGATTAAGAATGGTGATATTATCCGCACACAAATAACGCCGGATAATTTAAAACAGGTTTTTGATAAATGGGTTTCCATGATTGGTGTGGAAATAAAAGGTGTTGCAAAAGAAGATTATGCACTTTTGTTTTTTGCAGATATTATGAGCGATGGCATCGTTTCCACACACGATGATTTGCCTGCGCAGTTGTTGCACAAAGGCACTGCGCCTGTGTTTGCGCTCGGTGGGAAAATGTATGAACTTGGAAACAGGGAAGGCTACCGCCAGTTTTGGGCCATCTATCACCGCCCGCCAAAATCTGAATACAGGGATTATTTACTGGAGCGCCGCGATACATTAATACCCATTGACGAGCGCAGTTTTAAAGGCGCTTATTATACGCCATTAAATGTGGTGGACAAAGCATACGACAAGCTTACAGAAACACTTGGCAACAACTGGCAAAAAAATTATATCGTGTGGGACATGTGCTGCGGCGTTGGCAACCTGAAAGTGAAACACAGCAACCCGCGCAATATTTATATGAGCACGCTTGACCAGGCTGATGTGGATGTGATGAAAGCAACCAAAACCTGTGTGGCTGCGCAACGTTTTCAATACGATTATTTGAATGATGATATTAATGATAAAGGAGAAATTGATTATACACTCACAAATAAAATACCGCTTGCATTGCGGCAGGCTATTAATGAAGGAAAAAAGATTTTGGTATTGATGAACCCTCCATATGCTGAAGCTGGAAATAGAAGTAATAATTCAATTCTTGAAGGCGAAGAAAATAAGGCTGGAGTAGCTAAGACAAAAATTTCAACTGTGATGAAAGATTATGGTAAAGCAACAAATGAATTATTTACTCAATTTATAGCAAGAATTGGTATTGAAATTCCAACCGCGACGATCGCAATGTTTAGTACACTTAAATATGTTAATGCGCCCAATTTTGAAAAATTTAGAAATAAATGGAATGCTAATTATATTGGAGGTTTTGTCGTTCATAATAAAGCATTTGAAGGATTGAATGGAAAATTTCCGATTGGTTTTTTGATTTGGAAAACAAATCAAAATATAATTACTAAAAACCCTATTGCTGAAATTGCCGTTGACGTTTTGGACAGAAAAACAATTCCGATTGGAGAAAAATTGTTTTATAATTTACCTAATAGCGTCTCGCTAAATAATTGGATTGTTAGGCCAAGAGCAAATAAATTTGAAGTTATTGCACTTAAAAATGCTGTATCTCCATCTACAGCTAAAATTGCAAATACAACATGGTCTGATAATGCAATTGGTTATATGCTTTGTGATAGCAATGATATGCAACACTCGGAACAAAAAACTTCTTTGTTTTCTTCAGTATACAGAGTTGGTCATGATGGAGGATTTTATGTGACGTCTGATAATTTATCGCAAGCATCTATAATATTTTCTGCGCGAAGATTAATTATTCCAACTTGGTTAAATGATCGTGACCAATTTTTACAACCAACAAAACGACTAAGCGAAGAATTTAAAAATGATTGTTTGATTTGGATGTTATTCAATAGAACTCAAAGAACAGCAAGTGCAAACAACCTTGAATGGAATGGAAAAAAATGGAGCATCGTTAATCATTTTATTCCTTTTACAGAAACAGAAGTAAATGCGCCAGATCGTTTTGAAAGTGATTTTATGGTGCAGTATTTAAAAGATAAAACATTAAGTAAAGAATCAAAATATGTATTAGCAGAAGGCAAAAAATTATGGCTGTCGTACTTTGCACATACAGATGTACATTCTGTAAGAGATGAATTAAAATTAAACCGCGCAGATGTTGGCTGGTATCAAATCCGCAAAGCATTACAAGCCCGCAACGCAAGCGGCGATTTTGCATCCGTAAGTTTTACTTCTTTTGAAGAAGCCTATAAATCCTTGACAGAAAAATTGCAGCCAATGGTTTATGATTTGGGGTTTTTAAAATCTTAATTATTTTTTGTAGGCTGGAATAACATAACCGTTGTTGTAGAATTTCGAAATTTTGTCTCTCAAGCGTACACAATAAAAAAATCAACAAGTAAAACTCAATATAGGCTTATGTCTTAGTAAACTTTTCAATTTATAAAACATAAACTGAAAACTAAATTGTGATGCTTGTTTACGACTCTATAAATTGATAAATGAATAATTGAATCGATTTTCACGACCGCACGGAATAAAAATTAATTAATTCATTTTGAAAGCCCATTTTATCATTTATTCTCATTGTCACTCTTTGCGAACAATAATGATAATATTCAATACTATAAAATATAAATCGTTTCTTTGGTCTTGGGATTTCCCAAAAAAATTTATCTTTTTTTAATACCTGTTCATAATAAAACTTTAATGCATTGAGTTGGCTTATTCCTGACACCCCAGAAAACCGTACTAAGTGTAAGTTGCCATCTGCAACAAAACAGTTCTTTCCTTTAAGAGGACAGCAATCAGGACTACAAAATAGTATACCACAAAAAGCTTTGTCTTATTCTTTAAGCAGTGGTAACGCAGCCGCTTTGAAAGAATTCATTCTCCAATTACAATTAAAAAAATATAGTCATTCAACTATTAAAACTTATACCAATGAGTTTTCGCAATTGTTACAAAAATTGGGCAGTTTTCCGGTGCAGCAATTAACACCTGAACAAATGAAACGTTACATGGAAGCGTGTGTTCGTCAGGGTTTAAGTGAAAATACTTTACACAGCCGACTCAATGCATTAAAGTTTTATTATGAACAGGTATTAAAAAAAGATAAATTTTTTTGGGAAATCCCAAGACCAAAGAAACGATTTATACTACCGAAAGTTTTAGGCGAAGATGAACTTGGAAAATTATTTAATGCCTTAGAAAACAAAAAACACAAAGCCATGCTTTTTACTGCTTATAGTGCGGGGCTAAGGGTTAGTGAAATAGTTGCTTTGCAGATCAAACATATTGACAGTGATAGAATGCAGATACTGGTTGAGCAAGCAAAAGGCAAGAAAGACAGATATGTAGCATTAAGCCCAATATTGCTTGACATATTAAGAGATTATATAAAAACCTATAATCCCAAACCTCAAAAATATCTATTTGAAAGTGAACAGACAGGTATGGCATATCCAACAAGAACTGTTCAAAGAATATTTCAATTGGCTAAAGATAAGGGCGGCATTATAAAAGACATCGGTATACACAGTCTCAGACATAGTTTTGCTACCCACTTACTTGAAAAAGGCACAGATATAAGATATATAAAAGACCTTCTTGGACATTTTAATATTAAGACTACAGAAAGATATTTGCACGTAAGTAAAAAATCATTGGTAAATATCAGCAGCCCGTTAGATGATTTATTTAAAAAAGGGAAAATTGATTGGTAAAAAATGCTGACAATATAAAAAGGCGAACTGAGCATTGGCG
>JABDAZ010000020.1:0-24373 GCA_013288945.1 Bacteroidota bacterium | reverse complement strand
ATTATCAACGGCAAATTTTTTGAATTTTGAAAACTAATAGCGTATATTTAAGTGTTGTGTGCAATCCTATTTGAAATTCCCTCTAATATAACAATGCGACAAATACTTATCATTTTAGCGTCGATTTTTGTTTTCAGTTGCAAGCAGACGAATACCTACTCGAAAAATTTACGAGATACTATAATTGAAAGATATTTGGCAATGATTGCTACTTCAGGCAAGTATGACACAACAGACCTGAATTATAAAGTCTTAAAAGCGTACGTTCAAAACGATTTGACATCCTTAAAGCACATTGATAGCCTTATTGTTGACCAGACAAAAAATAGGATGAATTGGGATTTATGGACGAATGATATTCCATTGCCAACACTCAATCAACTTGATAAAGATGAAGCCTATAGATTTATCTTTTCCATTAATGGTTCTAGTTATGAAGCAATAACAGTTTCTAAAAAAGCCGGTATTTTTAAACTTCATTATTTGTTTTATGGACGTAACAGGGAAACATCAAAATTTAATAAAATAAAAGAATATGAAAAGGATATTTCAGAAAGCCAATGGAACAAGTTGACAAATAAAATACAAAATGCAGATTTTTGGGGACTTAAAAATGAAAATGGATATCGTGGAGATGATGGTAACGACATTACTGTGATTGGTTTTAAAAAGTCAGAAAATTTTTTTCATGATAATTATGTACATAGGTGGTCAAACACTACATTAAATGATGCGTTTTATTTCATTTATTATACTTTACTCGACAAAAAAGAACGACGATATGGAAACAACTAAGGACTGCACACAACAACGGTTTGGCGCAAGTGGGGCGGACAAACAAGTGCTGAACAATTAGTTATATATTGGGCTTTAGGCCAAAGGCTAGGCTGGTGGAACACGGAATTCCCTACCTGCAGCCAAGCCAAAACCGTTAGCGGTCATTGCAAACAAGCACTTCAATTATTCAAGTGACAAATAAAGACACTACAAATTTTCATTTAGACAGATACTTTGCAGAGTTGTATGGCATAAAGAATAGACTAATCATAATAGACAGGTTTATCAAACTTAATATTACAACAGGTGTGGTTGGACTTGACGTTGAATTTGTCTGTTTACAATTCAGAAAATTAATTGAACAGATTGCAATGCTTTCTCTTATTGCCCACGTTGAAGAATACGCAAAGATTCAAAGCCGGTTTGCAACACAATGGAATGCGAAGAAAATTTTTAAAGAATTAGAAGAACTAAATGAAAATTTTTATCCTATTCCTGCAAAAATCAATGAAGACGAGCGAGGAAAATTTATTGACCCAATTCTTAATAATGACTTTCTTTCCAAAGATGACTTTTTAGAATTGTATCAGATTTGCAGTAGCGTAATTCATGCAGAAAATCCGTACGTAGAGGAACCTAAACTTCCTAGACCAATCGAGGCAACTTTCAAGAAATGGTATGACAAAGTATACAACCTAATCAGTTTTCATGTTCTTGTTTTGTATAGAATGGAGTATACATTTTATGGTGAGCTATTTAATGAAACTGGTATTCCAAGAGTACAATTGCTTCAAAAAATATCTGACTGACAAAGCAACGAACCGCTAACATTGGGTTTTATGCAAGTTGGGCATGACCTTCTAACATCAACTAATTGCAAATCCCAGCTTCAGTTCCAGCCGACGAATAACTATCAACTTTTGTACTTAACTTCATCAATATATTTTCAATCAACAGCGGTTATCGGCAGACGGAATGCTAATTCCCAACCTGCATAAAGCCCTGCCCGTTATGTGCCATACTGTTCAGCAATTTCAACAACGTTGGGGCGACAGTAAATATGTTCTTTATCAATTAAGTTTGACTTGACCCAAAGCCCACATCGGCTTGACGTTCATCGTTCAACTTTTGTACATATTTTGTTCCTTAGTTTTTTAATTTGGCATTTGTAACAGGTGGACTTTTGCTCAAGTCATAAGCAAGTGGACACAGTACAAGGTTTGACAATCACTACAACCTTGACAAAACAACTAAACAGTACGACACATCACGATATGTTTGACCTACTAAAAATAAAGCTATTCGGACGCCAACCAGTTGCAAAAATTTCTGACCAACTGCTTGACGCGTTAATTGAAAGAGATTATGAAAGCAATGCTGGCATTGTAAAGACAAAACTTCAAAATATTAATAGCGACAGCCAAGCAGGGAAAAATAGAATTGCAGCAGGCATTATCAAACTTGCAAACAAAAACTTTGACAACTTAGACGGGCTAATTGGGAAAGCTAACGAGGATAGTAGAGATATTATGATGTGGGCAGAGTATCCAAGATGTACAAGTTGGTTTTGACAAGTTAGACAAAAAGCAAATGAAACAGTTTTATCTTGACGACTTCATTGAGTTTTCAAATTGGCTAAAAGTTCGACAGAAGAAGTACGGCACATAACATTCGGTTTGCTGCTATGCTGGCGGACATACAAGCAATCGGCATTCGAACAGCTTTCAGCTAATATCCGGCTGACGTAATTCTATTGGGCATTTATTGTTAACTTCATCATCAGCAATCTTATTCGGCTCCTGTTCCGGGCTGGACATTATAAAATGCCAGCAAAGCAGCAAGCCGTCAACGTTGGCTGTAATGTTTTGACGCCTCACAATTCTAAATGACATTTAAACTAAAAATATTACTTCTTTCTTTTTGCGTAGCCTGTTTGACAAACTGCTACTCACAAATAACTTTGCCTAAAAATCTTGACGAAGCAATTTTATACTTTCAACAAAACTGGACAAAGAAAGAGTTAGACGATTTTAAGAAAAAATCCGAAAGCAATG
Organism: Bacteroidota bacterium; assembly: GCA_013288945.1. Taxonomy (GTDB): domain Bacteria; phylum Bacteroidota; class Bacteroidia; order Chitinophagales; family Chitinophagaceae; genus Puia. The sequence goes on along the minus strand of JABDAZ010000020.1, from coordinate 21,542 downwards.
CAATTGCAGACTTACATTTTGGAACAGGATTATGGATACGAAATAATTGGGTAAGAGGCAACCGTGACACCGCATTGACAAATTAATTTCATTCATTTGGAATAGCTAATCCCGACGACATTTCAAGTATAATTTTGACATCGCTACATCGAAAGTTAAACAACAAAAGTATCAACCTTGACAAGCAGGTAGAGGAATATAAAGCATATTGGAAACCAATTATTGATTGCAACGAAAAAGTTAAGGCAACAGCGTTGTTAAACTATAATAAATATAAATTGGGCGACAACATTTCTATTTATATGCCAGTCAATGAAAATAAAAATGCAGTTATATACGAATGCCCGGACATCAGTTGGAAATTTAAGGCTAACAAAGACTTACTTATTAAAGGACAAATTCTAAAGAAATATTTTATTAACGACACATCAAACGTCTTCTTTACACTTAAAATTACAAGCATAAATCATAATGACATTCAAGTTTTAATGACGCCTGTAAAAGTTGGCGACAATAAAGACTTTTCACTTCGAGGACTTAAACTCGACTAACACTACAGCCAACAAAAGGTTTTTGTGCAATTGGGGCATGACGTTGAAACAATCATCGAAAGTGCATATCCAGGCTTTGGTTTCGGCGGACGGAATTCTGTTGGGCAGTGGTTCTTAACTTCGGCTTTTAGTTATAAATTTAGCTTCGGTTCCGGGCGGACAGTTGGTCAATTCCCCAACTGCACAAAGCCTCAAACGTTGGCGGTCATTGTAACAGAGACTTCACTATGCTAAAATTATATCGTGCTGACAAAAAAGGAAATAAAACATTACCTGAAAAGTATTATTCAGACGGACTTCTATCAAAACAATTAAATAGTGGCGACAATCCTTTACCTCATCAAAAATATGGTTGGTTAGAGACAATTAAAAATCATATCCATTATTCTACTGACCAAGAAAAATTTATTTACGACACAACTCAATACCTTTCTTTCACAAGTGATTTAAACAGAGCATTTTTTTTCTTATCGACAACAATGAAGTTAAAGTATTCTGCTACTGACAGAAATAGTGCAGAAGCCTTTATATTTAACGCAACTATTGACAAACTAAGCTTAAAAGAAATTAGCGAAGGGCTTTTCATTTATTCTTACAAATGCAATTATAATAAACCTAAGACTGACCCAAAATTTCAATCGCTATTATCATCGTTTATTAACTGTAACATTTGTTCGACAAATCAAGACTATGAACACAAGTTGCTAATTATAAATGCGGAGAAATATTTATTTCGACAAAAAGAAATTTATCCAATTGAATATTCATTTGCATCAGACGACAAAGAATGGCTTTTAATGCCATTAGACCCAATGATTGGAATTAATGCTATTGGCTATCAGTCGAGAATTCAAATAGCAGATTTTTGGACAGTGGACTTTTATAAGTACGACGAATAACAACGAACCGCCAACATGGGGTTTTGTGCAAGCAGGGCTTGACGTTCAAACTTCGGCTGTTTGCATCGCTGTGCTTTTGTTCGGGCTGGACGGAATGCTGTTGGGCTTTTAGTTGTTATCTTGTACTTTTATTTCTTTATTGGGCTTCAGTTCCGGGCTGGACAATCAACACTGCCCTGCCTGCACAAAGCCCTGTTCGTTGTGCGTCACTTTAACAGACATTTCGTAACTTGACGAATATTTAAAACCAATAGTATTATGACAGTTCCAATACATCTGCAACACAAACCTATAATTGCAGTAAACGATTACGACACAATGGATGGACAATACGCATCTAACAGTGATGCGAAAGCTTTGTCAATTGGACAAGCACAATATGACAAAGATGAAATATCTGCGAAGGTTTTTCGACACACTGGACAAAATTGGAGTAGACAAAGTGAAGAATTACCAATTCACAGAGTGCTTGACTTAGCAATTTTTATTGTTGCATCAATGCAATCAATTCCAAGCGGACAGAAATCAGTTTCAAGTTTAAATGAAACAGTTATAACACCAGCAAGACATCAAGAACTTTTAGATTACTACAAAGCAAACAAAAAAATATTGCAGCCTAGACTAGACGAATTGAAAAAATTATTAGCCACAGTCTAAAATAAATTTTATGACAACAGATAAAGACAAGTACGTTTTAGCACTTAAAAGCAACAATGGACAGCTTGACGAAATTGCGTTAGGCGAGACAATTGGTTTTACCGAGGACAAGACAAATCAACTTATTGACGAATTAGTGAACGAAGGCAAAATCGAATTTCAATCATTTGGACTTTGCAGTTACAAGGTGCGACAATAAAGCGAACGCACAACAGGGGTTTTGTGCAAGTGGGGCTGACGGCTATGGGCTGGACATTTGTATTCCAATGTGGTTTTTAGTTATATATTTTGGCTGACGTTTTCCAAATCCCCCACCTGACACAAAGCCCTAAACCGTTGTGTGCAACCTTTGACGGCAACATTAAACTAACAAATAAGACGTGGGACTTTTCGACTTTTTCAAATCAGGTAAAAAACAAAATGCTCAACCTGAAAATATTGACGAAATATTTGACTTAGCTTCTAAAGACATTGCTTACAGACCACTTTTTTACCGGACTATTTTGGAAAAGGAACTCTATATTTTAATTTATCCCAACGACAATTTGCCGACTGGAAAATTTGTTTCCGACGAGAAAACAACACTTCAAGTCAGGAAATTAACGGACGGAAAAGTTCCAGTCTTTACTTCGGTAGACAAAATCTTTGATAATGGAGTTATTAAAGAGCAGGTAAATTATGTAGCAATGAAAGGCAAAGTGATTTTCGATATGTTCAAAGAAACGCCGATAATTTTATTAAATCCGTATTCAAGACCTTCTAAAGAATTTTTGCCAGACGAAATAATTAAGTTGCGAAATGGTGAATTATTTAAACCTGACGAAGAACATACAATAAAAGCAGGCGTAAATATTTCACTGGGTATTCCAGCTAACTATCCGACAGAGTTAGTTGAAACACTAAAAAAATATTGTGACACACGAGCAGAAATAAAAGCCGCTTATTTAGGTTTAATGCACGACTCTTCAAGTAATGAAGCTCCACATTTTATAATTGGCTTGGACATAACAAACAATGTGAAAGAGATTTTCGGTGAAGTTGCTGAAACAATCAGAACACATATTCCTAAAGGCGAACCAATTGACATGATTAATGTTTCCGACAAAAGAGAAACTGCAAAATTTTTAAAACAACAACAGTATAAAGTGTACTAAGGCTGCACACAACATTGCATTGGCGTTATGTCGGCGGACAGATTAATAAACCTCGGCTTCAGCTATCTATCATCTTCAGTTCGGGCTGGACATTATTAATTTAGCTGCGGTTCTTGTCTTCAACTTTTGTAATTTTATTCAGCTTCGGTTGTCGGCAGACGTTTTTCAAATTCCGCCACAAACGCCAATGCGAAAACGTTAGCAGCAACCTTTATGACACACTACGACGGCAGACATACAGATTTAAAAAACAGAATTAACAAGTACTTAAAAAAGTTGACAGGACAAGACCTTGATTTTTATTCGGGTATGACTCAAAGCGACTTAATAGAACTTAAAACTGTTCTTGCAGACATCAACAATGTATTGACTTTCAAAACGACTCTTACAGCGGCAAATTGGCTTTGTAATCTTTTTGGGCTTGACACAAACACAAAGGAAAATATTCTTGAAACAGTTGACCAAATAAAACCCAATACGAAAGGTTTTGACATCCATATTTCAGAGCCTTATAAAATTATCGCAGAAGTAAAATGTATTTCACCCGTAAACAATGGTGGAAAATTTGGTGGAGCACAATGGAATTCAATTTTAGACGATTTTCATAAATTAAAAAACGGCAAGGGTGTTCTTTTAGACACTTCAAAATATTACAAGTTTCTTTTTTTGCTTGACTTAGGCAACAGAACAGACCAAGCAATAACGCAGCTATTAAGAATTTCTAAAGGGACAAGCGACAAACCATTAAGAGCAAATCGTCATCAAGTTAAAGAACATATTTTTTTATTTACCGACACAGAGAAATTAGAAAATTTGGGTTTTGACAAAGTGTACTTAAAGAAAATCCAACTTGACGAATAAGGCATGCTGCTAACATGGGATTTTGTGCAAGCAGGGCTTGAAGTTCAAACTTCGGCTGTTTGCATCGCTGTACTTTGGTTCGGGCTGGACGCAATGCTGTTGGGCTTTTAGTTGTTAACTTGTACTTTTATTTCTTTATTGGGCTTCAGTTCCGGGCTGGACAATCAACAATGCCCCGCCTGCACAAAGCCCTGTTCGTTAGCAGCAACCCATATGCAACATCGTGGACACATATTAATTTTACGACCTGACCTTGACCAAAAAAACTTTGAGGCACTTGACCATTTTCAAAAGCACAAAGCTGACTACAAAAAGTTAAGAGAAAAATTTACTTTTATCAATCCAAAAATTATAGAGGGACAGGACGAACCCATTTTGACGGAAATCCATTTTATATTGACAATGGAATTTTGAAAATGTGGCCAGAAACCAAACTACAGACCGTTGACAATTTAGATGCAAGAAAATTATTTGCAACTTATGAGGACGCAAACACGCCTCAAGACACAGAAGACGATTTGACTTTTTTCTCTTTGGAAGAAATGCAAAACGTTTATAAATTAATTGACAATAAGACTGACTTTGAAATTCTTGAAATTATTCAAAACGAGGAGGCAGCGACGGACAAAACAATTGGCTTTGACGTTGGCTATATTGGTGGGGACTTTTTTTCAGCTATTGCAGACACAGCAATAAAACCATTGTGGCATCCACCAGACTTTGACAATATGATTGACATTGTCGAACACTTAAAAAAATTAAATAACCATGTATTGTTTGACAAATTCGACGATGCAAAAAATTATCGAGAAACATATTTATCAAAGGAATGGGCAGAGAAAGAAATGTACGAAGGACAAATAACAACCATTCAAATTAGGACAGTGTGAGATTTGGTATACTGCTAACAAAAGTATTGCTACAAGCAGGGCTGGACAATGAAACATCAACAATTTGCATCGCTGTACTTTAGTTCAGCTTGACGAATATCTATTTGGCTTTAGTTGTTATCTTCAATTTTTTATCATTATTCAGCGGCAGTTCCGGGCTGGACATTATAAAATATCCCGCCTGCAGCAATACTCGGTCGTTGTGCTTCACCTTATTTGAACAGTCCGCTAACCTTGAAAAGATAAAAAGCAGGACTCTAAAAAGAACCCTGCTTTAAAATTAAATGGAGTAATCATTTGCGACAATCAATGCCTTACTAAAATTTATAAATTACCATTTTTCCAAGCCTAATAATTTTTTTCCAAGTTCATTCAGTGCAGCACTACCATATTTTGTTTGTTCCCATTTGCGAGGGTCACCGGGAAAAGCATAGCCTTCAGGAGCAACACTATTTTTCCATGAATCGATTCTCCATTGACACAACGCTTCGTTATTTTCTTCTGCGGGCATCATGGATATATATTGAGCAATGCGAACTTTATCCTTACTCATGTTAGGACGAATGCCATGTGGTTGCAGACTGTTAAAAATCAGCAGGTCGCCAGCTTCCATTTTTACTTTTACAAATTCAAAACCCGTGGTATCAGGTTTAAAACGGTCACGGTCTTCGGGCTGTGTTAGCTTCCATGTATCATATGTACGAAACAGTTCTGGAATACATTGAAAGCCACCCATATTTTCGTCAGTTTGGTCTGCCAACGCCAATACACCTTGCACATTAACTGGTTTTGTTTCCGGGTCGTAATCCCAATGAATAAAACCTTTTTGTTCAAAGCCTGGTCTGATAGGAAAATTAAGATTTGCCCTGTCAATTGTTACCCACAATTTTTCTGTTCCCCAAATATCCTTAAATGCATTATACACTCTTTGTGTCATTCGGTTATTCCATAAATGCTGATTGTTATAAACTTCTACCATTCCGGTATTGGTCAATTCTTTCATTTTCATTTCTGCCCGTGGCGGTGCATACCATGTGTCAGGATTATTCGGGTCTTTTTCTTCAAATTCCCATAAAAAATTGGCAGTGGCTAAAGCCTGTTCCCGAGGTACAGCGTTTTTAATAACAATGTATCCATTTGAAATCCAAAAATTCCAGTCCGTTTCACTTAATACACGAAGCGGCTCACCATTGCTGCGGTCGTTCAATTTAGTGGCACTGCTTTTTGCAGTTGAGGGATTGCCCGGTATGTCTTTGTGAGCATTATCGGGAAGCATTGTGGGTGTCATGGTAGGCACCATCGTTTTTTGTTCCATATTGCAATATTTAATGTGTAGAAAATAAATCAGTTAATAAAAGGCATTGTTTATGGGTTTTGCTACACCAGCCATTTTCATTTCTATGTTTGCAGCCTTTCTCTTCGCTATCATTTATTTTTGACAGTGAATTATTTTTAGCCGCTAATGACGGCTGTATAATTTTTATAGGTGATTGATTTGAAGTGAAGTTTTGCTGTAGCATCGTAATCTGTTTTTGATAACACAAAAATAGATTTGCAGGTGAGGCTAATCAACATCTACAATGGCAGATGTTTGTACTGTAGTGATAAATTTTTGTATTTTTAAGAACAACATTGCAAAATCAGGGTAAATGAAAGCAAAGTTAGAATCCATAACAAGCGATAGTGATAGTTCGTTTAGAATATTATTAACCCCTAATTTGAATGAAATATTTTATTGGCATTTTCATCCGGAGTATGAGATCGTTTATGTTGAAGCAGCAAGCGGCTTTCGCCATATTGGCGACCACATTTCAAAATATGAAGGCAGCGACCTTGCCTTAATTGGACCTAACATACCGCATTTGAATTTTGACTATGGTATAAAGGCAACGGTGGACACGGTGGTGATTCAAATGAAAGAAAACTTTTTAGGGCAAGACTTTTTTTCATTACCAGAAATAGAAGCCATCAAAACTTTGTTTGAAAAAGCAAAAAGTGGTGTTGTATTTTATGGCACAACAAAAAAGTTAGCGGGCGAAAAATTAAAGCAATTAACGCTATTTCCGCATTTTGAACAACTCATTGCATTATTACAAGTTTTTAATTTGTTGGCTAACAGCAACGAAATAGAAATGCTAAAAGCCAGACCAATTGCAAATGCATCGGTATTAAAAAAGCAGCAGCGATTACAAAAGGTGTACCATTTTATTGAAGCCAATTATCAAAATGAAATTGATGTAAACGCTGTTGCAAATTTGTGCAACCTGACAACTGCTGCATTTTGCAGATATTTTAAAAAATCAACTCATTATACTTTCACTGACTTTTTAAATCAGTTTCGGATAAATGAATCAAAAAAAATATTATTACAAGACAAAAATGTTACAGAAGCATGTTACGAAAGCGGCTTTTCAAATATTTCTTACTTTAATAAAACATTCAAAAAAATTACAGGAGAAAACCCTTCTGCATTTAAGAAGAAACATTTTGTAGCGTAATAATAATTGGCAACGGTCTTTAGCACAAAGGGACAAGGCGAACGCACAACATGGGGTTTTGTGCAAGCAGGGGCTGGACGTTGAAACTTCGGCTGTTTGTGTCTCGTCCTGAAATAGGTTGACTACAAATCAACCAAAATAAATTAAAAAACATTCAACTGTAGAATGTTTAATAGAGAGCGTGATTGCGAATATTGCAAGCCAGATATAATGTTTAAATACACTTTTGTCTCTAATTTGTACCCCAAAATAATTTTTATACATACAAATCAATACAGTATTGATTTTTGTTGAATTTTTCAATTTATAAAGATTAAACTGAAGCCTAAAAATTAAAGAAATACAATCATTAATAATCGCTTTCACCTGATTGTAAAAATCAGTTTTTTAAATAACAATGCTTTGCTTACAAAAAATAAATTTTGTAAGCAAAGCATTAATTTTTTGTGTAATTAAAATTTACAAAGACATAATACCGCCATCGAGAATCAGCTCTGCACCGAGCATAAATTTAGAATCATCTGAAGCGAGGTAAAGTAAACCTGCTGCTATTTCTTCGGGCTTGCCTAATCGCTTAACTGGCGTAAATTGAGCCATGCCTGCTTTCATAGATGACGCTTCTTCTTTTGTTGATGTTACCTGATCCAAAACATCTGTGTCTATAGGGCCAGGCGTCATTACGTTTACACGTATTTTTCTTGGCAATAATTCTACCGCGAAACTCCTGCCCATTGAACGTATCGCTGCTTTTGTGGCTGAATAAGAGGAATGCCCTGGCATCGCTTTCGTATTTGCGATGGAAGAAAGCAAGATGATGGACGCTTCATCATTCAAATAATTCAAGGCTTTTTGTATGGTAAAAAAAGTTCCTTTGAAATTGATGTTGCTTTGTTTGTCGAATTGCTCTTCCGTAAAATTTGCAAGTGGCGATAATATGTATACTGCAGCATTTGCAATAAGCACATCTATTTTACCAAATTTTTCATTCACGGTTTTGTACAAACGTTCCAGATCAAGCAAATTGGATGAATCTGCCTGAACAGCTATTGCACCATGGCCAATTTCTTTTGCAGCATTGTTTAAAGCATCGAGTTTACGGCCGGTAATAACTACTTTCGCACCTTCCGCAGCAAATAATTTTGCCGTTGCCAAACCAATACCAGCGCTGCCTCCGGTAATTACAGCAACCTTATTACTTAATTTTTTTTCCATTGTGTTTACATTTAAATATGAAATGCAAAGCTGGTTAATAAGCCATCAATGGAAAATAAACCAGGTTAATAAATTAAGTTAAACCAGTTTCACTTTTGATTTGTTTTTTCTGATGCGCGAAAGAAATTGCGTTGTCATGCCAAGGTAAGATGCAAGTGCATATTGAGGAACGCGCTGTGCAATGGCAGGATATGTTTTAAGAAAATGGTCATACCGTTCTTCAGCAGAGTGCGTTAAATTGGTAACAATTCTGCGTTGCAAAAAAGCGAGGCTTCTTTCTGCCATCGTCCTGAAAAAAGTTTCGTATTTATGGTTGCCCGCTTTCAGTTCTTTTTCTTTTTCATAATCCAATTGAAGTATCAAACTATCTTCCATTGCCACGACGAACATGGTGGCTGGTTGCTGGTATATATAACTATTAATGTCAGTTATCCACCAATCATCAATGGCAAATGATATGGTGTGATCGTTTCCTTTTTCATCAATTATATAAGCCCTGAAAGAACCTTGCAAAATATAATTTCGGTATTTGGCAGTAAACTCCGGCTGAATAATATACTGGCCTTTTTTTACTTTGGTTTCTTTAAAATGATTATTAAAAATTGCTGCCTCTTCGTTAGTAACATCAACAAACCTTTTAAGATAGCCAACAATTTTTTCTGCGTTGTCCATTACTTTTTTTTATAGCAAAAATCAGATTGAAATTCTGCAATAAAGTTAGCTTTTCATTTTTACAAAAAACTTATTGGAATACTATTTGATGATTTTTTGAAACGAACATTATTAATAACAGTTCATGTTCATTAATAAATTAAATCGATTGGGATGAAATTTGTAAAAAAAATCTCCGTAAAAGTGTGTGCGTTTGCAATTATATTTTTTGCATTAATAACGAACGCTCAACAATCGAAAGAAATAAAAAAAACTTTTACAGCGATAAAACCTTTACCGCGCGATCTTGAAATGCAATTGGCGCAAAGTGCGCTGCCACCGCATTTGCGAGACAGTGCAAGTGTATATATTTTAAATCCCGAAAAAGGTTTTGAGCTTGCACGCAAAGGCACAAACGGATTCAGTTGTTTTGTTGCAAGAACCGGCGATGACGCCATGCGCGGAAAATGGCCATTAAAAGATTATAGAGATGATATTCTTTACCCGATTTCATTTGACGAAGCTGGTGTAAATGCGCAGATGAAATTGTTTTTCGACATTGCCGAAATGCAGGCAAAAGGCATGGCGCCACAGCAATTAAAAAATCTTATTCAAAAACGCTATAAAGAAAATTATTATAAACCGCCGGCAAAAGCCGGCGTTTCATATATGCTTTCGCCAATTTTAAGAACGTACATAAATCCGGATGAAAATGATAGCGTGGCAAATGCAAATAACCCGCACATCATGTATTATGCGCCCAATGTAAGCAACCAGGATCTTGGCGGAACAACACCATCTTTCAGAAGCGCTTATCCATTTATAATTTTGCAGGGCCCGCATGGTTATAGTATTCAAGCTATCGGAACAGAAGAACGCGCAAGCATTAATAAAACCTACGAATCAATGCTGGCACAGCTTTGCCAGCTTAATTCAAAATGGTGTATTTCACAAGCTGATCTCGACGGGCCTGCACCAATGCACCATCATTATTAAAAGGTTTTCTAATTGAAAACTTTTTGGTTAGGTAAATAGAAATATTATTATTAATGATTTTGTATTGCCCATTCCATTCCATCAGGGCCGCCGCCAACATCAAGGCGCGAAATGACTTCAAATGTTTTTAAATCTAAAACGGCAATATAATCATCACCGGTGCATGCAATAAAAGCACGTGTTCCATTCGGATCCATTAATATTCCTGCAGCGCCGTGGCCAATATTTACGCGCTTAAATTCTTTGCGCGTTACTGCATCGTAAATAAATAATTGCCCGTCGCGCAGGCTTGATATAAATACAAGTTTTCCATCAAGCGTAAATTTTAAACGGTTAGCGCCGGTAACTTTCGCATCAATTTTTGCATCCAACTTTTGTGCAACAAGATTAATGATGGTGATTGTGCCATCTTCGCTCGCTGCAGTCCACAACTCTTTGCCATCCGGCGATACATCAAATCCTTCTGACCCAACAGCGGTTGGGATAATCGTTTGCCGCCATTCTTCATGCGGCTTTGCATTTGGCGGCGGCCCAGGTTGTGAAGGTTGTTTTGCTCCCGGCGCACCATTTTGCACCGGCGGTTTTGCGCCCGGAGGAGGGCCAAATTGTCCGCCTTGTATTAATGTGTCGGAAATTATACTCACCGTTCCTGAAGAAACATTGGTGGTGTAAATTTTTTTTCCATTACTACTAACATAAATCATGTGCGTTCTGTCTTGCCCAGTGCCCATGCTCCAGTCAAGTTTATTGGTTGCGGGATCATATCTTCCGATAGCTTTTGATCCTTCCGCGGTAAACCATGCTTTGCCATTTGCAAATGCTAATCCGTGCGGGCCAAACAGCGGACGCGTATCAACATTAACCAATGGTTTTTGTGCAATTAAATCAATCACATTCAATTCGTGCAAACTGCCGCCGCCGTAAATGGACACGTAAGCAGTTTTTCCGTCGGTTGATGCAATAACTTCATGCGGATCTTGCCCAACAGGAATTCGTACAATAACTTTTAATGAAACAGGATCTACAATTGCGAGTGTGTGATCATTTTTTGAAAGCGCTATTAATGATTTTGCCGGCGTTGGTTGCGCAACATTTACCTGCGCTATGCAAGAAGAAATGAGAATAAAAAATGCCGCGGAAAATAATACGGGCGTTCTAAAACCAATGGCCAATCCTTTTTTTTGTAAGATGAAAATCCGGTTAATACTTTTCATATAAATAAAATGCTGAAATATTAAAAATGAATAATTTTTATAAAGCTAAGAAAGCTGTTTGAAACGCAGTTATTATTTGAGACGAACCCATTCAATTTTGCGGCGAAAATGGAAAATGCAGCAGATTTTTTTTCGGCTTTAATTTCGTCGTGAAAAAATGGTATTAATAAAAATATTATCGTTAAAAATTTACATCAACCATTTGTGTATTAAAAAAACAAAATGAAGCGCGATTTATTAACTTCATTTCTTTATAAAAAATATTAAACAGAACGAATGAAACGTACAGCTATTTTATTTTTCAGTTTATTAATAATAACCAAAGAAAATTTATTTGCGCAGCAGGCAGAAAAGCAAATGGCTTTTACACATGCAGATACTTTGCGCGGAACGATAACGCCAGAACGTGCATGGTGGGATGTGTTGCGTTATGATATTGAAGTGAAGCCGGATTATATTAATAAAACGATTGAAGGAATTGTAGGCCTAACATTTAGAGTGATTGCAATGGGAAAAATAATGCAGATTGATTTGCAGGAGCCATTACAAATTGACAGTGTTATTCTTGAAACAAATAATTATAATCACCATTTAGTTCCACCTTGGGAAGCATCGGAAACAGCTACAAAACATCAGGCTTTGAAAAAGATAATCCGCGAAGGAAATGTTTATCATATTAATATCGAAAATAGTTTTCCAATAAAATCTTATGCATCATTACTGATATTTTATCATGGAAAACCGCGCGAAGCCGTTCGGCCGCCTTGGGATGGCGGATGGATTTTTACAAAAGATAGTTTGGGCCGTCCGTGGATGAGCGTTGCCTGTCAGGGTTTGGGCGCAAGCGTTTGGTACCCGTGTAAAGATATTCAAAGTGATGAGCCGGATAATGGCGCATCATTAACCATCACCGTTCCTGATACATTAATAGCCGTTGGCAATGGAAGATTAAAAAATAAAAAAATTAATAATGATGGAACCGCAACTTATAAATGGGAAGTAGTGAACCCGATTAATAATTATGATATCATTCCTTACATCGGAAAATATGCAAACTGGAATGAAGTTTACAAAGGCGAAAAAGGAAATTTGGATTGCAGTTTTTGGGTGCTTGATTATAATATTGAAAAAGCCAAACCACAATTTAAACAAGTGGAAAGCATGCTAAAATGTTTTGAATATTGGATGGGCCCTTATCCATTTTATGAAGATGGATATAAATTAATACAAGCTCCACATTTAGGAATGGAACACCAGAGCGCCGTTGCCTATGGAAATAAATTTGAAAACGGTTATTTGGGAAATGATTTATCAGGCACAGGCTGGGGATTGAAATGGGATTTTATAATCGTTCATGAAAGTGGCCACGAATGGTTTGGCAATAATATTACTACAAATGATTTGGCTGATATGTGGGTGCATGAAGGTTTTACAAACTATTCTGAAACATTGTACACAACCTGCCAAAGCGGAGTTGAAGCCGGCAACGAATATTGCATAGGCACGCGCAAAAGAATAAGAAATGACAAACCAATTATTGCGCATTACGGTGTTAATGAAGAAGGCAGTGGCGACATGTATTATAAAGGCGGAAACATGCTGCACATGATTCGCCAGGTTATTAATGATGATGAAAAATTCCGGCAGATTTGGCGCGGGTTAAATAAAGAATTTTATCATAAAACAGTTACTACAAAACAAATTGAAAACTACATCAGTGAACATGCCGGCGTAAATTTTTCAAAAGTATTTGATCAATATTTACGCACTATAAAAATTCCTGTGCTTGAATATAAAACGAATGCAACATCAGTAAGTTTCCGCTATTTAAATTGTGTGCATGGTTTTAATCTTCCTATAAAAATAAATATTGGAAAAGACGAATGGATAAAACCAACAGAAGAATGGAAAACATTAGACACCGGAAATAATTACGATGGAAAAACTTTCACCTTAAACAAAAATTTTTACATCACAGCAGCAAAAGCTGAGTAACAATTTTAAGTATGAACTATAAACTATGATGTATGAGTTATGAGTTATGAGTTTTTTGTTTTAAAATATTAATCACAACTCATACTTCATAACTTACAACTCATAACTTATAACTTATAACTCATAACTTATAACTCATAACTTATAACTTATAACTCATAACCCATAACTCATAACCCATAACTCATCACTTACAACCCATAACTAATAATTCACACGTCATAGCTCATAGTTCATACTTCTTCCGCATCTTTGCAGCGTAACGAATTTTAATTTATTAATGAGTACCATCCGCAGGCAAAGTATTATTTCTTCCGGCATTGTATATTTCGGTTTTGTTTTAGGGTTTTTAAACACCTATTTATTTACACGAAAAGGCGGCTTCACTCCTGCCGAATACGGGCTCACAGGCGCTTTCATCGCTATTGCAAATATTATGTACGCCTTCGCAAACCTTGGCATGCAGTCATATATTTATAAATTTTATCCTTATTATAACGACAATCTTCCGCCGCAAAAAAATGATATGGCAAGCTGGTCGTTATTGATGAGTGTCGCAGGTTTTATAATGGTAATGATTGGCGGTTATATTTTTAAAGATCTTGTTATTCAAAAATTTTCTGCCAATTCCCCTGATGTTGTAAAATATTATTACTGGATTTTTCCCTTCGGTTTTGGCCTCACCATATATTCTTTATTCGAAGCATTTGCATGGCAACTCAAAAAATCTGTATTAACAAATTTTCTGCGCGAAGTTCAATTTCGTTTATTAACAACTCTATTAATAATACTTTGGTTCGCAGGCATATTAACGCGCTTTGATGTATTTATAAAAATTTATGCGCTTTCATATATTATTATTGCCACCATTCTTATTATTTATTTATCTGTAACCAAACAAATCCATTTTGCATTTTCTATAAGCCGCGTTACTAAAAAATTCTATAAAAAAATAATAGTACTGGTAAGTTTTGTTTGGGGCGGCGCGTTGGTTTACAACATTTCGCTTGTGTTCGATACTATTGTGATAGCCGCTGTAATGCCCAACGGGCTTGCTTATGCGGGCGTTTTTACTTTGGCGCAAAATGTAGCAAGCCTTATACAAGCGCCGCAACGCGGAATTATTTCTGCATCCATCGCGCCATTATCAAGAGCGTGGAAGGATAAAGATTTTGATAAAATAAAACGCATTTATCACCGCTCTTCTATTAATCAATTAATATTTGCAGTCGGCATGTTTGTATTGATTTGGATAAATTTTACCGACGGTGTTTTTACATTTCAATTAAAAAAAGATTACCTCGAAGCGCAATATGTTTTTTTATTTCTTGGTTTAATTCGCGTTATTGATATGGGCACCGGCCTCAATTCGCAAATTATTGGCACATCAGTATTGTGGCGGTTTGAATTTTTTACAGGTGTTATTTTGCTTGCTATTACGCTGCCGTTAAATTATATTCTTACAAAACATATTGGTGTTGCCGGGCCAGCCGTTGCCAACTTAATTAGCTTCACCATTTATAATACAATCCGTTATTTCTTTTTGCTGCGCAAGTTTAATATGCAACCTTTCAATTTAAAAACATTGTACACATTAATAACTGGTGTTGCCGGCTATTTTATTTGCCATTTTCTTTTTTACACGCAGCAAGGTTTTTTATGGATCGTTTTGCGCAGCGCCACGTTCATCACCATTTATCTTTTTGCAGTAATCAGTTTAGATCTTTCCCCCGACGTATTACCCGTATGGAATACTGTAAAGAAAAAAATCGGGCTTAAGCATAAAGTATAAGCTATAAAGTATAAAACAGTACATACTTCATAGCTTATATTTCAAACTTACTCTTCATCTTCTTCATAATTAAAAGTATCCGCATTGTCATTATAAATGGCTTCCCATTTTTTTACGGCATCATCATCAAGCAACTCGATAATATCAAAAATAAAATCAGTTTTTCTTTTCCACTCCAGCATAGTTACGTCGCCATATTTTGAAACATACATACTGCTTTCCGATTCCATATTTACTTTAATAAGGCTAACCGGCGATTCTTCTTTTTCCTGGATAAGATAATAACATCCTTTTTCCAGCAACGCATACGAATACATACTCACTATTTTAAAAGTAAAAAAATGTTAGAATTTTAACGGGCCAAACTTAATGGTAGTAAGAAAATTGCGCGTTATGCAGTTGGGTTAGTAAAGTATTTCAGGATAATATTTAATCCTTAAACGCGCACAAATTTAAAGCTTTTGAATTAAACACCAACAAAAGAAATTGAGGCTGGTAGCGGATTTGCTGCAAAAATTTTATTAATAAGCTAATTCATTGATTTTAAATCACAAAAAGCATCGCTGGAAAAGTTTACTTTAAATGATTCTATTTTGAATTCAGGAATTACTATTTTTTTAGTGAGCATTTTCAACATTATTGAGCATTAGTTGCGTCGCACACTTGTACATTTAATTCTTTATTAATCGGTGGTTTTATTAATAAAAAACTTCAAAAACTAATTTCATTTCTATTAATAAAAATAAAAAGGAACAACAAAAATTTGCTGTTCCTTTTTATAAACGTACTTATTTATTATTGGATAATTTATCATTTGGTCAACACAATTTCACCTGCATCAGTTGATTGTCCATCTGCGACAGAAACACCTTCCTTCGCAACATTTTTGTATGGCGGTTTTGCTTCTATCACAATTTTATATGTTCCAGGTTTCACGTTCCCTATTTCATAATTACCATTTTGAATAGTTGCATTCAATGTATCAGTTGCAGATTCTGCCCATGCACGAACCGCTCCTTCAGACGGAGAAACTTTTCCTTTTATACTTCCGGCATCAATTGAATTAAATGCAAATAAACCAGCAACTGCAATAGCAACTGCGGCTAATTTTACTTGTGAGATTTTCATAAATTAAATTTTAAAGATGAACGATAATATTTTTTACAACTACTTTTCACCACGCAAACTAAGCGCGTGTAATGCAGAAAAATCAACTACCGTGCCACAACAATTTTATAGTTTGATTAATAATTTATATCGTAGAGAATTCTCCACGATATAAAATTATTAATAGCAAAATATAAGTTTGTTATTTCTAAGTAATGACATAAAACGCGCTAAACCTTTGCCGGCAAAGGTTTTCAAAGAAATGAAATTAATTTTCAGAATTAGCAGTACATGTTAAAACATACTTAATAAAAAAGTAAAATTCATTTTACAGAAACATCGTTTCCTTTTTCCAACTGTAAAAAATGGTCCACACAATCCGGGATTTGATTTTTATAATGGCTTACATAAATTAATGTAGTATCAAACTGTCTGCACAATTGTGTAATGAGATTTTTAAAATAATTTGTTTGTTCATCATCCAATCCCTGGCAAGGTTCATCGAGTATTAATAGTGGCGGATTTTTTATTAATGCCCTTGCAAGTAAAATCATTCGTTGTTGCCCGGTTGATAATTGCGCAAGCCTTTTTGATTTTAAATTTTCGAGCTGCAATAATTTCATCCATAATAAAATTTTTTCTTCCTGCACTTTATTCAATTGCCTGAACAAACCAATCGTATCAAACAAACCCGATGCAATTACTTCAAAACAAGTTGCACTGTAATCAAAATAAATATGCAATTCAGGGGAAACAAATCCGATATTTTTTTTAATGTCCCAAATGCTTTCGCCGCTTCCTCTGCGTTTATCAAACAAATAAATTTCATTGGCATAAGCTTGTGGATTATCTGCCGTTATCAAACTTAATAAGGTTGATTTCCCCGCGCCGTTCGGGCCACTTAAATTCCAGCGTTCGCCTTTTTTTACTTGCCAGTTTATATTATTTAAAATCACGGCATCGCCATAAATAATATTTACATTAATCATTTTTACTGCAAATAAAAATTGCTGTGATTGTGTTTGATTTAATTGATTTAAAATTTTTTTATTTAATGGCGCATTAATAACTGCATCATTTTGCAAATGATAATTTTCTTTTTTTCCGGCAAAAATTATTTTTCCTTTTTCAAAAACAGCAATGTGCGTTATTGCTTCAGGAATTTCATTTGCAGAACTTATTAATAAAACATGCATTCCTTTCCTGGTAAGGTTATTAATAATTGCATGTAAAATTTTTCTGCCTTCAATATCCAATCCTAAAAATGGATTGTCGAGAATTAATAATTCCGGTTGCGCGATTAATGCAATGGCAAGTTGCACTCTTTTATTTTCGCCGTTTGATAATTGTATTAATGGCTTCGATAATAATGAATGAATGTGCAATGTTTCCATCCATTCCTCATTCAAAATTTTATTAATAGCAATGTATTCATTCAATTCTTCTGCAACCGTAATTGTTTGATCTGAATCAGAAGAATTAAAACGTTGCTGATAATATAAATCATTTGTGTTGGACAAATTTTTAAACCGGTGTTGCTGATCTACCATTGCAATCCGGTGTTTATTATTATCACTAAAAAAATAATATATTTCCCCGCTAAAAAAATGTTTTCCCAATAACGTATGTGCAAAAACAGTTTTTCCACTTCCAGAAGATCCCGTAATTATCCATTGTTCGCCGCGATTAATAATGAGATTAATATCTTCCAAAACCGCTGTGCCACCGGGTTTCACAGTAACATTTTTTAATTCCAAAAATTTTTCAGCCATAAGTTCAGATGTACGATGTTAAATGTGAGATGTCAGGTGTAAAAATGTAAGATGAAAAAAGCAAAGCTAAATTAAATCAAACATCCTATTATCACGTAACCCGTATCACAAACGCATCTCACATTATACATCTGACATCTCACATCAAACATCAAACATATTTATTCACACTGTGCATAACCCGCAAATATTGCTGTGATGCTGTTTGCATATATTTGCCGCGGTTAAATAAGAAAAAAATAGCTCTGAAAACTATGGCAGATACGAAGCAAAATTTGTTTGATTATAATGAGGAAAGCATTAAAAGCCTCGACTGGCGCGAGCATATCCGCCTTCGCCCGGGAATGTATATTGGTAAACTCGGCGACGGCAGCAGCGCGGATGATGGCATTTATGTATTAATAAAAGAAGTGATTGACAATTGCATTGATGAACATACAATGGGTTATGGAAAACATGTTGATGTTACAATTGATCAAAAAATTGTTACTGTGCGCGATTACGGACGCGGCATTCCTTTGGGAAAAGTTGTTGATGTAGTGAGCAAGATTAATACCGGCGCGAAGTACGACAGCAAAGCGTTTCAGAAATCTGTTGGGTTAAATGGCGTTGGTACAAAAGCAGTAAATGCATTGAGCCAATATTTTAAAGTAACTGCATTTCGCGAAGGCAAAGAAAAAACTGCGGAATTTGAAAGAGGCGTTTTGGTGAAAGAAAATAAAGAAGCAAAAACAGATCAGGAAAATGGAACGCTGGTTGTTTTTGTGCCGGATGAAACGGTGTTTAAAAATTTTCATTACATCAATGAATATCTCGATAATCAATTTTGGAATTATTGTTACCTCAATGCTGGCCTCGTTATTAATTATAATGGCAAGCGTTATATTTCAAAAAATGGTTTGCTCGATTTGTTGCAACGCAGAACGAATGAAGATGAATTGCGCTACCCTATTATTCATTTAAAGGGAGAAGACATTGAAATCGCTTTCACCCATAATAACGATTATGGTGAAGAAATTACAAGTTTTGTAAATGGACAATATACAACACAAGGCGGCACGCACCAGCAAGCATTTCGAGAAGGTTTTGTAAAAGTTATCCGTGATTTTTATAAGAAAGATTATGAAGCTTCTGATATACGCCAAAGTATTGCCGCTGCTGTTTCTGTAAGAGTTGTTGAACCCGTTTTTGAATCGCAAACAAAAACAAAATTGGGCAGCCAATACATTGTTGAAGGCGGAACGAGCATGAAAAATTTTATCTATGAATTTCTTGCAAAAGAATTAGATAATTATCTGCATAAAAATCCTTCAACTGCAGAAGCCTTAAAAAAACGAATCGAACAAAATGAACGTGAAAGAAAAGAATTGGCTGGCATAAAAAAACTGGCCAACGAACGCGCGAAAAAAGCAAATCTCCATAATAAAAAATTACGCGATTGCAGGATTCATTTTAATGACGAATTGCCATTAAAAAATAAAGAAGAATTTATTGCACGGCAAAATGTAACTACCATTTTTATTACCGAAGGCGACAGTGCAAGCGGCAGCATAACAAAAAGCAGGAACGTTGAAAGCCAGGCTGTGTTTAGCTTGCGTGGCAAACCGTTAAACTGTTTCGGGCTTACAAAAAAAATTGTTTATGAAAATGAAGAGTTCAATTTATTGCAGCATGCATTAAATATTGAAGATGGTTTGGAAGGTTTGCGTTACAATAATATTGTAATTGCAACTGATGCCGATGTTGATGGAATGCATATCCGTTTGTTATTAATGACTTTCTTTTTACAATTTTTTCCTGACCTCGTGAAGAACAATCATGTGTATGTTTTGGAAACACCTTTGTTCCGCGTTCGCAATAAACAGGAAACAATTTATTGTTATGATGAAACAGAAAAACAAGCAGCTTCAAAAAAATTAGGCAACAAACCTGAGATAACACGGTTTAAAGGTTTGGGTGAAATTTCACCAGATGAATTTGCACGTTTTATTGGCGCCGATATGAAAGTGCAACCCGTAATGATAATGCCTGAAACCCACATCCAGCAAATACTAGAGTATTACATGGGAAAAAATACACAGGAGCGGCAGGAGTTTATTATTAATAATTTGAAAGTTGAACTTGACGCTGTGGAAGAAGCCTCTGCGTAAATAACTTTTGGTAAATTTGATTATAAAATAATTTTTATGCCTGCACAATATTTAATAAATGAAGCTGGAAAAAAAGTTTCCGTTGTAATTCCTGTAAAAGATTACGAACGCATGCTTGAAGAAATTGATGAACTGAATTGTATTAAGGTTTATGATAAAGCAAAATCCACCAAACAAAATTTTATACCTGCTGAAATTGCGTTTAAAGAAATTGATCGCAAAAGAAAAATCAAAAAGACTGTTTAATGTACACGATAGTTTTAGAAAAAAGTGTAATCAAACAATTAGCCTCAATACATTCAACTGATTATAAAAAAATCAAATCAGCAATTAATGATTTAGCAAATAATCCACGGCGGCATGGCTATTTGAAATTAAAAGGCAGAGAAGCATATAGAATAAGGGTTGGAAATTACAGGGTGATTTACGAAGTAGAAGATAAAATCCTAAAAATTTTTATAATAACTGTTGCACACCGTAAAGATGTGTATGAATAATTAATTAAAAAAATGATCCACATAGTTTTTAATGAAGCTGACATCGATGTTCTTGCAAAAAGTTTTGAATTAGATGAAACAATGCATGGAGAAATTGTTTTAATAAGAGATGATTACGCAGTTGGGCCAATTGCAAATATTTTTTTAGAAGATGGCATCGAAACGCGCAAACAATGGTGGCGAGAAGTGCTTGCTGGTGGCGATTATGAAGGTAAAGTTGATAACGGCGAAATTGCAGATAATAAAACTGTTGCTGAATTAATTGAAAAATTAAATAGCAATCCTGATGAAAAAATATGGATTTGGGCTGCGCAAAATAAACATGATGTAAGCGGTTATTATTGGTTGATGAGCCAGTTAAAAAATTTTCAAAGCAGGATATTTATTTTGTATTTAAACAACCTTCCTTTTATTAATGAGAAAGGAAATATTTTTTATCCTGATTGGTTACATACAATTCCATCGAAAGAATTTGTGAAAGCAAAAAAATTAGCAAGGCCAATAACGCTGAGTGAATTTGAAACCGATCCGGATGAATGGACAAAATTGTGCAATGAAAATAAAGGCGTTCGCATTTTAGAAGGCGGAAAAAAATTGGCTCAATATGATTATGATTTTTATGATGAAGAACTAAAAAAGTTTATTG
>JABDAZ010000019.1 GCA_013288945.1 Bacteroidota bacterium | reverse complement strand
CAGAAGTAAAAGTGCAGCGCAAGCCGCAGAATGGCAAAAAGGCAACGCCAAATCCACAACAACAAAAGGCTACGAAAACAACTGATCTTATTCCGCTTAATAAATATTTGTCGCACAGTGGCGTTTCATCACGGCGTGATGCTGCAGAATTAATCCGTGTAGGAAAAGTTACGGTTAATGATGTTGCAGTTACCGAACCGGGAACCAAAGTTTCTCCTGATGATTTGGTAAAAGTTGCCGGCAAAAAAATTACCATTTCTCGCAACTACGTTTATATTTTATTAAACAAACCGAAAGATTATATTACTACAACTGACGATCCGCAGGGAAGAAGGACAGTGCTTGATTTAATAAAAAATGCAACGCAGGAAAGAGTTTATCCCGTTGGAAGATTGGACAGAAATACTTCCGGCGTTTTATTATTAACGAACGATGGCGAGCTCGCGCAAAAGCTTTCTCATCCAAAACATGAGATCAAAAAAATCTATCATGTTGTATTGGATAAATCATTAACGAAAGCAGATTTTGATAAGATTATTGAAGGCGTTGTATTAGAAGATGGCCCTGCGCTTGTAGATGCTTTGGCTTATGAAGATGCAAAAGATAAAACGCAAATTGGTATAGAAATTCATGGTGGCCGCAACCGGATTGTGCGCCGCATTTTTGAAAGCTTGGGTTACGATGTAAAAGCGCTCGACCGCGTAATGTATGCAGGATTAACAAAGAAAAATGTGCAACGCAGCAAATGGCGTTTGCTGAATGAAAAAGAAATCCGCATTTTAAAATATCTCAATTCTTCTATTAAATAATTTTTACGTGCCATCACATTCTCCGGAAATCATTTTTGAAAATAACGATTTTGTTGCCATTAATAAACCTGCGGGATTATTGAGTATTCCTGATCGCGAAGGGAAAGAAGTTTCTTTAAAAAATATTTTGAAAGAAAAATATGGATCAATATTTACGGTTCACCGGCTTGATCGTGATACAAGTGGAGTAATAGTTTTTGCAAAAAATGAAGGGGCACATAAATTTTTATCAAAAGCTTTTGAAGAAAGAAGTGTAGAGAAATTTTATCTCGGAATTGTTAGCGGAACATTAATGGAAAAGAAAGGAAGTATTGATGCGCCGATTATGGAACATCCCGCGAAATACAGTGTGATGGTGATTAATAGAAAAGGAAAACAATCATTAACAGATTACGAAGTGCTGGAAGATTTCAATTTATATTCTTTACTGCAATTTCAAATTCATACAGGAAGAACGCATCAAATCAGGATCCATATGCAACACATCGGGCATCCTGTTGTGTGCGATGAAACTTATGGCGATGGCAAACCGGTATTAATATCTTCTTTTAAAAAGAAATATAAATTATCAAAATCAGAAGATGAAGAGAAACCGATATTAAACAGGCTGGGACTGCATTCGCAGCGTTTGCATTTTATAGATGAAGCAGGAAATGATCACAACCTCGAAGCGCCATTACCAAAAGATATGCGCGCATTGTTGCAGCAACTGAGAAAGTGGAAAGGGTAGTTTAATTGATAATTGATAATTAATAATTATTAATAAAACATGCTTGCTTGAATTGCGTTTTTTGCTAAAAGCTAAAAGCTAAAAGCTAAAAGCCATTTCTTTGCTGATTAATAAACCAATGTACAAGAGTGCGACGCCAATGAAGTTGAATAGAAATTCTGCGGCTGGCTACAAAAAAATATAATGTAGATTTGAAAATAAAATTATTAATATGAAATTGTTTGTGCGTTCGTTAATCATACTTGGCGTTTTTACAATGGTTACATCAATGGTTCCGCAAAAAATTACGCGCGTTGTTTTCTTTGGAGATTCTATTACGGAAGCTGGCGCAAAACCTGGCGGTTACATTACTAAAATTGGCGAAGCTTTGCAGGCAAAAGGCTTAACCAATTTGTATGATTTGGTTGGCGCAGGCATCGGTGGAAATAAAGTAACTGATTTGTATTTGCGGTTGAATGATGATGTGGTTTCAAAAAATCCTGATGTTGTTTTTATATGGATTGGTGTTAATGATGTTTGGCATAAAACATTAACCGGCACAGGAACGGACGCTGATAAATTTGAAAAATTTTATACTGCAATTATTTTAAGGTTGCAGGCAAAAAATTGTAAAGTGATATTGTGTACACCGGCTTCTATTGGTGAAAAAATTGATTTTACAAACCAGCAGGATGGCGACTTAAACAGGTATTCTCAAATCATCCGCGACCTGAGTAAAAATTTAAAATGCGGATTAATAGATTTCCGTGAAATTTTTCATGTATATAATTTAAAAAATAATCCGGGCAATAAACCATCGGGCTCTCTCACGGTTGATGGTGTTCATTTAAATCCTGAAGGCAATCAACTGGTTGCTGATAAGATGCTGGAAGTGATGTTGGCAAAGTAGGTATGAAGTATGAGGTATGAACTATGAAGTATTCATTGCTAATATTCAACATTCAATAATCAATGTTCAATAAGCAAGTGAATACATTTTCTATTCTTTGATTATTTTTTATTTCATTTATTTATTAATAAAAGAATTTTATAGACTAAGCGAACGCAAATTCTTTTCCTTGATTATTGAATATTGAATGTTGATTATTGATTGTTTAATTTACTTCTTTCAATAAGACATTTACTAAGCCGTTTTTAAAACTAACCGGCGGAAAAAGCTAACAATGTCTTTACAGATAATTATAATTTTTGCATTGAAAAGTAAGATGTGGATCATTAATACAATCCATGCGGAAAGAAATGCAATCGTTGCTGCAACGAGTAATGCGATGGGAAAAAATACCTGGTAATAATCGCTTAATAATATTTGATAGGCTTGGTTTTTTGGCGTCATTATTACTGTAATACTGTAACCCATTTTGCGGTACATCATCACCAATAAAAAATATGCTGCTAAAAATATTAAAGGGATTGGGTTCATTAAATGAATAAAAATAACTGCAAGCGCAACTACTTCAATTGTTATTAATAAAATTGCTTTTGGTTTAAAAGATTGCGGATCAACTTTGCTTGCGTAGGTGTTGAGGTTTACTTTCAAATCATTTTCACGATCATAAAACTGGTGCCATAATATTCCACGCAAACCATTTGCAAGCGACCAAACGCCAACGGCTGAAAACCAGAGCCAGTCAATGTTCTGGCCAATGTAAGCGCTCGTTGCGGAAACCATTAATAGGCTTGGAAAAAAAGTAGAACCGCATGCATCGGCAAACACACCGAGTATACCACGCTTTTTTAATCGTGCTGGTGGAAAAGAATATAAAGTAAATGAAAGCGACGATAAAACGTATAAAATAGCAGAAAGCAAATCTTTAAAAACAAATAAAATAAAATACAAAATTAATGCAATGCAAACCGCAGGAAACATCCAGCGCACGCGTGGCGAAATATTTGCCATGCGGTTTTTTTTGTTGCTCGCTAAATCTTCTTCAATGTCGGTGATGTCATTAATGATGCTTACATAAATCGCATCAACAACAATTGCTGCGAGTAAAAAAAGCAACCACCATGCAACTTTGTTAAGCGGTGTATTGGATAATAAAGTTGTTGCATAACCAATAGCGAGCAACGGTGGAATTTTATATCCCCACCATTCCTGCGATCGTATGACTGATAAAACTTTTTTCATTAATAATAGTTACCTGCTGAACTTTTGCATCAACTCTTTCATGTGCCAGTCCCAACCGGTTTTAATAATATTTGGAATGGTTGAAAAAGTAAATGATGGGCTTATGTCCATAGAACGCTTAAACAACCTTGCAGAATCAGTAATGTTGAAATCCCTTACCAGCCTGTGTTTGGCGAGTTCAACCAAACTCTCCATGTATTTTTTTTGAAGTATTTGCAATTCATTTTTTGTCAATTCATTCTCATAACGCGTGATGTATTTTTTAAAATCATCAATAAACAAAAGCATTAATACTTCGCTTCTTTTTCGGCCATCATAAATATTTAAGTTATCAATTTGTTTGTGCCATAATTTATTCATCGTAAATGCAGCTTTGCATTTATTAAAGAAAATCATATCAAGGTACAAGCACCAGTCATCACCAATTTTCATCTCTGTATTCCAACCAGAAAAAATAGATGACTTGCGGATTACAGCAGCAGATGATGGAGCAGGGCAGGTGCGTAAAAACAAATTTCTTAAATCTGCATTTGATAATTCAATCCAATGATCAGGTGTATCAACAACGTGTTGTTTTAAAAACGGATCGTTTGATAAGCAATCGCTCCACTGCCCGTTTGCTAATTCCTGGTGCCAGTTTGCAAAAACAAAATCAACATTTTTTTCTTCGAGCATCGTGACGCAGCGATCCAGAAATTCAGGTTCCCACATATCATCACTATCAAGCGAAGCAATGATATTTCCTTTTGCATGTTTCAATCCGTTGTTGCGCGCAAACGCTTGCCCAGCGTGCTCCTGCAATACATATTCAACCATTGGAAAGGTAGTAATATATTCATTCGTGTTGTCATCCGAGCCATCATCAACAACAATCAATTGTACGTTCGGATATGTTTGTTTCAGCACGCTATTAATAGCGCCTGCAATTTTTCCAATCCTGTTGTATGTAGGAATTATTACTGAAACTAGTGGCCTGTTATTCATGTATTAATTCATTAATATAGTTAGCGAATTCCTTTTCTGGTGATGTTGGTATACTTGCTGCAATTTTTAAAGAAGCTGTTTTGCCCATTGTTTCCCATTCGTCTTTTTTGTTCCATGCATTTTCCATGGCTTCGCCAAAAGATTCTTCATTGGCCTGGCCCATAAAACCTGTTATGCCTTCTTCAACTATCTCCGCATTGCCGCCGGCTTTGGTTACAATAACAGGGCGGCCCGCAGCCATTGCTTCAATCATTGATAGCGGCAAACCTTCACTTCTTGATGGTAAAATGAATGCATGGTAGTGCTGCCATAAATTTTCTATATCATTAACCTGCCCGGTAAATTCAACGTTTGAAATTTTTAATAAAGAAGCCATTTCGCGCAAGCCGGCTTCATCCGGCCCGGTTCCTACAAATGAAATGGTGATTGGCCTTTCTTTCCATTTTTTTTCTGAAAGAATACGCATTAAAATATCCTGCCCTTTATCTAATAAAAATAAACGGCCAATACATGCAAGCTTGTAACCATTATTTATTGATGGAAATGAAATGGCTTTGCCGGAAACTTTTACCGGATTAAAAATTACTTGTGCATTTGGTAAACGAATACCAAATTGTTCTTCCGTTAAACGATGATTGTGATGTGAAACGAAATAACATTTTTTTGCCTGCTGCAACGTTGTAATCATAAACGATCTGTTAGCAGGAGCAGGCCAGTAAAAATCAACCGCCTTTTGGCAAATGATCACATAAGGAATATTTAGCTGCGCACATTCGTAACCAAAATTTAACCCGTCAAAATTTATTCCTTGCGAAATGATTACGAGATCAGGAGTGCAAGTTTTTAAATGAACCGTTAATGGTTCATCATTATGTTGTGAGAAACCTGGCAAATTTAATTTTTGATAACCGCGTTGCAGAATGTCTTTGCTTTTATTGGTAACGCGCGTTGTTAATGAAACTTCCGGCAATAAATCAACCAGCTCAACGCCTTTTTCTGCAAGCGAAATATATTCGCGGTGGTTGCGGTTTATCTTTGGTTTATAAACTGTAACGTGAAAATTTTTTTTCAGTAAATGCGGAATACTTTTGCCCCATAACTCTTCACTGCCGCCCCAATCATCAAGACAGGAAGTGACAACAGCTATTTTTTTAGTGACAGAAGTATCTTTTGTTTTCATTTGTTTTCTAAGGGCGCATTTGGTGAATGGTCAACGGTGAATAATACCTGTTATTAATGTTATAACGAACAACATTCAATAATCAATATTCAATACTCAATAATCAACAATTAATTATCTGTGATCATTAATAAATTATTTATTAATGAATCAATAATATAAAACTTAAACTCATTTTAAACTTCCTCATTGAATATTGATTATTGAACATTACCAACATCAAGTTTAACTCATAACTCATAACCCATAACCCATAACCAAATTCACCATTCGCCATTGCCTATTCACCTCAATCACGCAACCGCTTCCGCATGTTTGTTTTTAAACAGCTTTGCATAGTCGCCATCCATATCAATCAATTGCTCATGCGTGCCACTTTGCTGAATTTTTCCGTTTGATAAAACGTAAATAAAATCGGCATGTTTTACAGCACTTAAACGATGTGTAATTATTAATGCCGCACGGTTGCCAATTCTTTCGCGGAAAGATTCAAACAATTCTTTTTCTGCCATTGCATCCAGCGCACTCGTTGCTTCATCCAATATTAAAAAACGGGCTGGACTGTAAAATGATCTCGCAATTGCAAGCTTTTGCCATTGGCCAATGCTAACTTCATGCCCGTCCTCAAACACGCGCCCCATCATCGTTTCATAACCATCAGGAAATTTATTAATAAAATCATGCGCGCCGCTATTCTTCGCCGCGTCAATCATTTCTTCTTCATTGTGCGCGCCATCTATGTTGCCAAATTTTATATTATCAGCAGCAGTTACATTGTATTTTCCAAAGTCCTGGAAAACGGTGCTTATCTGTTTCCTGTAATCTTCACTTCTAAACTTTTTTATATCAGTTCCGCCAATGGTAATATTTCCTGATGAAGGATCATACAACCTGCAAAGCAGTTTTATTAATGTCGTTTTTCCTGCGCCATTTAAACCAATTACCGCAACAATTTTACCTGATGGAATTTGTAAATTAATATCAGTAAGTGTTGGTTCATCGGCATGCGGATATGTAAAATTCAAATCATTTATTTCCAAATCCATTTTTGCATTTGCAGGAATTTGTAAAGGGTTTTCAGGTTCTTTTAAATTTCCTTTCAAATCGAACAATTCAAAAATACTGGTAACAAAAATATTGTTTTGATACAGTTTAGAAATGCCCGCGCTCAATGCCTGCATTGTATTAAATGATTGCGGAAATGCAACGAGAAACAACGTAATATTTCCAACGCTGCGATGCCCGTTAACCGTGCCCAGCGCGATATACGCGACACACGCAAAAAAACCAAGCGTTGCAAAAATGGTTGTTATAATTTCACGTTTTGTACTTTCTTTACTAAGGTTCATCCGTTCATTCAATAAATTAACGCGGATGCTTACATACAATTTTCGCAAATAATTTCCGAGGCCTAAACCACGAATTTCTTTCGCAGAAGTATCGCCAGTTAATAAGCCACTCAGGTAAGTTGATTTACGTTCGAGCGGCGTTTGTTTCATTCTCCACAAATGCATTTTGTCTGCAAAACTGATGCGCACAAAAAGTGTGGGCAACACAAACAAGGCAAGCAGCGGCAACAAAAACCAATCAATTGAAATAAGTACGGAACCGATGGCTATCAATGTCATTGCGTTTTTTAAAATTTCAACAAGATTAATAACGATGGCATTTGGTTTATCTGGCCCGGCGTCTTTTGCGCGTTTTAAAATATCGAAATAAGCAGGGCTTTCGTAAAAGCCAAGATCGAGTTCAACGGCGCGCGCGTGAATGTGATCATCAATATACTCACCAACTTTTGCGGCATGCAATTCTGTTATGTATGTGGAAATGCCTTTTACAATGGCATAAACTATCGCAGTAACAGCCGCAGCAATAACATATATTTTTATTAAATGGCCGCCATCCGGATGTGCGCTTTGTTGCGCAACCGCATCAACCAATAATTTTAAAAGATAAAGAGAAGCGAAGAACACTGCACTTTCAAGAACAATCATTACAAGCGCGAGCATCGTAAGGCCGGGCGCAACGTGCCATACAAGGCTTAAGGTCCGTTTAAGGTTTAAGTTAGTCCGTAGCTTTTGTATTTTTTTAGTTAGGGTATGCACGGTTTAAAAAAAATGATACTGGTTTAAATAATACAAAATGCCGGTAACTAAAAACTCGTTACCGGGTGCGATAATAAAAATAATAACCCGCATTTCAAATTGCAAACGCCTTTATTAATAAGCTGTTGTTTTGAAAAGCGAAATTTTATAGCAATAAAACCATTCTCTAAAACAAAATTATCCGCTGAATATTGTTTAGAAAACCCCGTTTTCTGTGTATTAAGAAAATAAAATGGTGGATTAATGAAATACTTGCGTGCAGTAAAAGAAAAATCGTTTAGCAAAACGAGTTATTAATGGCAACAAAACAACATTCACATCGGTTCGGCAGAATATTTTATAAATGAAAATTTTTATAAACATTCCTTCAGAAAGAAATCTTATTTTCTTTTTTTGCTATTAATAAATTGTTCTGCTCAAACAAAAGCAAAACTTTATTTAGTGTAAAAAAAATTATTAATACTAAGCCACCCGCGCTGAAGAGGGATTATATCCATACATATTTTTAAATGCGGATGAAAAGTGGGATAGGTTTTCGAAACCTACTTCCACGTATGTTTCGGATGGTTTTTGTTTGCGTTCGGTTATTAAAAAATGGGCTTCCTGCAATCGTTTATTTAATAACCATTTTTGCGGCGGCGTATTGTATATTTTTTTAAAATCCCTTTTAAATGTTGCAAGGCTTCTGCCCGTCAATTTTGCAAATTGTTTCAGCGGCACATTAAATTTATAATGTTCATTCATGTAAGCTTCCAAATCTATTTTATGCGGTTCATTAAAATCAAATAAAATATTTTTCAGGTTACTATCGTGCCGCAGCAGTAATGCAATCGCTTCATTTGTTTTTAAAATGGAAAGATTTTTTGTTAACTGTTTCGGGTTGTCAAAATAAGGAATGAGTGAATCAAAATATCCTTTAATAAATGTATCGTGCAAATTAATCATGGGCGCACCTTGGTAAATGCCAGTTGCTTTAATATCATTTTCAATACTGTACCGCTTAAGCGATTCCTGCGTAAGCCATATGTTGATCGCTTTGCAAGCTTCGCCATTTGGACCGGGCATTTTTAATGATTTTACCAACTGGTTGCGTTTTGCAAAACCCATGGAAGGCGCTTTTACACGCAGCGTTCCATGAGTTGTGTAAAATTCAATTTCACCAGATAATAAGCACGACAAAGAATGTTCTTGTACAAATTGTTCCTTGCCGCGTTTGAGCGCTTCGTTGCACGAATAAAGTATGTTGTAATGCAATTGATCCGTCTTCATAATCATATGTAAGTTACTTAACTTGGCTCATCATCATTTTATCAAATAGTTTATCGCTCAAAATTTTTTTTGCCATTAATATGGGCGTTGCCATAAAACCCGCGTGATACCTGGTTTTCGGGTTGGTTGTATTAATCGCTTTCAAAATTAAATTTGCTATTAATGATGGTTCGGGCAAACGCGGTTCAAATTTTTTGTTCATCGCAACCATTTTTTCTGCCGTGTTTTTATATGGCCCGTTGCTGCTGGATTTTGCAAGGTTATCCATTGCAATATCGCCCCACGATGTTTTTATTCCGCCCGGTTCAATCACAATCACATCAATGCCGAAAGGTTTTAATTCCATTCGCATATTATCGCTTAATGCTTCCACGGCAAATTTGCTTGCGTGGTACCATCCGCCAAGCGGGCTGGAAATTTTTCCACCAATAGAAGTGATGTTTATAATTTTTCCGGATTGTTGTTTGCGCATATGCGGAATGCACAATTGCGTAAGCCGCGCAAGGCCGATCACATTTACTTCCATCTGGTAACGCGCATCCTTCATGCTTACTTCTTCAATGGCACCGTATTGGCCGTAGCCTGCGTTATTAATAAGCACATCAATGCGGCCTTCATTATTAATAATCTCGCTGATGCCATTTATCATCGCGCCATCATCTGTTACATCCATCTTTAATAACTTTATGCCTGTCTTTGAAAGGTCATTCATTTTTTCAATTCTTCTTGCAGCGGCATAAACTGTATAACCATTTTGCGCAAGCGCGATGGCGGTTGCTTTGCCAATGCCAGATGATGCGCCTGATATTAATGCTACTTTTTTCATAATAATTTTTTATGTTTTTTTAAGTATGATTGTTTCACTTTGAGAACACAAAGGTCATTCATTAATACCAACAGTAATTTGTTTAGCGGCTCAAATTACTTTGTTGTGCGGCTCAGTTAGATTTTTATTAGTAATGTTTTAAAACTTATACTTACAACTATAAAAATTATCTTCATGCAGTTTTTCACTAATCATACAATCAACTGCATGCGCCGCATATTTTTCTTCTCTATTTTTTTAATTGCAATTATTAATAAAATAAACGCGCAGGATTTACCTGCAAAAGCAAATGATTTTATAAAACTGCTTGATAGCGCGCAACGCGCAAAAGCATTGTATCCTTTTGAATCAGAAGAACGCCATCGCTTCATGTATATTCCGCTGGATGACAGAAAAGGAATTTCTGTAAATGAATTGAATGACGCGCAACGAAAAGCATTAATGGATTTATTGCATAGTTGCCTGAGTGATGAAGCCGTGAAGAAAGTACACGACATTATGCAGCTTGATATTGTTTTAAAAAAATTAGAAAACCGCAAACCTGAAGATCATTTTCGTGATCCGGGAAAATATTTTGTAACCATTTTTGGGATTCCTTCGGATAAAACTATTTGGGGATGGCGCTTTGAAGGGCACCATGTTGCATTTCATTTTTCGGCAGATAAAAAACAGTTGGTTGCAGGCACGCCATCTTTTCTTGGATCAAATCCGGGTAAGGTTTTGGAAGGTGATGAAAAAGGTAAAGAAGTGTTGAAACAGGAAACAAATGATGGCTTTGCGATGTTGCATTCATTAAGCGCTGATGAATTAAAAAAAGCAATTATTGATACAGCAGCACCCGCGGAAATTATTACTGGCGCCAGCCGAGTTGCGATGATCGATCATCCGTCAGGAATAAAATACAATGAACTTTCTCCGGCAAACCAGCAACGTTTTTTGCAACTGATTAATCTTTACATTCATCGCTACACAAAATTATTTGCTGATGATATGCTGAAAGAAATACAAACTGCAGGATTGGAAAATTTGTGGTTTTCGTGGGCAGGCTTTACAGAGCATGTGCCCGGAAAGCCTTACTACTACCGCATTCAGGGCCCAACGATTATTATTGAATATGATAATACGCAAAACAATGCCAATCATGTGCACACTGTAATCCGTGATTTAAAAACTGATTTTGGCGGAGATATGTTGCTTGAACATTACAGGCAAAATCATTAATATAATTTTTATTAATGCCGATTATATAATCCATTGTACAAGTGTGCGACGCCAATGAAGTTTAATTATTAATCAAATGTTTGGTACAAAAAAAAGTTGGCCGTTGATGGATGAGCGTTGACCGAATTTTAATTTTAAATTTTTGATTTGAAATTTGAAGTTTTCTTTCGCCGTTGTTGGTAACGCGACCAACAACGGCATAGAAGTACATTATCGATTTTTCATTTTCACATTGAGCCATTTTCAAATTTTCACATTGCTAAATTTCCACATTTTCAAACTACATATTTCTTCTGTATTGTCCACCAACTTCGTAGAGTGCATGTGTAATTTGCCCGAGCGAACAATGCTTTACTGTTTCCATTAATTCTTCAAAAAGGTTTCCGTTATTAATGGCAACTTTTTTTAGCGTTGATAATTTTTCTGCCGAAATATTTTCATTACGTTTATAAAATGCGCGGAGGTTGTGAATCTGTTGTTGCTTCTCTTCAGTTGTGCTGCGTATTACTTCGCCGGGTAAAATGGTTGGGCTTCCTTTTTTATTTAAAAAAGTATTAACGCCAACAATCGGGAGTTCGCCGGTATGTTTCATCGTTTCATAATACAAACTTTCTTCCTGGATTTTATTGCGCTGGTACATGCGTTCCATCGCGCCGAGCACGCCGCCGCGATCATTAATGCGATCGAATTCTTTCATCACCGCTTCTTCCACCAAATCAGTTAATTCTTCTACAGCAAAACTTCCCTGTATAAAATTTTCTGTTGTTGCAGATCCCAATTCACGATTAATAATTAATTGAATGGCCATTGCACGGCGAACACTTTCTTCAGTTGGAGTTGTGATTGCTTCATCATACGCATTTGTGTGAAGCGAATTGCAATTGTCATAAATCGCATACAACGCTTGCAACGTTGTGCGAATATCATTGAAGTCAATTTCCTGCGCATGCAAACTGCGGCCGCTTGTTTGTATATGATATTTTAATTTTTGCGATCTGCTGTTTCCTTTATAGACATGCTTGATTGCTTTTGCCCAAATGCGGCGCGCAACGCGTCCAATCACACTGTATTCAGGATCCATTCCATTGCTAAAAAAGAAAGAAAGGTTTGCAGCAAAATCATCAATGTGCATGCCGCGGCTTAAATAATATTCAACATACGTAAAGCCATTTGATAAAGTGAACGCAAGCTGTGTTACAGGATTGGCGCCAGCTTCAGCGATGTGATAACCGCTGATACTTACGCTGTAAAAATTTCCAATTTTATTATTAATAAAATAAGATTGCACATCGCCCATTAATTTTAATGCAAATTCTGTAGAAAAAATACACGTGTTCTGCGCCTGATCTTCTTTTAAAATATCTGCCTGCACTGTTCCGCGCACTTGCGAAAGTGTTGCTGATTTTATTTTTTCGTAAACATCTTTTGGCAACACTTCATCGCCGCTTATTCCCAATAATTTTAAACCAAGCCCGTCATTTCCTTCCGGCAATCTTTCTGGCGATGATGGATTATAATATAATGGCTTGCCTGTTTTTTTAAATTTATTTTCTATGTAACGATTAACATCATTCCACAAATTATTTTCAGTAATATATTTTTCGCATTGCTGATCAATAGCTGCATTAAAAAAGAAAGCAAGAATCATGGGCGCTGGCCCGTTAATCGTCATGCTTACAGAAGTTTTGCTGTCGCACAAATTGAAACCGCTGTATAATTTTTTTGCATCGTCAACTGTTGCAATGCTAACGCCCGCGTTACCAACTTTTCCATAAATATCTGGGCGAGGATCAGGATCTTCACCATATAATGTAACTGAATCAAACGCAGTGCTGAGGCGCTTTGCAGGCTGGCCGACCGAAACATAATGAAAACGTTTGTTGGTTCTTTCAGGGCCGCCTTCGCCTGCAAACATTCTTGTTGGATCTTCTTCCGATCGCTTTAATGGAAACACACCGGAAGTGTAAGGATATTTTCCAGGAAAATTTTCCTGCAAACGCCAGCGCAAAATATCGCCCCAATCTTTAAACTGTGGCACTGCAATTTTTGGAATTTTTGAATGTGATAATGATTCAGTAAATAATGGTTGCTGGATAATTTTTCCGCGCACATCGTATTCAAAAAATTCCTTGGTGTAGCGCGATTTTGTTTGTTCCCATTCGTCAACTAATTTTTTGCAAACAGGATATATTTTCTTTTCATAAATATTTATTAATGATTGAATTTCTTTTGCTGCAATTGAATCTTTATCTAATTCTTTCAATGCGCCATTCAACTGGTATAATTTTGAAGCGATTGAAGATTGTTCCAAAGTTTGTTTATTGTAATCGCGCACAGCAGAAGTTATTTCTGCCAAATATCTTACGCGCGATGAAGGAATAATTTGCGAAGCAACAGATGCGTTTGAATCATTAATAAAAATTTCATCACCAAAATTTACAGCGCATTTATTTTTTAAGACAGATACAATTTTTATAAAAAGATGATTAACGCCTGCATCATTAAACTGCGCGGCGATAGTGCCAACAATTGGAAGCTCTTCATCTTTTGCAGAAAATAAATTGTGGTTGCGTTTGTATTGTTTGCGCACATCATGCAATGCATCCAAACTGCCGGCTTTATCAAATTTATTAATAGCTATGATGTCTGCGTAATCAAGCATATTAATCTTCTCTAACTGAGATGCAGCGCCATATTCAGGCGTCATCACATACAAACTGGTATCGCAATAATCTAAAATAGAAGCATCACTTTGCCCAACGCCTGCAGATTCAAGAATGATTAAATCATAACCGGCTTCTTTACAAATTTCAATTGCTTCTTCAACATATTCGCTTAATGCACGATCGCTTTCGCGCGTTGCGAGTGAACGCATATAAGCGCGCGGGCTCGAGATTGCATTCATACGAATGCGATCGCCAAGCAATGCGCCGCCCGTTTTTTTCTTTGACGGATCAACAGAAATAACTGCAATCGTTTTATCAGTAAATGAATGTAAAAACCTGCGCACAATTTCATCTGTTACAGAACTTTTTCCTGCGCCGCCGGTTCCGGTAATTCCAAGTACAGGATGAGTTTTATCTTTTTCTTTTGATTGATTATTAATAGCAGCGTCATTAATAATCGCTTTGTGATCTTGCCCGCTTTCTGCCAAAGTAATTGCGCGCGCAATTCTTCTGATATCTTTTTTTTCACCAAGTGGTAATTTGCCATTCCATTTTTTTGTTGCAAGCCAATACTCAGCATGTTTTGCATCTTCATTAATCTTGCAACGGTTAATCACATCTTCAATCATTCCGTCCAGTCCCATTTTTCTACCATCGTCAGGGCTATAAATTTTTGTGATGCCATATTTTTGCAATTCATTAATCTCCTGCGGTAAAATTGTTCCGCCGCCGCCGCCAAAAATTTTTATATGCCCACAACCACTTTCATCCAGCAAATCTTTTATGTATTTAAAAAACTCAACATGGCCACCCTGGTATGATGTAATCGCGATTCCATGCACATCTTCTTCAATTGCGCACTCAACAATTTCTGCAACAGAACGGTTGTGCCCGAGATGAATTATTTCTGCGCCCTTGCTTTGTAAAATGCGGCGCATAATATTAATAGCAGCATCATGCCCATCAAACAAACTTGCTGCGGTAACGATGCGGATTTTTTGCTGCGGAATACTATTCATCATGGCAATTTTATTAATAAACAAATTTATACAAAACTAATGACTGTTAGTTTTTGGAATTGTTGTCGCAGATGTAATAACTTCATTACTTAAATTTATTTTATGAAAAAATATTGCCTTGCACTTGATCTAAAAGATGATCAGGAATTAATTAAACAATATGAAGAACACCACAAAAATGTTTGGCCAGAAATTATTAAGAGCATAAAAAATTCTGGTATTGAATCGCTAGATATTTATCGTACGGGAAACCGTTTATTTTTGATTATGAAAGTGAATGAATATTTTTCTTTCGAAAAAAAAGCAGCTGATGATTTAGCAAATGAAAAAGTGCAGGAATGGGAAACATTAATGTGGAAATTTCAGCAAGCTTTGCCATGGGCAAAAGAAGGAGAAAAGTGGATATTAATGGACAAAATATTTTCTATAAAATAAATTAATAGTTATTAATAAAAAATTTTTATGAATATAGATTCGCATGTTCATTTTTGGAAGTTTGATAAAAAACGCGACGCGTGGATTACAAACGACATGAAAATTTTGCAGCAGGATTATTTGCCGGAACATGCTGCCATGACTTTTAAAAGAAATGATATTGATGGTTGCGTTGCCGTGCAGGCAGATTCATCAGAGCTTGAAACCCGCTTCCTTGTTGAGTTAGCGAAGACGCATCCGATTATAAAAGGCGTTGTTGGATGGATTGATTTGCAGGCTGATAATGCAGAAGAAAAGTTGCAGCATTTTTCTGAGCATAAAATTATAAAAGGTTATCGCCACATTGTGCAAAGCGAACCTGATGATTTTTTATTGAATGAAAAATTTCTGCACGGCATCAGTTTGTTGAAACAATATAATTACACGTACGATATTTTAATTTATCCAAAACAATTAAAATCAACGATTGAATTTGTTGCAAAGTTTCCTGAACAAATGTTCATTATTGACCATTGCGCGAAACCATTAATAAAAAGTAAAGACATTAATGACTGGAAAACATTAATAAAAGAGGTGGCACAATTTCCAAACGTATATTGCAAATTATCAGGATTATTAACAGAAGCAAAATGGAAAGAATGGAGCGCTGCTGACTTCTATCCCTATCTTGATGTGGTGTTCGAAGCATTCGGAACTGACCGTTTGTTATTTGGCAGCGATTGGCCGGTAATGTTACTTTCCGGAATTTATGTGCAATGGAAAAGTTTGCTTGAAAAATATATGGAACAATTTGCGCCTGAAGAAAAAGAAAAAGTTTTTGGTTTGAACGCGGTTGCGTTTTATAATTTGTAAATTTTTTTTGCCACAGCATTTCGCAGGGGAAAAATTGAATAAAATTTTCTCTGCGAAACTCTATCTAAACTTTGCGGTTCTTTGTGGCATAAAAAAAATTAATCTTCAAGAAACCCACCAAGCTCGCGGCGTTGTTTTTTATTCGGCCTTCCCGTTTTACTTTGGCGTTTGCCAGTATTAAAACTTGATGAATGAAATTGCAAACGTTCTACTTCTTCAGCAGGCGTTATATCAATGTAAAATTTTATTGCTTCCGCATATTGAAGACGGTTATGCAGCAAGCCCGTTACTTTAATAAGCCATTTTTTCGCTTCCGTTTTTACTTCATATTCATCATTAATGTTCACTTGTTTTGAAGCTTTCACAGCATCGCCATTATATTTAACTTTTCCTTTTGCACACGCATCTGCAGACTGGGCGCGGGTTTTAAACAAACGTATTGCCCAAAGATATTTATCAATTCGAAGTTTTTCTTTTTCTGGCATATAGCAAAAATAAAAAATCCTAACCAACTTTTTGCTGATTAGGATTACAAATGTACAAGAGTGCGACGCAACTGTTGTTGATTAAAGAAATGCTGATCACGCAATAATATTATTCCATCTCCGCAAAAAATTTGTGGAAATATGGAATGGTTTCAATGCCTTTATAAAAGTTTACCAAATCAAATTTTTCGTTTGGTGAATGCAGGTTGTCACTATCCAAACCAAAGCCCATAAAAACAATTTTAATACCCAATTCTTTTTCAAACAAAGAACAAATCGGAATGCTTCCACCACCGCGAACGGGAATTGGTTTTTTATTAAAGGTTGCTTCAATGGCTTTTGCTGCGGCTTTATATGCTTTTGAATTTATCGGCGTCATATAAGGTTCGCCGCCGTGGTGCTCTTCTGCTTTCACCGTTACACTTGCAGGTGCAATCGTTTTAAAATACGTTAATAATTTTTCCGTAATTTTTTTTGCTGATTGATTTGGAACCAAGCGCGCTGAAATTTTTGCAAAGGCTTTTGATGGCAAAACTGTTTTCGCACCTTCGCCGGTGTAGCCGCCCCAAATGCCGTTCAGTTCTATCGTT
This sequence comes from Bacteroidota bacterium, assembly GCA_013288945.1. Classification (GTDB taxonomy): domain Bacteria; phylum Bacteroidota; class Bacteroidia; order Chitinophagales; family Chitinophagaceae; genus Puia. Next base: position 37,594 of record JABDAZ010000019.1, on the reverse strand, counting down.
GGGCGAATTCCTGTACGTTCATTTGTCGTAAAATCTTTTTCTCCTATTAATGAATTTACACCCAAATCTTTTTTATATTCTTCTTCATCAAATGGAGCTTCTGCCATTAGTTTTCTTTCTTCATTTGTTGATTCAATTACATCATCATAAAATCCGGGAATTGTAATATGATTATTTTCATCGTGACAAGATGCAATCATTTTTGCAAGTACCGTAATTGGATTTGCAACTGCGCCGCCATACACACCGCTGTGCAAATCGCGGTTGGCGCCAGTAACTTCCACTTCAATATAAGACAAGCCGCGCACGCCAATATCTATCGAAGGGTTTTCCATGCTAAGCATAGAAGTATCGCTTATTAATATCACATCGGCTTTCAATAATTCTTTGTGTGATGAAACAAATTTTGCAAGATTTGGTGAACCGATTTCTTCTTCGCCTTCAATGATAAATTTAATATTGGTTGAAAGCGAATTTGTTTTCACCATCGTTTCAAATGCTTTTACATGCATATAAAATTGCCCTTTATCATCTGCAGATCCACGCGCATAAATTTTTCCATCTTTTATTATCGGCTCAAAAGGCCCGCTGTGCCAAAGTTCCAGCGGTTCGGCAGGTTGTACATCATAATGGCCGTAAACCAAAACAGTTGGTTTTGATGCATCGATTATTTTTTCTCCATACACAACAGGATGTCCTTCTGTTGAATAAATTTCTGCTTTATCAACGCCGGCATCAAGCAAACTTTTTTTAACTGCTTCAGCACATTTTTGCATATCAGGTTTGTGTTCTGTTTTTGCACTTACCGAAGGAATGCGCAACAGTTCAAGCAATTCATTTAAAAAACGATCTTTATTTTTTTGCTGATATTCTTTCCACTCATTCATACAGAAAATATTTTTAATAATAATAATTGCGTTGATCGAATATAAGTTGTTTTGTTATAAGAAGGTTTTAAGAAGGCGTCGATAAACGGTGCTTCACATTTGGTTGTAAATTTTTCAGTGACCATTCGATTCTTTTTTCAAAAGGATGTTTGCGCACATTGCAATCGTGCTTTGTACAAATGTTGCAGGAAAAATCAAGGCATGCATCTGAATGAACAAACAGTTCCAATGTTTCGCCAAATTCTTTTCTTATTAAATTACTAAAAGCATCAATTTCTGTATGCGCTTCAAGCACATTAAAATACCAGGGAACAGTTAAATGACAATCCACATGCAGCACGCCGCCATATTTTATAACGCGCAAATTATGAACGTCCATCCAGTTTTCGCGGCGGTTATTGTTAAGGTAACTTATAAGTTTACCTAACAATTTTTCATCAGCTTCATCCATAATGCCAGCTACAGATGTGCGCAAAATATTATAGCCCGTATAAATAATAACACCTGCAAGAATGATGGAAACCGCGCTGTCCATCCAGTTTATTTTTGTAAAATATATTAATGCAAGTGCAACAATAATTCCGATGGTTGAATACGTATCAGACTGCAAATGTTTGCCACTCGCAATTAATGCAAGCGAATTATTTTTTTTGCCTTTCTGCACGCTGATATAGCCAACAACAAAATTTATGGCGCCGGTAATTCCAATCAATATAATTCCGAAGTCGATTTTTTTTACAACATGCGGATGGATTAACCCATAAATGGCTTCGTATATAATTATAAAACCAGCCATTGTTATTAATGCGCCTTCCACTGCGGCGGAAAGAAATTCAGCTTTGCCGTGGCCGTAAGGATGGTCGGCATCGCGCGGTTTTGCAGCAATATACAAACTGTATAAACCTATAAAACCTGCAATCACATTAACGGTACTTTCCAACGCGTCTGTTAATACGGCAACAGATTGCGTTAAGTAGTATGCAATTATTTTAATAATAAAAAGTACAACGGCAGTTACCACCACCCATTTTTGTACCTGCAGGTTTTCTTTGCTTTTTTCCAATAGAAAAATTTCGGGCAAAAGTAGTCAAATTATATAGATGGCATTGAGGTATAAAATAATCCGAATCGTTGGTAAACAGCCGAAATTCATAAACCATTATTTTTATTAATCGCCATCCGGCAACAACCAACAACCACCTTTGTATTTATTTTGCAACGTGTTTCACAGATAATGATCTGATGTTTTTTATAACGCGGAAATAAAATTCTTTATTAAATAATTGAGAATCATTAAGCGCTTTATATGTAAAGAAAAAACCAATTGGGAGCAACACAAAAGTTGCCATCCATTTTCCGGTAAATGGTGTCATTACATCTTGCTTGCTTAGTTTTTCGCCAAAACTATTTAGTAAAAAAAAGATTACAAAAAATATAACCGCAAACACCAAAGGCAGTCCAATACCGCCTTTGCGGATGATGGAACCAAGCGGCGCGCCAATTAAAAATAATACTAGGCATGCCAAAGACATGGTTATTTTATCGTGCCACGCAATTAAATTGAGGCGCAAATCTTTTTGTTCGTTATCATACATTATTGCAGAAGATTCCTGGTTTGATTTTAAACTGTTTACTGCAGAAATAGATCTTTCAATTGTATTTGGCCGCGCGCTATCGGGCAATAAATTTGAAAACAAAGTTGTTTTACCAACGCTTTCAATTTTTGGATTTGTCCATCCGGAATCAATATATTTTTTAAAACCTGTATAAAATTTCATGTCTTTATCAGCCTTGCTTGTATAACCTGCGCTTACTTTTTTTAATGAATCGATGCTATAACCCAACTGACGGATATTAAGCATTTGATACCCACTTTTAAATTGGTTATCATCTGTTTTATTTAATTTGAAAGAACTTAAATCGAGTATTTTTTTATATTCTCTAAAACCAATTCTTGTAAAGTCTGTGTTGGTTGTCATGTGTGATCCTGTTTCGCGGTAAGTCCATCCATTTTGTAAATTAAATTCTAAAAAATTATTTGGCGTCACTGTCATCTTTCCTTTTTCTGCAACAATCACATCATCCTGCAAACCATTATTTGTCTCGTAGATTAATACATTTCTTATTGTTGATCCATCTTTTTCTTTTTTGCCAATCTTGATAATGTAGCCATCAATCTTATCATAAAAAACGCCTTCTTTAATATCGAATGCTGGCTTTGCAACAATGATATCATACTTTAATGTTTGCATTTTTAATTGTGCAACAGGAATAATATAATTGTTGAAGAGAAATGCAATGCCGCAAATAAAAATACACACAACAAACAACGGCCGCATAAAACGCAGCAAAGAAATGCCTGCAGATTTTATAGCAACGAGTTCGAAAGTTTCGCCCAAATTTCCGAACGTCATTATAGAAGATAATAAAACTGCAAGCGGCAATGCAAGCGGAACAAGCGTTGCGCATACATAACTTATAAATCTTCCAATGGTTAATAAATCGAGGCCTTTGCCAACAACATCATCAATGTATAACCAGAAAAATTGCAGCACCAATACAAATAATGTAATAAAAAAAGTGGCGACAAATGGCCCAATAAAAGCTCCGATTATAAGTTTGTCCAATTTTTTTATTACGGTCATTTCTTTGTTAAATGAATAGGTAACTTTAATAAATGAATGGCGCAAAAATACAGCTTTCCAAAGAGGAATTGCAATTGGTGCAAAATGCAGAATGGGTTTTAACAAAGAATAAAATCATACAAAAAGTGTATGTGCTGTTTGGAAACCTTTCTGAAGAAATGAAAAATCAATTGCAAACTATTAATCTTCCTATAGAAATTTTACAAACAACACCCAAAATTGCGCGCGGCGAATTTTATAAAAACCTTCCTTATGTAATGCTGGATTATCCGCGGTTATTTAATACCGAAAATATTTTTGCCATCCGCACATTTTTTTGGTGGGGAAATTATTTTAGCATAACCATTCATTTGAAAGGAATTTATAAAGACATGTTTATTAATAAAATCAAAACAAATATTTCTTTATTAATAAAAAATAATTTTTACATCTGCATTAATAAAGATGAATGGCAGCATGAAGTTGATGACAATAATAATTATTTGCCGCTTTCATTAATAAATGAAAATGACATTAATAAAATTTTTGCGCAGCAAAATTTTTTAAAATTTTCTGCAAAAATTAATTTTGATAAATGGGATGAAACGGAAATAATTTTGGGAAAGTTATTCGCGGTTTTACTTTTATTAATAAACGATTAATTGCCCAACCTGTAAAAAAGATCTTTTACCTGCGATGCCCACAACTGGCTTTGGTCTTTAATTTCTTTTTTATCAGCAAAATCTTTTATTATCAAAATAGTTTGATTGGTAACTTCAGATTTCTCTATGCGGAATTCAAAAAATTCATCTTTCGGCGCGTGCGACCAATGGAAGCGAACAAATTTTGCTTCTTCACTCTCCAGTTTTTCGGCTTTATCGGTTGAGCCATTCCATGAAAAACTAAAAACGTTATCGCGCTCGTCTACTTTATCAGCAAACCATTCCTGCAATCCGGCAGGAGTACTTAAAAAATCATATAAGATAGAAGGCGAACACCTTACCGGGTATTCTAATGTAAATAATTGTTTCTTGCTCATCAACTTTAATTGAACTTTTTAATCAATCATCCCGGAAATCTTTTTCGCTTACAGGCAATAGGAAATTTACGAGGTTTATTTCCGTTTTCTCTTTTAAATAATATAAAAGTTCCGGAAGGATTGTGCAATTATAGAAAATAATTTCAATCATCAAAATTTTTTTATTATGGGTTGCGTGAAAACAAGGCCGTTTTGTTACTTAAAGAATTAATAATAAATGAATTGAAAACCAATTATTTATATTAATTATTTTTTTGCAGTGGTTGTAAAACATCAAATTTTCATTAATAATTAAATTTTAAGAATGTTAAAGGATATATAACAAAATAGATGTTTGTTCGTTTTTTATATTGATAACCCAGAATAGATAAATCCGATCCTTAAAAAAAATCCTTAAAACGTACCCCCATGAGCATGCGTCAACTCAAGATCACGAAGAGTATAACTAATCGTGAGTCACAGAGCCTTGAAAAGTATCTGCAGGAAATCGGCAAAGTGGAGTTAATAACTCCTGAAGAAGAAGTTAAGCTGGCTGTATTGATCAAACAGGGCGATCAAAAAGCGCTTGACAGGCTTACAAAAGCCAACCTTCGTTTTGTGGTTTCTGTTGCAAAGCAATACCAAAACCAGGGACTATCTTTACCCGATTTAATTAATGAAGGAAACTTAGGCCTTATTAAAGCCGCACAACGTTTTGATGAAACGCGTGGTTTTAAATTTATTTCTTATGCCGTGTGGTGGATACGGCAAAGTATTTTACAATCTCTCGCAGAGCAATCCAGAATTGTTCGCCTTCCGCTTAATAAAGTGGGATTAACAAACCGCATCCAAAAAGCGTATTCAAAATTAGAACAGGAATTTGAACGCGAACCTTCAACAGAAGAATTGGCAGAAATGCTGGAGCTGGATGTAGAAGAAATCTCATCAACTTTAGGAATGGCGGCAAGGCATGTAAGTGTTGATACGCCACTATCTGAAGGCGAAGACAGCACATTAATAGATGTACTTGAAAACCACAATGCAGACCGCGCAGAAACCAATCTCGAACACAAACAATCTTTGAAAGAAGAAATCGATCGTTCCATGCAAAGTTTAACGGAACGCCAGAAAGAAGTGATTTGTTTTTTCTTCGGCATTGGTGTTGATCATCCAATGAGTTTGGAAGATATTGGCGGAAGGTTTAATCTTACCCGCGAGCGTGTGCGCCAGATAAAAGATAAAGCAATCACCAAATTAAGAACCAACCAGCGTTCACAAAGTTTGCGTTCTTATCTTGGATAATTATTAATAAAAAATTGTATTAAATATTGATATAAAAATTTACTTTTTGTTTTACTAAATTTGCAATTCTTTTAAAAGTGAATGTAACAATATGTTATATTCACTTTTCTTTTTTATAATAGAAAGAATAAACAAAAATTATGTTTGAAAATTTAACGGAGCGGCTCGAATCTGCCTTTAAGCAGATTAAAGGTGAAGGCAGGATTACAGAATTGAATATTGCAGCAACGGTTAAAGATATCCGCCGCGCATTAATAGATGCCGATGTAAATTATAAAATTGCAAAAGAATTTACAGATACCATAAAAGAAAAAGCAATGGGCTTGAAAGTGCTTACAGCAGTAAGTCCTGGCCAATTGATGGTAAAAATTGTAAAAGATGAACTTGCCGGTTTAATGGGCGGAACGGAAAGTGAACTGAATGCAAAAGGAAACCCTGCGGTGATATTAATCGCCGGTTTGCAGGGTAGTGGTAAAACTACTTTCAGTGGTAAACTCGCGAGTTATTTAAAAACAAAAAAAGGGTTTTCTCCATTGCTTGTTGCAGCCGATGTTTATCGCCCGGCAGCCATTGAACAATTAAAAGTTTTGGGCGGGCAGATTAACGTTGATGTGTACAGCGATCCTGAAAATAAAAATGTAGTTCAGATTGCGCTGGATGCTATTAAAGAGGCAAAAAGTAAAAATAAAAATGTTGTAATAATAGATACTGCCGGCCGCTTAGCTGTTGATGAAGCGATGATGACGGAAGTTGCCAATATTAAAGCAGCCGTTAATCCGCAGGAAATATTGTTTGTGGTAGACTCAATGACGGGACAAGATGCCGTTAATACCGCAAAAGCTTTTAATGAGCGGCTGGATTTTTCCGGTGTTGTATTAACTAAGTTAGATGGTGATACACGCGGTGGTGCTGCGCTTTCTATCAAATACACCGTTAATAAACCAATCAAATTTGTAAGCAGTGGCGAAAAATTAGATACGCTCGATGTGTTTTACCCCGAACGTATGGCGCAACGTATTTTGGGCATGGGCGATATTACTACTTTGGTAGAAAAAGCCCAGGCACAATTTAATGAAGCCGAAGCACTGAAGCTGGAAAAAAAGATCCGCAAAAATCAATTCGATTTTGAAGATTTTAAACAACAGTTGCAGCAGATTAAAAAAATGGGCAACATTAAAGATTTACTCGGCATGATACCAGGCGTTGGAAAAGCGATGAAAGACATTGACATCAGCGACGATTCATTCAAAGGCATAGAAGCTATTATTAATTCGATGACGCCTTATGAAAGAGCAAATCCTGATGTGATAGATCAGAGCCGCCGCAAAAGGCTTGCAGGTGGCAGCGGAAAAGATATTAATGAGATTAATGCTTTTTTAAAACAGTTTGAGCAAATGAAACAGATGATGAAAACGATGAACAAAATGCCAATGGGCGGAAGGATGGGAATGAATATGGGCAAAAAATAATTCATCCGTTTATAAAAAATATTAAAAAATTTAATGTTGATATTACCTGAAGTATTAAATTTGGAAAGTTCAATCGGATCGCTACCTTTGCAATCCAAAAAAGAAAACCCTATTTGTTCACGCATTTAAATGTCTATTTAAGATGCCAGTAAAAATCAGACTGCAACGCCACGGGTCTAAAAAAAGGCCTTTTTACTTTATTGTAATCGCAGATGCCCGTGCACCAAGAGATGGTAAGTTTATTCAGAAAATCGGAACGTACAATCCTTTAACAGTTCCTGCAAGTGTTCAGTTGGATCGCCAAAAAGCATTGGATTGGCTGCACAAAGGTGCTCAGCCAACTGATACTGTCCGCAGAATTTTATCTTTCAAAGGAGTTTTATTCCTGAAACATTTGTTGCGTGGTGTAAAACTTGGTTTGTTTGACGAAGCTGTTGCAATGGAAAAATTCCAGACATGGCATTCTTCTCACGAATTGAACGTGAAAAAGAAAAGTGACGATCACCGCAAATCGAAATTTGTTAAAAGAGGCGGTGGTTCTGGATCTGCACCTGTAAGGCGCGTTGTAGAACGCAAACCTGAAGGTGGTGGTACTGTTGCTCCGGAAGCATAAAAAATGTATACCATTAATAGCATTAATCCCGGTGAAATATTTTCACCGGGATTTTTATTTTTGCGCGATTAATAAATAAATTTTTGCATGAAAAATTACCGCAACATTGGAAAACTTGTAGCTTCATTCGGATTAACCGGTGAAATTATTTTGGTGCACCATCTTGGTAAAAAAACTTCATTAAAAGGATTAGAAATAATTTTTTTGGAAGAGAAAAAAGATGAACTGATTCCGTATTTTATTGAATCTTCCAAAATAAAAAATGAGGAAGAAATTTATTTAAAAATTGAAGGCATTAATAGCAAAGAAGCCGCAAAAAAAATTGTTCCCAAAGAAGTTTGGCTGCCGGAAGAAGAATTCGAAAAATATGTTCGTAAATCTGCGCCAATATCTCTCGTTGGCTTTCACATAATAGATGCAGGAAATGATATTGGCGAAATACTCGAAGTAATTGAACAACCGCATCAGGTTTTATGCCGCATTGATTTAGATGGCAAAGAAGCATTAATACCTGTGCACGAAGAAACGCTGAACAAAATTGATAAAAAAAAGAAACTTGTTTATATAGATTTGCCGGATGGCTTGCTTGATGTTTATCGTTGATTGATTAATATTAATAAGTTTATTTAATAAATCTAATTCCGGCGAGCCATCATCGGCCAACGGCCAACATATTTACGCCTCGCTCATTATAAAATCAGCGAGCAATTTCATCCGGAAATAAAGATTGCTCATCATTAACCCGATATTATTTTTTACTTCTTTTAATGAACCATTGTTCATCTTTTTAATATTTTTTAATTCAACAATTTTCTCGTCAATTTTATCCGTAATCCGTTCTGCGGTCCAGCCAATATATTTTTTGTTGCGATCATCAGAAACATGGTACGGTTCAATCGTTCCTGCTTTCAATTTTTTAAAAGAAAAATTTTCTTTCACAGCTTGCTGAATCGCTTCATTACTTAATAAATCAACAATATTGTCATACGGCGTATTATTCAAAAAACCATTGCTAAACACGTTCAGGTTGTTCCGCAATTCCATTATCAATTGCTTTTTTTGAATATCGTTCGTCTTCGATTTCTGTTGTAAAAATCCAATCAAATCTTTTAGTGGCGATATGCCCGCGTTCAATAAATCCATAAAATAAAAATAACTTTTTAGGCATTAATATCCTTATTAAGGTACTAATTTTTTTAGTATATTTGAGAGTAAATTTTTTCTATTGAATTCTGCTCAACGCATCATCGCGCACTTTGATTTGGATGCTTTTTTTGTTTCCGTGGAATGTTTAAATAACCCTTCACTGAAAGGAAAGCCTTTGCTCGTTGGCGGCCACAGCGAAAGGGGAGTAGTGGCTGCATGCAGCTACGAAGCCAGGAAATACGGCATTCATTCTGCCATGCCGATGAAAACGGCTATGCGCCTTTGCCCGCACGCCACCGTGGTTGGTGGAACGCGCGGGGAATATAGCAAATATTCAAGATGGGTTACGGATATTATTGCTGCAAAAGCACCACTTTTTCAAAAGGCTTCTGTTGATGAATTTTATATTGATTTAACGGGCATGGATAAATATTTCGATGCAAACCAATGGACGATTGATTTGCGCGATGAAATTATAAAAGAAACAAAATTGCCGATTTCATTTGGTTTAGCATCTAATAAAATGGTTGCAAAAATTGCAACTGATGAAGCAAAACCAAACGGTTATTTGCACGTTCCTTTTGGGTCAGAAAAAGAATTTTTGGCGCCTTTAAAAGTTGGAAAAATTCCCGGCGTTGGTGAGCAAACCTGCCAAACTTTGCTCGAAATGGGCATTGAAACAATCCGAGATATCAGTGAAACACCGATTGAATATCTTGAAAAAAAGTTAGGTAAATATGGTTTTGAATTATGGAATAAATCTCAGGGCATTAATAATAGTGAAGTAAGCGCTTATCATGAATCGAAATCTATTTCTACAGAAAATACTTTTGAAGAAAATAAAACGGACATGAAATTTTTGATGAGTGAAGTTGTGCGAATGACAGAAAAAATTGCTTTTGAATTGCGTCAGGAAAATATGACGACGGGCTGTATAGCAATAAAAATCCGTTATCCAAATTTTGAAACTACATCTCGCCAAACTTCAATTCCTTATACGTTTTACGATGATGAACTTATTTTAAAAGCGAAAGAATTATTCCATAAGCTATATAGAAAGGGCGAACCAATACGCTTACTCGGCGTGCGTTTGAGCGAATTAACCGACGAAGCCATCCAAACAAATTTGTTTGAAAGTTTGGAGCGGAAAACAGAATTGTACAAAGCCATCGACAATGTAAAAAACCGTTTCGGAAAATATTCTATTTCAAAAGCTGGCGGTTTATAAAATTTTTAAATTAATTAGTCTACTACTTTAATAGGGAATTAATATCTTCGCAATTCTTAATTAAATTATTTTAATCTTAAAAAGTATTTTTATGAGCCTTCGTTTAGGAGATACCGCTCCCAATTTTCAGGCAAAAACAAGTGCCGGTGATATAGATTTTTACGAATATCTTGGCAATAGCTGGGGAATTTTATTTTCGCATCCCGGTGATTATACACCCGTTTGTACAACCGAACTTGGAAAAACGGCGTCTTTACAGGAAGAGTTTGCAAAACGCAATGTAAAAGTTCTTGCATTAAGTGTTGATCCAGTAGACAAACATTTAAGCTGGATTAATGATATTAATGAAACGCAAAACGTTACTGTTGGTTTCCCGATTATTGCAGATGACGACAGAAAGGTGTCGTTATTGTATGATTTTATTCATCCAAATGCTTCTGCAACCGCAACGGTTCGTTCATTGGTAATAATTGCGCCGGATAAAACCGTAAAGCTTATTATCACCTATCCTGCGTCTACAGGGCGAAATTTTGTTGAAGTGCTTCGTGTGGTTGATTCCTTACAGTTAACGGCTAATTACAGCGTTGCAACGCCTGCAGACTGGAAAGAAGGGGAAGACGTAATTGTAGTTCCCGCAGTTTCTACTGAAGATGCATTGAAAAAATTTCCTAAAGGTGTAAAAATTGTAAAGCCTTATTTGAGATATACGCCGCAGCCAAATAAATAAATAAGTAAAAAATAAGAATAAGTTTTAGCCCTGGTTTTTAACCGGGGTTTTTTATTGCCATCACAATATTAATGAAAGGAAAGTATAGTCGACTTAGGTAAATATTCTTATTAATAATTAGAAAAATGATAGCCTTTTATTAAATAATTTATTAGAAAAATTTGAGGCAATTGTTTAAATAAAAAAAGGGGCCAGGATAAAAATCCAGCCCCGTTTTTAAAATCCAATATCCTATGAAAAACCGTTGTAAAAGTAATGAAAGAATTCTATTTAGCAATATTTGCAATAAGTATTTTTATTTTTTTTATTTTGTAATAACTTACTAACTATTAATGATTTAGTATTACAAAATCGTTAAACAAAAAAGGGCATCGTAGATATACGATGCCCTTTTTACTAATTTTTGATCTTAAATTAATAAGACCACAAATCCTGTTCGTAGTTAAATATTTTTTCTTTGATATTATCACCTTCAAGCAAAGCTAAAATCGGATCTTTAATATATTCATTAATCTGTTTGTCGCCCGGATTGTCAATAGAAGATTTTATAATTCTGCTGGCAAACATGCGGCTTTCAAACAATTCTTCCCAGCTCATTCTTGCGCCGTAATTTTTACCGTTATAAGCTTCATATTTGGTAAGCATCGGCCTCAAATCAGGATAGTAAACCCAGAAAATAGGCGTTACTGCGCGGAAAGAACCATCAGAGTTTGTTATAGTTTGTAAAGGCGCAATTCCAAGAATTCTTGCATACATTCTTGACGATTCTTTATCAAAAACCCATTCTTCTTTAATCTGATATCTTTCAACCATTGCAGGATTAAACTCTTCAGAAATCGTTGTATCATGCATTAAACCTTTTGATCCATCGGGATCAGCTTTAAAATCTGGAACCTGCATTGTCTTAGGTTTGCCCACCATTTTCTCAGCTATCTGTTTGAACGTATAAGGCGTTGTAAACCTGTCGTCATTCGGATCGAAAGCTGTAACGTCACCGCCTTTGATTGCGTTCAATAAGATATTAATAAACATCTGGCTTCCGTTGTCTTCAGTTGCAGCGTATACAAAAGGAAGGTTCATTTTTTCATGAACATCAATTTCCCTCCAAACGCGCTGGCGGTAAACGGCATCATCTTCACGGATGTGTTCATAAGCAAGCGGAGTGCGATCTTTAATAAGATTGCGTTCAACAACCGCATCATTCCTTAATGATTTACGCGGCGTATCCAGCTTGATATCAGCTTCTACCACAGCTACAGCGGTCGTGTCTTTGGGAGCAACTGCAGCAGTGTTAGGTTTGTTTTTATTTGTGTTGCTTTTTTTAGTTGTGCTTCTTTTTGTTTTTTTGCGCGGTGTTGTTTGCGCATTAACAGTTGCTGCCGTAAAAGCAAACACAGTTATTAACAAGCTTAATCTTATTACACAGTTTTTCATTTGAACAAAATTTATCTTATAAAAAAGTACTTAAACAGTTTGCCACGTTAAACAACGTGGCAAACTGAATATTATTTTAAGGTAAAGAAAATTGGTGTAATTTCTCTCGGCCTTCCATCAGGTCCTACAACCCTGATTTCATCAAAAAATACTTGCGTACCGGGAGTTGCTCTTTTAATAATTGCTTCAGCACTTCCGTTCCAACGGTTTCCTTCATTTACTGCCGTAGCATATTGAGAAATACCGCCGCCAATTGCACCAAGTTTGTAGCTGATAACTTTGAAAGGAGCTTCAAATTCTGAATTTTCCAATCTTGTTATTAATCCACCTATAGCTTTAAATTCAGCAGAAGACATTGGACCGCCTTTTTTGCTTCCAACAAATGCTAAAGGATCTGGCAAATATTTTACACGGAATTTTTTAGAAGTTGTTTTACCATCAATGGTAACATTAATACTTTGTTCACCCGGAGTTTTAGGAAACGCTTCGAAAGCAGAACCCTGAATATGTTTCAATTCACCACCAGTTAGTGTTGCATTAATTTTTTCACTACCTGCACCACCAGAAATTGTAAGTGGGTTAGGGGTTGAACCCATAATATATAATACGTTCATTTTATCAGCAGACACTGCAACACCAGAAGGCGTTCCTACAACATAAGTAAGTGTTTCATTAATAGGAACAGATACACCGTCCTGATTTTTGAAAGAACCGCCTATTTTTACAGTTTGAGTTCCGCTTCCGCCTGCTACGATATCTTTTGTTGCTTTACCATTTCCGTCAACGTCAATGGTTTGGCCATTTATAGTAATCGTAGGATGAGATGCTGAACTGAATGCACCAACTCCAGCGTAGATGCTCAATTTGTCGCCAGGCATTACATAACTAGCGCTTGCGCCGGCAATAACACCAGTTTTATCAAAGCGAACTTTTACAGCGCCAATTTGATTTTGGCAAAAAGTTACTACATCGTTTTCAGAATTTTTTACATCATTCTGAAATTTTCCAAGAATGGTTAATGATGCAATCGCCGGAGTCATATGAAAGTAAGAATCTGACCAACTTAAGTCTCCATTTCCTTCTTCAGATTTTGGTTTATCTAAATTTAAAGGAAGCTTGGTTGCAAACTCTTTTTCAATTTCCGGATTAATGCCAAGCATGTCAGTTTTAAACTTAATCAACTTCTGATGAAGTTCTTCACCTTTGCCTTGTCCGCCAGATTCGCTGCCGAGCAAACGGATAGGAGCATCCAAATCATCAATTTTGTAAGTAGTATCGCCTTTTTCTGGATTGTAACCAGCTTCACGCTTTAATTTATCTTTTAAATCTTCGATATAATCATACAATTCTTTAGAATAAGAAGCAGCTTTTTGGGCTCTTGGTTGCCATATCAAAGCTTTTTCTTTGGATTCGTTTGCTGCAGCTTTAGCAGCAATATCCTGCATGATAGCACTATTTTCAACTGTTAACCCGTCGTTTGATGTTTGCAGGCTATTATTAACAACTTTAAAAGCGTTTAATATTTCTGCAGATACATTTAGCGCCAGCATTGCTGTAAGCACCAAATACATCATGTTAATCATCTTTTGCCGGGGTTCTTTAGGTAACGACATGAATCAGTAATTTAATAATAATTTTAATGGGTTTTTTCATAGCCTTGCAACGGCCAGTTAATTACGCTCTTCCTTGCATTGCACTTAACATGTTGCCATAAACCTGGTTCAAATTGCTCAGGTTTTTCGCTAACAAGGTAATTTGTTCCTGTGTTTTTTTAGCATCAGTTGCACTTCCTTGCATTGCTTCAGAAGCCTGAACTAAATTACCATAAAATGCATTCATTGCTTTAAGGTGATTATTAGTATCCTGCAATTCAAGTTCATAAACAGCATTTAAAGAACCAAGGTTTTTAGTAAGAACCTGAACCTGTCCGTGAAACTGTTTTGTACTTTCTGCTGCATTATTAAAATGCCCGATAGTTGTAGTAGCGCCTTGGTAAGCAACTTTCATGCTATCCAATGCTATTGCCGCTTCTTTAGTTTTATTGGTATAATCTGTCGTAGCAGCTAATGCTCCGGATACATCACTTATTTTTTCAACAGTAGTTCCAAATTTTTTGAAACCATCACTCAAACGTCCAAGATTTGCTGGAGTAATTTCAGCTTCCTGCAACATTTTATCAAATTTATCAAGAGCCGGGTTGCCAGTAGAGCCGCCAGCTAATTTTGGTAATGCTTCTGCCAATGCGTGCATTTCAGAACCTGGAGGCGGTAAAAATGCATATACCATAAATATTAATGCTTCTGTAAGTAATCCTGCGGTAAGAAAAAAGTTGGCTAATTTCTGGTGAGTAATTTTTTGCCATGCACCAAAAATAACGACTGCTGCGCCAACGCATACGATCACGTTAACTAATTTTTCTGTAGACTTTGAAACTCCGGCCATAAATTTTGTTTTTAAATTGTTTTTAATAGGTTTTCAGGGTTGTAGAAAAAAAATTCGTCTTGAATTTGTAGGTATAACAAATTAAAAACGAATTTTTTTTGAAAAAATTTTATAAAAAAGAAGAAATTCTAGTGATGTGCAGAAGTTGGTGGTAAGTCAACAATACAACGGAAACCAATGTAAGATTTTGAAGTATCCTGGTATTCATATGTACGTGTACTTGTTTGCAAATAATAACCAACATCTTTCCAGCTTCCGCCGCGAATAACTTTACGTTTCATGCGTGGAGGATCTGTTTTTGTAGCATTATAACGGATGTCCGGATTCATATCATGCTGAAAATTATAAGCGCCTTCATAATATAAAGAAGAAGTCCATTCTGCAACATTGCCTGCCATGCAATACAAACCAAAATCATTAGGCCAATATGCATCTGCACGTGCAGTATAAAATGCGCCATCTTCAGGATAATTTCCACGGCCAGGTTTAAAGTTGGCAAGCAAACATCCTTTTTTATTTCTTAAATAATAGTTACCCCATGGAAACATTGATTGAGAACGGCCGCCACGTGCTGCATATTCCCATTCTGCTTCTGTTGGTAAACGGAAACTTGATTCAGAAGCTTTCTTTTGTTTTTCCAAAGCGGCATTAAGCAATTGAGATCTCCATTCGCAAAAAACAGTAGCCTGGTTCCAGTTAACACCAACCACAGGATAATTGCCAAATGCAGGATGTGAATAATAACGCTGCGTCATCGGCTCATTGTAAGAATATGAGAAATCACGAATCCAAACTAATGTATCGGGATAAACAGGAACATCTTTTTTGTCGATAAACTGGGAACGCTTTTTACCTTCGTTTGATTTTTTTGCAGCTTCTTTCAGGTTGAAAGTTTCTGAATGATATATAAGCTTTGAAGGATCAATTTCTTTTTTTCCGAAAATACGATCATCAGGAGTAAGCACCAACTGGTCTATTTTTTCGACAGTTGCTTTGTCATTCCATTTTATAGTTTGTGCTTTTTTCCAGTCAACTGAAAATTTGCCATCAATTTCCTTTCCGTATTGCATCATGGTTGCACCAATAGAATCTCTTACCCAATTGGTAAACTGGCGATAATCATTATTGGTAATTTCTGTTGCATCCATCCAAAAACCGTTAATGGAAACTTGCTTATTGCGCGCAGTGAAGGCATAATTCATGTCTTCATCACTTGGTCCCATGTGGAAAGTTCCTGGCGGGATATATACCATGCCGGGTGGCTTGGTCAGGTTATACTTACTTGCAGGAGCGACTCCGTGTAATTGACCGTCATCGGGCAATCCTTTACTTGAGCTTCCGCCTTTACATCCAGCCATGCTAAGTGCAACGGCCAGAACCATCAGGATGGACAGGTTTTTCATTTTCATAATTTTGAAGGGTATCGGCAAAAAATAATGTTTTCGGAACATCTTGAATACAAGTTTAGCGTTAATTTTTTAAAAATCAAAACTTTCAATATGGTAAATTTCTTAACGGTTGCCCGCAATAAATTATTGTACAGGTTTAATATTAAACTTTTGCACACTTTTTAAACGTTGCATTAATGCATCTATTTCAGTTACAGGAGGTTCGCAGGAATAATCCCTGCAAAGGTAAATCAGTGGCTTTTCGCCAATTAATTTGCCTTGGAGCAATGGAAATTCATTATTTCCTTGGGTTGCGGATTGAAAAATTTTGTAAGGAATAAAATTACTGAAAAATTCTCTTTTTATCTTAGTTAAATTTTCCCCAATTAATACAATTTCCGGAATTATGTACGAAACCGATTGAATAATAGTTGCCCAAATGGCAAACGATGACGGATATTTTATTATTGCATTTGAAAGCAACGAACTTATTTGGATTGCTCTTTTTTTCCAAAGAGGTTTATCGAATATTGTGGATAAATATAAAAGGTTAAAACCCATTACAGAATTGCCCGACGGAACCGCGCCGTCGTGCACTTCTTTTTTTCTTATTATTATATCTTCCTGATTTTTGTGCGTGTAAAAGAAAAACCCTGTTTCTTCTTCACTAAAATTATTAATAACAAATTCAGTTATTGCTTTTGCTTTTGAAAGATAATTTGTATCTCCGGTAATTTCCTGCAACTGTATTAATGCTGCTATCAAAAACGAATAATCATCTAAAAAAGCAGGAAATTTCGATTCGCCCTTTTTATAAGTATGGTTGAAAAGATGCTCGCCTTTTCCTGCAAAACTTT
Source organism: Bacteroidota bacterium (assembly GCA_013288945.1). Classification (GTDB taxonomy): domain Bacteria; phylum Bacteroidota; class Bacteroidia; order Chitinophagales; family Chitinophagaceae; genus Puia. Next base: position 20,459 of record JABDAZ010000019.1, on the reverse strand, counting down.
TAAGCAAGAACTGCATATTATTAATAGCAAGTTCTTTGTATTCGTCGTTGCCCGAAGCAGCGTAAGCTTTACTGCATGCAATATTCATTAATGCGTTCCAGCTTAATAATATTTTGTCGTCTAATTGCGGATGTATTCTTTTTTCCCGTTGCTCGAGTAATATTTGTTTTGATTTTCTTAATCTTATTAATAAATCAGTTTCTGAAATATTATGTTGTTTTGAAAAATCATCAGCACTTATTAATACGCGAAGAATATTTTTCCCTTCCCAATTTCCATTTTCAGTTACATTATAAAACGCACAAAATAATTCTGCGTCTTCTTTTAATATCGCATCAATTTCTTTTTTGCTCCACACATAATATTTTCCTTCTTCGCCTTCACTGTCTGCATCAAGCGCGGAGTAAAATCCGCCTTCAGGCGATAGTAATTCTCTTTTAATAAACTCCATTGTTTCAATAATGGTATCGCGGTACAAATTATTTTTTGTCAGCAAATAAGCTTCGCTCAATACAGTTATTAATAAAGCATTATCGTATAACATTTTTTCAAAGTGTGGAGCGAGCCATTCAGCATCGGTTGAATACCTCGCAAAACCGCCACCAGCCTGATCATTAATACCGCCGTAAATTATTTTATCAAGACTAAGGCAAGCTTGTTTTAATGCGATTTCATTTTGGGTAAAATAATAATAATGCAATAAAAATTGAATGGTAAATGTTTGCGGAAATTTTGGCGCTTTTCCAAAACCACCATCTTTTGTATCGGCAGATTTCATGATGTTTTCAAAAATGAGATCGAGATTTTTTTTGTTGAAAACTGCATTAAAATCTTCATCGCTTTCATTTAATTTATTAATGCCAAATGAATTTGATTTTGATAAATGTTCAACAAGGTTTTCTGCCTGCGCATTTATTTCATGTTTTTTTTCGTTGAAAGATTTTGAAATACTTATTAATACGTCTTTCCACGATGGCCGGTTGAATGCAGCCAGCGGCGGGAAATAAGTGCCGCCGTAAAACGGTTTTTTATCGGGTGTTAAAAAAACATTCAACGGCCAGCCGCCGCTGCCAGTCATTGCCTGAACAGCATCCATATAAATATGATCAAGGTCGGGCCTTTCTTCACGGTCAATTTTTATGCATACAAAATGTTCGTTCATTAATGCTGCGGTTTCTTCATCTTCAAAACTTTCATGTTCCATAACATGGCACCAATGGCACGCAGAATATCCGATGCTAACCAATATTGGTTTGTCTTCTGATTTCGACTTTTGCAAAGCTTCTTCGCTCCACGGAAACCAATCAACGGGATTATGCGCATGCTGCAATAAATAAGGGCTGGTTTCTTTGGCTAACCGGTTTGTAAAACTTGCCATTTATAACGTGTTGTTTTTAACCTTAACGAATTTTGTTGCAGATAGTTTAGATCGTGAATGGCCAATGGTGAGTAGTCAATTTTTTGCTGACTATTCACTATTGACCATTCACGAAAATCGTTAAGATTTCAATTATAAAACTGCTATTTTCTTTTTAAAATAGTCGATAAATATTTCTCTAAAGCAGAAACCATTGATGGAGCTAATGGTTGTGGCGCCTTAATATCAATCGTTAATCCTGCATCCTGCACGGCTTTGGAAGTGTTGTTTCCGAAAGCACCGATTTTGGTTCCGTTTTGTTTATATTTTGGAAAATTATCCATCAGGCTTCTTACGCCGCTTGGTGTAAAAAAGCAAATAATATCATATTCGCTTTTCGCCATTATTTCCTTGATATTATTACTGATGGTGCGGTACATAAAAGGAGTTGCAAAACCGCAATTATTATTTTTCAGCCAGTTTACTATTTCATTATCCTGTTGATTTTCCGAACAAGGATATAAAAATTTTTCATTTTCCTTGTGTTTATTAATAACGTCAAACATGCTTTTATTGGTGCCATCTGCGCCATAAAAAACTTTTCGTTTTCTGTATAAAATAAATTTCTGAAGATATAAAGCAACAGCTTCTGTAATGCAAAAATATTTGGTATCCTGCGATACATTTATTTTCATTTCTTCACACATTCTGAAAAAATGATCAATTGCATGGCGGCTTGTAAAAATAACTGCGGAGTAACCTGCAATATCAATTTTTTGCTTTCTGAAATCTTTTGCGGGAATGGGGTCTAAAATAATAAAGGGATGAAATGCAAGTTCTACACTGTACCTTTTGGCCAGTTCAAAATAAGGAGACTTATCAGTTTCCGGTTTAGGCTGTGTAATTAAAATTTTTTTTACCGTTTTTACAGGTTCTTTCGCCACTGCGTGTTTTTCCCCATTTTTTATCATACCAGTTCACGATGGATTTTGCGAAAATTAATAAGCTTTTTCCAGGTAAGTTAACAACACCTTGTAAATCAAAAGCAGGGGTGCTATTTCAAAGGCGCAAAGGTAAAGAAAAAAATATAATATACTTACTTTTATTTCACTCCTTATTGCTGGGTACGCGGCAATAACCCTATAGATTAATATAATGGAAAGTACGCAATAGGAAATTGTGATGGTTATTTCCCGTGTGGCCTGACTGGAAAATGCCATAATTATTAAAAATGGCAGTAATAAAATACCGATCATTTTATTGGCCATGTACACGATAAAAATGTAAGTGTCTGTTGCATTGGAAATATTAAATATCCATCCGGCAGTTTTTAAAATAACAAACTTGAACAGGTAAAGCACCGCAACAAAAAACACGCAATCCGTGCATAAAAGCCAAAAATTTATGCCCGGCGCAAACTGGTAATAGATAAGTAAAAAACAAACATACAAGCCGCCAGAAATTACAAATAAAATATTAAGCAATAAAGATGGCAAAGGCGTTTGCAAAAGCTGGTCGCGGATTTGCTGCTGCCGCATGGAGCCGCGAAAAAAAAGAGAAATAATATAATCAAGATATTTTGAAAAGAAAACCCGTATTAATGCGAAGTATAAAAAAAGGCCAGCCAGCAAATAAAATAGTCCATCCTCCGAATCTGGTTTTCGTTCCCGGATAAATTGCAACTGTGGTTTTCCTAAAAAATTAAACCAAGCATTTTGTTCCAGGATTTTGCGGAACGAGAAAATTTTTAATGAAATATCTGCCTTTCTTTTTTCCGCAATAATTGAATCATTAATGTGCGTTTGCAGGCTATCTTTTTTTATTAATAAAGAATCTGCAGCATTAATAATTTTTGCCGAAGTATCTTTTTGTAAATTATTTTTTTGAAGATTAACCGATGAATCTTTTTTAATAACAGTGTCAGCAGCTTGCTGAGAAAAGCTTTGGAAAAACAATAAACATAGAAAAAAAGAAGAGAAAAATTTTGTCACTTTTTGTAGTTGGTTTGCAAAAATATTATAGTAATCGCATTACATGAAATTCATTTTGATAAACACTGCATTCAATAAAATTTACTGATTAATAACATCAGAAAAAATTTACATAACCCAAATGAATTTTTGCATTGCGCAAGGTTAATTCCGTATCGTCTCTCTTTCCAACGGCATAAGAAATATTAAAAATACCAGCCTTCGTTTCAAACGCCATTCCTAATCCAATGCCTAAATAAGTATGGTTCAAACTATAATTCGGAATATCATTTTTTGCCCAGCCCAAATCTAAAAAAGAAAACAAAAATGAATTTTGCCCAACCAAATATCTGTACTCAAAAGTACCCACTGCATATTGCGTGGCATAAATACTTTCTTCATCAAAACCTCTTAATAATTTATAACCACCAATTTGGTACAATTCATTTAAATAACTATTTGCACTTTGGTAAACGCCGCCATTAAAACCAAGCTTTAATGTTGCCGCATGCCCAATCGGGAAATAATGTGCTGCAACCATTTTTAAACGAAACTGGTAGCTGCTTAATTTTACAGAATCATATAATGAATTGAATGAAAAACCAGAGTCTGAAGGATCTTTCAATTGAACTATTGCTGTATTTTTTTTAATCTTTTTTGTACCTATTGTTCCTGTAAAAGAAAACTCATTTCCGCGTTGCGGATTAAACCGGTAATTGGTATTATTAAATTCATAGTTCAAACCAAAACTTATTGAACTTACATCAGCAATTGAATCTGGCAATTGGTGCAATGCAATCACTTGTTGCGTATCAACGCTTAGTAAAGTAGATGACATTGCCTGTATAAAAACCGTTGTTGTTTGCGTGGCAGAAGTTGAATATTGAACGCCAAGTAATGCACTAAGATTTAAATAAGAAGAATCTTTTTTGAAAAGATTAAAATCAAAATTTACCCCAAACGGCGAATTAAATAAATAAGGTTGCAGAAACGAAATATCCAGCCGCGGCGATTTTTGCTGAACTTGCTGCCAATCCAAACCAATACTTTCTCCATTGCCAAATGAATTTTTCAGGTTAACTGTTGCTTGCCCTGTAACCAATAATTTTCCCGAAGTTGCTGCATTATCGCTTGGCACAAAACCAACAAGTGCATCTATCTGGCTGCTCTTTTTTGGTTTTAAATAAAGATTAATAACAGAACCAGTTCCGAGCAAAGTAACATTCCACGGTTGCAATTCCTGCACATATGGAAGCTCAAGAATTTTTTTAGTAATGCCTGCCAATTTTTCTTTTCTGTAAATACTTCCGTTGGGAATATTTAAATAATGCTGTAAAAATTCGCCGGAAATTTTTCCCGTTCCATACACACGGATGCTGTCGATTTTATAAAGTGGGCCTTTATCAATTTTTAAATTGGCCGTTAAATTTCCATTTGAAATATTAATGCTATCCAAAGAAATTTTTGCAAACGGATAACCATTGTTTTCAAAATAGTTCAGCATCAATTGTTGCGAACTTTGAAACTGTTTGTAATTGATTGTTTTGTTTGAAAAATTTTTTTCGTTCCAGTTGGCGCTGTTTAATATTTCCGGGTCAATATTTTTGGTATTAATATTTACCCATTTATAAATTTCGCCGGTATATAATTGCACGGAAGCTTGCGCAGAATCAGTTTTAATACTATCGATAGAAGTGGTTAAATAACCTTTAGCCTGTAATATTGCGGGCAATTCATAAATATAATCAAGACAAAGATTTTTGGTTTTGAATGAAGTTTGAAAGCCGAAATTTTTTTGTATAAAAACCGAATCTTTATCAACCGAAATTATTTTTAGTTGATACTGAGCATAACTGTTGCCGGCGCACAACAAACCAATCAATGTAATTAAGCAGCAGTATAACCTTAATTTTGCCATCTTATCTTTCAAAATATTTCACAATAATCAATAAAAATAAGCAATCGGATGGCAGGCATTTATATTCATATTCCTTTTTGTAAACAAGCCTGCTTCTATTGCAATTTTCATTTTTCCACCTCGTTAAAATTAAAAAACGATTTTGTTGCCGCTTTATTGAAGGAAATAGATTTTAGGAAAGAATATTTACAAAATGAATTGGTTGAAACTATTTATTTCGGCGGCGGAACGCCTTCATTATTGCTTGAAACTGATTTGCAGTTCATCTTGCAAAAATTAGATTGCACATTTAATATTTCCAAAACCGCAGAAATTACGCTGGAAGCAAATCCTGATGATATTACAAAAGAAAAATTAAAAGCCTGGAAAAATTGCGGCATTAATCGTTTGAGTATCGGCGTTCAATCTTTTTTTGAAGAAGATTTGATTTGGATGAACCGCGCGCACAATTCAACGCAGGCAATTAATTGTATTAATAATGCATTGGCAGAAGGATTTGAAAATATGTCTGTCGATTTAATTTATGGAACGCCCGGCTTAACAAATGAAAAATGGAAAAATAATGTCCATCAATTGATTGATTTAAATATTCCGCATCTTTCCTGCTACACATTAACGGTTGAACCGAAAACTGCGTTGAATAAAATGATTAATGAAAAAAAAGTTGCCGATATAAATCCTGAACAACAAGCCGAACAATTTATTTTATTAATGAACTGGCTGAACAATGCAGGTTACGAACATTATGAAATTTCAAATTTTGCAAAACCCGGCAAGCGAAGCAAACACAATTCATCTTATTGGCAACAAAAAAAATATTTGGGTTTAGGCCCGTCGGCGCATTCTTTTGATGGTGAATCGCGCCAATGGAATATCGCAAACAATTCGTTGTACATCCAATCGATTATTAATAACAATTTATCTTTTGAAAAAGAAAAATTAACGCGCATAGAAAAACTAAATGAATACATCATGATTTCATTAAGAACAATGGAAGGTTGCGATTTAAATAATGTAAAAGAAAAATTTGGTGTGCAAGAAGCGAATGAATTATTAATAAATGCAGAAAAATATATTCAACAAAAAAAGATAGCAAACATTAATGGAAGATTGATATTAACGACAGAAGGAAAATTGTTTGCCGACGGAATTTCGTCATCATTATTTTTTGAAAATTAATGATGATTAATAAAATTTTTCACATACCGGAAAGCCTGCGCCGCCGATAAAATCACAACTATAATTAATATAGCTGTAGATCCAAAACTATGATATGAAAAAGGCATCATAAATTATTTCTTACTATTTAAACAAGTGAATCTTCAATAAGTTTAAAGCCATTTTTTGCTTTCACATTTGTCCACAAAATTTTATAAATCATTTCTGCAATTGGCATTTCTGCGTTTACTTCTTTATTAATAATGTACATGCATTTGCACGCGTTGTAACCTTCTGCAACCATGTTCAGCTCCAGCTTTGCCGCGTTTACTGAATATCCTTTTCCAATCATATTTCCAAACGTGCGGTTGCGGCTAAACAACGAATAACAAGTTACCAATAAATCGCCCAAATACACAGAAGCCGCATAGTTTGCAATTTTTTTGGATGATGAATTTTCATCATTTTCATGCACACCAACTTCAATATGTTTTATGCCGACTTTATGTAAAAAGCCAGCCATTTCATCAGCGCAGTTTGCAATAAAAACGCTCAAAAAATTATCGCCATATTCCAATCCATGTGCAATGCCTGCACCAAGCGCATAAATGTTTTTTAAAATGGCCGCATATTGCACACCATACACATCATTATTAATAACGGTATTTAAATAATCGGTTTTAAAATTGGCCGCAATTTGTTTTGTAATGGTTTCATTAATGCCGGAAAAAGTTAAGTACGACAATTTTTCCGCAGCAACTTCTTCGGCATGGCAAGGCCCCATTATTGTAAAATAATCATTAATGTTTACCTGGAAATTATTATTCAAATAATCATTTAGCAATAAATTTTCTTCAGGAAGAATTCCTTTAACAGCGGAAATTATTTTCTTTCCTTCAAAAATATTTTTAGGTAAATTTTTTAACGTATCAACAATATAAGCCGAAGGGACACCAATAATTATAAACTCAGAATCATTAATAATTTTACTTACATCGCAACTCACATTAAACAATGTATTATCAAAATAAACCGAACTTATATAATTGGGATTGTGATGGCGCGTTTGCAAATGTTTTCTGATGGCTTCATTCCTTATCCACCAGTTAATATGCACTTTATTATCCGTAAGAATTTTAGCCAGCGCTGTGGCCCAACTGCCGCTTCCGATGATTCCGAATTGCAAATTATGAGTTGTAATTTATTGGTTGTAAGTTATAAGTTTTGCATGAATAAATCAGGAATGTTTATTCATGCAAAATATCGTGTTATTAATAAAAGTTTTTTTATTAACCCGGCAGATAATTTTCTATTAAGCATCCGTTGCGTCGCACCCTTGTACTGTAAGTTCTTTATTCAGCAATAAATTTTCAATACTTAAAACTTATTACTTACAACTTATTACACTAATCTTTCTTCACTTCAAACAACTTTTCTTTTGGAACCACTTGTACTTTTGTTCCGTCATTTAAAGTTTTGCTTACAATACTATAAGGCCCGGTTATCACTTCATCGCCTTCTTTTAAACCATCGGTAACTTCAATATTATTAATATCCTGGATGCTGGTTTTTACTTTTACTTTTTTCACTGTTTTATCAGCTTTCAAAATAAAAACCACTTCATCCAAATCACCTGAAGAAGCCGTTGCTTTTGTATTGTCAGAACCGCTTTCATCATCTTTTGGTTTAGTAACCTTGGCAGCGGAAGTACTATCCGATTTCTTTTCGCGCGTTGTAACCGCATTAATAGGCACAGACAAAACATTTGGATGTGTGTTCGTTTGTATATCGCCACTCGCGCTCATTCCCGGCCTGAAGGCAAAACTTTTTGGCCTTTTTGGATCAATCAAATCTTTATAAGATTGCGGATCCAACCTGATATGGACTTTATAATTCGTAACATCATTGCTTGTTGTTGCAGTTGTAGTTGCCGTTGCTACGCTGCTCGCAATCTGTGTTACAACACCTCTGAATTTTCGGTTATTATATGCATCAACTTCTACGATAGCAGAATCGCCAAGGCGCACTTTTGGAATATCGTTTTCGCCAACATCAACAATGGCTTCAATTTTACTCATATCTGCAACGCGCATCATTTCTGTTCCTGCCATCATATTATTACCAATTACGCGCTCGCCTTTTTTTACACTTAATAAAGAAATCACGCCATCAATTGGTGAATACACAGTTGCCCTGCTTAAATTTTTTGCAGCAATAGCAAGGTTTGCAGAAGCGCTTACCGCGCCAGCCTGGTTGCCAATAATACTTTGTTGCGCAGCATTGTAATTTGCTTCTGCAGTTCTTAATGCACTTTCTGCCTGGTCAAATTCTGATTGAGAAACCACTTTATCTGCAAGCAATTGCTTTTCGCGATCATAAGTTTTTTGTGCCTGGTTTAATGCAGCTTTTAATCCCGGCAATTGCGCAGCACTGTTGGAAACCACGGCCTGTTGCTGGTTCAATTGTGCAGAAGCCTGGTCGTGCTGGGTTTTATAAATGTCTGCATAAATCTTTGCAAGCTCTTGCCCTTTTTTCACACTATCGCCTTCCATTACTGTCAGTTCAACAATTTCACCGGCAATGTCCGGACTTATTTTTACTTCTATTTCGGGGTAAATTTTTCCGCTGGCAGTTACTACTTCTGTAATATTTCTTTTAATAACTTTTTCGGAAGAAACTTTTATTCCTTCATCTTTTCCGAATGCGCCACTTTTTTGCAATGCTATTAATGTAACTATTACAACAGCCAGAATAATGAGCACCCAAAGTAATTTTTTATTCATAAAATAACAGTTATACTTTTTATAATTTCAATCCGAGGCCTTTGTAAAATTCAAGCACCTTCATTTTAAAAACATAATCAAATTGAGAAGACAATAAATCGATCGTGGCTTTAAAATAATTATTCTGGTTCGTTAATAAATCGATGGTATTTAACAAACCAACATTGTATCTTTTTTGTGCATAATCATAACTTCTCTTGGTTGCATCCACAGTAATTTTATTTGCCTGAAATTTTTGAAGCGCTGTTACAGCAGCATTATAAGCCTGATAAATATTTTGTTTCAATGTAAGATTATCTGATTCCAGTTGCAATTCGCTGTTCCTGATATTTAGTTTTGATTTTTGATAATTGGTTTTTAAAATGCCGCCGTTTAATATCGGAACATTTACAGACAAACCAACCTGCTCAGCAAGATTTTGATTCAATTGACCGAAGTAAGTTTGATTGCCAGGACTATACAACGACGCAGTACTAATATAACCAGAACCGAAACCCCCATACATTGAAAAAGTAGGATACATAGCACCTCTTGAAGCATCAGAAAATTTCTTCGACGCTTTTATTTGCAACTGATCATATTTTTGCAATGGTTGATTTTGCAATGCAAGTGTGAAAACATTTTGCGGCTGCAATTCAGCAATAGCTTCTACAGGAATTTTATCAACCGGCGGGGTATCTAAAACAAAAGGAGCGGCTGCATCCAAACTCATATATGCCTTTACCGTTAATGCGGCCTGATCAACATTTGCTTTGGCAGTAACCAATGCAGAACTATCCTGCGCAACCTGTGATTCTAATTCAGCGGCATTTAATTCCGGCAAAGTTCCGGCGCTAACTTGTTTTTGTGTATTAATTAATTGCGCCTGCGATTGGCTCAATTGCAAAGCCGCTGCCTTTGCAGTTTCTGTCGTTAATAAAAATTGTAAATATGCATTGGCAACATTCAAGGAAATATCATTTCTTAATTTCTCCGTATTTGCATTTGCCGCGAGGTAAGAAAATTCGTTGCCGGCAATTATATTTTTCTGGTTGAAAAAATTAAAAATGTTTACACCGGTTTGCAATTGGTAATTTCCCGAAAAATAATTGGTGGTTATTAATGTAAAATTTGTCGGGTCCTGGTGGCGGCCGGAGTTGAACCCTTCATTGCCGCTAAATGCCAATGTTGGTATCTGCGCCAATTTGCTTTGCTTATAAGTAAGCTGCGAAATGCGCGCTTGCACATCGGCCTGTTTTACAGAAATATTATTGGAAACCGCGTAATCGACACATCTTTTTAAATCCCACTTGTCTGTGGTTTGTGCGTTTGTTAGATAAGGTTGTACAATGAGGAAGGTCAGGCCCCAAAGCAGTGGTAGTTTTTTCAAGATCATAAATCAAAATTAATTGTCATCATCATTTCAATGGCGGATTTGTGATAAACGGCCATTAAAATTTATTTTGCTAAAATACTGATTTGAAAAGCACCAGCAAATAATAAAAAAGTTAAAAGCCAATCAAAATTTCCAAATAAGAAACTTCAGCTACAAAACTGTAAATGAGAAATATGAAATACGAAGTAAGAAATTTATAGGCTTTTGCTTATTAATCGATCATTTATAACTTATTACTTAAAACTTACAACTCATTTCAATCTTATTTCAATTACTTTAGAATTATTCCTTTAAAACAACTCTTTGTTTTGCTGTTACAAAATAAATAACCATAAAAGCGGCAAGCACGCCAATTCCCGTTAATGCGGTTATTGGTTGATCAATGGCAATACTGATTCCAACAAAAACATAAGCTGCAATAAAAATGATTGGCAGCAGCGGATATAATTTCATGGAATAAATTCCGGTACCATTTAAATGTTTTGTTTTTTTGCGCAGCATAAAAATTGCACCGGCAGAAGTTGCCATGCCAAAGCAATCTAAAAAAATAGTAAAGCCAAGAATTTTATCGAATGTATTTGCAAAAAAAAGTATCACGATGCAAGTTGCCGCAAATGCTGTTAATGATACAACAAGCACTTCTCTTTTTTCTGTTTTCTTTTTAAATGGTGCAGGCAAAACGCCGTCTTCGCTCATTGCAAACATTACGCGCGGGTTGCTCATTAATAATGCATTTACATAGGCAAGAACAGATAAAAATAATAATCCTGAAAAAATATTTCCGCCAGTTTCGCCAAATAATTTTGATGCAACCACTTTTGCAATTTCATTTTTTGCTTTCAAATCATCAAAGCCCAAAACTTTATAATAAGAAAAATTTACAAGCAGGTATAAAGAGATAATAATGGCAATACCAAAAAATATACCGCGCGGTATATTTTTAGAAGGTTTGTCAACTTCACTGCCAAAATTTATAGTTTGCTGATAACCGCCATAAGTAAACGAAACCGCCACCAGAGCCATTCCGAAAGCTTTTGCATAACCCATCCAGTTTGTTGGATGAATGATGGTTGAAGCAACGCCAGCATAATGTGTTGATGGCATAAAAAGCGCAACAATCAGCATAATTATCATGCTGATTTTAATAATCATTAATAAATTTTGCGTTTTCGCACTCATCTTCAAACCCATTAAATTTATTCCATAAAATAATATAATGGCAGCCATGGCGATTAATGATTTTACAATATCTGAAGCGCCATGCGCAAATACAACTTGGCTAATGTAACCCGCACCAATAATAGCAACGCCACTTAATGATGCAGCGTTTGAAATAAGAATAATACAATTGATAGAAAACGCAATGGAAGGATGATATGCGTAAGAAAATATTCTGTAATAACCGCCAGTTACCGGATATCGCGAACCAATTTCTGCATACGTTAATGCGCCGCACAATGCAATTAACCCACCTGCAATCCATGCCGCAAAGTAAATGGTTGGATCGTTTGCTGCACGCGCAGATGTAGACGCAGTGCGGAAAATGCCCATGCCAATTACAAGCCCTACAACGATCATCGTAAAATCGAACAGGCTAAGTTTTGATTGTTTATTATTCATAAGCAGGAGCGCAGTTATTTTATTTTGAATGGCAGGCAATTTGATAATATCAACAGGCAATCAAGATAACGAAATAATCTATACTAACTTTGGCCAGCTCATACCAAAATAAATTTTGATGAAAAAAATTGTATTGCTTATCAGTTTAATTTCAAATTCAGTTTTATTAATAGCACAAAATGATACAACATTTTCAATTGCAGATTCTGCAAAAGTGCAGACACTTGATGAAGTAATTATAAAATCCTACAATCAAAACAGAAAGCTAATTGACGTTGCTGCGCCTGTAAATTATGTTGGGCAAACACAGTTAAACCGTTTTAATACAACAAGTATTTTGCCTGCACTAAATATTAATCCCGGCGTAAGAATGGAAGAAAGATCCCCCGGAAGTTACCGGTTAAATATTCGCGGAAGTTCTTTGCGTTCGCCATTTGGTGTGCGGGATGTAAAAGTTTATTGGAACGATATTCCATTAACTGATCCCGGCAATAATACCTACTTAAATGAATTGGGTTTTTATAATTTTCAATCTATAGAAATTATTAAAGGCCCGGCTGGAAGCCTTTATGGCGCTGGCATTGGCGGCGCAATGCTTATTAATAGTTTGCCAAACAACTGGCAAAAAAGTATTAATGCAGATTATAGTTACGGAAGTTTTGCAACGAATAATATTAATGCAAACGTTCGTTTTGGAAATGAAAATAATCAGAATAATTTTTCTTATTCACATCAAACAAGTGATGGCTATCGGCAGCAAACGCAGATGCGGCGCGACATTGCATCTTGGGAAACAAAAATTAAATCAACAGAAAAACAAACTATTCACGCATATATTTTATACAGCGATTTATTTTATCAAACGCCTGGTGCATTAACGCTGGCTCAATATAATACCAATCCAAAACAGGCAAGGCCTGGCTCAGGAACCGCGCCAGGCGCGGTTCAGAACAAAGCTGCTATTTATCAAAAAACTTTTATTGCGGGCTTCAGCAGTGAATATCATATTAATGATCACTGGCAAAATATTACTGCAGTTTATGGCGCATACACAGATTTTTTAAATCCAGGAATCCGCGTTTATGAAATAAGAAAAGAGCCGCACTTTGGTGGACGAAGTGTTTTTCAATACAATAAAAAAATAAACGAATCTGCCTTGCAAATCAATTTTGGAACGGAAGCACAGAAAGGATTTTTTAATACAAAAGATTTTAATAATAAAAATGGCGTCAGCGATTCTTTGCAAACAGATGATAATATTAATAGCTGGACGTACACCATTTTTGCGCAGGCTGATTTAAAATTACCTCACGGATTTATTATTACTGCCGGCGTTAGTTATAATAAATCGTCTGTACAATTTACTCGTTTATCAAACGTGCCGCCGACTTTGCAGTCGCGAACTTTTGAAAATAAATTGCCACCGCGTTTAGCCATTCTTAAAAAAATAACAGAATCAATTTCTTTGTACGGCAGCGTTGCGCGCGGGTTTTCAACGCCGGCAATTTCTGAATTATTAAGAACTGACGGAACGATTGGAACCAATCTTCAACCAGAAGATGGAATAGATTATGAAATAGGAACGCGTGGAAATTTGTTTCGCGGAAGATTGTATTTTGATGTAAACGCTTTTTTCTTTCATTTAAAAAATACCATTGTTGAACGCATTGATACCAACGGTGTTTTTTATTATGTAAATGCAGGTTCTACAAGGCAAAATGGAATTGAAGGTTATCTTTCTTACCAGTTAATTGATAACGCAAATCAATGGTTAAGCGCTGCAAAAATATTTGTAAGTTATGCGTGGGACGATTTTCATTATATAAATTTTAAACAAGTCAGCACCGATTTTTCCGGTAATAAAATGCCCGGCGTTGCGCCGCAAGTTTTAATTGCAGGATTTGATATTAATACAAAAACTGGTTTTTATATTAATGCAACTTATAATTATACAGATAAAATTTATTTGAATGATGCCAATACAGATCGTGCAAATTCCTACAATTTATTAGGCGCGCGGATTGGTTATAAAAACATTTTTCATGCAAAATGCAAACTAAATATTTTTGGTGGCGGAGATAATTTATTAAATACAAAATACAGTTTGGGAAATGATATCAACGCCGCCGCCGGAAGATATTACAATGCCGCACCAGGAATAAATTTTTATGTTGGAATTTCTTTGAGTGATTTGTTGTGAGTTGTTGGCTGTTAGCTGTTAGCTGTTAATGCAATTAAATCTTCAAAGTTTATTTTATTCTATCTAAAAAATAAAAATAGTATTAATAAACAGCCAACAACCAACGGTCAACGGCCATCTTTTCCTTTCATCTATTGACTGTTAACTGTCATCTTTTTCCCATACATTTGCAGCGATTTTGGTTCACGCATTGGCGTGATTAAAAGGGAAGTCCGGTGTAAATCCGGCGCTATCCCCGTAGCTGTAAGTTCTTATTCAGTTTACAATTTGCAGTTTTCAGTCGACAGTTTGTTTTGGACTTTATTAATAATTTCAAAACAATATTGAAACTGAAAATTGACAACTGAAAACTATTTTTTCAATCTGCATACCACTGTCGAATTATTATCAACGATGGGAAGGTGTTGGAAAAAAGAACGAGCCAGAAGACCTGCCAGATAAAACATATTCATCGCTAAGCTTTCGGGTGAAAGGCAGGCGGGGTATAGCTTTTAGTATTTATATCCTTTCAGGCACGCCTGTAATTGCTTCGGTGAATTTTTATTATAACGCATTTCTTTTGTGTAAGAAAGTATGTTCGTAAGGCAACAATTATATTATTTTATTTGCAGTGTTTTTTTTACGCTGTCTTTATTTTTGTTGCAGGCACAACAACATGCAGACAGTTCTTCTTCATTAAAAAAAGTAATTGTTACTGCACAAAAAAAACCAATTGGTTTTACAACACCAGTTCCCGTTCAAACCATAAACCACGAAGCGCTGCAACAAATAAATGCGGAATCAGTTGCAGATGCTGCTAAATATTTTTCAGGTGTATTAATAAAAGATTATGGTGGCATTGGCGGATTAAAAACAATTTCTGTAAGAAGCCTTGGCGCATTAAATACAGGATTAATATATGATGGCATTCCTGTTGCAGATGCGCAAACCGGGCAAATTGATTTAGGCAAGTTTTCATCAACGTTTGTGCAAACGCTTGAGTTGTCGCAGGCAAACCCGCAACAATTATTATTGCCTGCAAGAGTATATTCATCTGTGGCAATCCTTGGCGTTACAACCAATATTTATAATGCAAAAAATTTCACTGAAAAAAAATGGCAGGCTGGCATTAAGCAAGGGTCATTTGGTTTATGGCAACCGTTTGCAGGCATTTATTTTCCAACGGGAAAAAATTTTATAATCAGTGCAAACGCAGAAGGGGTGAAGGCTTCAGGAGATTATCCGTATTATATTAATAACGGATCTTTTTCGCAAAAAGCAAACCGCAATAATTCTGATATCAAATCTTTGCAGGGAGAAATAAATATTGTAAAACAATTTTCAGATAGCTCGCAATGGCAAACAAAAGTTTGGTATTATACTTCTGAAAGAGGTTTGCCGGGAAGTATTATTTTCTATAATAACATTTCCGTTCAGCGTTTGTGGGATAAAGATTTTTTTGCGCAAACACGTTATCAAAAAAAGTTTAGTGCAAATACATCATTATTAATTTCAGCAAAATACAGTTCGTTATTTACAAGATATAAAGATCCGAATTTTTTAAACAATGCCGGCGGATTGGATGATCGTTATACGCAAAATGAAATTTATGTAAGCGCTGCATTAAGCCACAAATTTGGAAAATATTTTTCTGCATCAATCGCTTCAGACTTTGCATCGGCGCACCTTTCAGCCAATATTACTCCGTTTGCAACGCCAACGCGAAACACATTTTGGAACAGTGTTGCTGTTCAATTTGCAAAAAATAATTTTCAAATAAATGCATCATTATTAAACACAACAGTTAATGATCAAACAAAAATTGGTACGGCTGCTATTAATAAAAATGAAGTAACGCCAACTATTGCTGCGAGTTATAAACCAAATGAAAAAAGCCCGTTTTTGTTTCGTGCTTTTTATAAAAATATTTTTCGCTTGCCAACTTTTAATGATCTCTACTATACTTATATCAACAATATTAATCCGAAACTGCAGCCCGAATATTCAAAACAATATAACGCCGGGATTACTTATTCAAAAAATTTCAATTCAATAATAAAACAACTGAGCATAAGTGCTGACGGATATTATTATACTGTAAAAAATAAGATTATTGCGGTGCCATCACAAAACCTTTTTGTGTGGACTATTGAAAATTTAGGCAAGGTGCATATAAAAGGAATTGACATTAATACGGAAGCAAATGGAAACATTACTTCATCAATAAAATGGTCTGCACGAATCGCATACACCCTGCAACAGGCGCAGGATGTAACCAATCCATCAAGTACAGAATACAAAAATGAAATTCCTTATACGCCGGATAATTCCGGATCTGCATTGCTATCTTTTTATTATAAAAAATGGAATGCCGGTTACAGTATTTTATTTTCAGGAACGCGGTATGCGCTTGGTGAAAATAATCCTGATAATGAATTGCCGGGTTGGGATACGCATGATTTTTTTGTTGCGCGCAATATCAGGTTTTCAACTTTTACAACAAACATAAAAGCAGAAATAAATAATCTTTTCAACGAAAGATATGATGTGATAAGATATTATCCCATGCCCGGAAGATCATATAAAATCAGCATTACATTTACTAATTTATAAAACAACGGAAATGAAAAAAATCGGAATTTATTTTGTAGCAGCATTGGTTATTATTGC
The DNA here is from genome assembly GCA_013288945.1 of Bacteroidota bacterium. Classification (GTDB taxonomy): domain Bacteria; phylum Bacteroidota; class Bacteroidia; order Chitinophagales; family Chitinophagaceae; genus Puia. The sequence continues at coordinate 3,429 of JABDAZ010000019.1, read as the reverse complement.
TTCGTGTAAAAAATCGGATGTTGTAAAAACAACGCCAAAAGTGACTACTGGCGTGTATTCGCTGAACCAGGGCAATTATGGATCAAACAATACAACTATTACTTATTATGATTTTGGGACCAACTTTGCAACGACAGATTATTATAAAAACGTAAATGGTTTTGGCCTTGGCGATACCGGAAGTGATTTCATTATTTATGGCGGAAAAATGTATGTTGTGATGAATGTTTCCGGCAATGTTGCAGTTGCAAATGCACTCACGGCAAAATTTATTGACACGATAAGTTTTACTTCAGGCGGTATTAATAAAGGCCCAGAAAATATTGCTGCTTATGGAAATTATGTTTTTGTTTCATCAACTGATGGAACAGTTTCTGTAATTGATACTACTTCACTTGCAATCGTTAAATCAATTCCGGTTGGCGAAAACCCTGCACAGATGGCCGTTTCAGGGCTTAATCTTTATGTAAGTAACACAGGTGCTTTCAGTACGTCGTATGATTCTACTGTCTCTGTTATTAATTTGGTTTCACTTTCTGAAACAGGTAAAATTACAGTTGGTATTAATCCCGGATCAATTGCTGCAGATGCTTCCGGAAATATTTATGTTGCATGCACAGGCGATTATAATACCATTGGCGCATCATTGGTAAAAGTAAATACCAATACAAATGCCATTGAAAAATCTGCGGATACTGCAGTAGGCATTGTTCGTTTTTATAATAATAATTTATACGTAACGGGCGGCTATCTTGGTGTGGCAGCGGTTCGTGTTTTAAGTACAACAGATTTTAGTGCAGTAAAAACAAACTTTGTAAGCGACGGAACTTCAATAATAAATCCTTACGGTTTGGATATTGATAATGCAACCGGCGATGTGTATGTTGGTGATGCAAAAGATTATGTTTCTTCAGGAACTGTTTTTTGTTTTGATAAAAACGGAGCCAAGAAATTTTCGTTTGGAACAACGCCAAGTGCAAGCCCGATAAAGGTTGTATTGGTTCAGCATTAATAACATTCAGTAAAAACTATTAATAAAGTCTGGAAGAAATTTTATAAAAAATATCTTCCAGACTTTTACACTTACATAGTTCAACACTTGCATTTACTCAATTACCTTTGCAAAAATGCAACGGAATGAAATTACAATTGAATGAATTATTAACGGTAACATTTACCTTATTTGCCGTGATAGATATTGTAGGATCTATTCCATTGTTATTATCACTTAAAAAAAAGATGGGTGTTATTAAAGAATGGAAAGCCACATTAATTTCCGGTGCATTAATGGTTTTGTTTTTATATGTCGGACAAAATTTTTTAAATATACTTGGTGTAGATACGCATTCATTTGCAGTTGGCGGTTCAATTGTAATTTTTATTCTCGGACTCGAAATGGTTTTAGGAATTGAGTTTTTTAAAAGTGATAAAGATGCAAAATCGAGCATCATGGTTCCCATCGCATTTCCATTAATCGCCGGTTCAGGAACGCTCACAACCATCATGTCATTAAAAGCAAATTATGAAGAAACAACGGTGCTGATTGCGATATTAATAAACCTTGTTTTTGTGTACATCGTATTGCGTTCGTTAGACTTTATAGAAAAATTATTAGGCCCTGCGGGAATGATTGCAGTGCGTAAATTTTTTGGTGTAATATTGCTCGCGATAGCAGTAAAAATATTTTCCATCAATGCAAGCGGATTAATAAAATAACTGTTTACATTTTCAGGCCCTGTAGTACAATGGATAGTATAAGAGTTTCCGAAGCTCCAGATCCAGGTTCGATTCCTGGCAAGGCCACTTACCTCAAAAAATTCATTTCCATTCACACTACTGCTTTGATTTGTTGTTTAAAATTGTTTCCAATTTTTTAAGTTTTGCAAGCCAGAATTTATCAAAGAAATTGATGAAGTTCTGCAACTCATGAAAGCCGTCTTGTTTTAATGTACAATATCTTTCTCTGCCAATATCTGTAATTGAAATAAAACCGGCATTGTACATAATTTTTATGTGCTTTGAAACAGCAGGCCTGCTCATCTCAAAGTTTTCCGCCAGTGTATTTATGGTCATGGAATTTTTTGAAAGTAACTGCATCATTTGCCTTCGGCTCGGATCTGCAATTACCTGAAATGCGTCTAGAGTTTGTATGCTCATTTTGTTGGCGCTTTTAAAAGTTCGCCTAATTTGTTGCATAGAAATATCCATCCATTATTATGCGCCATTAAATCTTTAAAGAGCTCAAAACCGCTGTGGACCAGTAATAATTCAGTTCCGCTTTCTATCGGAGTCAGCGTCCAGCTTACTTTTGAAGTGTATGGCGTTTTTGTTACCAGCCAATCATTCTTCCAAACGTAAGACAAATGGGTGAATGGTTTCACCTCTAAAACTTCGCAGACTACAAAGGAGTTGTTTGGATTTGTAAACCTGAAATGATGGCCAACAACAGGCTTAAAATCATTTGGCATAAGCCATTGCTCCATTAACTCTGGTTTGGTTAAATATTCCCAAACTTCCTGCGGGGCTTGGGTAAAATAAAAGGTGTGCTTGATTTCGGTTTGCATAATAAGTAACTTTTAGGTTACTCAAATATATAAGTAACTTTTGAGTTACCCAAATTTCTTAAGACAATTACTTTTACTTCTAACTTAAATTGCAAAAAAAACGTACACCTGTTGTATCAAAACCGTTCACATGCCGATTTTCAGTTTGTCAATTGTATTGAAATAGAAGCAGTTAAAAATCAGCATACAAATTGGAACAGTTAGGTTATGATAAAAAATTATTTTAAAACCGCATTCAGAAACCTGCTGCGTAATAAAATTTATTCTTTTATTAATATCGCACGCTTAAGCCTCGGGCTTGCTTGTGCGATGCTGATTATGTTGTATATAAAAGTTCCGCCTGCTTGGCTGGCAACGAACAAATGGCTGGAGAATGGAGACAAAAGAAGCTGAGCAAAGTATTAATTGTACAAGTGTGCGACGCAACCAATGTTGATTAATAAATAAAAGATCGGACAATAATAAAAAAAGCTAAAAGCGATTGCCTAATAGCTATCAGCCAAAACATTAATTCATTCTTCATACTTATAACCATGTTTAAAAATTATTTCAAAATTGCCTGGAGAAATTTGCTAAGAAATAAAACTTCTTCTATAATAAACATCGGCGGACTTGCCACAGGCATGGCAGTTGCGATGCTAATCGGGCTTTGGGTTTGGGACGAATTGACGTTTGATAAATATTTTAAAAAATTATGATCGCATTGCACAGGTGATGGAGCATCAAACGCAAAACGGAAATATAAGTTCATTTTCGTCGATGCCTTTTCCCATAGGAAAAGAACTTCAAACTGAATACGGAAGCGACTTTAAACATATTGTAATGGCTTCATTTCCGAGCGGCCATATACTAACGTATGGAAATG
>JABDAZ010000018.1 GCA_013288945.1 Bacteroidota bacterium | reverse complement strand
CAATCGTGGTGCCCTGATTTCAAACAATAATCTTTACACTTCGCATTAATTTTTCCTGCTAATCTTTTTAAAAAACATTAATCATTGTTAATCAAAAACAAAATGATTTATTAATAAATAATAAGTCGTTTGTTTAACTGAATTTTGCAAAAAAACAAACATGGTAAGTGTTTCAGAAAATATTCTTTCGGCAGAACAAATAAATCAATTCAAAAAAATTTTGGGTGAAGCATATGTTTTTGCTGATGAAGGATCAATGAAACATTATGCGCATGATGAAACTGAAAAATTATTTTATTTACCAGAAATAGTTTTAAAACCGCGCACTGCAGAAGAGATAAGCGCGATCATGAAAATTTGTAATCAACATAAAATTCCTGTTACGCCGCGCGGTGCAGGAACTGGTTTAAGCGGCGGCGCATTACCACATTTAGGTGGCGTATTAATATCAACTGAAAGAATGAATTCTATTCTTAAAATTGATGAAGAAAATTTACAAATAATTACAGAGCCCGGAGTTATTACAGAAGTATTGCAAAATGCTGTAAAAGAAAAAGGATTATTTTATCCGCCCGATCCAAGCAGCCGCGGTTCTTGTTTTATTGGTGGAAATATTGCTGAAAATAGTGGTGGCCCAAAGGCTGTAAAATATGGCGTGGTAAAAGATTATGTGTTGAATTTGGAAATCGTTTTACCAACCGGTGAAATAATTTGGACTGGCGCAAATGTGTTAAAAAATTCAACAGGTTATAATCTTACACAATTAATAGTTGGCAGCGAAGGCACGTTGGGATTTGTAACAAAAATTGTTTTAAAATTAATCCCTTTACCAAAATATGATTTATTAATGCTGGTGCCTTTCAAATCGCTTGAAAAAGCGGGTGAGGCCGTGAGTGCCATATTCCGCGCGGGTTTTACGCCAAGCGCGCTGGAACTTGTGGAGATTGATGCATTAAAAATTACAGCACGTGTTGTACAAAGTTCAACAGTTGTTATTAATGATGATATTGAAGCGCATTTAATAATTGAAGTGGATGGAAACAACCAGGATGTATTAATGAGCGATATGGAATCGATTGCAAATTTGCTCGAAGGCTTTGATGCTGGTGAAATTTTTTTCGCAGATAATGCGCAACAAAAAGATGAATTGTGGAAGTTAAGAAGACGCGTTGCAGAAATTGTAAAACTGGATGGATATACAATTGAAGAAGACACGGTTGTTCCGCGCGCATCATTGCCCGCATTAATACGCGGCGTAAAACAATTGGGATTGAAATATAATTTTAAAGCAGTTTGCTATGGCCACGCAGGCGACGGAAATTTACATATAAGAATAAAAAAAGAAGGCGTTGAAAACAGTTTGGAAGATCCATTAATGATAGAAGCGTTGCGTGCATTATTTCAATTAGTCCACAAACTTGGTGGAACAATCAGCGGCGAACATGGAATTGGGTTAATACAAAAAAGTTATATGAACATTGTATTTGACGAAACACAAATAAGATTAATGCGCGAAATAAAACAAGCATTCGATCCTAACAATATTTTAAATGCTGGAAAAATATTCGACACACACTAACAATTAATTTTGATTTATAAAAGAAGATTATGAAAAGAATAATGGTTATAACAATTTGCTTTTTTATGGTTGCATTGCAGGCATCAGCGCAGCACCGTCCGTATCAGCCAAATACGTATACTGATGATGACGGAACAAGCGGTGATGGTTTTAAAAAACAAAATCTTTTTCTCGGCGGAAGTTTAAACCTTGGCTACGATGGATATGATTTTAATGTTGGTGGCGCACCTGAAATTGGTTATTCATTAAACCGTTGGGTGGACGTAGGTTTGCTCGTAAATCTAAATTACAATTCTGAACGCGCTGATCCTGATTATAATTATAATATCAGGCAAAGAAGTTTTACTTATGGAACAGGAGCTTTTGGTAGGGTATATCCTTTTCCAATAAGGGTGCCTATTTTTTTCCAGGTGGAACCTGAATATAACTGGACGCATTTAAGCGCAAAAGATATGAACTCAGGATTATCATCTTCTTTAAATTTGGGTGCCTCAAGTTTATTGCTTGGTGTTGGTTACGGGCAACGCATACGTGGTAGAAGTAATTTTTATCTTGCTGTTATGTTTGATGCATTGTCAAACTACGGTTCGCCATACAGAGAATTTTATAATAACAGCGCAAATACCATTGTTCCTGTTATTAAAGCTGGCTTCGATATTTATTTGCATCCATCGAGATAATAAATATGAAATAAGAGGTACGAAATACGAAATAAATTTTGAATTATTTCATTCTTATTTCGTACTTCTAATTTTGTATTTAGTTTAGCTGATTTTATTAAAAATCTCAATCGGTGTATTACAAAAAATAATTCTTTCGTTCGTGGCATCATACAAAAATCCTTCTTTTTCCAATTGTTGTATATGACTTATAAGATGATTATAAAAACCATCTGTATTCAAAATATAAATTTTTTTATCGTGGATTTTCAACTGGTTCCAGGTGAGCATTTCAAACAATTCATCCAGCGTTCCAAAACCGCCTGGAAGAATAATCGCAGCATCACTTCTTTCAAAAATTAATTTTTTCCGGCTGTGCATATCAGGCACAATCGAAAGTTCTGTAAGGCCTTTGTGCTGACTTTCCCAACCAACTAAAATTTCAGGAATTATTCCCAGCACTTTGCCTTCGTATGCAAGCGCGGCATCTGCAACAGTTCCCATTAATCCTTTATTTCCGCCACCATAAACCAGCTTTAAACGAAGCATGGCAATCAGTTTTCCCAACTCTGCGGCGTGCTTTTTAAACAACGGATTATTGCCATTTTTTGAACCGCAAAAAACTGCAACAGATTTTATGTTCATAAGATTAGTTATATTCAAAAATAAAATTCAAAATTTAAAATTGCATTTCCTAATTTTCGTTAATAATATACATTAATACGCAAGACAATGTCCCCGCTCCTGCTTTTTTCGTTTGTACTCGGATATTTTATTTTGCTGCTCGCAGTTGCGTGGCGCACATCGCGCAACTCCAACAACGATTCTTTTTTTATCGGCAACAGAAATTCCAACTGGATGCTTGTTGCATTTGGGATGATTGGCACTTCATTATCAGGCGTAACTTTTGTGAGCGTTCCGGGAAAAGTTGGCGCAGATAATTTCGGATATTTCCAGGTAGTAATTGGATATTTTATTGGCTACTTTATTGTTGGTTATGTTTTGCTTCCATTATATTATCGTTTAAACCTCACTTCTATTTATCATTATTTACAACAGCGTTTCGGGATTGTTGCTTACAAAACAGGTTCATTATTTTTTATCATTTCGCGCACACTCGGCGCCACTGCAAGGTTGTATTTAGTTATTAATGTGCTCCAATTATTTATTTTGAATAATATGCACGTGCCTTTCTGGCTCACCACTTTTATTATTTTATTAATGATTTTATTATACACGTTTGAAGGCGGTGTAAAAACAATTGTATTTACAGATACTTTGCAAACAACTTTTATGCTGCTCGCATTAATTGTGTGTGTGATTTACATCATGAACAGTTTGCATTTTTCTTTTGGCGATACGATGCATGCATTGGAAGCAAAAGGTTACACAAAAATTTTTAATACAAATATTAATAGCGGCGGATTTTGGTTGAAACAAATTATCGGGGGCGCATTTATAACAGTTGGTATGACAGGCTTGGATCAGGAAATGATGCAAAAAAATATCAGCGTAAAAAATTTAAAAGACTCACAAAAAAACATGATGAGTTTTACGTTTGTTTTGGTGCTTGTAAATTTTCTATTTCTTTTTCTTGGCGGGTTATTATACTTGTTTGCACAGTCAGGAAACATACATATTAAAGGCGACGATTTATTTCCGACCATTGCGCTGAGTTACTTGCCACCAGTGGTTTCAATCTTATTTATTATTGGTTTAATCTCCGCATTATTTCCAAGTGCAGATGGTGCATTAACAGCATTGACTTCTTCTTTTTGCATTGATATTTTAGGAATAAAAAGAAATGAATCATTAACAGAAAAAAAGCGGACACAAACAAGAATGACGGTTCATATCTCTTTAGCAATTATCTTTTTTATTTGTGTGATGATTTTTAAAACCATTAATAATAAATCCATCATTGATATTATTTTAAAAGTTGCAGGTTATACTTATGGCCCGTTACTTGGTTTATTTGCATTTGGAATTCTTACAAAAAGAATTGTTCGGCAAGGTTATTCCGTTTTATTAATAAGCATTGCTGCGCCGGTAATTTGTTATGTACTCAGCGATTATTCTGCTAAATGGTTTAATGGTTATCAAATTGGTTTGGAACTTTTATTAATCAATGGCATGCTCACTTTCATCGGGTTGTTAATCATTTCCAAAAAACAATTGCGGTGAACTAAACACTATATTATTCCGTTATTATTGCACAAATGCCACTCTGTACCGGGTGGCATTTACATTATTATCTTTGTAAAAAAAATGCATGGAAATTATTAATGTTTTAGCGCAGTATTATGCTGATAAATTTTCATCAAATGAAAATGATTTGATGAAAGACATTAATGAATTCACCAACAAAAATCATCCGCATGCAAACATGCTCAGCAGTTTTGTACAAGGAAAATTTTTAGAAATGATCAGTTGCTTATTGCAACCAAAACGCATTTTGGAAATCGGGACATTTGTTGGTTACAGTGCAATTTATCTTTCAAACGGATTACAAAAAGATGGAAAATTACATACGATTGAATTAAGAGAAGAAGATGCAAAAACAGCCAAAGAAAATTTTGAACGCGCAAATGCAACAGATAAAATAGTTTTGCATTTGGGAAATGCATTGGAAATTATTCCAACACTTGATGAAGTGTGGGATTTGGTTTTTATTGATGCAGATAAAGTTGGTTATGTTGATTATTATAAACTCGTTTTACCAAAATTAAAACCCGGCGGATTAATCATTGCTGACAATGTTTTATTTCACGGCGAAGTGTTGGAAGAAAAAATAAAAGGCAAAAACGCAATCGCTATTAATGCATTTAATGAACTCGTAAAAAATGATCCATCAGTAGAAAAAGTAATGCTCACCGTTCGTGATGGATTGTTTTTAATCCGTAAAAAATAAACAGTATTAATGAAGACAAAAATTCTGATATTATTTTCTGTACTTTTTTTAAGCAAAAATTTACAGGCGCAAAATGCAGTTGATATTGTTAACTACATTAATACTTATAAAGACATTGCAATTGATGAAATGCAGCGCAGTGGCGTTCCCGCGTCAATTATACTTGCGCAGGGAATTCATGAAACCGAAGCCGGTACAAGCGAACTGGTAAAAAAATCGAACAATCATTTTGGTATAAAATGCAAGGCAACATGGACCGGTTCCGTGGTTTATCATGATGATGATGAACGCGGCGAATGTTTCCGCAGTTATGATAAACCTGAAGATTCATATAGAGATCATTCTGATTTTTTAAAAGCAAGTGCGCGCTATAGTTTTTTATTTAAAATTGATCCAACGGATTATCAATCGTGGGCTTATGGATTGAAGAAAGCCGGTTACGCAACAAACATTCGTTATCCGCAAATATTAATAAAGCTTATTGAAGATTACGATTTGGAACAATACACATTAATCGCTCTCGGAAAAATAAACCGCAGTGAAGAACGATTAGTGAATAATGAAAACAATAATGCAGCTTCATCATCTGTAGTTACAACAAATGTTGCGGCTGCAAACACAAAAAAAATTGGCGTTACTTTACCTGCGGCACCGCAATATCCGCAGGGAGAATTTACTATTAATAACACGCGGGTTTTTTTTGCAAAAAGCGGAACATCTTTATTGGCCATAGCAAATCAATACAATATGCCGTTAAGCAGGTTGATCGATTTTAATGATTTGACAAACCAGGACGTGTTGCAAAAAGATCAGTTGCTTTATTTGCAACGCAAAAGAAAAGTTGGCAATAATGAATTTCATATCGTGCAGGAAGGTGAAACGTTGTATGACATTTGCCAGCTCGAAGGAATACGTTATGAAAGTTTGCTTGATTTGAATTTGCTTAAAAACGGCGACCAGCCTGCGATTGAAGAAAAATTATATTTGCAGCGAGAAGCGCCGAATAAACCTGCGCTTGCAAAAAAGTAAATTATTAATAACTGCTTATGCAAACAATAATGGTTCACGATAAATTATTTCAGCCTTATTTAAGCGCTGCGGTTATTGATGAAAAAGTAAGCGCAATTGCAAACCAGATTAATAAAGATTATGAAGGAAAACATCCTTTGTTCATTGCTATTTTAAATGGCTCATTTATTTTTGCTTCTGATCTTTTTAAAAAAATTTCTATAGAAGCAGAAATATGTTTTATAAAATTGGCTTCTTATAAAGGCACAAAATCTACAGGTCAGGTTATAACAGCAATTGGTTTAGACACTGATTTATTCAACCGCCATGTTATAATTATTGAAGACATTGTTGACACCGGAAAAACATTGCATGAATTTTTACCGCAGCTTCATCATCAACATCCTGCATCATTAAAGATTGCAGCACTTTTGCACAAACCCGCTGCCACAGTGCATCACATTCATGTTGACTATTCAGGGTTTTCTATTCCGAATAAATTTGTAGTTGGTTATGGATTAGATTATAGCGGGCTTGGAAGAAATATCCCAGAGATTTATGAATTAGTTGATTGATTTTTTTTATTAAAAAATTGATTAGAAATCTATTAATATAAAGCCGCCGATTCGCAGATTATTAATATACATTCTGCAAATCCGCGGCTATTTTTTTTAGCATTAAAAAAACTTTCTAACTAAACATTTCCCGAATCCTGTCAAAAAATCCGCGATCGCTTTTATCAGGTTTTGGCTGAAAGTTTGGCGAGTAATTTAATTTTTCCAACATCGATTTTTCGTCCGAAGAAATGTGTTGCGGCGTCCATACACTTACATGAATTAACTGGTCGCCTTTATCATAAGAGTTTACCGATGGAAAACCCTTTCCTTTCAACCTAAATATTTTTCCACTTTGCGTTCCTGGTGGAATTTTAATTTTTGCTTTACCATCAATTGTTGGCACTTCTACCTGCGTTCCAAAAACAGCATTTGTAAAAGAAACATGCAATTCAAACGCAACGTTCAATCCATCGCGGTGCAGTTCTTCGTGTTGTTCTTCTTCTATTAATATAATTAAATCGCCCGGCGCGCCGCCACGTTCGCCTGCGTTTCCGCGGCCACCAACGCTAAGCTGCATGCCATCCTGCACACCAGCGGGAATATCAATGGTCACTGTTTCTTCGCCGTAAACGCGGCCTTCACCTTTGCAGGATGCGCATTTTGCAGTTACAGTTGAGCCTTCGCCATTACAAGTTGGGCAGGTTGTAACGGTTTGCATTTGCCCTAAAAAAGTATTGGAAACTTTGCGCACTTGCCCGCTGCCGCCGCACGTAGCGCAGGTTTGCACGCTGCCTTTATCTTTCGCGCCGCTTCCACTACATGTGGCACAAGTGATGTATTTTTTTACCTTAATATTTTTCTGAACACCTTTTGCAATTTCTTCGTAAGTCAGTTTTATTTTAACGCGCAAATTACTTCCGCGAACGCCTCTTGATTTTGTGCCGCCACTTCTTCTTCCACCGCCAAAAAAACTTCCGAAAATATCTTCACCAAATGCATCACCAAACTGGCTGAAAATATCTTCTGCATTCATTCCACTGCCAAACCCGCCACCACCGCGATTATTAACGCCTGCATGCCCATACCGGTCATACTGCGCGCGTTTATCTGCATCGCTCAAAATCTCGTATGATTCTGCCGCTTCTTTAAATTTTTCTTCTGCTGATTTATCGCCGGGATTTCTGTCCGGGTGAAATTGCATAGCAACTTTGCGGTATGCTTTTTTTATTTCATCCTGCGAAGAACTTTTTGAAACCCCGAGGATTTCGTAGTAATCTCTTTTCATAAGTTATTAATGTCTGATTGCTGGTAAATGATATGCTGGTTCGGCAATTGCGGCCTTTCAGCAACCAGCAATTATTTTCCTACAACCACTTTTGCGTGGCGGATAATTTTATCGTTCAGGTAATAGCCTTTTTGCACATCATCAAGCACCTTTCCTTGCAAATCCGCTGTGGGCGCAGGTATTTCAGTAATGGCTTCATGTTTTTCAACATCAAAATCTGTATTCAAACTTTCCATTGCTTTAAGGCCTTTGCTTTGCAAAACAGATTTAAGTTTATTAAAAACCAATTGAACACCTTCTTTTACCTGGTTAATATCACTGGCACTCTGCAATTGTTTTTCTGCGCGTTCACAATCATCAAGCACATCAAGCAGCGAAACGATTATTTCTTTTCCTGCAGTTTGCATCAGGTCGAGCCGTTCGCGCGCTGTGCGTTTTTTTAAATTATCGAAATCGGCAAAAAGGCGTAAATATCTATCTTTTTGCGCCTGCACTTCTTCCTGCAATTTTTCAACTTCTGCTTCAAGATCATTATCCAGGTTTATACTTCCCGACATATTTTCGTCGGTATTAATATTAAAATCCTGGTTTTGAGAAGTTGATTGTTCGTCTGAAAATTTTTCATCTTTATCTTTCATAATCTTACAAATTGTCGCAAAGGTAAGGTTGTCAATTATTTTGCCAAGAGTAATTTGAGGACAAATTGTCGGGGAAAAACGGGTTTTTGATGCCGGATTTCTGATTTGAGATTTTAAATTTTAAAGACGCGCGATTTGCGATATTGGATATTGGGATATTTGACAATTTGTTTTATTAATAATAATTCTTTCAACAAAAAAATTGCTGCCTCGAAAGCATTAATAAAATTTAAGCAAGTCTTTTATACTTGGCATTATATTTCATTTGGGTGTAGGAAATTGTTCATTGGATTTTAATGCGAAGCGCTTTCTTATTTTTGCCAAATGATAAAAGTTTTTCTTAACAAAAGAATAAGCCCGCGTGTTGTAAATGGGCATCCATGGATATTTTCAAACGAAGTAAATATTATTGAAGGAGAAACTTCAGGCGGCGAAATTGTTGAAGTTTTTACGCACGATAAAAAATTTGTCGGCCGTGGATATATTAATCCAAAATCGCAAATAACAATCCGCTTATTAACGCGCGAAAAAAATGAAATGATTAATGATGATTTCTTTTTTAAAAAAATAAATGAAGCGTGGAGTTACAGAAAAAAAATTGGTTACACAGAAAACTGCCGGTTAATTTTTGGCGAAGCAGATTTTTTACCCGCATTAATCATCGATAAATTCAACGATTATTTTGTGATACAAACTTTATCGTTGGGAATTGAAGTTTGGAAAAATGCAATCATTAATGCGTTGCAAAAAATATTTTCTCCCAAAGGAATTTATGAAAGAAATGATGTGCCTGTTCGCGAGCTCGAAGGTTTGCAACAACAAAAAGGATTTTTGACAGAACCGTTTGATACAAATATTATCATTAATGAAAATGGTTTACGCTTTAATGTTGATATTGAAAACGGCCAGAAAACGGGTTACTTTTTAGATCAACAAGATAATCGAAAAGCGATTGAGCATATTGTAAAAGATGCAGATGTGCTCGGCGCGTTCTGTTACACAGGCACGTTTGAAATTCATGCGGCAAAATATGGCGCAAAAAAAGTTTTGGGATTAGATATTTCAGAAAATGCCATTGCGCAAGCAAAGAAAAATGCCGCATTAAATAACCTCGAAAACATTTGCAGTTTTGAAGCCATTAATGCATTTGATGCATTGAAAGAATGGAGCAAAGATGGCAGAGATTATGACGTTGTAATGCTTGACCCGCCTGCGTTTACAAAGAGCCGTGAAAATATTCAGAAAGCAGTTTCGGGTTATAAAGAAATTAATTTGCGTGGCATTAAATTATTAAAAAAAGGCGGATTTTTAGTTACATCGTCTTGTACAAATTTGGTTTCACCAGAATTATTTTTGCAAACGATTAATGATGCAGCAAAAGATGCAAAACGAAAATTAAGGCAAGTAACCTTTAAAGCACAATCAAGCGATCACCCGATTATTAATGGAATAGAAAATACGAATTACCTGAAGTTTTTAATTGCAGAAGTTTTATAAAAATAAATAAGAAGAAAAATTATTTCACAACCTGGAAACGATCAGATTCAACAATTCTTCCGTTCTGATCTTTTAATTGAAAAATATAAATACCGCGTGGAAAATCGCTAAGATTAATGGTTGTTTTCGGAGTAACATTTGGAAGTTCGAAAACTTTTTTTCCCAAAAAATTAAAAACCTGGAAAGAATAAGAAATATTATTAACCTTTTGAAATTCGAAATTGATTATTGAAGTGGCAGGATTGGGATAAAATTTTACATGCTTTTCAACAGGCTCCTGCGAGGACGAAGCAGCGCTCTGACCGCTGGCCTGAATGGTGGTGAGTACAATAAAAGAAAAAATGATGTAAAATAGCCTCATCGTGCGATTTCCTTTTTCGTTTGATTGTCAAAATACTTATTATTATCCAAAGCTACAAATTTTGGTTAAAAACGCGTTTAATTTTTTAAACAAAAATGGTTTATTTCAATTCTTCAATCACTTTATTAATGGCTTCAAAATCAGGTATATCGCCGGCATTTTCCAACACTTCTGCATATTTAATAATGCCATCTTTATCAATAACAAAAGCCGAACGTTTTGAAACACCTTTCATATCAAATCCAAAGGTTTCATACAAACTTCCGTAAGCTGCAGAAACATCTTTATTAAAATCGCTGAGCAATGGAAAATTAAGATGTTGGTCGTCTTTAAATTTTGCCAGTGTAAAAATCGAATCAACACTTATTCCAAAAACCTGCGCATTTGCGCTATTAAAAAACGAAATATTATCGCGCACATTACAAAGTTCTTTTGTACAAACGCTTGTAAAAGCCAGCGGATAAAAAAGCAATAACACATTTTTTCCTTTGCTGTCTTCTAAGTTTATTTTATTTTTTTCAGAATCAAACAAACTGAATGCAGGCGCTTTTTGTCCAACTTCTATTTTCATAATTTATTTTTTTAAACGACAAATGTAAACAGTTAATTATGAAAATTTTTTTTTGAAACAACTCGTTTTATTTATTAATAAATAATTTTTTCTTATTAATAAAAAGAACTGAAAATTTATTAATGAACATTTATTCATTTAAAAATGCGGGCAAAGCATTTTATATTTCGAACTGTTTTTGCGATCCAAAAATCCAACATAAGAAATTGATAATTCAACACCGCCTTGTCCCTGGCTCACTGTTTTTAATGGCGAAATATTTACGTCGTAACTAATGGCAATCGCAAGCGGATTCATTTCCAATTTTAATACTGGTATTAATGCATCGCCAACGCGCATAAACGCACCAAGGTTAAGCACGTATTGCGGGTTAACCATATCATCGCCCAATTTATAAGAATACATTACGCCGCCAATTGTTTCAACAAAACTTCCCTGGATGGAATGATCTGCCTGGATGGTAAAATAAGATTGATCGTCTAAATTTAATTTTACACCGGCAGAAAAAACATATTTTGGATCGAGCTGTGAAGCATCCTGGTAAAAAGAATTTTTTGGGCGATTAAGATGATGATAAGCTGCGCCAAAAAACAAACTGTTCTTTTGATCATCACCAAAAGATTCATTAAAACTCATACCAACACTTGCATCAAAATAATGAATATTTGGCGAAGGAAAAGTTTCTCCATCCGGAATACTCGGATTGAAAACGCCACCAGAATATTGACTGCTTGTTGTTACTTTAGATCTGTCAATTGATTTTTCAACAAGCCCGCCCATGAAGCCTAAAGACAAGTACATTGTTTTTTGATCGCTTAATGATTTGTGGTAATTAAGCGCAGGTAAAATTTCAGTAGTTGTTAATCCGACGGTTCCTGCTTTATCAAATAATAATTGTGCGCCTGTTGTTAAAAAATCACTTCCGTTTCCTACAGGCATTTTATATTCTCCGTTAAAAGATCCGGTGCGGTAGCCATTTGTAATGCTGTTCCATTGGTCGCGATAAACGCCCTGGATTCTATAATCGCCCGTGAAGATGCCCGCCAGTGACGGATTGCGTAGCAAAGGCGCTTCAAAAAATTGCGAAAAATGAAGGTCTTGCGCAAAGCCTTGCTGCATCACAAAAAGCAAAGCAATAGCGGCGAGTGCTTTTTTATACCGTAAAAATATCTTCATTCTGCTGCTTTATTAATTTATTAGAATTATCTTATCAACGCCACGTTGCCATGATATGCAACTACTTGCGAGTTTTCGCAAATCACTTCAATCGTGTATATATAAACATCAACCGGCGCTTTTCTGCCATTGAAATTTCCATCCCATCCTACATTCGGATCGTTCGGTGCAAAGTTTCTTTTTTCAAAAACCATTTGCCCCCAACGATTGAAAACGCGCATCGACTGGATTGTGCTTAATCCATTTCCACTTACAAAAAATGCATCATTAACACCATCGCCATTTGGTGAAAAAGTATTTGGAACAAACAGATTTTTTCCATCGCATGTAACGAGAATTGTAACACTGTCTGTGCTTACGCAACCGCCGGTATTTTCAACACTTATTACATAAGTTGTTGTTGTTATCGGCGAAGCAAGTGGCGATAAACAATCTGTGCAACTCAATCCGATTGTTGGCGTCCAGCTTATTGAATCAATGTCAGAAGAACCATTGCCGGTAATTTGATAAGATGTTCCGATTGGTAATGTAACATTCGGCCCAACATCAATTTTCGGATAGTTGAATACTGATATGGTTAAAGATTTAGTATCACTGAAACATGATTTAATATCTGTACCAGTAACCTGATAGGTTGTTGTTGAATCCGGGCTTGCAACAGGGTTTGCAATATTCGGATTGCTTAATCCTGTAGCTGGCGTCCAAGTATATAAAGTTTCCCCGGAAGCAAGCAACGGAACACCTTGCCCTAAACAAATTGAATCGGTAAGCGGCGTTACACTGATGGATTGCGGGGTTATTACATTAACAACAACGGTATCATTTTGCACGCAATTATAAATACTTGTTCCGCTTACAACATAAGTTGTAGTTGTAGTTGGTGTTGCTACAGTACTATCACAAGTAATACAACTCAAAGTGCCATTCGGCGGAAGCCAGTTGTAAGATAAGCCGCCTGTTGCTATTAATGTAACAGACTGCCCAACGCAAACCGTTGTATCTGCTCCAGCGCTGATGCCCGGCGATGGATTAATAGTAAAATATTTTGTAACAGAATCAGAACAGCCGCTGCTGTTTGTTGCTTTTAATAAAACGCTGTCGGAACCTGGCGTAGTATAAACTTGCGCAGGCGGATTTTGCACCGCAGAAGTTTGTCCGTTATAAAAATTCCACGACCATGTTAATGATGGATCTGCAACAAGCGCAATGCCTGTGAAACTTATAGTTGCAGGAACACATTGTGAAGTTGCACCGCCAATATCAATAGATGGCGCAGCAACTACATTAACAACCGTATTTTGTTTAGAAGTATCTGAACACCCCGTGGTTGTTGTAACAATTAATGACACTGAGTAAGAACCAGGTGCTGAATAAAAATGCGCAGGGTTTTCTAAGTTAGAAGTTGTTCCATCTCCAAAATTCCACTGATAAGTTTGTATAGTTCCAACACTTGTAGTAGAATCACTAAACTGAACAGAACCGTTTGAACAAAGCGTGTCTTTATCAACTGAAAATTTCGGCGTGCTTCCAATAATTACAATAGAATCAGAACCATAAATAGGCACATTACAACCAGACGGATCTTCCAATACTACAATAGGAAGATATTTTCCAATAGAATCGTAGGTAAAGCTAATATTAGGTACAAGGGTAGAATCAGTTTGTGTATTTGAAAAAACCCATAAATACTTAACAACATTACCTGTAATTACATTAAAGTTTACTGTTAATGTATGGCAACCTTGCAGTGGTGAATAACTTAATGCTCCATATGGCCCGAGAATTTTTACATTTTGCGCTGGTGCAGTTGATGTACAGCCACCATGGCTTGTTACAACAAGATATGGAGAGTAAGTCCCCGGAATGTTATAATAGTGAACCGGGCTGTCTAATCCCGAAATACCACCATCACCAAAAACCCATTTCAAAGTTTTTGCGTAATGCCCTGTAAAATCAAAAGAATCAACCAACGGCGGGCAAGACGCGAACGTGCTTGATAAAGTGAACGATGCTGAAGGTGTATCAACACCAATTTTATAATTACCCGTTGAAGCACCGCAACCAAACTGATCGGAAACTTGCAAACTAACGGTGTAAGTCATCGGGTATGTTGTTGGCGCGTATAAATGCGTTGGGTTTGCAGCAGTAGATGTAGAACCATCACCAAAATCCCAAGTATAATTCAAGCCATAACCTTTGGAGTTATTAACAAACTGTATTGGCGAACCAGGGCATGTTAATGAATCCGTAGTTGTAAAACTTGCATTTGGAAAAGCAACAGTAATTAAATTAATTTGAGATAAACTATCCGTACAACCTGAAGCATCAGTCACTTTCAACTTTACAGAATAAATACCTTGTTTAGTATAGTTATGCGTAAACGGCGGGGCTGTATATGTTTGAATAGGCGTACTATCACCATAATCCCAAACCCATTTTGTGATTGGGTTTATTCCATCAGTAGCAGACTGATCAACAAAAACGGCGGCTAAACCCGTACATCCCGTCGAAACAGTTGTTGTAAAGTTGGCTGTGGGACCATTTACCTGTATAGCATTTAATTGAGTTATAGTATCCTTGCAACCCGTAATTTCTGTAGCAATTACAGTAACATTGTATTTTCCTGCTTGCTTATAAATATGTGACCCATTACTATTGAAACCTGCATTAACTGTATCCCCATCACCATAAATGAAAGTAAACGAAGAGAAATAAGAAAAACTGACGCCAGTAACTTGCACACTCACTTTTGTGTTTACGCAAGTATTCGCAGATGGTATATAGAGTGTTGGTTTTTGATGTACTATAAACACCTGTTGGGTATTGGAATTTGTGCAATGCGTCGTATTATTTGTAACAGTCAATACTACAGTATATGACGCATCTGCAACTGCATAAATATGGGATGGGTTTTGAGCAGTAGAAACTGAACCATCGCCAAAATCCCAATTCCAGGTATCTGCGCCTTTAGAGCTATCATGAAAATCAAATACTGTATTATTACCCGAACAACTATACGTATATGCAAAAGCAGCTTGTGGCGGGCTAACTATTATTTTAGTTTTTGAAGAATCATTACAACCACCATTGTAAGCTATTAATGTAACAGTATAAGTGCCTGGAGTTGGAAAAATATAAACAGGATTTTGTTGTGTAGATGAACTTCCATTACCAAAATCCCAATACCATTGGTCCGGGGAATTTGTTGACTTATCAACAAACGTAACTGGGTTATTTGTACAAACGGTGGTTGGAGATGCTGTAAAATTCACAACTGGTTTAACGGTACCAATTTTAACCGTATCATTTGCTGTTACGGTGCAACCCCCGTTTGTTGTAATATTTAGAGTTACAAAATAAACTCCTGTTGCAGGATAAGAATGAGCAGGAGGCGTTGCCGCTGTTGATGTTGTACCATCTCCAAAATTCCATAAATAAGATTGAATACCATCTACAACGGTATCTATAAGTTGCGGAGAGTAAGTAAAAGCGCCCAGACAACCTTTAGATGCCAAGCCATTTAATTGAACAAATGGCTTTCGGTTTTGAATAAATTGTGTTTTAGTAATACTGCCACTACAACCAACAGAGTTTGAAACGGTTAAGCTAACCGAATATTGGCCATAACCTTTGTAAGTATGAGAAGGATTTTGCTGATTTGAAATTGTGCCATCACCAAAATTCCATGACCATGAACCAGCGTTAGCAGATTGGTCGGTAAACTGAACCGTAAATATAGAATCACAACTTGTAGTAGTTGCCGCCGTAAAATTGGCAACAGCAGGAGTTAATACAGTTAACTTCCTGCTCACAGAGTCAATACAAGCACCAAAAGTATTAGTAAGTTTTACAGTATACACGTTTGGAGTACTATATCTTTTTGTCGGCCCTAATGCACTCGAACTTGTGCCGTCGCCAAAATCCCAGTTTACAACTGTAGGTTTGGGGCTTGATGTATTCAAAAAATTTACCAATGTACCTACGCAAACAGTATCGGGAATGGAAAAACTGGATGAAACGTTTCCTGATGTAATATTTGTTGGCACTGTTACGCTATCAATACAACCAGAAGTACTGCTTGCAATCAGCTTAACATTATAAATATCAGGTGCTGTATATGTGTGCCCAGGGCTTGTTGTATTTGTCGTTGCTGAAGCATCTCCAAAACTCCATGTATATGTTAACGTGCCGGGACCGGTTGATGTATTATTAAATTGTACAGTAATCGGCAATTTACAACCGGCTGCAGCTACTGTTTGAAATGACGGCGTAACCCCGCTTGGAGTCATTACCATTGATTTTATGGTTAGCGCATTTGAGCATCCTGCGCTGTTGGTTATTTTTAGTGTAACGGGAAAACCCGGAGGGTTTAACTGTGTATAAATATGTGTTGGATTTTTTAAATTTGAAAAAGGGCTTCCATCTCCAAAATCCCAGCTCCAGGCTGTTGTTGTAGTTCCGGGAAGTGGTACTGACTGGTCAGTGAAATTAACCGTTAGAGGAAAACATCCTGAATTTTTATCAACTGTAAAAAGTACTGTTGGAATAGCATTAACCGTAATTGTTTGCTTAGCCGTAATTGTTCCATTAATTGTTAATGTAGCAGTATAAATTCCAGGAAGTAAATAAGTATGCAACCCGGGATGCTGTAAAGTTGATTTGGCTCCAAGATCGCCAAAATCCCAAGCCCAGCTTGTTGCTCCAGTGGATGCATCATCAAAAAGTACCGGAAGCGGCGCACAACCCGATGTAGGACTGGCAGAAATAGCTGCAACCTGCGCATAGGATGCAGAACCTATCAAAAGCGCTATAATAAAAGCAAGTAGTTTTCTGTTCAACGGATGATGTTTTTCGGTTAACCGGTACAAATAATGTTTAATCTGATGAACCTGATTATCTTAAATACATAAAAACCCCTAAAAGATAATTAACAGATACATAACAGTTTAAACGAAACGTAAGATTACTATAAAAAATTGTTTTATAAATGTAATATGGTTTATTAACCATCCAAGCAAGAGGCAAAAATTAATGAATTACTTTTTGACGAGCTTTAAATTGTTGGTATTGGAGTTTATTGTGGAGTGGGCAATTACATAGTCTGTTGAACTGTCAGTTATTTTCCAGGTTGCATCCAGTTCGTTTACTGCACCTGAGTTTGCCGGAAACTGCGACGTAATTGTCCGGCTTGCAATATCTGTTGTCCAAGTTCCCGTTACAGTTAATGTTCCGTTAGTTCCTGTTACAGTTCCGTCAGATTTAAATTGAAAAGTATAAGAGGATAAGGTTGTTGTAATATCTGTGCTGTCCTGTAAATATTGTGAAACCTGCCAAACACCATTTGTCATTATGTTTAAAGCTTCGTTCTGTTCCTGCTGCTGCACCAATTTTTTGCAGGAAAAAGATAAAATAACAGAAAAAAGAATTAAAAACAAAATAGATTTTCTCATATGTTTCACTCTATCAAGGTTTGTAAAGATTGTAAATTTTTGTGTATTTGTCAAGTAAGTATTCAAGAAAATTTTTAATGTTCAGTTTTTCCCCACAAGCGTTTAAACATAATTCTTCACTCTTAAACATTTTGCCATATTGATGGATATTTTCCCGCAGCCAATTGAGCAAAAAACTGTTTTCGCCGTTTTTTATATACGTAGAAAGCTGCGGTTCCGTTTTTTCTGCAGCATTATAAAATTGCGCAGCATAAAAACTGCCTAAACTATACGTTGCAAAATAACCGAAACTTCCATGGCTCCAATGCACATCCTGCAAACAACCATTTTTGTCATCTGTTACATGAACGCCCAAATATTTCTGATATTGCTCATTCCAGTAAGCCGGAATATCCTTTGTTAATAAATTATCTTCAATTAATAATTTTTCAATTTCATATCGTATCATCACATGAAAATGATAAGTCAGTTCATCTGATTCCGTTCTTATTAATGATGGTTCTACTTTATTAATGCCTTTGTAAAAATCTTCCGCATTAATATTTTTTAATTGTGAAGAAAAAATTTTTTGCAAAGAGGGATAATGATATTGCCAGAAAGGCAAACTTCGTCCTACATTATTTTCCCACAAACGCGATTGCGATTCGTGAATGCTTAATGAAGTATATTCTCCCGATGGCAAACCATATTCGCTTTCGGGCAAACCTTGTTCATACAATGCATGGCCAGTTTCATGAATGCAACTCCACAACATATTGCTGAAATCATTTTCATCAATTCTTGTTGTTATGCGCACATCGTTTTTATTAAAACTTGTTGTAAAAGGATGTTCAGAAATATCCTGTCTTCCGGCTTCAAAATCAAAACCCAATTGTTTAATAATATCCATTCCAAAATCCCATTGCTGTTGTTTTGGATAATGTTGTTTTAAAAAAGAATCATCAACCTGCTTCGCAGCCATAATTTTATCCAGCAAAGCTTTCAGCGGTTCTTTTATTTCATTAAAGATGTTATCAAGCATAGAAACAGTGCAGCCTTTTTCATATTCATCCAGCAATGCATCGTAAGGATGATTTGCATAACCTAAAAGATTTGCTTCCTGTTTTTTTAATTGTATTAATGCATCTAAATCTTTTTCAAAAAATGAAAAATTATTTTCTTTACGCGCAGTTATCCACGCATGAAAACTTCGTGAAACTGCTTCACTCATTTCGCGTACAAAACTGCTGGTAAACTTTTTTTGTTTATTATAATCTTCCAAACTTATCTCCACATTTTTCTTTTCTTTTTTTGAAAGATCATTTCGTAAAACCAATTCTTCCAACACATCGCCCAACTTTTTTTCCGTAAATAATTGATGTGATAATTCTGACAACGTTGCAATTTGCTGCCCGCGAAATGATGCACCTTTTACAGGCAAATAAGTTTCCTGATCCCATTGCAAAACTGCGAGTGCATTTTTTACATCAGCAATTTTGCGCATCTGTTCGCGATAATCATTATACAAATCTGCGGAAGAAGTTACTATCTTCATTTTAACAATTTTTTCCTTATTAATACTTTCAAACATTCCGAAATTAAATGCATTTTCGTTTGTTTGCGCAAGAACATAGAAATTTGCGCTAATTTAAAATTTATGAACCATTATCAAATCCGTTTATTAATACTGCTTGCATTTTCATCGCCATTAATAATACATGCACAGAAGATAGATTCCATGATGAATATTTATGCAGACAATTTTCCGCAGGAAAAAGTGTATGTGCATTTTGATAAAAACGTTTATAACCCGGGCGAAACAATTTGGTACAAAGCTTATGTTTTTACAGGTGCAGATCCATCTCTTGCCGGCAAAAATTTTTATATAGAATTGTCTGATGGAAACGGAACCATCGTTCAGCGCAAAACCGCGCCAATAGCAGAGTCCAGCGCTTCTGGAAGTTTTGATATTCCGCTTTCGATTAAAAGCAGCCACTTACATTTTCGCGCATATACAACCTGGATGATGAATTTTGATACCGCATTTATGTTTGAAAAAGAAATCGTGGTTTTAAATACGCCGAAAGATTCTCCGGTTGTTGTTACAAAACCTGCTACCGAAAGGTTTATACAATTTTTTCCCGAAAGCGGTGACATGGTTGAAGGACTTGAAAGCAATGTCGCTTTTAAAGCAACCGACAATTTTGGTTTGCCTATTAATGTAAAAGGCGAACTGAAAGATGCAAGTGGAAAAACAATTTTAGAATTTAAATCCGAACACGATGGCCTTGGAAAATTTTTAGTAACGCCCGATAAAGGCGATGTATTAACTGCAGTTTGGAAAGATGATTTGGGCGCAGAACATAAAACAGATTTGCCATTAATAAAACCTTCCGGCACGGTGTTGAAATTAATTTCTGCAAGTAAAAAAGTATTTTTTTCTGTAGCGAGATCTTCAGCCGATTCTACATCATTTAATCACTTAACTATTATCGCCCATATGCACCAGCATTTGGTTTATAAAGCAAAAATAAATTTGTCTGAAAGCTTTATGAGCGGCGGCACAATTCCTGTTGGCCAATTGCCTTCAGGCGTTTTAGAAGTTACTGTTTTTAATAATAATGATTTGCCTGTTGCAGAAAGAGTGGTTTTTGTTAATAACCATGATTATGAATTTTCGCCCGAATTAAGAGTAACCTCAAAAAGTATTGTGCGCCGCGGAAGAAATGAAATTGAAATTGCTGTTCCGGACACATTGAAATCTAATTTTTCTATTTCAATAACCGATGCAGATGCAGATGGAAATAAATTTAATGATGACAATATTATTTCAAGATTATTATTAACGGGAGACATTAAAGGTTACGTTCACAATCCTTATTATTATTTTTCTGATTCATCAGACAGCGTTGCGCAGCATTTGGATTTAGTTATGCTAACGCACGGCTGGCGCAGGTTTAAGTGGGATCAATTGGAAAAAGGAAAATTGCCTGTTATTAAATATCCTGAGCAATATTATCTCTCCGCAAATGTAGAAGTGCTTGGTGTAGATCCGACACGCGTTGCAAAAGGCGAGTCTATGAATTTAATTATTAAGAAAAAAGATTCAACAACACAAATGATCCAGGTTCCTCATTTGTCTGCATTAAAATTTGGCGCAACCGGTTTAATATTTTACGATACTGCACAAGGTTATTATCAATTTAATGTGAACCGAAAATTATCAAGCGAAGCTGCAATTGTTTTTACAAACGGATTATACAATGGTTATAAAAGAATAAAACCAACAAGCCTTCCATATATAAACTGGACCGCTGCTGATTCTGCATTATTAAAAAAGAACAGGATGATAACTGCAGAAATGAAACGCGTGCAACCATTGTTCGATCAAAAAGTAAAAACGCTTGAAACCGTTGTTGTAAAAGGCAAAGAAAAAACGGCTGCGCAAAAACTAAGTGAAAAATATTCATCCGGTTTATTCAGCGGCGGCGATGCGCATTTGTTTGATTTGGTAAATGATAAATTCGTTAATGCCTATCCTGATATCTTTACTTATTTGCAGGGAAAAGTTGCAGGCCTTCAGATTAATACCAATGGCCAAAACACAACGATGACATGGCGCGGCTCTACTCCCACTGTCTATCTAAATGAAATGCAAACAGATATTTCTCAAATAAAAAACACACCTGTTTCTGATATTGCGCTGGTAAAAGTTTTTCCGCCGGGTTCTGGCGTGGGCTTTGGCGGTGGTGGTGGCGGAACTATAGTTGTATATACAAAAAAAGGCGGCGACGAACAAAGGGATGATGCATCTTTTAAAGGCCTCGACAGAACCCGCATGATTGGTTATTCTTCGATAAAAGAATTTTACTCGCCCAATTATGCGCAATTAAATTCAGAAAATGAAGCGATAGATTTACGCACAACATTATATTGGAACCCGCTTGTAATCACAGATAAATTCAACAAACGCGTAACCATTCAATTTTACAACAACGACATCACAAAAAAAGTAAGAATAGTTTTAGAAGGCATTAATGAAAACGGAAAACTCGCACGAATAGAAAAAAGCCTTCAGTAATTTATTTTTTTATTAATGTACTTAGCAATAGTATTCCAATTAAACATCGTTGCGTCGCACACTTCAACGGCAGTAATTCTATTGAGCGAAAAATTACAACAAGAATAAATTCTTAATAAAAAATATTATTTTTAGTAAATAAAATGAATACCAACTATGCAAACGCTCACTTTAGAAATTACTAATAATAATGCATTAAAAGCTTTGCATGATCTTGAAGAAAAAAAATTCATTAAGATTGTAAGTGAGGAAACGTTTCTTGATTCCGCTTCATTACCAGGAACGCCCTTAAGTTTAAAAACCTTTAAAAACTGGATCGCAAATGCAGAACATTCAGTTACTATAGAACTTAAAGATGCAAAATTAAAATAGGCCGCAAAAAGAAAACAGTTGCAAAAAATTACGAAGTAAAACTTTAAACCAGCGCAATTCAAAATATCGATGAAATTACCGGGTACATTGCATTTATAAATAACCAGCCCGCGAATGCATTAAAAGTGGGTGATGCAATTTTTAAAGTTATTGATCGAATTGCTGTTAATCCGTTTGCCTTTAAAGAATGCGAAGAGCTGGCAACAAAAACCAAGATTTATCGAAAAGCAACTTGTCTTTCGTGGCTTATTATTTATAAAATTGCAGCACCGGAAATTATAATTTTAGGCATCATTCATAGCTCACGCAAGCCAGCAAATTTAAAAGCGCTGAAAAAATAAAATAGAAGTTTATTAATGAGCATTAATAAACTTCTAAAAAAAATGGTGAATGAAAAAATCATTCACCATTTACGTTTGACCATTTACCAAAACTATTTCAGCTTCGCAACCTGATCTTCAAAAAACTTTTTTGTATTAATAACATCATTCACATTATTATACCAATTGCTTTCCTGTTCTATTGAAAGCATTCCAACAAATCCTTGTCTTTTTAATTCAGCAAAAATTTCAGGAAATTTATTAATGCCTTTTCCAACCGCAGTATCTGCCGCATCTGTTTTATTAAACTCTTTAATGTCTTTTAAATGCACACCAAAAACATGCCCTTGTAATTTTTTCAAACACTCAACAGGATCAAGACCGTTGCGCGACCAGTGGCCAACATCAGCACATGAACCAATATTCGGATGGCCTACAGTGGCCGCCAATACTGAATCCGGCGACCAATACATATTTGGTTTCGGATGATCATGAATGGCAACTTTAATTCCATAAACGCCAGCCAAACTATCCACCTGGTTCCATTGACTTTTTATAGGTTCGGCAGTTATATAACTTAAACCAAATTCTTTTGCGAGGTCAAAATATTTTTTCCATTCAGCAATATCTTGAGGAACAATAACGCCCATCGCAACAATGCTTATTCCTTTTTGCTGCAAGAGTTTTTTAATTTTTGCTTTGCTTGAGTCAGACATAGAAATACCAAATTCATCTTTCATGCCACCACCTAAAGGCTGGCCAGGAAAAGCCTCAATATATTTTACGCCGGCACTGTCCACTTTATCAAGCGCAGTTACAAAAGGAAAATAATGAAACGTCCACATTTGCACGCCGAGTTTCCAACTCTTTGTTACATCAACAGAATCTTTTTTAGAATCATCCGCAGGCGCTGTTGGCGTGTTGCCGCAACTCGCAAAAAATAAAATCACTGAAAGAAAAAACAAAGAACATAAAACCAATTTTTTCATATCGCAAATTTTGTTTGATGAAGAAAATATGAATAAGCGATGAAGTTAATTAATAATCGTGAACGGTCAATGGTGAATAGTGAATGATGAATGGTGAAATTTTTTCTGATATTTTTTTATTAATAATAATTTACTTTGCCATTCCTATTTTAATAACCAATAACCAATAACCAATAACCAATAACCAATAACCAATAACCAATAACCAATAACCAATAACTAATAACTCACCAATTCACCATTCACTATTCACGCCTACATTTGCAGCATGAAAAAAATTATTTTCTTAATAATAATTTCAACTACTTCCAAACATTTTTCTATTGCACAAACTAAATGTGAAGACATTTACAGCGATTTTGTTTTGTACCAGAAAAGAGTTTCGATGGAAAAAGACTTGCACGAAAGAATAATTGCAAAAACTTTTTCCATGCCGCTTGATAGCAATTCTGAATATAAATATGAACTGGCGTGCTCTGCTATTTCTCAATTTCTTTTTATTAATAATGATATTGAAAAAGCTTTTGAAAAATTATTTTTCAAATATGATTCGCTGGAATATGACACAAAAAAATCTTTTCTCGAAGCATTGTATGCAGTTGAACAAAAAAAATATTTTATTAATGTGCAGCAAATATTAATGAAAGAAAATGATCCAAAATTATTTTCAATGTGTGCTGTTTATTTATATCGCGCAGATACAAGTGCAGACAATTGCAATGCAATAAAAATAAAAATGGTTGAAAATTTTCCAGGTTATGATTCATTAATAATTTTAAATGAATTACAAAATTACCTGAGTTATCATTCATCATTAATGCATCAGAAAACGCCGGATATTGTTCAATTTTTTTCTTATCAAAAAAATATTAATCAAAAAATAATTTATTCGTTTCAACGCTGGAACCGCGACTACGCCGGATTAGCGGTCGTTCAAAATGCGGATGGCAATTTTGTAAAAGATGCAAGCGGACGATTATTAATATTTGAACAACTCGCAAGATCAGGATCCGATCTTCCATATTTTATAACGAACGGAAGTACGCCGCAAGGAATTTATAGCATTCAGGGAACAAATGTTGCACACAATAATTTTATCGGGCCAACGCCAAACATTCAATTAATAATGCCATTTGAAAATACATGGAAAAAATATTTTCATGCAGATACAGATTCGATCTTTGATTCATTAATGTTATATAAAAAATTACTGCCGCCGTCTTGGAAAAATTATGAACCAATGATGGAAGCATGGAACGCAGGAAAAATTGGCCGCACAGAAATTATTGCACACGGCACTGCACTCGATCCTGAATATTTTAAAGACAAACCTTTTTATCCCTTAACACCAACACTTGGTTGCTTATGTGCCAAAGAACTCTGGAATCCAACAACGGGAAGGCTTTTGGTGAGTGAGCAATTTAATTTGGTAAGTGCTTTTCAATCAACAACAGGAAATAAAGGTTTTTTATTTGTTATTAATATTGATGATCAACAAAAAGCTGTAAGCAGAATTGAAGTTGAAAATTTTGTAAAAAAATTTGAAGCGTTAAAATAAAATCTTGAATAAAAATTTATTTATCCAAAAGGTCTATAAATAATTCATCCAGTTGTTTGCATAAATTTTCTTTGGAGTAAGTTGTTTGCGCAACTCTTTTAGCTTCTTCCAAAATGCTTTCCAGCAGCGGGTTTGCGGCCATTGCAATTAATTGTTTGCAAAATCCGTCTTCATCATTAATATTAAATAAATATCCGAGTTCACCATTTTTTAAAATTTCTTTTGTGCCATCTTTATTCGTTCCAATTACCGGGCAGCCGCTTGCCATTGCTTCAATGGTTACCATTCCAAATGGCTCGCCTTTTGAAGCCATTGCAAAAACATCAACTGCTTTATAAAAAATGGTTACATCATTATTAAAAGGACGGAAATGAATATTATTTTCTAAGTGAAATTCTTTTATTGATGATTGCAGCAAATCATTATAATCATCTTTTAAACCAATTGTTTTATTTCCCATTATCAGCAATTCATAATTCAATCCATAATCATTTTTTAAACGATGAATACATTTGATTAAAAAATCCTGTCCTTTCTCAGGATCCAATCTTCCAATCACGCCGATTATTTTTGCGTTTTCGTTTAATTGCAAAATCTTTCTTGCTTCATTTTTCGTGAGTGGATTATTTAAAAATTTATCCGCTTCAATGCACAATGGAATTACTTTTATTTTTTCTTCATTCACTCTTGTCATTAATAAAGTTTCTTCTTTTAAATATTGTAATGGGCTTATCCAAATATCTACCATATTGTAACGAAGTGTGTGAATGAAATCGCGTTTATTAACACCAACTTTCATTTGCTGCTGGTAAACAATTTTTAATTTTTTATTAATAAATCTTTTATAAAATGAAGCCGCAGGAATGTCTTTGCTTAATGCTGTAAAAAAAAGTTGTTGTTCATCTTTTTTCAGCCAATTTTTTATTGCACTGATTTTTTTCAATTTCATGAAACGACCGCCGGTTATGGTTTGTATGTCGTCGCAATAATCATTTGCAACTTTATGCATTTGTGAACCTTCTAATAAAAGCATGCTCACTTTCCAGCCATATTCTTTTAACCACAATGCAAGTTTTAAGGTGTTTAATTCCAATCCGCCAAAGCCAACAGATATGCATGAAATATTTATTTTCTTATCATTCATTTATATAAAAATTGTTCAACTAAATTATTATTAATGAAAAAATTTTATTCTTATTAAAAATACAAATGCCTTGCTGATTGCAAGGCATTTTTCAAAAAACGTTTTCAAATATTATTTTACTAATTAGTTTTTAAAAAGGTAAGTCATCCATTGGTTCAGTAATTTCGCTGGCCTGCGGAATGTTGTTTGAAACCGAAGCCGATTGTGAACTATAGCTGCTTTCAGCATTTGACGGGCCTGAATAATCGCCGCTTGATTTGCTGCCAAGTAATTGCACACTTGCAACACGAAGCGTTAATGAAACACCAGTTGTTCCATCATTTTTTGGATAGGTTCTTACCTCAGGCGTTCCTTCAGCATACACCTGCGTTCCTTTTTTTAAGTAAGGAGCAATGCCCGTGCGGTCTGTCCAGTATGCGCAATCAACCCAAATGGTTTTATCTTTTTGATTGCCTTGTGCATCTTTAAATTTTTCTGTGTGAGCCACATTAAAATTGATGACATTTTTTCCATTCACGGTGTTTGTAACGCAGTCTTTGCCAAGGTTGCCGATTACCTGTAACTTAATCATAACTTAAAAATTTAGCTTCGTACTTAATATTGTTTGAAAGAGCAATTTAAGGGATTAATAAATTGAAGCAATGCCCGTTTGTACGCAATTTTTGCACTTATTAATAACCAAAACCGCGTTCATTCTTTCTGCAAATTTTTGTGTAAATTTGCCGTTTGAAATTTTTTAAATTATGAGCCGTAAAGGAAAAGTTTTGGTGGCAATGAGCGGCGGTATTGATAGTACCGTGACGGCACTTATGCTCCACGACGAAGGTTATGAAGTGGTTGGCATCACCATGAAAACATGGGATTATGCAACTGCCGGGCCAACAAAAAAAGAAACAGGCTGCTGCAATTTGGATAGTTTTAATGATGCAAGAATGGCTGCGGTGCAACATGGCTTTCCACATTTTGTGCTGGATATCCGTGAGGAGTTTGGTGGTTTTGTAATAGAAAATTTTGTGGATGAATATTTGGCCGGAAGAACGCCAAACCCTTGTGTAATGTGCAACACGCACATTAAATGGCGCGCATTATTAAAAAGAGCCGACGCACTTGATTGCGAATTTATTGCAACCGGCCATTATGGAAATATTAATCATAATATAGAAAACGATCGCTATTATATAAGCCGCGGCATTGATGAATTGAAAGATCAGAGTTATGTACTATGGGGTTTGCAGCAGGATTTATTAAAACGCACAATGTTGCCTTTGGGAAATTATCGCAAACCGCAAATTCGCCAAATGGCGATTGATTACGGATATCCTGAACTGGCGAAGAAAAATGAGAGTTATGAAATTTGTTTTGTTCCTGATAATGATTACCGTGGTTTTTTAAAAAGAAAAGTAAACGGGCTGGAAGAAAAAGTTGCCGGCGGTTTTTTTGTTGATAAAAATGGAATGATAATCGGCAAACATAAAGGTTATCCTTTTTATACAATTGGCCAGCGCAAAGGATTAGATATCGCTTTTGGCAAACCAGTTTATGTTACAAGTATTAATCCCGATTCAAACACTGTTGTGCTTGGAGATGAAAGTGATTTGGAGCAAAATGAAATGATTGTTGGCAAACTGAACATGATGAAGTACGATACCATAACGCCGAGAATGGAAGCTGTTACAAAAATCCGCTATAAAGACAAAGGAAGCCTAAGCAATATTTATCCTGTCAATAATACCATCAGCGTTCGCTTTTATGAAAATGCAAAAAGTATTGCGCCAGGGCAAAGTGCCGTTTTTTATGAAGGCGATGATGTAATTGGCGGCGGCATTATTCAAAAAGGGCAATTGGTTGCGGGTTAATACATCGTTGGCCGATGAGCGATGTTCGTTGACTAAATTGAAAAAAAGATCTTATTAATAGTCGGCCAACAACAATCGATCAACGATCATCGATAAACATTTCCGCTCAAAATTTTCCAGCAATAAATCAGCTCGTTTTTACGTTACCCAACGGGAAGTTTGTGCTTCCTGGTTTTTATTTCTATTTTACCAACAAGAATTTATTAATAACAACGTTTAATCCAACAACAATATTTCAACTAATTGCCCGGCATGAAAAAATTGCATTTACTTTTTATTGTTTCTATTTTATTAATAATTGCTGCGAGCTGTAAAAAAACTTACAACACACCGGCAGCTTCCATTCAGCCAACTGATTATTTGCAATTGCAAGTTGGCAAATATGTTACGTACCGTTTGGATTCATTACAGTTTACAAATTTTGGAACGCAGGATACGATTGTTAGTTACCAGGCAAAAGATGTTATCGATGCCGCAATAACTGATAATCTCGGAAGGCCAAGCTGGCGTGTGATTCGCTATTTAAGCGACACCACAGGAACTGCTGATTGGGTGCCGGATATAACTTACATCGTGACAGCAACAAAACAAGATGTGGAAGTTGTAGAAAATAATTTGCGTTATATAAAATTGGTTTATCCTGTAAGCAATGGTTATAACTGGGCCGGCAATTCATATATAGATGCTACGTCAGATACATTTAATGTGGTGACTTATTTATATGGCTGGAATTATACTTACAACAATGTTGCGAAGCCTTTTACTGTGCTGAGCGGAACTGTTGACAGCACAATAACAGTTATACAACAACCCGACATGACGATTGGAGATTTTAGCAATCCAACACAATTTAGTGAGCGCGATTATAGTACGGAAGTTTATGGAAAAGGCATTGGCCTTATTTATAAATCGTTTCTTCACCAGGAATTTCAGCCACCAAATGGCGCAACTTCTGTCGGTTCTACTTCCGGTTACGGGCTTACGCTCAATATGATTGATCACAATTGATGTAACCGATCCTGCATTTTTTTATTTATAAAAATTTTGTAAAAAGATTTTATTCCTTATTAATAAATTTCGCTGCAAACATAGAATCAGCCTTAATTTCATAACCTTTCAGCAATTCCATTTTTTCCAATTGCAAACTGAAATTTTGCAAAATGAAATCAATTATATTTTCATTTTCTTTTTTAAAAACTGAACAGGTTATATAAATTAAACTTCCATTTTTATTTAACCGAGGAATAATATTTGAAAGAATTTTTTTCTGCAATTCACTGTAACGATCAATTTCTTTTTCATTAAAAAAAGATAAAGCTTCAGGCGTTCTGCTCCACGTTCCGCTTCCGCTGCATGGAACGTCGGCGATTATTAAATCATATTTTTCAGTTGAAAGTTGACGGTTAATAGTTGACAGATCTTCAACAAAACTTTTATATTTTTTTATGCCCGCTTCACTAAAACGTTTTTTTAAATTAATAAGGATGGATTCGCGTATATCTGAAACTGTCAAATCAATTTTTGGATTAACGTCGTATAACATAATTGATTTTCCACCGCTTGCCGCGCAGCAATCCCACGCTTTTATAGTTAATGATTTTGAGTTTTCAGTTGGCAAAAAATTTTGAATTTGTTGTGAACTGTAATCTTGTACAACCACTTCTTTATTAATATTTATAACCGCATCAATTTTTGTGGCGTTGTTTAATGCAATGCAACTAATATTAATTGGGTTGAAATTTATTAATGCATCATTTAATTTTTGTTTTACGATTGCTTCATTTCCCGGGCGGATTCTTAAAAATAAATCTGGTTGAATTAAAAACGATGCCGCAAATTTTTGTTGATCAATTTCTCCACTCAATTGTTCTTTCCAGGGAAAAATGTTTTTAATTAATAATGGATAATTGATAATTAATAATTTTTCCTCAATTGG
The DNA here is from genome assembly GCA_013288945.1 of Bacteroidota bacterium. Taxonomy (GTDB): domain Bacteria; phylum Bacteroidota; class Bacteroidia; order Chitinophagales; family Chitinophagaceae; genus Puia. Next base: position 25,872 of record JABDAZ010000018.1, on the reverse strand, counting down.
CTTATTAATATTTTCATTCCATTCTGGTTTAAAATAATTCAGCAATTCATTATTATTATTTTTGCAAAGAAATAATCCAACTAATATTTTTTCTTCCATTTTTATTTCTTCCAAAGTTTTTCCCAAACGATAATAACAGTAAACCAATTCGCTTACCTGTTTGCGATCTTTTGATCCCATTTGTTTATTTTCCCGGAAAAAATTTTTTAACCAGTTATGCAAAGGCATTTCTCCTTTAAAAGCATTAATAATATTAACAGCATAACGCAATTGGTTATCAAACTTCATGAAAAAAATAAATATGAAATGAGAAATATGAAATACGAAATAAATTCAAAATAATAAGTACGAACAAAAAAAATACGAAATACAAATTGTGTTTAATACACTTCGTATTTCGTACTTCAAATTTCGTATTATAATCAGAGTTCCAGCAAAGCCTTTACCGGATCTTTTCCAAACAATAATAAATCAGGATTTTCCAGCAACTCTTTTACACGCACTAAAAAACTTACTGATTCTCTTCCATCAATAATTCTATGATCATAACTTACCGCCAAATACATCATTGGCCTGATAACGATTTGCCCGTTTACAACAACCGCACGATCTTCAATTTTATGCATTCCCAAAATCGCAGATTGCGGAATATTAATAATCGGCGTGCTCATTAATGAGCCAAAAACGCCGCCATTTGTAATGGTAAAAGTTCCGCCCTGCATTTCTTCCATGCTCAGTTTATTATCGCGCGCTTTTGTGGCAAGTGCAACAACTGTTTTTTCAATTTCAGCCATGCTCAAACTTTCTGCATTGCGGATAACAGGAACAACCAAACCTTTCGGCGCCGAAACTGCAATAGAAATATCACAGTAATCATGATAAATAATTTCATCGCCATCAATGTATGCATTAACAGCCGGCCATTCCTGCAAAGCGTAGCAAACTGCCTTTGTAAAAAAACTCATGAAGCCGAGATTAACGCCATGCTTTTCTTTAAACTTGTCTTTATATTTTGTGCGCAAACCCATTATGCTGCTCATGTCCACTTCATTAAAAGTAGTAAGCATTGCTGTGGTGTTCTTCGCTTCCACCAACCTGCGGGAAACTGTTTTGCGCAGGTTGCTCATTTTTTCTTTGCGTGCATCGCGGCCAAATAAAGGTTTGCCCGGCGTTCTCCCGGGATTTGTAAGCGCATCAATCACATCATGTTTCAAAATACGTCCATTACTTCCGGATGGTGTTATTGATGATGTATCAATTTTTTTATCAGAAATAATTGCCGCCGCAACCGGCGATGCTTTCACTTCATTAACTGATTGTGCAACTGGTTTTACTTCTTGTGCCTTGGGACTTGGCGCTTGTTCCTTCACACTTGTTTCTTGAACCTTGCTACTTGCTTCCTGTGCCTTCGCCTCAGGTTTGGCGGCAGTTTCATCAATTTGTGCAACTATGTCGCCAATTTTTAAAGTATCGTTTTCTTTGCCGATAGTTTTTAAAATTCCCGCTTTTTCGGCATTCACTTCAAAGGTTGCTTTTTCACTTTCCAGTTCTGCAATCACTTCATCGCGGTTTACATAATCGCCATCTTTTTTCAGCCATTTTATTAATGTCACTTCGCTTATAGATTCGCCAACTGTTGGAACTTTAATATCAATCATTGTTATGTACGATTTATGATTTTAGATGTACGATGTTTTAATTTTTATTATTCATTTTCACATTACCACACTTTCAAATTTTCACAATTATTACTGCCCGATCTTTTAGTTCTTTAATCATCATCTGTTGCGTCGCACACTTGTACTTTTGTTCTTTATTCAGCGCTGTTTTTTTGTTCGCAACAAACTTTTAATAATAAATTTTTTTTACTACAAAGTGCACAAAGATTAAACACAAAGTTGCACAAAGAATAAAATATAATTAATCTTCAAATCCACGTTACCAATTGCTCATTAATAAACCAATGTACAAGGGTGCGACGCCAATGAAGCTTAATTTATATTCAAATGTTCAGTACAAAAAAAGTTGGCCGTTGACAGATGGCCGATGGCCGATCTTATTCAAACACCAAACTTCATTTTTATTTTTACTTTTTATTTTTTCCTTTTTACTTTCTATCAAATCGAGCTATTCAGCCATTTTAAAATTCACACATTAAATCGTAAACGCTGTTTCGATAATTTCTGACTGCTCCTGTTTGTGCACTTTGTTATAACCGGTTGCCGTTGCAGCACTTGGCTGGCGGCTGATAAATCCGTAATTAATGCTCTTTAAATTCATTTGCAAGAATGAAGCTGCGCCCATGTTCAGCGGCTCTTCCTGCACCCAAAACCAGGTGGCTTTATTGTATTTCGCAGCCAACGTTTCCAATTGGTTGAAAGGCAGCGGGTACAATTGTTCCAACCTTATAATAGCAACATCTTTAATATTGTCCTTCAATTGGCGCTCTGCCAAATCAAAATAAATTTTGCCGGTGCAGAACAAAACTTTTTTCACTTTCGAAGCATCTTCTACAAACACATCGTCAATCACTTCTTTAAAAGTTCCGCTGGTAAAATCTTCAACTTTTGAATATGTTCCGGGATAGCGCAAATTAGCTTTCGGAGAAAAATTTATTAATGGTTTGCGAAACGGCCACGCCAACTGCCTGCGAAATGCATGAAATAAATTGGCCGCAGTTGTAATGTTGGTAACAATCATATTTAACTCGGCACACATTTGTAAAAAACGTTCCATGCGGCCGCTGCTGTGTTCAGGACCCTGGCCTTCATAACCGTGCGGAAGCAACATTACCAAACCGTTCATGCGTTGCCATTTTTGCTCGCCTGCGGCGATGAACTGATCAATCATTGTTTGCGCGCCATTGCTGAAATCGCCAAACTGCGCTTCCCACAAAACAAGTGCACTTGGGTTTGCCATTGCATAACCATATTCAAAACCAAGTACGGCAAATTCACTTAATAAAGAATTATAAATCCTGAATTTATTTTGCGCCCCGGGAATACGGCTTAAGCGGTTGTATGGTTCATCATTATCTTCATCACGCAACACGGCATGGCGATGAGAAAAAGTTCCGCGGCGAACATCCTGTCCGCTCATGCGCACATCATTTCCATCTATTAATAAACTTCCGTAAGCGAGTAATTCACCTGTTGCCCAATCTACTTTTCCTTCATCGTTTAATAATTTAATTTTATCCTGTAAAATTTTTTCTACCTTTTTTAAGGGTTTAAAATTTTCGGGCCAAATCATTAATGCATCAAATATTTTTTTGAAATCTTCTTTACTTATTGCTGTTGCAGGCGATTGATTGAAATCTTCCAAAGTCGCTCTGCGCAAGCTTTTCCACCACAATTCCGGTTGCTGGTAAGAATAAGGTAAAGGTTTTTGTTTTACTTCATCCAAACGTTCCTGCAAATCTTCCCAGAATTTTTTCTCCATTCCTTTTGCCAATTCTTTTGCATCCGCTTCGCCATGTTCAATTAAATATTGCGTATACACTTCGCGCGGGTTTGGATGCTGATCTATTAATGCATACAAATGCGGTTGTGTAAATTTCGGATCATCGCCTTCGTTATGTCCGTGACGGCGATAACAAACCATATCAATAAAAATATCGCAATTAAATTCCTGGCGATAACGTGTTGCAATTTCAGCACATTTTACAACAGCTTCGGCATCATCTCCATTAACATGCAAAACCGGCGCGTGAATAACTGCAGCGAGTGAAGTACAATAATCAGAGCTTCGTGCATCATCAAAATCTGTTGTAAAACCAATCTGGTTATTAATAACAAAATGAATTGTTCCGCCGGTATAATATCCAGCGAGATTGCTCATTTGTATTACTTCATAAACAATTCCCTGGCCTGCAACTGAAGCATCGCCATGTATTAATATAGGCAAAATTTTATCGTAATCACTTTCATACAACACATCTGCTTTGGCACGTGAAAAGCCCACCACAACCGGATCTACCGCTTCCAAATGCGAAGGGTTCGGCATTAATTTTAAATGAATTGTTTTATCAGAAGGCGTTTGCAATTCGCTGCCATAACCCATGTGATATTTCACATCGCCGCTGCCCATTGTTTGATCGAGCTTTGCAGTTCCTTCAAACTCACTGAAAATTTGTTCATAGGTTTTGCCCATAATATTCGCGAGAATATTTAAGCGGCCACGGTGCGCCATTCCAATTACTACTTCCTGCACGCCACCATCTGCAGCGGTATTAATAATTGCATCCAGCGCGGGAATGGTTGTTTCGCCACCTTCCAGCGAAAATCTTTTTTGGCCAATATATTTTGTATGTAAAAATTTTTCAAACATCACACCTTCGTTCAACTTTTCGAGGATGCGTTTTTTCTTATCCAATGAAAGTGGCGTAAGAAATTTTTTCTCCATTTCTGTTGTGAGCCAATCAATTTTTTTCTGATCGCTGATGTATTTAAATTCTATCCCAATATGATCGGCATAACATTGCTGAAGATGTTCTAAAATATTTTTTAATGTAGTTGTGCCAAGGCCAATTAAATTTCCAGCATAAAAATTTTTATTCAAATCTTCATCAGTAAATCCAAAAAAAGATAACTCTAAATTTGCGCCGCGATCTTTGCGTGGGCGAATCGGATTTGTTTTGGCAATTAAATGGCCTTTATTTCTATAACCCAAAATCAAACGATATGCGCCCAATTCTTTTTTCCAATCAACGCCATCAGTGGTTTTGAATGAAGTTTCCGGAGCTTTTGTGGCAACAGCACTGCCATTTCCGTTGGTGCTATTTTTTGTTTGCGTAAGCGCAAAATCAAACCCTTCAAAAAATTTTTTAAATTCAGGATCTACACTTTCAGGGTTTTGCGTAAAATCCTGGTACAAATGTTCTATAAATGCGGGTGACGAGTTAGTAACGAACTGAAAATCTTTCATGGAAAACAAGCTTTAAAATAGGGACACAAATATCGGTGAAATTCCGCACAGATAACGGGCATTTTGTAATAACATCGGGTTAATGAGCATTTTAGCGTTGGATTCTTGCCAAATTTTTCTAAAATTTCTTCTCATTAATAACGCGATATTTGAATTAATAATCTGTTTTTTAAAATTTGATACATATTATTTTGGAATTCCGGCAACTCGCGCTTACCTTTGCCGTCCTAAAATTTCGAGTTCATGGCAAATCATAAGGCAACCAAAAAAGATGTGCGTCAGGCTAATAAACGCAGAGATCGCAACCGTTATTATGGCAAAACAACCCGTAATGCAATACGCGATTTGCGTGTAATTAAAATGCAGAAAGAAGGCGCTGATAAATTGCCTGAAGTTGAATCTCAAATTGATAAACTTGCAAAAAAAGGCATTATCCATAAAAATAAAGCTGCTAATTTAAAAAGCAAATTGGCAAGAAAAATTAATGCTTTAGCTAAATAATTTTTTTATAAAAATATTAAAAGGCGTTCCAGAATAATGGAGCGCCTTTTTTATTTTCGGTGCAGAATAAATAATTTGTAAAAAAATCCACATTAATAAATCATTCCTGATAAATTTTTTATGCTAAAACTATCACTACTTTTTTATTTAATAATTCCTTCATTTATTTTTTGCCAGCAAACAACTTTTGAAAAATCGAACGGAACAGAAACGGCAACTTTTTTTGATTGCATAAATTATTACAAAGCATTAGAAAAAGCTTCCGCAAAAATTTCTATTAAAGAAATGGGAATGAGCGATGCAGGTTATCCGTATGATGTTGTGCTATATTCCAACGATGGAAAATTCGATCCAACCGTTTGGCACCAGCAACATAAAATTGTTATTCTTATTAATAACGGAATTCATCCCGGCGAGCCTGATGGCGTTGATGCGTGCATGATGTTGTTGAGAGATTTGAATGATGGTAAAATAAAAATGCCTGATAATGTTGTGCTTGCCGTTATTCCATTATACAATATTGGCGGAGCTTTAAACAGAAATTCTTTTTCAAGAGTAAATCAAAATGGGCCAAAAAGTTTTGGCTTCCGTGGCAACGCGCAAAACCTTGATTTGAACCGCGACTTTACGAAAAGCGATTCGAGAAATGCACATGCGTTTGCAACAATTTTTCATTGGTTAAATCCCGATATTCAAACAGACAATCACGTAAGTGACGGCGCAGATTACCAGCATACAATGACATTAATAACCACGCAATGGAATAAACTTGGCGGCGAGTTGGGAAAATTTGTGCATGATGTTTTCGATCCTGCATTGTATAAATCCATGGAGAAAAAAGGCTGGCCAATGTGCCCGTATGTAAATTTTGAAGATGGCAATCCTGAAAAAGGCTGGGACGAATTTTACGATCCTCCGCGCTATTCAAGTGGTTATGCTGCGTTGTTTAATACCATTTCTTTTATTCCAGAAACGCACATGCTAAAACCTTTTAAAGATCGTGTTTTATCAACGTATGCATTAATGCAATCGATGATTGAGCAAGCTTCCATTCATGCAAATGAAATTATTGAAAAAAGAAAACAAAATTTTTACGATAATAAAAATCAAACTGAATTTGCTTTGAACTGGAAAACAGATTCGTCAAAATATGATTCCATTTTATTCAGAGGTTATGAACCTGCAAAAAAAATAAGCGAAGTAACAGGATTGGAACGCATGTATTACGATCATACAAAACCGTTTCAAAAAGAAGTAAAGTATTACGATTATTTTTCTGGTTTTGATTCTGTAAAAATTCCGCAGGCATATATAATTCCGCAAGGCTGGCATGATGTGATTGATTTGCTAAAACTGAACGGCATTGAAATGAAACAGCTTATTAAGGATTCCATTATTAATGTGCAAGCATATCATATAAGCGATTATAAATCTTATCCGCGCGCGTATGAAAAACATCATAAAAATTTTGATGTAAAAGTTTCAGCTTCGAATCAGTCTATACAATTTTTAAAAGGCGATTATATTATTTCAACCAATCAAACCAACAAACGATTTTTAATAGAAATGTTGGAACCAACAGGAGATGATTCTTATTTTTCCTGGAATTTTTTTGATGCTATTCTTCAACAAAAAGAAAGTTACAGCGATTATCGTTGGGAAGATATTGCAGCCGATTATTTAAGAAAAAATCCTGAATTAAAAACAAAACTGGAAGAGAAAAAAAATAACGACAGCACATTTCGAAAAAATTCGAACGCACAATTGAACTTTGTCTACAAAAATTCTCCATATTATGAACCAGCACATTTAAGATATCCTGTTTTCAGGATTTTATAACTTTATTATAAACTCTAATTACTATTTTTGTTTTCACGTTAATCATTTGTTTCAACCCTTCGCAAAATCAATAATGCAGCTTGTTTTTATTATTGATTTTATAAAAAAAATTCATGCATCTGCATTAATAAAAAGGTTGCTGTTTTAGCTGCCTTTTTTTATCAGTTTGAAACAAAAATGTTTATTCCAAAACCGTTCCCGCTTTTTATTAAAAAATTATTTGCATAAGTATCTTATATAAACCTGAAAGTTTGAAAAAAGAAAACCGTTTATCCAGATCCAGTCTTATCGTTATTGCAATTTGCCTTATTGTTTTGGCTGCAATTTGCCTGCTAAATTTTTTGAATTTAAAAAACATTAATACCCTTCAAAATTCTTACGCGAGTTTAACCAAAGAAGATTCCGGGATTATTATTTTGCATAAAAGCAATGCAGATCTTAACAAAGCAGAAGATCATTACCGCATTTATATCAATTCCTGGGATACAACGGAGCGCAAATTATTTTTAGATAATATAGATTCTGCTATTAATGATTTGCAATTATTAAATAGCAACGACACAGATTTTTCAAAAAAAATTTACCAGGATGTTCAATTTAAATTAAGCATTTACAATTCCATTACCGAGCTAAAAAAAATGGTTGATATGTTTATACAAAGCCCGCTTTATTTTACGGGCAATGCGTATAAATATATGCCTGTAAAATTCGACAGGTTAAAAACTTCTTTCTTTAAAAATTATTTTTATCACGCAACGGATACTTCTGAATTGTCTTCGCAAAAAAAGAAAAAAGGTTTGTTTAGAAGAATCGGCGATGCGTTTATTAATAAAGATGAAGCATTAATGGAAAAGAAATTTAAAAAAGGAACCGCTGACGAAAAAATGAATGTAGATAGTTTGCAAAAACACGAACAGGATTCATTAATGAGCGGCTTATCTGAAAGAATAAAAAATTATTACACGCAATCTGCAAACAATCAATTTAACCTGCGCAAAGAGTTGAATGAAAAAGAAACGGAGTTGGCAGAAAAAAATATTACAATCGTTTCAGACATTGATAATAAAATAAATGAATTGCTTCAAATCGCAGTCGCAGCAAGGAATTCAGCGAAACAGGAATCTTTACAACGAGCACAAGATGCGCGCACGTCGCTTACAAGAATAAGTTTCTTTTCATTGCTTAGTATTATTGCATTAATAAGCCTGCTGATATATAATATTTACCGCACCAATAAATATGAAGAAGCAATAATAAATGCAAAAACAAGTGCTGAAAAACTGGCAACATTAAAGAGCCGTTTTTTAAGCAACATGAGCCACGAAATTCGATCTCCGCTTACAAGCATTATTGGTTTTACAGAACAGGTTTCGCAAAATGAAACCAATGAAAAAAACATTAAATACCTTGATGCTATAAAAGTTTCATCGGGCCATTTATTAAATACGGTGAATGATATTCTAGATTTTTCTAAACTTGATGCAGGAAAATTAAGGCTTATTAAAGAGCCGTTTTTATTGCAAAAAACAATTGATGAAGTTGCCTTTGCTTTTAGTTTGGAAGCGCGTAAAAAAAATATTTCAATCAATATAAAATCTTCGATAGCAAATAATTTTTGTGTAAACGGCGATGTGTTCCGCTTTAAACAAATTTTGTATAACCTGATAAGCAACGCTGTAAAATTTACTGATAATGGAAGTGTTGAAATTATTGCAGCAACAAATTCTATTAATAATAAATCTACAACAGCCACCATTTCTGTGCACGATACCGGCGTGGGAATTGCGCGCAACGAGCTTGATTTTATTTTCCAGGAATTTGCGCAAGCGTCATTAATAAAAAGGCCAGACTCGGTAAGATCAATAAAAGGAACTGGTTTAGGATTGCCAATTTGTAAAATGCTTACAGAATTACAAGGCGGCAATATAAAGGTAGAAAGCACGCCAGGCAAAGGTTCTGTGTTTACAGTAAACCTGCCTTATGAAATTTCATCCATTGAAAATTTAAAAACAAGCGATAAAAAAATAATAATAAACCCGGGGCAAAATAACACCAACAAAAAAATTCTTGTAATAGAAGACAATGAATTAAATGTTATGCTGATTACATTGTTGTTGGAAAGAATGGGTTATAATTTTGATGTGGCAACAGATGGCGAACAGGCATTGCAATTGTTTAAAGAAAAAAATTATTATTTGATTCTTACCGATATTAATATTCCAAAATTAACCGGCGTGCAAATAACAAATTTGGTTCGCAAAGATGCAGATTTGCAAAAAGCAACTGTGCCCATTATTGCATTAACTGCAGATGCAATCAGTGAAGATTTTGATGCCTATTATAAAGCAGGTATTAATAAAATTATTTTAAAACCTTTTAGAGAAAATGAATTTCGACAAGTGGTTGAAAATTATATGAATGTTGGATAAGATAAATTTTTCATTTTCAGTTGTATACTTTTTCAAAAAAAATGCATTCAGTCTCACTGATGTTGTATTAATAAAATAAAAGGATTCGATATATTTACAACATGAGAAAAATAATATCACCCGTTTTATTAATTGCATTTTTTGCAATATTTTTTATTAATAAAATTTCTGCGCAGCAAAAATTAGACAGCCTTTTACCCATACGCGGTTTTTGTATTGATGCGCCGCGGCCGGTTGGTTTAGATTCCTTTGTGAATTTTATTAATGAAGAACTTGCTCCGCGCAAAGTCAATACACTGTTGGTTTTGATAGATTACCGGTATGAATTTAAAAACCATCCGGAACTCACAGATAGTTTTGCATTATCAAATGCTGATGTAAAAAAAATAGTTGCAGCGTGCAAAAAAAATAACATCAGGTTAATTCCCCAAATCAATTTACTTGGCCATCAATCGTGGGCGAATAAAGTTGGAAAACTTTTGAAAGTATATCCTCAATTTGATGAAACACCATATATAAAAAACCCGGAAAAATATGTTTGGCCAAACGATGATAATTTGTATTGCAGAAGTTATTGCCCGCTAAATCCGGAGTTGCATAAAATACTTTTTTCAGTGATTGATGAATTGTGCGATGCATTTGAAAGCACTGCATTTCACGGTGGAATGGACGAAGTATTTTATATTGGCGATGATAAATGCAAACAATGTGCAGGAAAAAATAAAGCAGAATTATTTGCCGGAGAAGTAAAAGCAATTCATGATCATCTAGCAAAAAATGGAAAGGAATTATGGATTTGGGGCGATCGTTTACTGGATGGAAAAACAACCGGCCTTGGCGAATGGGAAGCAAGTTATAATGAAACATACCAGGCAATTGATATGATACCAAAAGACATCATGATTTGCGACTGGCATTATGAACGCGCAGATAAAACGGCGGTATATTTTGCAATGAAAGGTTTTCGTGTATTGACATGTCCGTGGAGAACGCCGTCAATAGCAGTTAACCAGGTAAATGATATGGTTTCATTCCGCGAACAATCAACGCCGGAAATGAAACCGCGCTTTGCAGGAATGATGGAAACAACATGGTCGCGCACTTCTTATTTTTTAAAAGGATATTATGAAGATGCGCAAAATACAAATGCAGTTGTAAAAGAAAATACTGCATGGAATTGTTTTCGTGTGATGTTTGACAGGATTGATAAATTGAAATAAAGAAATTATATTTTATTAATAAAGCCGCAGCAAAACACTGCGGCTTTTTATTTTTTATTGAACCACTTTAATAACTCCCGCGCCATTGTATGAATGATATTCTCCATTATACATTGCATCTGCACTTACCGGGCCCATTTTATAAATTCCCGGCGATACGGCGCGCACTGCATAGTAATACGTTTGCTTATTATTGCGTGCATCAACAAATAAATTAATCCTGTCATCGCGCACATCCATTGCAGTTGGCGCATTATCATTTTTTATCCAGTCCATTCCCGGAATATCTTTTGTGCGCGGGTTTTCAATTTCAAAACCTGCAGGCAACATGTCTGTGATAACAACATTATCAATATTTGTACTGTACGTTTTCTCCAAAGTTATTTGCACGATTATTAAATCATTTTGTTTAAAAGTATTTCCTGAAAGCAATTTTCCATAACGATCATAAAAACGTTTGCGCACTTTTAAATAATTATCTTCTTCTTTAAAAGCCCCGCTGGTGCTGATTCCTTCAGCTTCCCAATAATAATAAAGTTTTCCATTGCCTTTTGTTGCGATGTCAATATTTGTTCCTTTTAATTGTTGTGTTGTTAAATGAATATCTGCGCCATTCATTAATGCCACTGATTTTCCATTCACTTTTATATCAGCCGTTGCCGTTGATTTTGCAGCTTCTTTTGCAATTTTTCCCAAGGCAATAAAACTGAAAGCAAGTTCCTGCGTGCTGAACCAATAACGTTGTTTTAGTTTATCAGAAACATGTTTTGCCATTAATGGAATTTGCGCATTGTTCGGATCAACATCAACCAAAACATTTAAAGCAAGCGACTCATCACGGATATCAGAATAAAAACTTCCACCGGTTTGCGGCACAGATTCTTCACCAGCAAATTGCATTGGCAAAAATTGTTTGAAACTATTTTTATCGCCGGCCAATACATAAGCAGCCGATAATAAATATTTGCAATCCAAACTTAACAATGCCGGATTTGATTTATAATAATTCATCACGCTCACATTTGGCCTGCCGGAAAGTGCAAGCACATACAATCCATAGACAACTTCTTTCGGAACAATTTTTTTATTTTGATTTCTATTATAATAATAATTTATTGTTTCCCTGTTTTTTAATTTGTTATTAATATAACCAAGCATCGTTTCCATCAAACCCTTGTCCACATCATATCCTGCCTTTTGCGCTTCATATAAAAAATGTGCGGAATAAATTGTTGCCCACCAATTTTCTGTATCCTCATTATCCCATAATGTTACTGCGCCATTATACAATTGCCGCATTTTTATTTTACGGATCGCTTCCTGGATATTATAATTTGAAGTGGACATTAATGAAGATGATTTAGTCTGATGCATCATGTCAGCCATATCTCCATAATACAATTGCGGGAAAGCTGCAGATACAGTTTGCTCCGTGCAGCCATACGGATATTGGATTAAGATATTTAAATATTTACTCAACTCAATCGCAGGCGATCGGCTGACAGTTAATTTATAATCAACACTGCTTTCGATAAAATCATTTGTTGTTAAATTAATTGGTTGAGAAGATCCGCCATTTACAAAACCACTGCCAGTAATTTTTTGTAAACCAGCAGATGGCCTGACGCTGATTTCGGTTTCATCTGTAAATTTTTCATTTATACTATTTACTTCAACCATCACTTTTCCAACACCGATAACCGGCGGTGCAACAACGCGAAACACAACGCGGGATTCACTATTAGGCGACAAGCTTACAATTTGTTTATCACTTCCAACAATTTGTAATGAACCATTTACTTTTATTAATGCATCTGCAGTCGCAGATTTTGCAGTTGTGTTGGTTACCGTAATGGGAACCATCACTGTATCTTTCGGACTTAAAAAACGCGGCAACGCAGTGCTTAATACAATTGGATCGGCAACAGTCATTTTATCTTCCTTTGATCCAAAACTTTCATTTTTAAATGCAACGGCCATTAATCTTACTTCACCGGAAAATTGCGGGATATCAAATTCAAAATTTGCTTCGCCACTTGCATTTGCTTTTTTTATACCGCTCCAATATGAAACTATTTTGAAACGTTTTGCAGGCATTGGGTTTGCGCGTTTTTTCATATCAGCTTCCGCATCGCCGCCAGTGCTGCTTAAGCGCGATTTTATTTCGGGAAATATTAATGGATAAATATCATAACCATTTACTTCCAACGCGCGTTTTGTATAAAAATGATTGTATGGATCAGGCGTTTCAAAATCAGAAATTTGTAATACGCCATTATCAACAGCAGCCAATGTTACCATACTATTTGGCAATGCTTTTATTTTTATCAACTGATGTGTTTTTGATCGTACTGATTTTTTTGCAAAAATTTCAACAGGAATTTTGCGATCTTTTTCTTCCACTTTCACACTCATAAATCCATGCGCAACTGTTAATGGAATATCAGAAATATCATGCGGTTTAAATAAAGTTGCAGTAATATAAACGTTTGGAATATCATCAATATTTAATGGCAATTCTATCGATGCAGTTCTTTTATCCAAATCAATATATTGATAAGAAATCACTTTGTCAGTCTCCGTTGTTACTAACATGCGTCCGTTGAAAGGCGCTTTGAACAAGGCTTTCAGCTTATCGCCTGTGTAATAAGAAGATTTATCAAGGCTGATATCTATATTGCCTTCATTGTTTACTTCAAACGAAGTATTATCATTTCCCCATGAACCATAACTGTAAAAATGCTGGCTCACATAACTGTTTGCACCGGGAATAGAAACGCGTAATTCATAATCGCCCGGCGTGCGCGGAACAAAAGAATACTTTGTATTTTCTCCATTAATAACAACAGATGCAGAAGCAATTAATTTTTCCTGCTCTTGCGATTCATAACGAAAATAACTTCCACTTTTGCTAAGCACCGTTTTGTATTCGTGTTTTATCACTTCAACTTTTGCGGTGGTGTTGCTTAATAATTTTTCATGTTTATCCAATGCAATAATTGGAAATTGCGCAGGCTGGTTTAACGGATGGTACCAATAACCATCATCTGCAACTCCAAAGAAAATTGGTTGTGTAAAAATATCAACCGAAGTATTTCTGCTAACCGGCCTTCCGGTCTCATCAAACACTGTTGCATAAAAAGTTGCCTGTAGCAAGCCCATATTATTATACAAATCTTTCACTTCATATTTTTCTGTTGCATCACCTTTATCATCTGTCTTTCCTTCACGGACTATTTTATCAAAAAAAGAATTTTGATTGGCTAAACTAAAATTATAATTGTTGTATTTTTTTGGGTTGAATGTTTTTTGTTTTACTTGAATTTCACATTCATAATTTCTTCCCGCAGCAGGCGGGCCGAAAAAATTTACAGCATTAATATGCAATGAAGATAAATCCCCGGGAACGAGGAAATCCTTATCCAGCTTGGCTGTAACCTTAATGCGGTCAGGAACAAATTCTTCAATACGAAAAGATTGCGTACCTAATAAAACATCATTTGAAGTATATATTTCCAGCGAATAACTTCCGGTAATTGCTGCGGCATTAATGTCAACACTTCCATCAAGCGATCCTTCTTCATTTAAATTTTTACGAAACGATTTTAATTCTTTTCCGTTCGGCAATAAAAATTTCATCTTCACCGGAATATCACCAGGCGATTTCCATTGCCTGTCGCGAATAATAACTGCAAAATTTATTTTTTCTCCGGGACGGTAAATATCCCGCTCAGGATAAATGAATGCGTCCAAACCTGTGCTGTTGCTATGTTTGCCGCCAACTTCAAATCTTGATGTATTAACTTTTGTATTACTGAAAGGCAGATAATTAAAATCGTTTGCAGTTTTTGCAATCACCATTGCCGGGCGAAAACCTGCAAACTCTTTTCTTGAATAAGCAATTTCTGCAACGCCATCTGCATTGGTAGTTCCCATGCCCAGCACCTGATTATTCGCGCCATAAGCAATCATATTTATGCCAGCCATCGCATTTGCATTCTTAATAGAATTTGCAAATACTAAAATTTTTTCTTCGCCTTCTTTTGCAATCAAACCAATATCTGATAAAGAAATAAAACGGCTGTCACTCACCCAATAGTCTTTACCAGAGCGGATCACAACGTGATAGATGCCTTTGAAATCCGGCAACTTATCGGTTGCATTAAAATTAAACAAACGGCTGTTTCCATATTTTGGCAATGAGCGCGTATCAATTTCTTTTTCATAAATCACATCGCCCCATGTTGCATTTTCATCACCTGAATTATAATCGCCTTCTTCATTATTATCAGATGAATTATCCCTCGGCGTATAACCATATCGTTGCGCCGCAAGCAAATTATTTTCATAAATTTTTGAAACAATAATTTTTACTTTTTCTACATTAATAATTTTTACTTCAATATTTTGCAAGCCTTTGCTTGAGAGATAAACGCTTTTATTATTTGCAAAACTTATAGAAGGTTCAAGTTGCCCAAACGTAAGATTATTATCATAAGCTTCATGCAACACGCCACCAATGCGGCCTCGCAGGCCTTTCGCAATATCTATTTTATAACTTTTCGATACATCAAAATTGTCGCTGCGTATTACAAAACCATCGTCAGCAACTTCCACATTAAATTTTACGGCAGGTTCAATTTTTATTAATGAAGATAAATTTGCGGGCACAACCTGTTGGCTTGTTGAAATTTTTACAATGCCTGTTACGCCGTCATGCTCTGTTGAAATATCATTAATACGCAAAGTAAAAGGCGACGGAATAACAGATTGCGCTTCTGCTTTTTCTTTGCTTCCATTAATGCCGCCTTCAGGCAGCAAACCTTTGTCCACACTAATCTTCACGTCATAATCTTTATCTTCCATTTTTAAGTTTATTAATCGCAGCGAAATTTTATTGGCAGCAGATAATGTTTGTAAATTATAATTCACAACCTGGCCGCCAATTTCAATTTGTAATTTTTCTTTTAATAAATTCGGGTTAACAGGATAGTTAAAAAGCAAATCAATTTGCGGCAATGCTGTTGTGCTATTTTCATCAGGCAAAACCCACGTAATGTTTGTGTTATCCAAATGCAAATCGGGCGTATGAAAATTTATATTATCAGCATTACTTATTTTTCCAAACTTGCTGAATTGTAAAATATCGCTTTGCAAAGTTGCCTTATAATCTGTTGCAGGCATTAATGGTTTTGCAGGAGAAAACACCAATTCATCATTGTGTTCCCACCGAAATTTTCCTGCAATTTTGGGTTCAAAAGAAATGTATGCTGACGAATCCCAACGGTTCAATAATGAATCGTTTATTAATGATTTATCAAAACGGAAAACTAAATTCCCCAATGTTGGGATTTCATCTTTTGCATTTGTATAATCGAGGCTGACGGTGCTGCGGTTACAAGCAGCTATAAAAATTATCCCGATAAAAACCAGGATTGAAAATAATTTATTACGCATAAAACGGCCGGGTTGAAGAGTTTTGAAAAGTGCTGTTAAAGTACAAAAAGGAATTAAAATAATTACACTGTTCTCTTGCAAACAAATAAGAAAACCAGAATTTAGTGCAGTGAAAAGCTAAGGAGGATGATTTGATGAAGCCATAAACTTGCAAAAAAATTGCAAACGAAAATTACACAACAAGCAAATGCTTTTGCAAATATTTGGAGATAAGGATTTGTTAATTCAATAAAACACGCGCCAGTCAATGGTTTCAGAGCACCGATATTTATACCTGAATTAAAAAATGAAAATTAATAAACAACATATCAAATCATTTTCAAAAAGATTATTAATAACAGCCGTTATTATTTTCCTTGTGTTTTTATTATTAAACAAACTATTTCCTGTTCCTGATAACATAGAATATTCAACAATTGTAATGGATAATAAAGGCGAAGTTATTCATGCATACCTCACGAAAGATCAGCAATGGAGAATGAAAACGGAACTGAATGAAATTTCTCCGCTGCTTAAAAAAACAATTATTGAAAAAGAAGATAAATATTTTTATCACCATCCGGGAGTGAATGCTGTTGCGGTTTTCAGGGCTTTTGTAAAAAATATTTTTCGCTTAAAAAGAACATCAGGTGCATCAACAATCACAATGCAGGTTGCGCGTGCGCTGGAACCAAAACGAAGAACCTACGGAAATAAATTGATTGAAATGTTCCGCGCATTTCAACTGGAATGGAAATACAATAAAGACGAAATATTACAACTGTATTTAAATGTTGTCCCTTATGGCGGAAACGTTGAAGGCGTTAAATCCGCTTCCATCCTGTATTTCAAGAAAAAACCGGATCACTTATCACTCGCAGAAATTACTGCATTATCAATTATTCCTAACCGGCCTTCATCATTAATCATTGGAAAAAATAATGATTTAATTGTTAAAGAAAGAAATAGATGGTTGCTTGAATTTGCAAAAGAAAAAGTATTTACCCAAAAAGAAATTGAAGACGCATTGCATGAACCATTAACAGCAACGCGCGGAGTTGTCCCTGCTTTCATTCCACATCTTGCCTATAAATTAAAACAACAAGGCGACGATATTATCAAAACAAATATTGAAATAAACACGCAACGAAAAATTGAAAAATTAGTTGATGATTATGTGCACACTTTGTATTTAAAAAACATCCGCAACACGGCCGTAATTGTGATTGATAATTACACACATAAAGTGATAACGTACATTGGTTCTGCAAATTTTTATGATACAACAGATGGTGGACAAGTGAATGGCGCAGCTGCTATTCGCCAACCAGGCAGCACGCTGAAACCTTTGCTGTACGGGCTTTGCATTGATGAAGGTTTATTAACGCCAAAGATGATGATAACTGATGTTGCCATAAATTATTCCGGTTATGCGCCGGAAAATTATGATAAGAAATTTAATGGTTATGTAACGATGGAATATGCATTGGAACATTCCTTAAATATTCCCGCAGTAAAAAGTTTGAATGCATTGGGGAAAGATAAACTGATTCAAAAATTAGCATTGTGCGATTTTAACCAGATAAAAAAAGATCAGAATAAACTTGGATTATCAATGATACTTGGCGGTTGCGGATCAACATTAGAAGAATTAACAGGCATGTATTCGTTATTTGCAAACGATGGATTTTATATAAAACCATCTTATACGCAAGCAGATTCAAATCATAAAAAAACGCGGATACTTAGTACAGCAGCTACTTTCATGATTAATGAAACATTATCAAAAGTTAACCGGCCTGATTTTCCATTGAACTGGGAAAGCACAATGCACTTGCCAAAAATTGCATGGAAAACAGGTACGTCTTATGGCAAAAGAGATGCGTGGAGTATCGGTTACAATAAACATTACACTGTTGGAATTTGGATTGGAAATTTTTCTGCACTTGGCATTCCCGAACTGAGTGGCGCAAATGTTGCAACGCCATTACTCTTTAAAATTTTCAACACAATTGATTATAATAATGATGAATCATGGTTTGCACAACCTGAAGATTGTGATGCAAGAATTGTTTGTTCTGAAACTGGTTTGCCACCAAATGATCATTGCACAAATCTTATAACCGATTATTTTATTCCGATGGTTTCGCCTTCTGTTAAATGTAATAACCTGCAAGAGATAATGATTTCTCCTGATGAAAAAATTTCTTATTGTAAAAATTGCATGCCCCAAAATGGTTATAACAAAAAATGGTATAAAATAATTTCTCCCGAAATGCAGGCTTATTTTACGGAAAATAAAATTGCGTTTGAAAAAATTCCGCCACACAATCCTTATTGCGAAAAAATATTTAAAGATGGCGCGCCACTTATTACATCTCCCGCAAATAACAATGAATATCTGATTAATAAAAAAGATCCGGAACCATTGCAGCTAACGTGCAATGTTAGTAATGATGTAACCAAAGTTTATTGGTACATCAATAATAAATTTTATAAATCCTGCGAAGCAAAATCAAAACAATTTTTTATTCCGGAAGAAGGCCCGGTAAAAATTTCATGCACCGACGATAAAGGAAGAAACCGCGATATCATTATTAATGTGAAGTATGTGAATTTGTAAAAACTGTTTTCAATTTACTTTGCGCACACTTCCAACACCGCTCACATTTTGCTTTACTTCTGTTGCATTGCCTTTATATTTCACACTTCCAACGCCGCTTACCTGCGCATCAATTTTTACACTTGCAAATACTTCTGCACTTCCAACGCCGCTAACTTCTACCGTTGTATTTTCTGATAATAAATCAAAACAATGTGCGCTGCCTGCGCCGGTTAATACAATATTTACGTCTTTAGTTTGCCCATTCAAATACATTGATCCAACACCAGAAAGATCTGCAGATACTTTTGGAAAATCCAATTCCATCTTTATATCGCCGGCGCCACTTAAATTAAGTTCAAGTTCATTTGTGCCGGTAATTTTTTTCTCTGTATTAATATTGCTAACGCCTGAAAGCGAGATGCTGTGGTAGTTTGGCGATGTTACATACAATTCAATTTTATCAGTTGGGTCAAGATTAAAATGTTCGCGCTCGCCGATTATCAAATCATCACCTTCCTGTTTCACTTCAATGTATTCCATTAAATTTTCGTCGGCTTTTATTTCAATTGGTTTTATTTCTCCTTGCAGAATAATTACATTAATACCACCATGCACTTCCAAATTTTTGAAAGATGTAATATCTCTTTTATCCGTTTTTATATTGCCGTTTCCGCGAACATGTTTACCCATAAAATCGCGGCAGGAACTTAAAATAAAAAGTGGCGCTATTAACAACAAGAAATATTTTTTCATGATGATGAGTTTTTGAATTTGCAAAAGTTAAACATTTATCGTGAATGAAAAAACCAATCTTCACAAACGATGGTTTATAAATAAGATTTTATTAATAAACCATCCATATCAAAGCTTGCAAATATTTTTATTTCATGAAAATATTTTCATTAATAAAAATTGCGTTTATTAATGATTAAAAACTGCTTACTGGAAAATGCCAACTCTTTTTTACCTTCGCACGCATGATGGAAAAGATTCTGATTCTTGATTTCGGTTCGCAATACACGCAATTGATTGCGCGGGCCGTTCGCGAAGCAAATGTATTTTGCGAAATTATTCCCTTTAATAAAAAAATAAATTACGATTCTTCTTTAAAAGGCATCATACTTTCCGGTTCGCCGTTTTCTGTAAATGATGTGAATGCACCCGAAATTAATGTGGATGAAATGCATAAACATTTGCCCGTTCTTGGTATTTGTTATGGCGCGCAATTAACAGCAAAACAATTTGGCGGCCGCGTTGCAAACAGCAGCAAACGCGAGTATGGACGCGCGCAAATGCACAAACAAAAAGAAGATATTATATTAAATGATGTGAAAGAATTATCGCAGGTTTGGATGAGCCATGCAGATACAATTCTCGAATTGCCAGATGGCTTTGAAGTACTCGCAACAACGGAAAGTATTCCCTATGCTGCATTCAAAAAAAATGCGGATGAGTTTGCATTGTACTGTTTGCAGTTTCATCCGGAAGTTTATCATTCAACAGAAGGAAAAAAAATATTAAAAAACTTTTTGGTAAATATTTGCGGATGCTCGCAAAGCTGGACGCCCGCTCACTTTGTGAATGATACGGTTGCACAATTAAAGCAACAAATCGGCAACAGAAAAGTGATTATGGCATTAAGTGGCGGCGTGGATTCAACAGTTGCTGCCACATTAATACATAAAGCAATTGGCGACAGGTTGTTTGGGATTTTTGTTGACAATGGCGTGCTTCGCAAAAATGAATTTGAAGAAGTTTTAGAAACCTATAATAAAATCGGGCTGAATGTAAAAGGCGTTGATGCAAAGAAATTATTTTATACTGATTTTGCAGGCAAAACGGATCCGGAAGCAAAACGGAAAGTAATTGGAAAATTATTTATTGATGTGTTTCAGGATGAAGCAAAAAAAGTAGAAGGCATCGAGTTGCTTGGGCAAGGAACTATTTATCCTGATGTTATTGAAAGTGTTTCCGTGCACGGGCCATCGGTTACAATTAAATCGCATCATAATGTTGGCGGGCTTCCATCAAAAATGCATTTGGAATTGGTTGAGCCCTTACGTTTTTTATTTAAAGATGAAGTGCGCCGCGTTGGAAAAGAATTAGGAATTCCTGACACCATGTTACAACGCCATCCATTTCCCGGGCCAGGATTAGCAATAAGAATTTTGGGTGAAGTGACAGAAGAAAAAGTAGCGCTGTTACAACAGGCAGATTACATCTATATTAAAGGTTTAAAAGATCGCGGATTATATGATAGCGTGTGGCAGGCCGGAGCCATTTTATTGCCGGTAAAAAGCGTTGGCGTAATGGGCGATGAAAGAACGTATGAATTTACAATTGCATTGCGCGCCGTAACTTCTGTTGATGGAATGACTGCAGACTGGGCGCATTTGCCGTATGATTTTTTAGCAGACATTTCAAATGAAATTATTAATAATGTAAAAGGCATTAACCGCGTTGTGTACGATATCAGCAGCAAGCCGCCTGCAACCATTGAGTGGGAATAAAGTGCAGCACAGTGCCGGCAAAATGTGGTAAAATAGAAAGAGATCATTAATAACGCCAACAACTTATTCGCGCAATTAAAACGTTGTATGAAAAAAATTTGTCAATATTTTTTATCTTTTCTTGTATTAATAAATATTGCAAACGCGCAAACTGGCGCCGGCACTGCTTCTCATCGCATTGCTATTTTTGTTCCTTTATACCTTGATTCTGCTTTTGATGCAACCAACAATTATAAATTCGATAATAATTTTCCAAAAATTTTAAATCCCGGACTTGAGTTTTACGAAGGCGCGCAACTTGCTTTAGATTCTTTGCAAGCCGAAGGCGCTCATTTGGATGTACATATTTATGATACACGATCAAAGCAAAAAACAATTGCGCAAATAATTCGTGAAGATGATTTTCAAAAAACAGAATTAATAATCGGACATATTAATAATACTGATTTGCGCCAGCTTGCCGAAGTTGCTCTGCATAAAAACATTCCTTTTATTAATACAAATTTTCCGAATGATGGCGGCGTTACAAACAATGCAAATTTTGTTTTGCTCAACTCCACTTTAAAAACGCATTGCGAAGCCATCTACAAATATGCGCAAAAAAATTATGCGCTGTCGCACATTATTGTGTTGCAAAAAAATGGCGCGATTGAAACGAGGTTAAAAAATTATTTTATTGATGCAGAAAAAAACACATCATCTGTTCCTTTAAAATTGACTTATATAAATCTTACCGAACCGATTAATATCAAACAATTATTGCCGCAATTAGACAGCACCAAACAAAATATTTTTATCGCCGCAAGCCTCGATGAAAATTTTTCGAGGAACCTTTGTTTGCAATTGGCGCAGGTTGATAAAACTTATCCGATAACAATTATTGGCATGCCAACGTGGGACAATCTTATTGATTTTTCTGAACCGGAATACAATGGAATGGAAATTATTTACACAACACCTTTTTATATTAATCCAACCGATAATTTGGTAAAATCTATACAACAATATTTTAAAGACAAATTTTATTCGCGCCCGAGCGATATGGTTTTTCGCGGTTATGAAACTACTTTTCGTTTCGCAAAATTATTGATTGAACACGGCGCCAGCCTGAACAGCAGCATCGGAGAAAAAAAATATAAAGTGTTTAATGATTTTGACATCGAGCCTGTTTTTCTCAACAAGCAAAATATGACGCTCGATTATTTTGAAAATAAAAAACTCTACTTCATTAAAAAAGTAGATGGAAATATCACCGCTGTTTATTAATAAGTTCTCATCTTCTTTTTAGCTTTTTTAATTTTTATTTTCCCTTTTTATTAACTGAACATTTGTTCATTAACCATCTTCATAGGCGTCGCACTCTTTTACTTTTTGTTCTTTATTGAGCGGTTCATTTATATAAATAATAAAAATTTTCAGTCAGTTAATTAAACCACGGAGAACCACAAAGAAAAACACAGAACCTCTGAGAAACTCTGTTACTCTTCGTTCCTCTGTGGCAAAAGAAAAGCTGAGTAAGGAACTAATGTACAAGTGTGCGACGCCAATGAAGAGCATTAATGAACAAAAGTTCGGACAATAATTAATTTGCAAATTTGAAAATGGCTCAATTTGAAAATGTATTTCATTAATAAAAAATCTGCGAATCTACTTATAAACTTACTCAACTTTTCACGCAACAATCTGTTATTAATGTTGCATGAAAAATATCAAAAAATCAAACCTTCCTGTAAAAGTTTGTGCAGTTTGCGAAAAGCCATTTACTTGGCGAAAAAAATGGGAAAAAGTTTGGGATGAGGTAAAATATTGCAGCGAAAAATGTAAGCGAAACCGAAATAAAAATCGGGCTGAAAATATTAAATAAACGGCACGGTTTTATAGTTATTAATAACCAATGAACTTAATAGAATTTACAGACAAAGGCCTTTATTGCCGGCACGGAAATTTTTATATTGACCCGTGGAAACCAGTTGAGCGCGCCGTTATAACCCACGCCCACAGCGACCATGCGCGTGTTGGCAGTAATTTTTATTTGTGCCACACACTTACAAAACCATTATTGCAACTTCGCCTCGGCGATAACGTTTACCAGAGTGTGGAATGGAATGAACCTGTGTTTATGAATGGGGTAAAAATTTCGCTTCATCCGGCTGGCCACATTATTGGTTCATCGCAAATTCGTGTGGAATACAATGGCGAAGTGTGGGTTGTAAGCGGCGATTATAAAACCGAAAATGATGGATTAAGCGGCGCGTTTGAACCTGTAAAATGCAACACGTTTATTACAGAATCAACTTTTGGTTTACCAATTTATAATTGGAAACCTCAACATGAAATTTTTTCAGATATACAAAACTGGATTATAAAAAATAAAGACGAAGGAAAAACTTCAGTATTAATTGCATACAGTTTAGGAAAAGCGCAACGTGTATTATCATGCATTGCAGAAATTACTTCAAAGATTTTTGTACACGGCGCAGTTTGGAACGTGCATCAGGCATTAATAAATGCAGGCGTTCAATTGCCCGAAGTAAAAAGAGTAATGCCCGATATGCCGAAAGAAACTTTCAAACAAAGTGTAATCATTGCGCCGCAAAGTGCAGAAGGAACTACCTGGATGAAACGCTTTGTTCCGTATGAAGTGGGCATTTGCAGCGGATGGATGCAGGTTCGTGGCAATGTGCGCAGAAGCAATGCTGACAAGGGTTTTGCGCTGAGTGATCATGCTGACTGGAATGGATTATTACAAGCTGTGAAAGCAACCAACGCAACAAAAGTTTATGCAACGCATGGTTTTCAATCTGCCTTCAGCCGTTATTTAAATGAAAATGGAATTGAAGCCGCAGAAGTAAAAACAGAATTTGGCGATGAAGAAGAAGCGATATTAGTTAATGATGTAAATGAAATTTCTGCATGAAAAAATTTTCATCATTAATAAATATTTTGGGCACCAGCACAAAAACAAATGACAAGCTTGATGCATTGGTTGACTATTTTTCAACAGCAAATGATAGAGATAAAATTTGGGTAATTGCATTGTTCAGCGGGCGAAGGCCGAAGCGTGCAGTCAACTCAACACAATTACAAAACTGGTGCAATGAATTAACTGGTTTGCCACAATGGATGTTTGAAGAAAGTTATCATACAGTTGGAGATCTCGCAGAAACGATTGCATTATTATTACCAGAAAATATTTCATTGGAACATGAAAAACCAATGCATTTTTATCTAGAAGAATTAATTCAGATTGAAAAACAAGATGAAAGCATTAAGAAAAAATTCGTCATCGATTGCTGGCAGCAAATGAATAAAGACGAAAAATTTGTGTTCAATAAATTATTAACAGGTGGTTTTCGTATTGGCGTTTCACAACAAACAATTGTAAATGCATTGGCAAAAACAACTAAAGTTTCTTCATCAATAATCGCGCATAGAATAAGTGGCAATTGGGATCCAATAACAACTTCTTTCGATGAATTATTAAGCGAGCATGCAAATACGATTGATCACTCAAAGCCTTATCCATTCTATCTTTCATACGCTATTACAAACAATGAAATAAATGATTTGGGAAATCCGGAAGAGTGGCAGGCAGAATGGAAATGGGATGGAATACGCGGGCAAATTATTAAACGCAACGGCGAACTTTTTGTTTGGAGCCGCGGTGAAGAACTGATGACGGATAAATTTCCTGAATATCATTTATTAAAAAATATTTTACCAGATGGCATTGCGATTGATGGCGAAATAATTGTTCTTGCCAGCAACTTGTCGGACCATATTGATTTTGCTCCGTTGCCTTTTGCAGCGTTACAAACAAGAATTGGCAGAAAAAATATTTCTAAAAAACAATTAACGGAAGCGCCGGTAAGTTTTGTTGCGTATGATTTATTGGAACTTAATCATGAAGATTATCGCGAACATACAATGATTGAAAGAAGAGCTGCGCTTGAAAAAATTGTTGCTGAAATCAATCAACCTGTTTTAAAAATTTCTCCCATAATAACTTTTGATACCTGGGAAAATCTCGCATTAATAAGAACAAAATCCCGTGATGTTGGCAGCGAAGGCATTATGCTGAAAAGAAAAAATTCTATTTACCAGGTTGGCAGAAAACGTGGCGATTGGTGGAAATGGAAAATTGATCCGTTGGTAATAGATGCAGTAATGATTTACGCGCAAAAAGGACATGGGCGAAGAAGTAATTTATATACTGATTATACTTTTGCAGTGAAGGATGGAGAAAAATTAACAACATTTACAAAAGCATATTCAGGGTTAACGGATGAAGAATTTGCACAGGTTGATAATTTTGTAAAAAGAAATTCCATTGAAAAATTCGGGCCGGTAAGAACAGTAAAACCTGAACTTGTTTTCGAAATTGCATTTGAAGGTATTGCCGCATC
>JABDAZ010000017.1 GCA_013288945.1 Bacteroidota bacterium | reverse complement strand
CTTCAAAGAGTTTTATTTTATTTTTTATTGCAATTTTTTTCTTACAAAAATTTAGCTACGCGCAAACAAAAAAAAGCAATGAAGCATTGCAAATGAAAGTGAATACACAAAAAGATGTTATTAATTACAGCGCGCTTAAACAACAACCCATGTATTCATTTAACGCGCGCATGAATGGAACAAGAGATGCGATTATTATGCCTTTTTTAATTTCAAAAGGTGTTGAAGGAATTCAAAAATTTATTGACAGCAGAAAAAAAAGATACAATGCACAATACAATTTTGCACAAACGGATTTGAATTTTTATGATCAGCTTTCAACGGAAAATGCGCTTGATCCAACTGGTTTGCAATTCAAAGGTTTTTCGTTAACGCGCACTTTTATTAATAAAGACGGGCAAGAAGATACTGCATTTATTGTGGACTTTGGATTGGATACTTCTCGTGCTTATGATATTATTAATAGTAGCACTTTTCGTTTGGTGGTTAACAATATTGAAATAAAAAAACCCAAAGTAAAAATGCCAAACAAAACAAAAACCATTAATATGGATTTTGAAATTACGTTTACAACTTCTTATATAAATGAATATGGGCAAATGTTTACAGACATGACGCTTGGTAAATTTTTATACACGTTGCGCAATGCGCCGGTTGATAAAAATGAAGAAGGATATCAAGCATTTTATGATTCACTGAAAGGAAAACCGTTGATAGGAAAAAGTTTTATTGTTCCGAGATCGCGCGGATATTATTATTCTGAAAATAATACGATTGAAAAATCTTTCAGCGCCGGTGCATATTCTATCCAGGTTTCGGTGAAGGAAAGTTCTAAAAATACTTTTATTGATAAACTTATTATTGAGAATGGAAATTCATTTTCCGTGATTGGGCAGAAGGAATTATTAAAGGCTGTAAACCCGCCTGCGACTGCATCTAAGGCTCCGGTTTCATCTGTAAGTACGCCTGCAAAACAAAATTAATTTTCTGAATATTTTGAAAAAGCAGTTTAATATTAATGTGCAATTTCTTCTTGCAAAATTATTTTAAGGATTAATAACATTGCACATTCTACTTAAAAATTTTGCCTGACTAACAAGCTTGCTTTGCCATTATATTTTCTATCATCGTAAAATCTTTATCGCAATAAACTTCAACGCAAAAAGAAAAAAGTTTATAAATACTTACAATGTGCGTGGGAATTATTTTGTCATCAACCAGTTGGCCATGCTGCCACAATATTTGTGATTTGTCTTGCAGCGCCAGTGCTTCAAATTGATCGATTGTCATCAGGGTTAAATTTATTTGTGGTAAATCATACATACGGCATCAGTTTATTTCGAGTTTTAAATCATTTGAAAAAAAAATATTAATAATGATTAACAATTACAGCATTTTATAAAAAACACTTAAGCCGGCACCATAAGAAAAACTTACGGGCCGGCTGAATATTTTTGTATTGATAGATCCGCTGTTGAATCTATATAATCATTTTAATCTTTAATAATTTTGTTTACATATTTGCTGTTTCCGTTAACGATATGTATAACATAAATACCTTTTGATAAATTCGACAAGTCATTTACCTGGATTGTATTTAATCCTGCATTAACCTGTGCAACCTGGTGGCGAATCATTTTACCAGAGATATCAAACAAATCAATTGTTGCTGTATTTTCCTGTGTTGCATTTAATTGTATAGTTACAAAACTGTTGAATGGATTATTCATTTTTACATTTCCTGCAACTGAAGTATTAAAATCAACTGCTTTAATTGAGGTATAAAAATCTCCATCATTCATATCTTGTTGTTGAATGCGATAATAACTGATACCATTCAAAGGATGGCTGTCTGTTGCTGAAAAAGATTGTGCATTTTCATTACTCTGATCAGCAGGAACAACTGTAACAACTTCCCATGAAATGCCGTTTGTGCTGCGTTCTATTGTATAAGCGCTGATGTTTTTTTGTGAAGTAACCTGCCATGTTATTAATACTTTGCTGTTATCAACTGCAATTGCATCAAATGCAGTAATAAACAAAGGCAATGATTGGATGCCACAAAGATCAGTATCAAACAAATAAGCTTTGCCAACACCATTATCACCGGCAACCAATCCAAATAAAGTATTTAATGTGCTGCCAAGATTTAATAAACCTGTTCCGAAATCAAGCGTACGTCCCGGAGTTCCAACTAACACTTTATTAGCGCCTGCTGAACCTTTTACTTTGTGTGCACCAGCAACGCTGTAACCGATTAATGAAGCTGCATTAACACCTAAGTTAGCATCATACGTTGCACCTAAAGTCCATGATGGAGTTGTTTGATACGTTCCATCAGCATTACCTAAAAATACATACGCAGAACCGCCGGCAACATTTGCACCAATCAATTTTACACCAGATGAAGCTGGTTCACCAACAATAATATCAGCAATACCATCACAGTTTACATCGTATGCATTGTCTAAAGAAAAACCAAATAATAAACTTGTTTGTATAAGTCCAAGTACGTTGTTATTATTTCTTGGTGAACTCAATTGTTGATCAGGAGCGATAGAACCAGAAGCACCAGCTTTTTTAATAAACACACTAACTGTTCCTGTTTTTACCTGCAAACCACCTAACAAATTTGTAATAGCTCCACCCAAAGGCGCACCAACAAGTATGTTACCAGTTCTGTTACCACTTGTATTTTTTACACCTTTCACACTGTAACCAAATAAGTTTGCAATATTTGCCAATGAACCAGAAAGGTTGCTTAACAAACCGCCGCTTGTAGCTGCAAGTGTAGCACCAGCATTGTTTTGAACGCCTGAACCATTACCATAATAAACCATCACACTTCCCTGTAATAACTTGCCATTTAATAAACCACTTATTGAACTTAAATCAACACCTGCTGGTGCACCAACTGCAACGTCTGGTTTACCATCACCATTATAATCGCCAACACCATCAACGCTTATTCCAAATAATAAACCTTTTATGTTTGAAGACAAAATTGGTAAACCAAGTAATGATGAAGTTGGCGCAGCAAGTGATTGTAATGTATAACCAGAAGTTCCACTTAAAAATAAAAACGCACCACCTGATTGAACATCTAACAAATGTGTACCAAAAAGATTTGCTTTAATACCTGCATAAGCCGGTGAACCAACGATGATATCTTTTTTACCATCGCCATTTAAATCTTCCGTAACTGAAACTGAATAACCAAACAATGCATTAACGCTAAGGTTAACTCCATTTTCTAAAATGCCAGAACCACTTAATTGTAATGATAATAATGGAGCAGTATTAACGCTTGTTAAATTAGCACCGCTGAAAACATACACACGTCCTACAGTTCCTGAAGCAGTGTTTCCGCCACCAATTGAAATTGAAACTTTATCAAGTGGAGCACCAACTATAATATCATTTTTCCCGTCTGCATTTACATCACCGCCGGCAATGCTGAAACCAAATAATGCACCAGCAATAGCAGTTGATGGTTGCAACTGTGCAGATGGTGTTGTTGATAAACCATTAACGCTTCCATAATAAACAAAAACAGAACCAACACTTGCTAATTCACCAGTTCCAGAAATTACATCAGCCATTACGGGAGCACCTATTGCAACATCATCATAACCATCTCCATTTACATCACCAACACCGGCAACTGTATAACCATAAGCTGCATCAACAGCAAGTTGGCCGATAACTGAAGGCAAAATTCCCTGAGCTGAACCGCTCCATTCTGCACTATGATTTAATGGGTCAATTGTTACAGGATAAGTTGCATTTTTATCATTAATAACGATATCAATATTTTCATTTCCTGAAACTTCCATATGCGCTTGCAAAACATTTTTGTTTGCATCCCATACTTTCAGTTCATCATATTGTAAAATTGTTTTTTCTTTTTTATCAACCAATTTCACAAACTGGTTATTAATAAGGCGAACTGATAAATCAGAATTTTTTATTGCAAGGCTAACCTTCAGGTTTTTGTTTCCTGTTGGTTTTTGATTTACAATAAAATTTTGCCGAAGGCCATTGTTGTTATTAATATACTCAACATTAAAATTTTTATGGTGCTGAATTAAATAACCATCTTTCATTGAAGTGATAGGCCTTGGCGCTGGTAAAAAAGATGCGCCGCCTTTATTAATGTTTATTAATTGAAAAGTAGTTTTCCAATTTGAAGCCGTATTGTTTTTTGAAGAAGGCTTAACTGAATAACCATTTGCATTAACAGTATAAATAACTTTTTGTGTTCCGTTTGCACATATATAAGACGATGCATTGTTTTTAAATGAATATTCTTTTTGTAAAAGAAAAGATTGTGCATTTTTCAACCAGTTTTCTTCTGATAAAGATGTGGTTGAATTGTTTCCTGAAAAACCAGGCTGCACATTTTTAAAAGAATTAGGAGTTTGTGCATTTGCAAAAAAAGTAATCCCGAAAGTAATTGTCAATAATTGTAAAACTGTTTTCATGATAATTTTTTTTGAGTTAAAAGAAAGTAAACAACAACAATTGGAATTTCGGGGGATAATGAAAACTTAGTGGATATGCAAAACTTTTCTGTTCTCTTACAAAAGTGTTTTTTGTAAAAGCTATATTAATAAGCTAAAAATAATCGGGTGTGCTACAACCTGTGCTCAGGTGGCGTTCCGGGAATAATTGGATAAAATATAAACTGTAAAAATTAAAGAATAAGCTTTCGCTTAATAGTTGCCATTAATGGCATTTGGATAAAAACAAAATGCGGAATTTCTGTGGGATAAAGGGTACGTCGATTAACTGTTTGGTTAATTTTCGTTCGGATTGAATTGTAGCACTAAAGTAGATCGCAGGTTAAGGTTTCGCAAGTATTTTAAAATGAATTTGCGCGTGTTAGTAAATCACACCTATCAGTACTTATAAAATCTATGTAAGCCATTTTTGTAATTTGTTGTAAGCAAATAATATTTTATAATAAAGTTTATAAGGTAGTAAGTGGATTATATAAATTTACTAGAGAGAAGCATGATAAACCAGCGTGGAGGCTAGCTGTAATGTAGTGAAGGCGCGATATAAAAAGAAAAAACCCCTAAGATTAATCAGGGGTTTTTCAGAGAAATTGAATTAAGTCTTTTCTTTGGACGGATAGGACTTACGGTTTTTCAGGATTTGATTGGATTTTTTTGGTTTATTTCATTCATATTGGATAGAGCAAATATAGAGCGGGTTTTGATATTGCGAACACGCATGAACACTCGATTTTTTTCGTAGATGTACGAAGTATTTTTTCATAGATTTTGATCGTATAAGCGATCACTTTACTGATGTAAGACGAAATTAAATTGTATAACCAATAAGTTTAAACACAGTTTTATATTAATGTGCTTGCATTTTTAAAATGTACATTAGCAAATAAATGTTCCGCAGCAAGCAAATTTTAATTCATTAATACATCTGCTTAATTATTTGAAAAAGAAAATAAGTATTTATACAGCCTCTGCAATTGTAGTTGCAAACATGATTGGCACTGGCGTTTTTACAAGTATTGGTTTTCAATTGTCGTCTGTACAAAATACCTGGAGCATTTTATTATTGTGGCTTGCCGGCGGCTTTATGGCTTTGTTCGGCGCTTTTGCTTATGCAGAACTTGGAACACATTTTAAAGAATCCGGCGGCGACTATATTTATTTATCACGCGTTTTTCATCCGATGCTCGGATATCTTTCTGCATGGGCAGGATTAACAGTTGGTTTCTCCGCGCCTGTTGCATTGGCTGCAATGGCGTTTACAAAATATTTAGCGCCATTTGGTTTGCAAAATAATGTAGGGCTTGCCATAGCCATTATTATTTTAGTTGGATTAATGCACAGCTTTACAATCAAGCACAGCAGCAGGTTTCAGAACAGTTCAACAATTATAAAAGTGGCATTTATAGTCGTATTAATACTGATTGGATTTTTTATTTCGAGTAACAATATCAATGCGGTTGATTTCAGCAATTCATGGCATGACGAAATTGTAAAATCAGGATTTGCAGTGTCGATGGTGTATGTTTCTTTTGCGTATACAGGATGGAATGCTGCTGCATATGTTGTTGATGAAATTAATAAGCCATTAAAAAATTTACCGCGCGCATTAATAGGAAGTACATTGTTTGTTGCATTGGTTTATATTTTGTTCCAGTATGTTTTATTAAAAAACGCAACGGTAAATCAATTGGCAGGCAAAGAAGAAGTGACATTTATTTCCTTCCAAAATTTATTAGGAAGCGCTGGCGGAAAATGGGTAAGCGTTTTTATTGCGATACAATTAATAGCAACCGTAAGTTCTTATTTATGGGTTGGGCCGCGCGTTACGTGGGCAATGGCGCGGGAAAATAAATTTTGGCAGCCATTGGCTAAAAAAAATAAACATGGCATTCCTGTTGCAGCCGTTTGGTTGCATGTTTTTATAAGTATTGTGTTGGCATTATCAGGTTCGTTTGAAAAAATATTATTGTATGCAGGATTTGTTTTGCAATTGATGGCATCATTAACAGTGGCAACAAGTTTGTTTATTAAAAATCAAAAACCTTCAACATTTAAAAGTCCTTTCAAACCAGTTCTTCAAATAATATTTTTAATTTTCAACCTGTGGGTTTTAATTTTCACTTACGTAAGCCGCCCGCTTGAAAGCAGCATCGGCATTGGCATTTTATTAATCGGACTCGTAATTTATTATTTTGATAAACCGGTTGCGTTGGAAGAAATTGTTTATGCGGAAGAAGAAATTTGAAATATAAAATAATAAATATTGAATGTAAAAAGTTGAGGGATTAGAAATCCGTTTACTTTAAATTTTACATTCAATATGTTTCTTTTAAAAATATTATTAAAGCAAAAAACTTTATAACTGAATTTTACTTTTACATTCTAAATTTTATACATCACCAGCAAGCTTGCTTCTTTTTCTTCCATATAAAAAATAGATTGATAAACCAATCGCCATCCAGGCAAAGAAATACATCCAGGAAATTGCAGGAATTTCTATTAATAAATAGGCGCAAAACAATACACCTAATATTGGAATGATATTATAATTACGCATGAATGTTAATATAGAAAGTATAGTTGCTATTAATAAAAATACAAGAAACAAAATTTCCTGTAACCCAGACTGGCCAATGGTTTGAACGTCTTCTGCAATTCTATGGCGCGAAAAAAATACGAATAATAAAAACATCGCAGGCACAATTATTTTTCCATTAATGTATGGCAGTTTAAATTTTCCTGTCGGGTTTGCTTCGCCTTTTAAATTCACAATTCTTGGCAACATTAATACGCCACCAGAAACTAAAACGAATGCAAATAAAGTTCCGATGCTTGTTAAATCAGTCATTAACCCGCTTTCCATAAATAGTGCAGGAATGGCAACAAGGCAGCCAGTAATAATTGTAGAGAACCACGGCGTTTGATATTTCGGATGAATTTTTCCAAATGCTTTTGGCAATAACCCATCACGGCTCATGCTCATCCAAATACGTGGCTGGCCGAGTTGAAAAACCAACAACACACTTGTAGTTGCAACAACTGCACTGATCGAAACGATATAACCAATCCACTTCTGTCCTACTCTTTCAAAAACAAATGCAAGTGGATCGGCCACTTTTAATTCAGTGAACGGAACCATTCCTGTTAATACGAATGCAATTAAAATATAAAGAATGGTGCAAATTATTAATGAATAAATCATTCCTCTTGGTAAATCACGTTGCGGGTTTCGGCATTCTTCAGCAGTTGTAGAGATCGCATCAAACCCAATGTAGGCGTAGAATACAGCCGACACACCTTTTAGCACACCTTGAAAACCATTCGGCATAAACGGCGACCAGTTTCCCGGTTTCACAAAAAAGAAACCAATGATGATTACAAAAATGATAACAAGAATTTTAAAGATCACTAAAAAGTTTGTCATCTTTTTACTTTCCTTAATTCCAATATAAGTGAGTGCGCTAATCAAACAAACGATTACAAATGCAGGCAGGTTTACAAAAATATGTTTACCAAAAATTACCGGCGCACTGTTCCACGCATTTTGTGCAAACTGTAAACTTTCATTTAATGAAACATGATGAGCGATTGCGTCATTCACTTTATCCATCGCCATTTTTGCAGTTGCAGGATCGGTTATTAACCAGCCGGGCAAATGCAAACCAAAGCCCATTAATAAATTATTAAAATAACCGCTCCATGAAATGGCAACAACTATATTTCCAATGGCATATTCTAAAATCAGCGCCCAGCCTATAATCCACGCGATCAGTTCACCAAAAGAAACATATGCATAAGTATAAGCGCTTCCCGCAATCGGAATGCGGCTTGCAAATTCTGCGTAGCATAATGCAGAGAAACCACAAGTAACAGCAGTGATAACAAACAATAAAGAAATTCCCGGGCCGCCATTAAATGCAGCCGTGCCAATGGTAGAAAAAATTCCGGCGCCCACAACTGCAGCGATGCCCATAAAAGTAAGATCGCGAACGGTTAATACTTTATGCAGATTATTACTTCCGTGGCCGTCGCTTAATCCGTCTTCCGCGTCTTTAATAATTTTATCCAACGATTTTTTCCGGAACAATGAATTGGCCATGCGCAGAGTTTTGGTTAATGATGAAAATTAGGGAAAATAATCTAACATCAGATTTTTACCACGCATGTTTTATAAAAGAAAAGCCACCTGAAATCAGGCGGCTTCTTTAATAATAAAATATTTATAGCTTATTGGCCTACAACGCTGCTTCGTAGTGACTCAACAATTTTAGCCACACTTCCCAATGCTGGTGTGTTTGATGGAACACCGGCTTTGCCTGCGCCCATTACTAAATCATTTTCAAATTCTGTAAATGCACCATCGCTTACAACGCCGTTAATACGTGGATTAGTTGCCGGATTATGTGCAGCAGGCATTGATAAACCTGTGTAAGTATAATCTTTTGCACCAGTTCCTACGCATACAAAATCAGTAAGGTTTTTGCTTAATTCTTCAAAGCCAGATAAATTTCCTGAACCAACTTCCATCAACAATGTTTTGAAATAAACATTAATAGAATCATCCGCTGCAATAACGAAAATTGTACTATCGATAATGTTGCGGATTAATAAACGTCCTTTTTCAATTTGTGCTGTTGATGATGTTGCAGGATCTGCAACCATTGTTGTTCCGCCTAATGAATCATACAATGTTGGTTTTGCTGCAGGAGTACTTGAACTGCTTTTTTTGCACGACGGCATAAACGAAACCGCGACTACAACGCAAATAATTAATGAGGCCAATGTTATTCTTTTCATGATTTTTATTTTTTGAATAATTAAAAAATGTGCTTGATTGTTTTATAAAATTTGTAAGAGAAAGAATTTGGTGAAACAGGGCAACTTTTTGCTAGTTCTTCCTCAGTAGGAATGTAGCGCTGCGCCTTATAATTTAATGATGATGACAAATTTTTTACGATATCATCTGCATTTGCTTTTACAGGATAAAAAGTAAAAATGGCAATTTCAGATTTTGTATTAACCACTGCGCGGTCAACACCATTTTGTTGATAAAGCCAAGCAGTGATTTTATTTGCATCATCCTGGTTAAGGGCTTGCTTAAAATCGATGCGGGCCATAATCCTTGTTTTTTCAGTTGCTGTTTTTGGGCGTGTAACAATGTAAATGTGCACGCACAACACAACAACTAAAAGTGCAAATATGGAAAGCGAAACTTTCAATACTTTTTTAATTGTTTGTTTGTTCATAAAGTTTAAATTTTGAGATAATGCGACAATATTGACGAAATATTTAAGAGCGATTTCATACAGTTACGAAATCAGTTTTGCTTTAGATTTAAAAAATGACAATTATTTTACAATTGGATTTAAATCTTAATGTGAAGTATTGCGTAGAATTGATTTCGACATTCATTTTCTGCTAATAAAATCTTTATTCGATTTGATTATAATTATTTCTTCGCTTTATTAATGAAAACTTCAATCTCATTTGGGCAGAATTTTCTACGATTTATAAGGTTTCTTATGTTATTTACTGCTTAATAATTATGGCATTGTTTTGTTATTAACAAATCCAATTCTTAATCAAAATTTATATTATGAGTACATTAAATTCAAACAACAAAAATATTTTTTTAGCATTGGGTATTTCGGCAGCGCTTGTAGTTTTAAGCGCTTGTAATAATGATGCAGACACAACATCTTCCGCTGCAAAAGCAGACTCAGCAAGCAAAATGGCTGATACTTCTGCCGCAACTGTTGGGCCTTCAAAAACAGTGAAAACAAAAAAAGGCAATGCTTCTGTAACAATGTCTTCAGATAAAAAAACAAAAATTGAAAAAGGTAGTGATGGCGTTTATGTAACTGCCGATGAAATGCCGCAATATCCTGGCGGTGATGCAGCGATTTCTCAATTTGTTTCAAATCATATCAATTATCCGCAATCGGATTTGGATGATAATAAAGAAGGTACCGTTAAAGTATCTTTTATAATTGACGAAAAAGGAAACGTTACAAATCCGGTTGTAAGTGGCGCTGGCGTTAGTTCTTCTATTAATAACGAAGCAACAAGAATTGTAAAGCAAATGCCTGCATGGAAACCAGGAATGGTAAAAGGCAAAGCAGTAAAAACAAGATTGGAACTGCCAATTACATTTAAAATAAATCCAGAATCATAAGATCACTTATTAATAAATAATTTGAAAGCAGCAATGAAACTTTAGTTACGTTGCTGCTTTCCTTTTTTTAAAATACATTTGAAATCAAATATGTTTTCCATGAAGAAACTATATGTTTTCCTTGTAAGTTTTTCTATATTTTTTTTCTGCAATACTATTGATGCACAAACCAAAAGCGCAGTTTGGTCAACACAAAAGGCAAATGAATGGTATAAAGATAAAGGCTGGTTGCGCGGTTGCGATTTTATTCCCAGCACGGCAATCAATCAGCTGGAAATGTGGCAGGCAGCGAGTTTCGACACTGTTACTATTAATAAAGAACTTGGTTTTGCAGAATCAATCGGTTTAAATTGTATGCGCGTTTTCCTGCATCACGTTGCGTGGGAATTGGATCCGGAAGGTTTTAAACAACGCATTAATAAATATTTGGAAATTGCAAACGGCCATCACGTTGTAACTATTTTTGTTTTTTTTGATGATTGCTGGAACGAATCTTATCGCGCGGGCATTCAGCCATTGCCAAAGCCGGGCATCCACAACTCAGGCTGGCTGCGCGATCCGGGCAAATTGTATTATGACGATCCGCAATTAATAAACCTGCTTGAAAAATATGTGAAAGATATTTTCACCACTTTTAAAAATGATAAAAGAATTTTGTTGTGGGATTTATACAATGAACCGGGCAATTCTTCATACGGAAATAAAAGTTTGGTTTTATTAAAAAAGGTTTTTGAATGGGGCCGCGAAATTAATCCGTCACAACCATTATCAGCCGGTTTGTGGGCGCAGGATTTAAAAGATTATAATACATTTCAACTGGCAAATTCTGACGTTATAACTTATCACAATTATGAAAATGAAAAAATGCACCAGCAATGTATTGATACTTTAAAAAGATACAACCGCCCTTTGATTTGCACGGAATATATGGCGCGTTTGCGGAGCAGCACTTTCTTTAATATTATGCCTGTTTTAAAAGCGCAAAATGTTGGCGCAATTAATTGGGGATTGACTGCCGGAAAAACAAATACAATGTATGCGTGGGATACGCCAATACCTGATGGCTCAGAACCAAAAATTTGGTTTCATGATATTTTCAGGCCAGATGGAACGCCGTATGATAAAAAAGAAACTGAATTTATAAAATCACTTACCGGCAAGAAATAATTTTATTTATTAATAAAAAAATTACGTGGAACAGCAGGCGATCGAATTGAAAAAAGAAATAACAACGAGGCTAAAAAAATATATTAATAACGATACAATTATAGTCCGCTCACCGGGAAGAATTAATTTAATTGGCGAACATACAGATTACAATGAGGGCTTTGTATTGCCCGCTGCAATTGATAAAGCAGCGTATATCGCATTAACTCCGCGCACGGATAACAAAATAATTTTACATGCAATTGATTTGAATGAAACGCATGAAACAACAACTGATCAAATTATTGAAAGTGAAATTTCATGGCCAAATTATTTGCTTGGTGTTGCAGATCAATACAAACAAAAAGGAATTGTTATTAATGGATTTGAAGCAGCATTAACAGCCGATGTTCCAACAGGCTCAGGGCTTTCATCATCTGCAGCAGTTGAATGCGCGATGGCGATGGCATTGAATGAATATTTAAAATCTTCGCTCGATAAATTTACTTTGGTAAAAATGTCGCAACATGCAGAGCATGAATTTGCACATGTGCAATGCGGAATTATGGATCAGTTTGCAAGTATGTTTGGCAAAAAAAACCATGCTGTAAAATTAGATTGCCGCTCCCTGGATTATGAATATGTTCCGCTGAATATGCAGGGAATTACAATTGTTTTATTTGACAGTGATGTAAAACATGCACTCGCATCAACTGAATATAATACGCGCCGCCATCAATGCGAAGAAGGCGTTTCTATCTTAAAAAAATATTTTCCTGAAATAAAAAATTTGCGTGATGTTAATATAGAAATGCTTGATAAATATGTTGCTGAAAAAGATGCATTAATATACCAGCGCTGCAAATATGTTGTTGAAGAAAATGCAAGGCTTTTAAAAGCTTGCGGTGATTTAAAAAAAGATGACATTAATAGTTTGGGAAAACAAATGTTTGCATCGCACGAAGGTTTAAGTAAACAATATGAAGTGAGCTGCGACGAACTTGATTTTTTGGTTGATTATGTAAAAAATAATAAAGCTATTTTAGGTGCGAGAATGATGGGCGGCGGCTTTGGTGGCTGCACAATTAATTTAGTAAAAAATGAAGCCGTTGAAAATTTAAAAGAAAATATTACAACAGCTTATTACAAACATACCGGCAAAGAATTGAAAACTTATATGGCACAAATTGAAGATGGTACATCATTTATCAACTCGAAATCATTTGGATAAAATGGAAAATTTATTTTTTATTAATCAGTTTTTATCAGCCCAATAGTTTATGTTTTTTTACGAATTCAACAAGTGTGCCCACTCCTTTTGTATTTGTTTTTCTAAAAATATTTTTGCGGTGCGTTTCCACTGTGCGTTCACTTATAAAAAATTTTGTTGCGATTTCTTTATTGCTTAAATGCTGAATCATGCAATCAATAATTTGCAATTCGCGCGCAGTTAAATTATATGCGGCGCTCTCGTTTTTTATTTTTTTATACGACTCATATAAATCGAGAATTTGCGTCGCAAAATATTCATTGCCATTAATAATTGATTCAATTGCATTAACCAATTCCTGCTTGCCAGAAGCTTTTGGAATATAACCATCAATCTTTGCCTGCTCAATCATTTTTGTAATCATAAAACCATCTTCGCTCATTGATAATGCAAGTATTTTTATTGATGGGATTTCCTGTTTTACTTTTACGGATAATTCATAACCATCCATCTCGGCCATCATAATATCTGTTATTAATACATCTGGCAAATGTTGTTTTAATAAATCAAACATTTTTTTTGCAGATGTAGACTCAGCAACGATTTCAAACTTTTTTTTATCTTTCAATAAAAGCTTTAACCCGTCAACAACAATCTGGTGATCGTCAACAATTGCTAACTTTATTATGGATAAATTTTTATTAATAAAATATTTTTTAAAGATTTTATAAACTGATTATTTTTTATTCAACGGAACAAAAAAAGCAATTACAGTTCCGTTACCAATCTCACTATTGATATCAACATTTCCATTTAAAAATTCTACTCTCGATTTTATATTTTTCATTCCCATTCCATCTTTTGTTTCCAATAAACTGGTATCAAACCCAACGCCATTATCTTCAATGGTTACATCAATTTCATCGTTCTCCATATTAATAGAAATATCAACTTTAGATGCATCTGCGTGCTTAATAATATTTTGCAAACATTCCTGGATAATGCGGTAAATCATTATCTCCATATTGTTATCAAGATTACTCAAATCTCCTTCGGCGCTAAAAGAAATGCGCAGGTTTTTGTTTTCAATTTTATCTATAAAGTTTTTCACTGCATCTGTTAATCCTGATTGAAAAAAAGCTTGCGGCATCATGCTGTGAGAAAGCGCGCGCACTTCCGTACATGAATCATCAACCAAAGAAAAAATGTTATTATAAACATGCCGTTGTTCCTGATTTAATATTGGTAAATAACCTTCCAGCACTTCTAAATTTAATTTTGCAACTACCATTTTTTGCGCAACGCTGTCGTGCAATTCTGCAGCAATTCTTTTGCGTTCATTTTCTTCGGCCTGCATTACAGCGTCCATTGTTTTTCTTTTTTGATCAATAACAATTTCCTGCATTTTTAGCTGCTGATTTTTTTTTCTCGTTTGAAAAATTATGTAAGAAACAAGAACTGTTATTGCAAGTAGTATTAATGTTCCATAAATTAAACTGTTCTTTTTTGTGAGGTCTAATTTTTGTTTGATAATAATATTTTCTTTCTTCTGCACGTCGTATTTTGTTTCCATTTCCGATAGTGCTTCAGCTTTATTTTTTTCATACAAAGAATCTTTTAAGCTGATAATTTTATTAAGCACATTGCTGTACTTTGCCATGTTGCCAGCGTTCTTATAATTTTCAGCCAAAGCCTCATATAATATTGGAAGCTTGGCGCGCAAATTATTTTTTTCAGCAATGGAAATGCCTTCATTTGCCAAGGCAATTCCTTTTTCGGGCGCATGATTATTGGCATAAAAAACTGAAAGTTCATACATGTCGGAAACTATAAAAAATGGATCGCCAATTATTTTTCTTATTTCCAAACCATCTTTTAATAATGCTTCTGCATGTGCGTTATTTTTATTGTCAATTTCTGTTCCTGCATAAATATTATATGCGTTTGCCAATGCAGTTAAATCTTTCTTTTGCTTTGCAATATTTATAGCAAGCGTTACATAAAAAACAGACGAATCATTTTTATGTAAATCATTATATACCGCAGCAATATCATTGTATATAACGGCAAGCGAATATTTTTGATGAGAAAGCACATCAAGATTGCAACCTTTAAGCAACCAATCAATCGACTGGCGTGATTGGTTGAGTTCCATATACGCCCAACCAATTGCAAGCAGCGCTTTCATTTGTGTTGAAGTATCAACCAAATCTTCCGCGCTTGTTAATACTTCAAAACTGTTTTTTAATGATTCTTTTAATTTGTTTTGCCGAACAAGAATATTTGATTTCAACATCAAAAAGTTATTCCTGTAAACCGTGTATTTGGGATCTTTATAAGCAGCAACATTTTCATCAATAATTTTTTCAGATGAATCTAGTAAGCCTC
Source organism: Bacteroidota bacterium (assembly GCA_013288945.1). Classification (GTDB taxonomy): domain Bacteria; phylum Bacteroidota; class Bacteroidia; order Chitinophagales; family Chitinophagaceae; genus Puia. The sequence goes on along the minus strand of JABDAZ010000017.1, from coordinate 40,567 downwards.
TTCGTAAAAAACTGCTTGCTAAAAAAATATTACATTTTAAAATGCTTGTATCAACTTTTTCTTTTATTGAAATTGCTTTGGCAAGGTTTGCATAATAATACAAAGTGTCTGGCGGAAAAGCCCTTCCAAAAGTATCGCACATTGAAAAAAGAAGTTGTAATTTTTCTTTGTTATCAGGAAGTGATTTTATTTTTTGTTTGAGTGATTCTATAATTTTCGATTGTTCAATTTTATCAACCGCAATTTCATTTGTTGATGCATTAATAAGTTTAGTTTGCGAAAAAGTAAGAAGGGAAAAAAGTAACGGAAAAACAACAATGTAATTCTTGATAAAACAGTTACGGTTCATTTAGAGAGATGATTAACTGTTATAAAAATACAAAAAAAACTGCTGCATAATAAAGTAAATGCTTAGTCGGTAACGATATTTATTTCTTATTTTTGTTTTATTAATATTAATTATGGCAGAAGTTATTGTTCGATTAAAAAATGTAAATATTTACCAGGGAACAAACCTCATTTTGCAGGATGTAAATATTATCGTTAATAAAGGTGAATTTGTTTATCTCGTTGGCAAAACCGGCGCAGGAAAATCAAGTTTATTAAAGACATTATATGGTGATTTATTATTGAAAGATGGCGAAGGCGAAGTGGCCGGTTTTAATTTAAAAGATATGGACTGGAAAAAAGTGCCATACTTAAGACGCAACCTGGGCGTGGTTTTCCAGGATTTTCAATTGCTTACTGACAGGAATGTAAATGATAATTTAAAGTTTGTTTTGCGTGCAACCGGATGGAAAGATGAAAAATTAATGGACGAAAAAATTGCAGATGTGTTGGATAAAGTTGGATTAAAATCGAAAGGTTTTAAAATGCCTTTTGAAATGAGCGGCGGCGAACAACAGCGTGTTGATGTTGCCCGCGCATTATTAAATTCACCAAAATTAATTTTGGCAGATGAACCAACAGGAAATTTAGATCCGGAAACTTCTGATGAAATTATGCAATTGCTTTTTCAGATTAGTAAAGATTATGGCACTTCAATAATAATGGCAACGCATGATTATATTGTTATTAATAAATATCCGGGGCGAACTTTAAGAACTGAAAAAGGCCGTGTACTTGATAATGCTACCATATCCATTCAATAAGTTGTTTGCCGTTTTTTTCATTATCAAAATATCCGGATAGTAATTTATTACGCGCAGTAATTTCATCATTATGAAAAGGCCTTTCATACAATTCCTTAATCATATTTTTACATCCCTTTTCCCCGGAAGCCACGTGGCATAAGGATTCCAGTCCGGTTGATTTTACAGTTTGCTCATTCACAATACAATGCCTTCCATTGTATAAAGCGTTCAGCAATTTTAATTTTATACCCGTATTATTAAAAGACGGAAGAATATTAATCTGCGCTTTATTAATCATATCCTGCATTTCCAGTTCGCTGGGATTGCTTACCAAACAAGTTTGCCTGTGCTGGTGCGCCAAATGTTGCAAACGCGCAGATGGATTTTTTCCTGCAATAACAAAAGGCACATCAAGATCATTAAAAACATTTTCCAGTAACCATATTGCAGCAACTTCATTTTCAGCAACAGATAAATTGCCGTGGTATAAACAAAAACAACCATTGCCAGTGCCTGATTCTACATGTTGATAAGGAAGAAAAACAGGGAGCTGTTCAATTTTTTTTGCAAGAAATTCATTAATAAAACAATCAGCATCCTGCGAAGAAACAGTTATTAAAAAAGCTTTATTGGCGACTTTTTTTTCATATTTTTTTAATAAAAAACTTTCGTATGCGTAATATATTTTTTTTAAGATAGAACTTTCTGAGTGATATAATTCGCGGTAATATTTGTATTCAATATTATGGATGCGCAAAAATATTTTGCGGTTTGCGAACCTTTCATCATTCAATAAATACGTGCAATGAATGCCTTCTAAAAAAACAGGATAATCATCCATTAATAAATTATCATGCAGCGCAGCATTTGACCGCGAACAAACGATATAAGGAAATTTATGAGAGAAGCCTTTATGGCCTTTTTGCCTTCGATAATATTTTACTTCTTCACAATAATCATTAAGCGTTGGCTGCTCGCCGCGCCCGTATTCAAAGCAATGCAAATGAATTTTTATACCAAGATTATGCAATGTTTTTATTTTATAAAATAAATCAAAAACGCCACCGTAATCAACAGGATAAGGTACATCCAAACAAACGATATGTAAATGTTTCTCCACCAATTAATGCAATATTTGATTATAAAATTGGATAAGTTTTTTTTCTTCTTCCTGCCAGTTAAAAACTTCCCGTGCTTTTATACATGCTGATTGCAGTTCATTGTATAGAACATCGTTGCGCAATAAATTGTTTAAAGCATTTGAAATTGTTGCAGGTTCTACATCATTAATAAGTGATGCAATTTTATATTGATTATTAATTTCAGCATACGCAGGATAGTTTACGCAAACCTGTGGAATAGCTGCGTGCATGTAATCAAAAAAACGGTTTGCAAGTGAATAATAATTGCTTAATCCATTATTTTCGAACAAAGTAATTCCGATGGTTGCGTTGTTTGTATAATTTATTAATTCATCCGGCAGGAGCATGCCTTTAAAAATAATTTTATGGCCAAGATTATTTTTTTCAACAAGTGCTTTTGCCTGCTGCATAAAATTCCCATCGCCGCAAATTATTAATGGTACATCAACATCTTTCATTGCAGGTATTAATGTTTCAAAACTTCTTCCTTCATTAACGGCACCTTGGTATAAAATATATTTTTCTTTTTTATTAATAACCGGCAAATTTTTTAAAACAGAAATATTTCTTATTATTTTATAGCTAACGCGATACATTTTTTCAAATTCATCTGCAATTGGTTTGCAAACTGTGTAGCCATTAATAAATTTTGGAACTGTTTTTCTTTCTATAAATTTCCATGCTTTATAAATTGACGGCCTTGTAACCACTTCTTTCATTTCACAAAACAATTCGTGCGCATCATATATGCGTGGAATTTTTTTTAAATTTGAAATAAATAAAACGGGCATTATCGTGTCTAAATCAATGGCACAAATGGCATCCATTTTTTTAAAAAGAAGATAAAAGAATAAACGAAGATTAAATTCTATATAGAAAAATTTGCCTTTGCTAAACCAGCAATTCAGCCGAACCTGATTAAATGGCTTTTTATTAAGCGGAACATTATTTGGCTGGTTTCTGCCGACAAGCGTAACTGCATAACCGTTATTTTGCAACGAAGTGCAAATGCGGTTCATCCGCTGATCGTAAACAAGGTTATTGGTAACTATAAAATATATTTTTTTCAAATGGTATTAATTATATTGAAATCTGCTCAAACCTAATGCAGTTTTTTCAATTTAAAGCGGAGATGCGGGTAAATTCATTTTGTAAGTTTTTCAAATTTCAGAATATTTCCTTTACCTTTGCAGCCGAAAAAGAAGAATAATTTAAAAAAAATTTTGAGATGCCGTATTTGACAAAAGAAAAAAAAGCAGGTTTTTTTGCTGATTTTGGTGGTAAATCTGAAAACACCGGTTCTATTGAAGGACAGGTTGCGCTATTAACTGAACGTATTAACAGTATTTCATTGCACCTTAAAGCCAACAAAAAAGATTTTTCCACAAATCGTGGTTTAATGCAAATGGTTGGTAAAAGAAAACGCTTGCTTACTTATTTAAGCAAACACAACCTGCAAGGTTACCGCCAGCTGATTGAAAAATTAGGACTTAGAAAATAAGAAATTATGTATAATAAAACTATTCCCAACTGAATGCCGGTTGGGAATAGTTTTTTCTGTATACAGGTATTTTTCAAAACTATCGATTTTTAAACCCGGATTATGGTTTGCCTGTTAATATGCAATTCATAGTTCAATAAAGAATGAATAGCCATATGCTTTCACAACCAATTAGTGTAACTTTTGATATAGGTGGTGGCCGCGACGTTACTATCGAAACAGGCAAACTCGCGCGCCAGGCCGACGGAGCTGTTACTGTGCGCCAGGGAAATTGTATTATTCTCGCAACTGTTGTTGCCAACAAAGATCCGAAAGAAGGCCAGGATTTTTTCCCGCTTTCTGTAGATTACCAGGAAAAATTTTCATCTGCAGGCCGTATTCCCGGTTCATTTTTTAAAAGGGAAGCAAGATTGAATGATTATGAAATATTAACCAGCCGATTAATAGATCGTGCATTGCGCCCATTGTTTCCGGAAGATTATTTATGTGACGTGCAGGTTTTGGTAAGTTTGGTTTCCAGCGATTATGAAGTGATGCCCGATGCATTGGCTTGCCTTGCAGCTTCTGCAGCGTTGGCAGTTTCAGATATTCCGGTTAAAGAAATTATTAGTGAAGTAAGAATTGCGCGTGTTGACGGACAATTAATCGTTAATCCAACACGTACCGAACTGGAAAAATCAGACATGGAGTTTATTATCGCTGCGACCGATAAAAACCTGATGATGGTTGAAGGCGAAGCTGGCGAATGCAGTGAAGAGGATTTAGTGAAAGCTTTGCAACTTGCACATGATGCAATCCGCATTCAAATAAAAGGGCAGGAAGAATTAAGAAATAAAGTAGGCGTTACTGCAAAAAGGGATTATAAAAAACCTGAGCAGAACGAAGAAATTCAGAAAAAAGTAAATGATTTTGCATCTGCAAAAGTGTATGAAATTTCAAAAGCTGGAAGCGCAAAACATGTTCGCAGCGATGCATATAGCGTTTTAAAAGACGAATTGATTGCTAGCCTTGGCGAAGAAGCAACAGATAAAGATAAAAAGTTAGCCAAAAAATATTACGAAGATTTGAAGTGGGATGTTGTTCGCAATATGATTTTGGATGATCGTATCCGCCTTGACGGTCGCAGCCTTGATCAGGTTCGCCCTCTAGCAATGGAAGTTGATCCGTTACCAACTCCGCATGGTTCTGCATTGTTCACAAGAGGTGAAACACAATCACTTACAACAGTTACATTCGGAACTCCATTAGATGAAATTTTGGTTGAAAGTGCTGCAAAATCTTTCGATTCAAAATTCTTTTTACATTATAATTTCCCTCCTTTCAGTACGGGTGAAGTGAAAATGATGCGCGGTCAAAGCCGCCGTGAAGTTGGCCATGGCAACCTGGCTATGCGTTCTTTAAAAAAGATGATGCCGGGAAATGATTATCCTTACACCGTTCGCGTGGTGAGCGATATTTTGGAATCGAATGGTTCTTCTTCTATGGCTACAGTTTGTGCAGGTTCACTCGCATTAATGGATGCCGGTGTTCCTTTTCCAAAACACGTTAGTGGCGTTGCAATGGGATTAATAACAAGAGGAACAGATGGCAAATATGCTATCTTAACAGATATACTTGGTGATGAAGATCATTTGGGTGATATGGATTTTAAAGTAACAGGAACGCGCCAGGGAATTTGTGGCGTTCAGATGGATATTAAAGTTGACGGATTAAGTATGGACACCATGCGCGAAGCTTTGGAACAAGCGCGCAAAGGCCGTTTGCATATTCTTGATGCAATGTACGAATGTATGCCAGCGGCACGTGCAGAAGTGAAAGGCCACGCTCCTCGCATGGAAAAATTATTTATCGATAAAGAATTTATCGGCGCTATCATCGGGCCACAAGGAAAAATTATACAGGAAATCCAACGCGAAACTGGTACAACTATTAACCTGGAAGAAGTTGGCAATTTTGGTGAAGTAAGCATTTTCAGTCCTGCAAAAGAAGGCTTGGATAAAGCCGTTGCATGGATTAAAGGAATTGTTGCCATGCCGGAAGTTGGAACTGTTTATGAAGCAAAAGTGAAATCAGTAATGCCTTACGGAGCTTTTGTAGAATTTTTACCTGGCAAACAAGGATTGTTGCATATCAGCGAAGTTTCCTGGAAACGTTTAGAAACAATGGAAGGCGTATTGGCAGAAGGCGACAATATCAAAGTAAAATTGCTTGGCGTTGATAATAAAACCGGCAAATTTAAATTGAGCCGCAAAGTGTTAATGGCAAAGCCCGAAGGAAACCAAGCTTAAAAAAACAGTAATAATTTTATTGATACTAAAAAAGCCTGTGGTTAAAAACTACAGGCTTTTTTCTTTATAAATATTTTCGAATAATTGGATTTAAACTTTTAATCATTATTAATGAGTGATAATTATATAAAAATATCAATTGCAATTAACTCTTCTGAACAAGCTGAAATATTAATCGCCCAGTTATCAGAAATTAATTTTGAAGGTTTTGAAGAAAGCGAAAATAATTTGTTTGCTTTTATTCCTGAAAAAGAGTTTAATGAAATGGAATTACGGCAAATTATTTCGCCTTTGTCATTATCATTTTTTAAAGAAATTATTGAACAAAGAAACTGGAATGAAGAATGGGAAAAAGATTTTGATCCGGTTATTGTCGGCAATTTTTGTGCAATCCGTGCTTCGTTTCATAAACCGGTTTCATCAGTAAAATATGAACTTATTATCACGCCAAAAATGAGTTTTGGAACCGGCCATCATGCAACAACTTTTTTGATGATCCAAGCGATGGAACAAATTGATTTTATTAATAAATCTGTTTTCGATTTTGGAACGGGAACTGGCGTACTTTCTATTCTTGCAGAAAAATTGGGCGCTGAAAGTATTAACGCAATTGATATCGACGACTGGAGTATTGAAAATGCAAAAGAAAATATTAATGAAAATAATTGCCATAATATTTATTTAGCGAAAGGAACAGAAATAATTACAAATAAAAAATTTGATGTCATTCTTGCAAACATTAATAAGAATGTAATTCTTCCAAAGCTTGCAACAATGCAACAACAATTAACACCGCAAGGCGTTTTATTAATAAGTGGTTTGGTGGAACAGGATTTTGAAGACATTGATAAAGAAGCGCAAACCAACCATTTATTTGTTATTGAAAAATTAAGCCGAGACGGCTGGATTTGTTTAAAACTAATTCAAACAAATCAGCAAAAACGCTTAACAGTATAGTAACATTTCAATTGTTTTTAGTTATTTTTGATTACCAACTTTAACCAATATTCGTTCAATGACAGAGGTTCTCCTCATATTGTTAGCCTATCTAATCGGTTCGGTGCCCACGGCAATTTGGGTTAGCCGATATTTCTTCGGGATTGACATTCGCGAGTATGGTAGCGGAAATGCAGGTGCAACAAATACTTTCAGGGTTTTAGGTTCTCGCTGGGGAACTTTTGTAATGATTGCTGACGTGTTAAAGGGATTGATTGCTACAAGTTTATACGTCATAATTCCATTTTATATGCATGACGAGGCGGCAAGAACTAATTTAATGGTTGGTTTAGGATTAGCCGCAGTTGCCGGACATATTTTTCCTATCTGGGCAGATTTTCGTGGTGGAAAAGGAGTGGCAACTTTGTTTGGAATGATTATCGCAATCCAGCCAATTGTTGCGGTTTATTGTGTCGGCGTTTTTTTGGTGGTTTTGTATTTAACGCGATTTGTTTCTCTCAGTTCTATATTGGCAGGCATTGCTTTTGCCGTTCTCATTCTTTTTATTTTTAAAGAAAAAGAACACTTGTATCGCGCCTTTGCGATAGCTGTTGCGTTGCTTGTAATTCTCACCCATCAGAAAAACATCAGCCGCATTTTACGTGGCAACGAAAGTAAAGTGCCGATTTTTAAATATCGCGACAGAAGGCGCCAGCGCAGGAATTCAATTTAAAATTCCATTTTTTATTAATAATTAAGTTATTCATTTTATTATTCTAATTTAATCTATAAACATTTATTTATCAATAAGTAATAAAATTTATTTGCCAGCTGCGAAAAGGTTATACACATCTTTTTAGATAAAGTTTATCAATGCAAATATTTTATTGCAGTTATGTTCATCTCAACGTTCCTTTTTTTACCTTTGCAATCCTGCATCAGTTTATTTTAATCGTTTAAATAAAAATTTAAGAGGCATGTCAGAAACTTTATTGGAAAAACTCCAGTTTAAAGATGAAAAGAATCTTTTAATCCAGGGACTTCCCTCTTCAATCGAAAAGCAATTTTTCAAGTTAACTTTTGCGAAAAATATCACCCCACTTTTAAAAATACGCAAAATTGATTTCGCGCTGGTTTTCGCTGTTAATGAAACGCAATTGGAAGGAATTATTAATGAAGTAATTCCAGCGTTGCATACAGAAGGAAAACTGTGGGTCGCTTATCCGAAAAAAACTTCTAAAATTGCGACCACATTAAACCGTGATTGCAGTTGGAATTGCATTGCCAGTAAAGGTTTTACGGAAGTCCGCCAGGTTTCGCTCGACCATGTTTGGACAGCAATACGCTTTAAAAAGACAGAACAAATTCCACATCTTGCCCGCGCTTCTGCCAATGGCGGCGTTCCTGCAATTGTTGAAGGCGTTAATCACGAAAAAAGAGTTGTGCAGCCGCCATCTGATTTTTTGAAAGGTTTAAACCGCAATAAAACAGCTTCGCATTTTTTCGACAATCTTTCTTTTACCAACAAAAAAGAATATGTAACCTGGGTTACAAGCGCAAAAAGAGAAGACACAAGATCGCGCAGGTTGGAATCTGCCATTGACAAATTAAGCGCCGGCAAAAAAAACCCAAGCGAAAAATAATTACAATAATCTTCAAATGATTTAATAAAAAGGTTTGCTTAATGCAAGCCTTTTTATTAATAAAGAATAATCCCATGTCATTTATAAATATTAATAAAAGCAAGAACAATAAAAACAGGTTCGATAAGAAATTATCTTGTAAAAAACGGCGCTGATTTTAAAGGAACGGACAATCAAACAGACACTTATTTCAATGTTGCAAAAGGTAGATTAAAATTGCGCCAGGGAAATATTGAGAACACATTAATACAATATTTCAGGCCAAATGATAAAGCTGCAAAGCAATCCGACTTTAAAATAATGGAAGTTAAAGATGGCGAAGTTTTAAAAGAAATATTAACTGCTTCACTTGGTGTAAAAATTGTTGTGAAGAAAAAACGGGAAATTTATTTTATTGAAAATGTAAAATTTCATCTTGATGAAATTGATGGTTTAGGCACTTTCGTTGACATAGAAGCCTCTAACAAAAACCATAATTTACCTGTAGAAAATTGCATGAACAATGTAATTTTTATAAAAATGAATTAGAGATTAATGAAGAAGATTTGATTAATATTTCCTACAGCGACATGATTGATGCGTGAATGATTAATAATGAATGGATGTTTTTAAATTAGTTAATTTTTTTGACCATTCACTATTGACCATTCACCTATTTCACAATCACAGTTCCCAGGTTGTGAACTAAATCGCGTTCCATATTTTTTAAATGCTGGTGGGTTTCAATAAGCATTATCTGTTCTTCAGCGGAATGATTTTTTTCTAAATCTTTTTGATTTTCATCTATTAATCTTTTTATTTTTCGAAGCTTCAAATAATTCAGCGTAGAAAAAACTTCTTCTTTATATAAATCTTCACGCGTATTTATTTTTCCCTCAAAATGCTCTTTCCAGTTTGGGCTTATTTCATACGGAAAATCCATTATAGAAACAACAAGCGTACTTAATTCCTGATCTTCCTGGTACAAAAAAGTTTTTGATGTTGGTTCCATTCCTTCATCATACCAGTTTTTATAAGTTTGCAAAATGCGAACTAATTTTTTGTTATCAATCATATCATGGTCAATTGATTCACCAAAAATATAATCGGCCACTTTATTTTTTTCATCCCATTCTTTCAAACCAAATTCTATTAATGAACGAACCATTGCACGTTCATGCATTTCATCTTTAAATAAAAGATTAAAAGATTCATCATCCGCAAATGAATTTTCAGTTTGTTGATCATCAAAAATTTTTATCTCTTCTGCCTGTAATTTATTTTCCTGTTTTGAAATACGCTCACGTATAAATTTATTAACAAGCGTATGCAAACCAGTTTCTTCAATCTTTAATAATTGAGAACATTGGCGGATATAATCTTGCTGTTTTGTAAAATCTTCTGCTTTATTAATCTTTGCAATTGTTTCAGCAACCTGGTTTACAACAGTGGCTTTTTTTGTACTGTCTGTACCTGCATCTTTTAATGAAACTTCAAGTTGAAAAAGAATAAAATCTTTTTTATTATCAGCGATAAAATTTCTGAATGCATCAGCGCCAACTTTATTTACATAACTATCCGGATCTTCTTTGTCAGGTATTAATACAAGCTTCACATTCAATCCTTCTTCCAATGCCATATCAAGCCCGCGCAACGCGGCTTTCACGCCGGCTGAATCTCCGTCATATATTATTGTAAGATTATTGGTATACTTTTTTACAAGCCGCAACTGATCTGTTGTAAGCGAAGTTCCGCCACTTGCAACTACGTTTTCTATACCAGCCTGGTGCAAAGAAATTACATCTGTGTATCCTTCAACCAATAAACATTCATCGTTTTTATCAATAGCCTGTCGCGCAAAATAAGAGCCGTATAAAATTTTGCTCTTTATATAAATTTCATTTTCCGGCGTATTAATATATTTTGGCGCGCGATCATTTGTCTTAATAATACGCGCACCAAAACCAATAACTTTTCCTGTTTGATTATGAATTGGAAAAATAATGCGGCCACGATAATTATCAAACGTTTTATCATCACGCACTATAACCAAGCCGCTTTTTTGAAGAAACTCACTATTATATTGAGCAGCCAATGCTGTTTTTGCAAAGGCATCTTTTTCTTCCAAACAATAACCTAACTGAAATTTATTAATGATGTTTTCATTAAAACCACGATGCTTTAAATAACTCAAAGCAATGTCCTGCCCTTCTTCTTTATTTAATAAAACATCACTAAAATATTTTTGCGCAAAGCCATTAATAATATATAAACTTTCAGCAACCTGGTTTTGCTGTTTTTGTTCAACGCTTATTTCTGTTTCTTCAACTTCAACATTATATTTATTGGCAAGCCAGCGCAGCGCTTCTACATAAGAATATTTTTCGTGCTCCATCAAAAAGCTAATGGCATTTCCACTACGGCCACAGCCAAAACATTTATAAATTTCCTTTACAGGAGAAACGGTAAACGATGGAGATTTTTCATTATGAAACGGGCAAAGGCCCATATAATTTGCACCTCTTTTTTTAAGCCGCACAAAGCCACCGACAATTTCAACAATGTCGATCCTGCTTAATATCTGTTGTATGGTTTGCTGTGTAATCAATAATAAAAATTGAATGCAAATTTACATGAATGGAAATAAAGATTTTTAATCTGTCCAAACAGTTTGACTTATTATAAAAATGTTTTTAATTTGTAGGATAGCGTCATTAATACATGTTATTCTTTACAGTAAATTAAGTATAAAACAACGTAAATGTACCTATACTAAAATGTTTACTTTTTCGCTTTTAATGTACAAATTATAATTCGTGAAACCCGGCCTTACTACCACACTCTACTTCATTATTTCTAACCTTGCAATACTACTTTGTTTTGTGCCGCTTTTGCTTTTATTTATTAAAAAACTAAAATATGAAAAGGCTTATTTATTCATTGCAATTTACTGGCTTGCAAATGGATTAATGAATTTGCCTGAATGGATTGGGCAATCGCAAAATAAATTTTTACTTAAGCATTGTACCCTGGTGTATAACTTGCTGGACGCGCCTTTGGTGCTTTTAGTGTTTTTATTTGCAGCATCACCAAATAATAAAAAAGCCATTAAATATATTCTTCCTTTTTTTATTTTATTTGAAATAATAATGGTTGTATGGAAAGGTTATAACCTTGAATCAAGTACCATAATTATTGGCGCCGGAACTTTTTTTGCAATCACATTTAGTGTAATTGGTGTGATAGAATATTTACAAAAAGTTGAACATACTCCTTTTGAAAACACGATGGTTTTTGTATATGCATCTTTTTTATTTGCTTACGGAATTTTTATTATCATCTATTTTTTCAGTTATCTTTCAACCGCTTCTAAAGCAGAAAACTTGGATAATTTTATAATTTATTACGTAAGTTTATTATTATCTGCATTTTTAAGCTGCTATGGTTTGTGGCAATTTGCCGGCAAACCGAAAGATTCAAACGAGGCATTTATCTCTTAATGCGATTGTTTTAATTTTCTTTTAATTCCAGAATAATATAATTTTTCCCGCTGCTGGATTAATATTTCTATTAAAATTTATTTTTAGCCTGATTATCAATGCTTATTTGTATTGGCACTTGTTTCGCAATATCAGTAACATCATAATTACTACCAAACATTCTTTATAAAAATATTAGTTGGTTTTTTTCTGGACGGAGCCCTTTCTTTTGAAAGGGTTTTTTTTGCTATAAATCGGTTTTCTTTTTATAATCGCGGTTGCATTTTTTATACTAAATTGTTGGCTTATTAATAAACTTTAATAACACAATTATGATTAGCATTGCTTGTAACCGTTCGATAAAAACTTTTTTGTTAGCTGTAGCTGTTTGTAGTGTAAGTCAGTTTGCAAACGCGCAGGATGGCGACCCGAAACTTACAGAAATTTATACACCTGTGCCGCCCGTTGTAACGCCTGGTAAAATGAATTCAGACGCACCTTCAGATGCAATCATTTTATTTGATGGAAAAAATTTGAACCAATGGGTTTCTGCTGCAGACTCAACGATGCCTGCAAAATGGGATGTGGCGAATGGAATATTTACCGTATCAAAAACGACTGGTAATATTCGTACCAAGCAATCATTTCTTGATTATCAATTGCATATTGAATGGCGCATTCCTGAAAACATAACCGGAACTGGGCAAGCAAGAGGAAACAGCGGAATATTTTTGGCATCAACCGGGCCCGGCGATGCAGGTTATGAATTGCAGGTGCTCGATAATTATAAAAACGAAACCTATACAAATGGCCAGGCAGGTTCTATTTACAAACAAGCTGTGCCGTTGGCTAATCCAAATAAAAAACCAGGCGAATGGCAGAGCTATGATGTGATTTGGAATGCGCCACGTTTTAATGATGATGGCACGATTAAAACACCAGCGCATGTAACCGTTCTTTTTAACGGCGTTTTGGTTGAAAATAATTTTGAACTGCTTGGCCCGACACAATATATCGGCAAACCCGCTTACAGAAAACCACACGGCCCATGCCCGATTAAATTGCAGGCGCACGGCGATAAAAGCGAACCAATTAGTTACAGAAATATCTGGATAAGAAATATTTAGTTCAATTAATTTCTTTTAAAAGAATTGTTGCAACCCATTAATCGGCTAAACGGCTGAGATATACACCTTTTGGGATAACTTTTCTGTTTTGCCGTTCATTTGTCACTATTTTTTATTAATTTTGCAAGCTCTTTAAAAAGCACTCATGAGCCGCAGAGAATTTGAAATAGCTTTTGTAGGATTGACGCCCGGTGAGCATGAGTTTAATTACCGGATAACGGATAAGTTTTTTGAAGCATATCCGCCGCAGGATTTTCGCCATTGCGAAATCAGCATCAAACTTTCTTTGGATAAAAAGAATGGTTTTATGTTGTTGAAATTTGAAATTGACGGAAAGCTTGAAATAACATGCGACCGTTGCGGCAGTAATTTATTGCCACTAGATCTTTGGGATGAATTTAATATCTTGGTGAAGTTGGTTGAAGAGCCGGATATAATGAATGAACAGGAAGAAGATCCTGATGTATATTATATTGCAAGAGGTGAAAGCCATTTAAAAGTGGCGGATTGGATTTTTGAATTTATTAATCTTAGCATTCCTATACAAAGGATGTGCAAAGAAGAAAATATCGGCGGCCCTTATTGCAATAAAGAGGTGTTGGAAATGCTGAAAAAATTAAGTGTAGAAGAAAATATTCCTGAAAATCCATTGTGGAAAGGGTTAGAAAAATTTAGAAATTTAGACAAATAATACCGGTTACTAAAAATTGATTTTATGCCAAATCCGAAACGGAGACATTCTCAGCAACGCAGCGCCAAAAGAAGAACGCACTACAAAGCTGAAAAACTTACTTTAAGCAAAGACAGTGCAACAGGCGAAATTCATGTACGCCACCGCGCACATGTAAGTGAAGGAAAATTATTTTACAAAGGAAAAGTTGTAGCAGAGAAATCTCCTGTAAACTAGTTTCGCTGATTGATTTTCATATAGCTTTGCGCAGATGAATATTGGTTTAGATATGATGGGCGGAGACTTTGCACCACGGGAAGCCGTGAAAGGTATCCAACTATATTTGAACGAAAATCCATCTGCGTCTGTTTTATATGCAACTGGTGATGAAACGCAGTTGCAGCAATTGTTTCAGGAGTTTTCAATTCCATCCTCTTCTGTAAAAATTATTCATGCGCCGCAGGTAATCGGCATGGATGAACATCCTACCAAAGCATTAAAAGAAAAGCAACAATCTTCTATCGCTGTCGGTTTTCATTTACTTGCTTCAGGAAAAATTGAAGCTTTTATCAGTGCGGGAAATACCGGCGCAATGATGATTGGCGCATTATACAGCATTAAAGCAATGGACGGCGTTCTACGCCCAACAATTGCTACAATTATTCCAAAAGAAAATGGAGGCTCTGGTTTGCTGCTCGATGTTGGTTTAAATGCAGATTGCAAACCAGAACATTTAAATCAATTTGCTATTCTTGGTTCTCTTTATGCGCAACATATTCTCGGTATTAATAACCCGCGCGTTTCATTAATAAATATTGGTGAAGAAGAAGGCAAAGGAAATCTACTGGCGCAGGCTGCGTATCCATTATTAAAAGAAAATACACCAATAAATTTCACCGGAAATATTGAAGGCCGTGATATTTTAATTGATAAAACCGACGTGATGGTTTGCGAAGGTTTTACAGGAAATATTATTCTCAAACTCGCCGAATCATTATATGAAATTGCCAAACAAAAAAATATTAACAACGAATATTTTGAACGTTTCAATTTTGAAAATTATGGCGGCACACCTGTACTTGGCGTTGCAAAACCTGTAATAATCGGCCACGGAATTTCGCAGGCAAAAGCATTTAAAAATATGATTGTGCTTGCGCAAAAAATGATTGAAACAGATTTGATGGCTAAAATGAAAGCCAGCTTCAAACAGGATTAATTACCTTTCTTGCTCAATAATTATTTCTATTAATGAATGTTTTTATCAGCTACCTGAAAAACTATTTTAAAGAAATAAGATTACTCAATTTTTTACTCACAACTTTTTTTGTTTCCATTCTCATTGCATTAAATTATTCTGTTGGTATCGAAAAAAGAATCATCGCAATTTCACCTTGGTTTTTAAGCCTCGCAGTTTTTTTTATTTTCTATTTTATAATTTTTTCAACAGCTTATCTTTTACAATCCAACAAAGAATTTATTATTAATAATAAAGTAAAATTCATCTTGTTTATAATGATTGCGTCATTGATTTTTTCATTAAAAATAATTCACTGGAATATTTTTTCATTGTCAACAAAATTGCTGAAAAACCCGTGGGATAAGTATTCCAGCATCGTTTTACAATTTCCTGCAAAATTATTAATGATATTAATTGCCTTATTTTTTACCTGGAAATCTTTATACAAACAACAATCATTCTTTGGTTTCACCACAAAAAATTTTAATGCAAAACCATATTTATTAATGTTGTTTTGTGTTGTTCTATTAATAATTTCTGCATCGACACAAGTAGATTTTTTGCAGATGTATCCAAAAGCAAAAACAATTTATTTTATTAATAACTACACACATTATTCATGGTTTTATAAATTGTTGTATGAAATTTCTTATGGCCTCGATTTCATTTCGATAGAACTATTTTTTCGTGGGTTTTTAGTAATTGGTTTTATTCGTTTTGCAGGCATTAATTCTATTTTGCCAATGGCAGTTTTTTATTGCACTATTCATTTCGGCAAACCGCTTGCAGAGTGCATTAGTTCTTATTTTGGCGGAATTATTCTTGGTGTGCTTGCATATAAAACCAAATCAATTCTTGGCGGATTGATGGTTCACCTTGGCCTCGCGTGGATGATGGAACTTGGCGGTTATGCATCGCTATTATATTTTAACAGCCATTGAAATTTTGTTTCAATGGCTGTTAAAAAAGCTATCAGCTTATAAGCCGGATTCTGTTTCTTTATTACTAAAGAACGCCATCATTTACCTGGGATGCTGATTGCTCAGCACCTCTTGCTGCCTACCCTCTAACTCAGGCGGGCCGCCTTCAAACATTAGTTTACGTGGCATTACAGCATGCAAGGTTTACCCGCAAATATCATTACTGATAAATGCCGTGGGCTCTTACCCCACATTTTCACCCTCATCGCGTGTTAACGCGACAGTTATTTTCTGTGGCACTTTCTGTTGATTGTTACATCACCCGGCTATTCACCGGTGCATTGCCCTTCGCTGTCCGGACTTTCCTATTTTCAATAAAGAAAATCGATGGCACGTCTGATAGCAATTGTAAAAATAGTTATTATTAATTTGAAGAAAAATATATGCAGAGCCAATTCTTATTTATATTGAAAGAAAATTTCAGTTGCACCATATCCATATCGTGCATCATATTGATTCACGAAAAATTTTACTTCGCGGCGTAGCCTTAATAGCTCATGAATTTCATCGCGCAATTTTCCTGTTCCCACGCCGTGTAGTGCAATCATTGATGGCAAACGGTGTGCAGTATTAATGTCAATATATTTTTCCAATGTTTGCAACTGCAAAGTGAGGATTTCAAAATTGCTCATCTTGTTCCAGTTGTCGGTTAATTTTTCTGCATGCAAATCAACTTCATATTTTGCCTGCGGTAAATTTTGACGTGATTTTGATGCTTCATAAACTTTATAACCTGCGGATGATAAATTGCTGATTTCTATTTTTTCTTCAGCAGCTTTATTAGGATATTCATCAAATAATTTATAAGAAAAAGTTGCTTCGCCTTTCTTTTTAATTTCTTCAATCTTCGCGAAAACCTGTTTGGGCTTGAGTTTCAGCGAGCTTTCAAAATGATCGGCTTTAGTTTTATCAGGAGTTATTAATGTGAAATCAAATTCAAAAGTCGGGCTGTCGTTCAAATTTTCAAAAGCAATATCATGCAAATAAAAATCCTGAAAATTGTGAATTTGATTTTGGAGTTCAAAATTTTCCTTTCCAAAATAATTTAAATGATATGTAAAATTGAAACCGCTGTGAGAATTATTAACAAGATGAACTTTTAAATTTTCAACAACATCATCACCAAATTCATCGCTTTCAAATACTGGTAAAAAAGTTAACCAGGTTCCATCTGCTGTTTTTGCAACGCGTTCCTTTTTTTCTGCAGGCAACTGATCGATATATTTTTTTTCCTTTTTTGCAGGAAATAATTTTTTTTCAGTAAAACGTTTGAAGTACGGAAAGTCAAGCTGGTCAATATATGCAGGGAATTTTACACCGCGCACTTCAACCATTACCATTTTATTATTAATGATTTCAACCACTTCGCCTTCTTCGTTTGAAAGAAGTATTAATACCTTATCACCAGTTTGAAATTTCATTTTATATAAGATCGGATTTTATTAATATTCACGCTGCACCAAAAATTCTGCAAGTTCCATTAATGGTTTTTTACGAATAGACAGCACTGCAATATCATCAAGGTGTTTGAATGCAGTTTGCATATATTTTTCTTTCAATTCTTTTGCCCATTCATCAATGCCGCAACTTTTAAAAATAGAAAGCATTTGATTTACTTTATCAGCAGGATTTGTTTTTATTAATTCTTTTATCGTTTCCACTTGCGGTGGCGATGCGGTTTCCAATGCTTTTATTAATAAAAAAGTTTTTTTATTTGCGATGATATCGCCGCCAACCTGCTTCCCAAATTTTAATGGATCGCCAAACGCATCCAAATAATCATCCTGCACCTGAAAAGCCAATCCAAGATTTTTTCCAAACTGATACAAGTGTTGCTGGTTGCCGTCTCCAGCGCCTCCGAGTATTGCGCCAAGTTGCAAACTTGCAGCAAGCAACACAGAAGTTTTCAATTCAATCATGTGCAAATATTCATCCATCGAAACCTGTTCTTTCTTTTCATAATCCATGTCTATTTGCTGGCCTTCGCAAACTTCCATCGCAGTTTTATTATACACATGAATTATCTTTTCGAGATTGGCAGTTTTTATTTTATTCAAATAATTATAGGCAACAATAAACATTATATCGCCTGCAAGCAATGCAGTTGGCACACCATATTTTTCATGCACAGTTTGCATGCCGCGGCGCAACGGTGCATTGTCCATAATATCATCATGCACCAAAGTAAAATTGTGAAACAATTCAATAGCCGTTGCAACATGATATGCTTCTTCATTTATTTCATCAAACAATTCATTGCCCATTAAACACAACACAGGCCTGATGCGCTTTCCACCAACTCCTAAAAAATAATCAGCAGGCCCGTACAACGTTGATGGCTGTGCAGGAAAATGATTTTTATTAAACCGTATTAAAAATTCATTTGATAATTCTTCAAAATTTTTCATGAACTATATTTCAGTCTTTCAAAAAATATTTATTAATAAAATTATTATTGAGAAAATCATTAATAAACATTTCAATTGTTTATTAATGATTTCTTTTCGCAGAACGTTCTTTAAAATCTTCATCCGGCAAATTTTCTTTTACTACCCATTGATAATCGAGCTGGCGTTTTGTAAGATTGGCTGCAATCACTTTAATAATAACTTTATCACCCATCCGAAACTGGCGCCCACTGCTCCTTCCAGCCAAACAGTATTCGCCTTCAATCAAACGAAAATCATCATAATCAGACAAACTATTAATGCTTACCAAACCTTCACATTTATGCAAAACAGTTTCCACCCAAAAACCAAATGAAGAAACGCCGCTGATAACACCTTCAAATTCTTCACCCAAATAATCCTGCATGTACTCAACCTGTTTGTATTTATTTGCAGCGCGTTCGCTATCCATTGCAGCACGTTCGCGTTCGCTTGCATTTTTGCATTTTTGTTCCATCTTTTTATCAGGCTCAATGTTATGTTGCAAACATTCTTCCAAAATGCGATGCACCATCACATCAGGATAACGACGGATTGGCGAAGTGAAATGACAATAATGTTCAAAACCCAAACCATAATGGCCAATGTTTTCAGAAGTATAAATTGCCTTCGCCATTGTGCGGATACCTAATTGCTCAAGTACATGCTGCTCGGGCTTTCCATGCACATCAGCAAGCATTTGATTGAATGAAGATGCAATTCCCTGCGGCGTTTTTGTATCAAAATTAATTCCATACTTTTTTGCAAACTCAACAAATGGCAACAACTTTTCTTTATCTGGCGTATCATGAATTCGATAGGGAAACGGAATCGGTTTTTTATTAATCTCAATTTTTCCAACATACTCTGCAATCGTTCTGTTGGCAAGCAACATAAATTCTTCAACAAGCTGATGCGATTCTTTACTTTCTTTAATAACAATTCCAATTGGTTTTCCTTTTTCGTCCAACTTAAAACGAACTTCTGTTGATGAAAAATTGATAGCACCTTTTTTAAAACGTTGCTTGCGGAAACGTTGCGCAAGTTCATTTAAAATCAAAACTTCTTCATTATGCATTCCTTCTTTCTTGTCGATAATTTCCTGCACATCTTCGTATGTAAAACGATGATCAGAATGAATAGCCGTTTTGCCAATCCATTGATTTTTTATTTCACCTTTTGTTGTCATTTGAAAAATGGCAGAGAACGTTAATTTATCTTCATGCGGACGAAGGGAACACAATTCATTTGAAATTCTCTCTGGCAACATTGGGTTAACTCTGTCTGGCAAATAAACGGATGTAGCGCGCGTGTATGCCTCTTTATCAAGCGCAGTATCTGTTTCCACATAATGGCTTACATCTGCAATGTGCACGCCGATTTCATACAAATCATCTTTTATCTTTTTAAATGAAATTGCATCATCAAAATCTTTTGCATCCGCGGGATCGATTGTGAACGTTAATGTATCACGAACATCTTTTCTTTTTTTAATTTCAATCTCAGAAATCACATCGGGCAAACGTTCTGATTCTTCAATTATTTCTTCTGGAAAAAATATCGGGAAACCATTTTCCAATAATATCTCTTTCATCACTTTATCATTTTCATCAGAGCTGTCCATTACAGAAATTACTTCGCCTTGTGGCTTTTTATTTTTTTCCCATTCTGTAATTTTTATAATAACGCGATCATTATTAATTGCGCCATTTAATTTATCAAGCGGAATATAAATGTTCGGCATTGGTTTATGTGTATCTGCAATAAAAAATGCAAATGTTTTACTCAATTCTACATGTCCAAGAAATTCCATTTGTTTTCTTTCTAGTACTTCTACAACTTCCCCCTGCGTGCGGCCGCTTTTTGATGAATTGTTTACAATCCGCACCAGCACTGTGTCTCCGTGCATCGCTGTATTAAAATCATTTGGGCGAACCAAAATATCTTTCTCCATATTTTCTACCACCACAAATCCAATTCCTGAACGTGTAACATCTAATTTTCCTTTATGTAAATCACTTGATGATGATGATTTTTTCTTTTTCTTTTTTTCGTTTTTATGTCCCATAATTTGGGTTAATTTTTAAAATGTGTAATGTAATTAATAACAGATGCTGCGAATTTTTCTTCTTCATCAAATAAAAATTTCGGTTCAATTGGCATCACATAAAATGGCAAGTTTTCAATTTCGCTTGAAAATTTTATAAGCCGCACAGCATCTTTTTCTGTTGTAAGAATAATTTTATTCCTGTCTGTAATGTTGCTAAATCTTTTTATAATTTCTTTTAAATCATCAATCGTAAAAATATGATGATCGTTATAAGAAACCTGGTGATAAGTTTTTGAATTGTCTTGTAAATATTTTTTCATCGGTCGTGGATTTGCAATGCCGGTAACAAGCAAAACTTCTGTTGTGTTATTAATAAGAATTTCTTTTCTGTTTACAATATGATAGGGCATTCCATATTTTATAGAAGTAAAATAAATTTGCTGAGCAGCCAGCGGATTTATTTCTTTAATCGTGTCCCATTTTTGTTGTTGAGAAATATCTTCCGGGCACTTTGTTACAATTATAATTTGCGCGCGTTTATAACTTCTTTTTTCATCACGTAAATCGCCGGTTGGCAAATACCAGTCACGCGTAAAAAGATTATTGAAATCCGTTAATAAAATATTCAACCCGGCTTTCACACTTCTGTGTTGAAATGCATCGTCAAGAATAATCGTTTTTGTTTCCGGCTTGTCGTGTAGCAATTGCGGAATCGCGACAATACGCTCCTCGCCCACTGCAATTGAAACTTCAGGAAATTTGCTATGAAACTGCATGGGTTCATCACCAATATCAAGTGCCGTTGAACTTTCATCCGCTAATGCATAACCTTTTGTTTTTCGTTTATAGCCACGGCTTAATATAGCAATTTCAAATTTGCCTTTTAATATTTTTATTAAAAACTCAACCATTGGAGATTTGCCGGTTCCGCCAGCAGCAAGGTTTCCAACGCATATTACGGGAAGATTAAATGATGACGAAGCAAGAATATTTTTATTGTAAAAAAAATTTCTTACCCAAATAATTACCGCATACAAAATTGAAAAAGGAAATAACAAAATGCGCACCGGCCTTAGCAATGGAAAATTAAAATTCATAATCGCAATTCGTAATAAACGAATATGCAAAGGTAGTTAATTTATGCAGCATCATTAATACTTTCAGATTGGTTTAACAGGGAAGTAAAACTTATAATAAATCTGTTAATGACTGTTTTATTTTATTTGCCTGCTCATTAATAAAATCTTTATTAATATTTTTTTCGAACGGGACAGAAGCAATTTTCGGAAAGCCGCTCCAGCGAACAATTTCATCTTCGTATTGCAGATACTGATCATTAAAAATCCAGCCAACAACATCAAGATTATATTGTTTGCAAACCATCGCCGTTAATAAAGAATGATTGATGCTTCCCAAATAATTCCTGCTTACCAAAATCACTTTTGCATTTAATTTTTTAATTAGATCCGCAACAAATTCATGATCATTTAAAGGAACCATTAATCCGCCTGCGCCTTCGATAATTAAATAGTTAACAGTTGACAATTGAAGGTTTTCAGATAAACTATTTTCATTAATGTTTTCCTGGAGTTTGTTTTTTGTGTTTTGGATCTTATGAAACTGGTTTAAAATTTCATCGAGATTAATATTAATTTTTTCATCACGCGCGGCAATGTGCGGAGATGCGGGAAGTTTTAATTTATAAGCTTCATTATAAATTGTAGTTGATTTATTATTAATGATTTGATTTATCCATTTGCTGTCTGTTCCTTCTGAAAAGCCTGCCTGTATTGGTTTCCAGTAATCGGCCTGCAATGCTTGAGTTACAATTGCAGCTATTAATGTTTTGCCAACGTCGGTTCCAATGCCTGTAATAAAAATGGGTTGCATGGTTTGAAAAAATAATTTTCTATTTGTTTACAAAAATAGAAAATATAGTAGAGCCATAATTTCGTTCGGTTACAAACAGCGGAAAATTTTTATAATTATTTCTTGGCGTGTGTTCAAGGATAAACCAGCCATTAATATTCAGCAGTTTTTTTTCAGTAATTTGTTTTGGAAGATCATCAATGTTTGCCAATGCATACGGCGGCCCGGCAAAAATAAAATCAAACTTTTCTGTGCACTGATTAATAAACTTAAAAACATCCATTTTTGAAATTTTGAAATTTTCAATTTTTAAATCTGCGGATGTTTTTTTTATAAACTCATACATGGAAGTATCTTTTTCAACAATCATTAAATCCTTCGCGCCTCTTGATGCAAGTTCATAACTTATGCTTCCGGTTCCGCCGAATAAGTCAAGCGTTTTTAAATTTTCTATCTCTAAATTATTTTGAATAATGTTGAACAAACCTTCTTTTGCAATATCAGTTGTTGGCCTTGTATGAGGCATATTTGCCGGGGGATTCACGCGCCTTCCACCAAATTCGCCGCTGATTATACGCATACGGCCATTTTCAATAATGATGAAAAATAATGTAAAGGATATTCATTCAGTTCATCGGTGATTTTTATCGTGTCGCCAATTTGTTCAAAATAAATATGGGCAAAATATTTTGTGAGTTCACGATATAAAGAAGAATGTTTTTCAATAAGCCCGCTTAGTTCCAATGGCAAATCTTCCACATTAATATCAAATTGTTTTGCGCAATTTAAGATGTCAAATACAACATCATTTTCATCGTAATAAACAAATGTTTGAATCAGTTGCAACTGCCCTTTTTTAAAAACAGTTATTATTATTTTATCTGCGTAAAAAATTATTTTAAATAAATCCTGGCCTTCTTTTATAGTAAACATTTTATGGCTCTTTAGTAAAAGGCTGTATGCATGCCAGTGTTTTGCATTAATAAATTTTTGCTGCAACAAATTATGCACGGCAGTTGGAACGCGGTAAACATTTTGCAATTCCCACCAAGGAATTTTTTCACTAAAAATAATTCCTTTTTCAAGGTTGCCATAAATCAATTCAGTGAGTTCTTTATTAATATCTACACTAAAAAATTTATCTGGAATAAGGCTGCTGTCTTCAAAATTATAGACAAAAAAATGTTCGCTTATTTCTTTCTTAAACATTTCATCTTCTTCAATAATTTCATTCAGTAATTCTTCAATCGGTTTGTCTTTTATATTTTCAAATTTAAAAAAACGAATACATTCAGGGCTCATCTTTCTTACATCAAATAACAGGCAACTACATGAGTGCGCGCTCACTTCTAAAAGCAATCTGTATTGCTTTGTTACTTCTGTATTCGTATCGCCGGATTGTATATTGAAAGCGGGTTTTAGCATATTTATGTGTGCAATAATACTACAAAATAGTTGTATAAAAAGATGTAAAGAAACAGATAAGTTTTTACTTGATTTCATTTGTGTACATTGCAGCACTTTTAAAAATGGCTACGGTAAATACACATAATAAATATAAAGTTGAAGTAAGCAACAAACAAATACTGCGCATTGCTTTTCCTATTTGCCTTGCCATTCTTGTGCCGCAAATTAATTTTATAACCAACAATATTTTTCTCGGGCATTATGGCGAAAAATTTTTAGCCATTGCAGGAATTACAGGTGTGTACTATTTAATTTTTGCAGTTGTTGGCAATGGATTAAACAACGGATTACAAGTATTAATATCGCGGCGCGCAGGTGCAGATCGTGTTGATGAAATTGGTAATTTGTTTTCGCAAGGAATTCGGATTTCTTTTTTTTGTGCAGCTATCGGAATAATGCTCACTTATTTTGTAGCGCCATTTGTTTTAAAATTTTCATTAAGCTCTGATGTATTAAGAGACCAGGCCATTCATTTTTTAAAGATAAGAATATGGGGTTTGCCATTTTTATATTTATATCAAATGCGCAATGCATTGCTCGTTGGCACCAACCAAAGTAAATATTTAATTTATGGAACCATTGCTGAAACGGTTGTAAATATTGTGCTTGATTATGGATTAATCTTTGGGCATTTTGGTTTGCCAGAAATGGGTTTTAATGGTGCTGCCGTTGCTTCTATAATTGCGGAAGGCAGTGGAATGATTGTTGTTTTTATTGTGATTCATTATGCGGGCATCAGCAAAAAATTGGAGCTGTTTAAAAATTTTAAGTTTGATGGAAAGGTTACAAAATTAATTCTTGTTCAATCATCGCCATTAATTTTTCAGTACGCGATAAGTATAATGAGCTGGGAGTTTTTTTATATTTTGATTGAACATCATGGTGAAAGAGATTTGGCAATCAGTAATGCGATGCGCAATATTTTTGGTTTGTTTGGTGTGTATACGTGGTCGTTTGCTGCAACTACAAGTATGATGGTGAGCAATATAATTGGGCAGGGAAAAAAAGATGAAGTGTATGGATTAATAAAAAAGATTATCAAACTGAGTTTGATAGTTTCTGTAACAGTTGCCATTTTATTAAATCTTTTTCCGCGCGTTTTTCTTGCGGTTTACGGACAAGATCAAATATTTGTTGATGCTGCAATTCCGGTTATCCGTGTTATTTCTACTGCATTAATATTAATGTCTTTTTCTACTATTTGGTTAAATGCTGTTGCGGGAACTGGCAATACAACTATTAATCTTGCGATAGAAATTATTACTATTATTTTCTATTGTGTATACGTTTATTTTGTGCTGGAATATTTTAGGTTGTCCATTTTATATGGTTGGATGTCGGAATGGGTTTACTGGAGTTCTACTTTTATTTTTGCTTATTTATACATGCGCAGCGGAAAATGGAAGAAGAAAGTTATTTGAGAAACAAAAATCAAGGCGCAAGAAAGAAGGATCAAGATTCAAGATAAAAACCCAAGACACAAATAACAATGTCCAAAAAAATATGGGGAGAATTAAGGAACGAGATGACAATTTGATAAATAAGGAATACAAATTCAAAAAATATTATCCGTTATCAATTCAATAATTATCCATTATTAATTATCAATTAAAAATTTATCCATTAATAAAAATCTTTTGATAAAATTTTTTGCTGAATAGAGAACTGAAAGTACAAGTGTGCGACGCAACGGATGCTTAATAATAATTCAAATGCTAAGTACATAAAAAAATCCTTTTCAATTTTGAAAAGGATTTTTTATTAATGATTATTTCTGATTTTCTTTTTATTAATTTCCTTACTTGGCATTGTACATTAGTTCATAATATTCGTCTGCCATTCTTCCGGCGTCGAATTGGTAACGTACGTCGCGCATTCCGTTTTTTGTAACTTGGCGCCACGTGTCGTGATTGTCATAATACAAAGGCAAAATTTCTTTTTGCAAAATTTCATACAGCTTATCCAAATCATATTGATCCTGCTGCTGCACATTCATGTTATCATAGTCAGCTTTTGGAACTACGAAACCATTGTTGCCATGATTAACAAATTCCGGAATCCATCCATCATCTGTTGAAAAATTTACAGCGCCGTTCATTGCAGCCGTCATGCCACTTGTGCCCGAAGCTTCGCGCGGAACACGTGGGTTATTTAACCAGCAATCTGCAGCCTGTTTCATGCGCTTTGATAAAGCCAATTCATAACCAACAACAACAGCAACATTTTTATATCCTTTACTCAAATGCACCAAATGGTTAAAATCATTAATAGCCGGATAGTCCATTGGGTAAGGCTTTCCGCCCCAAATAATTTGTACAGGATATTTTGTATCGCTCATTAATTTATTAAAGCGTTCAATATCGCGTGTTATTAATTCAGCACGTTTGTAGCCTGCAAAACGGCGCGCCCAAACAATGGTAAATATATTCGGATCAAAAATTTTTCCTGTCTGATCGGCAACTATTTCAAACGCTCTTTTCTTTAAATATTTTTTTCTGTCGTCAAACCAAAAATCATCTCCATCCTGCATTTTTCTGTACAATTGTTTATCGGCCCAATAGTTCCAGTTTTGTGCATTTGTTATTGAGATTATTGGGCAGATATTATTATACTTTCCCCACATGGCGCGGGAAACATCTCCATGCAATTGCGACACGCCATTTGCAATATGCGCGAAACGCAACGCAGCTAATGAATGATTAAAAGCATCATCATTATTGCCAGTTACTTTTTTTACTTCATCAACGGAAAGGCCGCAGAAGTAACTCATTTTATGACATAAATAAATATCATGTTTTTCATTTCCTGCTTCTTCCGGCGTGTGCGTTGTAAATACCAATCGCTTTTTTAATTCAGCAAGGTTGTTGTTGTATTTCTTTAATAAATAAAATGCAGCGCTTAATCCGTGCGCTTCATTCAAATGATATATTTCAGGATTAAAATTTAATTCATCAACCAACTTTGCGCCGCCAACACCAAGCAAAATAAATTGCGCAACTTTTGTTGCAACATTTGCATCATACAAACGGTGCGTAATTGTTTGCGAAACATAGTCGTTCTCTGGCAAATCTGTGCTTAATAAAAATAACGGAGCAGATTTAAATGTTTCCGGTTTTAAATAAAATGCCTTCACCCAAACCGGATGCTCATGAATATCAATTTGAAATTTTATTCCCGTATCTTCTAAAAAACTATTTTCTTTTTCCATCCAGGTAACCTGCAAAGTCTGGTCTTGGTTGCGTGCCTGATCATAATAACCATACTTCCATAAAATACCGATGCTAATCATATTCTGCCGCAATTCGTAAGAGCTGCGCAAATGCGAACCTGCAAGAAAACCAAGGCCACCACTGTATATTTTCAATGGCTGGTGCACTGCAAACTCCATAGAAAAGTAAGCTACTTTTTTTGCATATTTTTCGTCAACTGTGTACGGAACACTAAAATTTTTAAAATCCATAAGTGGTTTTTTCGTTAAAATTTTTTTTCATTAACAGATAAAGAGCACGCAATATAACGGATAATATCGAATTGAATTGTTTGAGAACTATTCAAAAAAAAAGAAACGGCGATGTATAAAATGAGATTAATAACCGGGAATTATTCCAGGTAAAAAATGAAGAAGATTATTAATGATGTTTTTTTACAGGCTTTTTCTTTACTTCTTTTTGTTTGGTATAAACACCTTCAAAAAAACATTTTATGTCGCGATGGTTTCCGCAACCTTCGAGTTCCTTCATAACAATTTTATTATCATTAAAAGTAAAATTTACAAGGCATGGATCGCCGCTTGAAGAATATTGCGCAACAAAAGGAGAAATGATTTTTGCATCGCCTTTCAACTCGCCTTTGCAATCGCCATTATTTTTTTCGAAGTGAACAAAAATAATAATGTGCGATGCATCTTTACCATCGCGAACAGAAATAAAATTTAATTTATCCTGGTAATAATCGCCGGAAAATTTATGCTTGTGCTGTAATGTATCAACCGGGTTTAAGACAGCTTTATTTTTTGAAGCAACTTCATTCGACTCTGTAAGAATCATCATAAAAGCGCCATCATTATAAACATAAGTATCTTTTTTAAAAAGTAGTTCTCCATTAGTTTTATGCTCGCGCCTTATGGAAAGAATATATTTATTATCAAGGCTTACTATATTATTTACATCGTTTGCTGCGGAAGAAAACAATGGTTTTGCTGTTTTAAATTTATCAGTATTATCAAAGCAAATTACATACAGCCATTCTTTTGCTTTTGTTGCTGCTTTCAAAAATAAATAAGTTTCATTTTTTCCGGCTTTCACTTTTCCAACAGGATAAATATGCGGCAGAACACTTTTGCCAAACATTTTGCGCATCACACTATCTGGAATAAATTGTGTAAACACTTTATAGCTTATTAATGCAGAGTCTGGTTCATCATTATTAAAAACGCTGTCAGTAACCTGGTAAGGCAATTTAATATCATCAAAAGATTCCAGGAAATCAGTTACATCAACTTTACTGTTGCCGGAAAGAGAAACTTTTTTATGCTTACAGCCAACTAACAACGCTGTAATAACAAACAGCAACAAAAATTTCTTTGTAATAAGAATGGTATGAGGTTTCATGCGGCGATAAAAATAATCATTCGGCGCAATAAACGGAAAAATCAATTTTACAGAATACGAAAATATTTTTTAGATTTGTCTAAATTTAAACTTAGCCCATTTGAAATATTCAGCAAGTAAAGAAAATTACCTAAAGGAAATTTTTCACCTACAGAGCCAGCAAAACATGGTTACAACCAATGCGCTGGCAGCAGCCTTACACACAAAAGCCGCGTCTGTAACGGATATGCTCAAAAAACTCAAAACACAAAAGCTTTTATTGTATGAAAAATACAAGGGTTTCAAATTGAATAATGAAGGCAAAAAAGCAGCCGTTCAAATAATTAGAAAGCATAGGTTGTGGGAATTTTTTTTGGTAGAAAAATTGCAATTTGGCTGGGATGAAGTACACGAAATGGCGGAAGAATTGGAACATATCAGTAGTAAAAAATTAATTGACAGGCTGGATTCTTTTTTAGATTTCCCTAAAACCGATCCCCACGGAGATCCAATACCGGATTGTAATGGCAAATTCAGCGAGCGCAGGCAATTGGCATTGCGGGAAGTTCCCATTAATAAAATTGTACAGGTTTCTGCAATTACGGAACAAACGAGTGCGATGCTGGAATTGCTACAGCATAAAAATATCCGCATCGGCACAAAACTGGAAGTAAAGAAAAAATTTCCGTTTGATAATTCATTGGAATTAAAAATAAAAAATCATTTAATCATCACAATCAGTGAACAGGTTGCAGAAAAAATATTGGTGCATGATGATTAATAAAATGCAAAATAATTTATCACTCGGTGACGTGCATGGATCAATCGACACCACTATAAAAGGCCCGAAATGGAAACAGTTATTTTCATTTTTTGGCCCTGCGTATTTGGTAAGTGTTGGCTATATGGATCCGGGAAACTGGGCAACAGATTTAGCAGGTGGAAGCCGTTTTGGTTATTCATTAATATGGGTTTTATTAATGAGTAATCTTGTTGCGTTATTGCTGCAAAATTTATCTGCGCGTTTAGGAATTGTTCGTGGAAAAGATTTAGCGCAAGCCAACCGCGAAGCATACCCAAAATATATTAATATCACGCTTTACATTCTTGCAGAAATTGCAATAGCAGCCTGCGATTTAGCAGAAGTATTAGGCATGGCAATCGGCATACAATTATTAACAGGTTTGCCGTTGGTTTACGGCGTTGCAATTACAGTGCTCGATACATTTTTATTACTTTTTTTACAACGCCTTGGCATGCGCAAAATGGAGGCATTTATTATTGGTTTAATTGCTATTGTTGGCGTTTCTTTTTTGGTACAATTGTTTATTGCCAAGCCAGATTTTGCAGAAGTTGCAAGTGGTTTTATTCCATCGCGGCTTAATAAAGATTCATTATATATTGCTATCGGAATTATCGGCGCTACAATAATGCCTCATAATTTATACCTGCATTCTGCGCTTGTGCAAACAAGGAAAATTGAACAAGGCGATGAACATACACGGCGCGCATTAAAGCTTAATTTTTTAGACGGCGCCATTGCATTGAATATTGCTTTTTTTGTAAATGCTGCCATTTTGGTTTTGGCAGCAACAATTTTTTTTAAAACCGGAAGAATAAATATTGCTTCTATTAAAGATGCGCACGAATTGCTTGCGCCACTTTTAGGCAGTGCCATCGCACCAAAATTATTTGCCATTGCATTAATAGCCGCAGGCCAAAGCTCAACAGTAACGGGCACTTTGGCCGGGCAAATTATTATGGAAGGTTATTTACACCTGCACATTAATCCGTGGATAAGAAGATTAATAACGCGCCTGCTTGCTATTGTGCCTGCAATCATTGTTATATTAATTGCCGGTGAAGAAAAAGTTGACAGCCTTATCATTTTCAGCCAGGTAATATTGAGTGTACAACTTGGTTTTGCAGTAGTTCCGTTAATACATTTTGTGAGTGATAAAAAAAAGATGGGCAAATTTTCTATCACGTTATTAATAAAAATTCTCGCATGGATTATTGCTGCTGTTCTTATTTATTTAAATATAAAATTGGTGTATGAACAATGCGAGGAATTATTTATGCATAACGGAAATTTGGTTATTAAAACAATAATTTCAATTGCCGGAACAGGTGCGTTATTACTATTACTTTATATAATTCTCCATCCATGGCTTGATAGAAAAAAAGAAAATTTGCCAGGAGAAGTTTTATAAAACTTATTAATAAAATGATACAAATATTAAATCAGTATTATCTTTTCTTCTGCAATAAATGTTTCAACCGGCTGAACGTTTCTGGTTTTATATTAAGATAAGAAGCTAAATATTTTTGCGGAACGCGTTGTAATAAATCAGAATTATTTTTTATAAAATGCACAAACCTGTCGCGCGTATTCAACCGCATGCGTTCATGATCCCATTCTTCTTTTTGTAAAAAAAGATTGGTTACAATCAATCTTCCGATATGTTCCATTTTATGGCTTTTGCTATACAGTTCTTCTAAATTATCAAGAGAAATGGAAAGTAAAACAGTAGGTTCAATTGTTTCAACAACATACGTAGAAGGCGAACCATCTAAAAATGAAACGGAAGAATTTATCAAATCATTTTCTTTGGCAATTTGTGTTATGAGTTCTTCACGGCCTTTTAAAAAATATTTTCGCACCAGGCCGGTTACTATTAAATTAAGATAACGTTCTGTATCGCCAATACTTATTATCTTATGTTTTTTATTGAAGTTGCGGGTTTCAACTTTGCTTGTAAGATATTCAAATTCTTCATCCGAAAGTGCCGCGTACGAATCCACATACCGCTTTAAAAAATCTACCATCAATAAAAAATTGTTTTTATAGGTTGCAAAATTAAATAAGTTAGCCGGTAATTTAAAGTTATTAACCGGCACAAAATAATATTTTACCTCGTTATAGTACAAAGCAAATCAAAAAAAGGTTGCTTTTTTAATTCAATCAATGTTTGTAGGTTTGTTGACTTTTGAATAAAAAAATATCTATGGCAAAAAAAATTAAAGTTACCAATCCTGTTGTTGAACTGGATGGCGATGAAATGACAAGAATTATATGGAAGTTTATTAAAGACAAATTAATTATTCCCTACCTCGAACTTGATATTAAATATTACGATCTTGGCATTGAATACCGCGATGAAACCAACGATCAGGTTACGATTGATTCTGCAAATGCAATTAAAAAATACGGCGTTGGCATTAAGTGCGCAACTATTACTCCGGATGAAGCGCGCGTTAAAGAATTTAATTTAAAACAAATGTGGAAGAGCCCGAACGGCACAATCCGCAACATTTTAGATGGCACCGTTTTTCGTGAACCGATTGTAATGAAAAATGTTCCAAGGTTAGTTACCAATTGGACTGCACCGATAATTGTTGGCCGCCATGCATTTGGTGATCAATACCGCGCAACAGATACTGTGATAAAAGGCAAAGGAAAATTAACCATGACTTTTACACCGGAAGACGGAAGCGCAACGCAAACTTTTGAAGTTTTTAATTTTAAAGGCGATGGCGTTGCGATGAGTATGTATAATACAGATGAATCGATTATGGGTTTTGCGAGAAGCTGTTTTAATATGGCGCTTAGTAAAAAATGGCCATTGTATTTGTCAACAAAAAATACAATCCTTAAAAAATATGACGGGCGTTTTAAAGATATTTTTGAAGATATTTTTAATGCAGAATTTAAAACGCAATTTAAAGATGCAGGAATTATCTATGAGCATCGTTTGATTGATGACATGGTTGCAAGCGCTTTAAAATGGAACGGAAATTTTGTGTGGGCTTGTAAAAATTATGATGGCGATGTGCAAAGCGATACTGTTGCGCAAGGTTTTGGATCGTTGGGATTAATGACTTCCGTGCTTGTAACTCCTGATGGAGATACAATGGAAGCAGAAGCTGCGCATGGCACTGTAACCCGCCATTACCGCGATCATCAGGCTGGCAAGCCAACTTCTACCAATCCTATTGCTTCCATTTTTGCATGGACACGCGGATTGGCTTTTCGTGGTAAGTTGGATAATAACCAGGAACTGATTGATTTTGCAAATGCACTTGAAGCCGTTTGTATTGAAACTGTTGAGAGTGGAAAAATGACAAAAGATTTGGCCGTTTGCACGCACGGAAATAATGTAAAACACGGTGAACATTATTTGTACACAGAAGAATTTCTGGATGCAATTGATGACAACCTTAAAAAGAAAATGGGATTATAAAATCATTTTATTGTAAATAAATATTAATAAAAAAGCACCAAATTTTTGGTGCTTTTTTATTAATGAATAAATGTTCATTAATTTTTTTGTTGAAATAAATTATTAATAACTCACACTGCCATCTTTTACTTTTATTTTCTTTTTGCCCGCATTCTTTTTTTCATAATCGAGCACTTCTTTCGGTTTTGCACTTGCTTTTGTTGAATCAACGAGGGCGACGGTTTTATCTGCTTTTCCACCTTCTAATTTACCAAGTGAATATGTTTCTGTTTTTATAATCATACCGGAAACAGGATCATAAAATTTCCAGGTTCCGTGTTTTATGGCAACGCCTTCGTTTTTTACGATTACGGTTTTGTATTGATTGAGATGATCGATATCTTCAATTTCAAGTGTGTCATATTGTTTATCGGGGTTCATTGCTTTCCAACCTTCTTCTCTTATTAATGCTCCGGATGGGCTAAAATATTGGCTTACGCCATCTTTGTTTCCCCATTTATAAATTTCGATTCCGGTTAAATCTCCCTGCAAACTGAACAGGCGCCACGGGCCTTCCTTTCGGTTGTTTTTATATTCGCCTTCTTCTTCAAAGCCAGGCTCACCGCGGAGTTCATCAACATGATGAACCCATTTGCCTTGGCGTAAATTATTTTTATCTGTACCATTAATCGTATCTCCATTAACACCGATGCTGTAAGTTTTCCATTGAGAAAAACTGTTGAATGAGCAAAATATAAAGATTAAAAAAAGCAACCGCATATTGTATATTTTAATTCTTTTTATAAAACGAAAATCGATCCAGTTTAGCATTTTCAAAAGCAGATCAATATAAAGAAAATATAAAGTGTTTGCAAATAATAAAGCGCCGAATAATGAACAGGACGTACAAGAGTGCGACGCAACGATGCCAAATTGAAAACCAATTGCTGGTTACAAAAAAATAAAAGATCAACTTATTAATAAGCTGTTTATTAATAAAAAAGTTGTTGCTGATAAAGTGTTTTCATTGTTTGCTTAAGCTTTTTATTTGCCCTTATCTTTGCCGCCACAATAACTAACAAATGAAAATATTGCTGTGTTTTATTTTATTAATACTTTTTTTTAAAAATGGTTTTACGCAAAAACAAACGGTTAGTGAAATAAAAACGGAACTTGAAAAATCGCCGAACTCGCCGCTATATGTGAAACAGATTTTGAAAAAAAGATTTAAGATAGATACGATTGTTGTTACGCGCACCAACCTTTTCAGAAGCATTGCAGACAGCCTTGCTTATCGTGGCAAAGAAAAAAAAGTTTACGGGCCGTATAATCAAAATGGTTCAAAATTTTTGGTGCAAATTTTGGCGAAATCTCCGAATGTATTTTATCGCATAAGCCAGATATTTATTGATACAACTGTGTTTCATTTTAAATATGCCGACTCATTGGGAAATAAAATTTTGGCAAGAATAAAAGATGGCTCGGCGACTTTTGAAGAGCTTGCGCAAACGTATTCGATGGGCGGCGAAAGCGCTACTAAAGGCGATTTGGGCTGGATTGCGCGCGGCGTTTTGTTTCCACCGATTGAAGAAGAAGTTGAAAAAAGTAAAAAAGGCGATGTGTTTAAATTGTGGAGCCCGAATGGTTTGCACATTATTAAAAAAACAGAAGAGCCAAAAAAAGATACAGGCTTTGCTTTGATAATGCGCGTGTTTTTGTAAAATTTTTGCGCTGCAGATTCGCAGATTATAAAAGAATTATTAATCAAACTTTACAAAAAATATTGAAGGGCGAGTTCATAACCTTTCAATCCTAAACCTGCAATTGTTCCTTTGCATTTTGCAGAAACGTGAGATATTTTTCTGAAATCTTCGCGCGCATGAATGTTGCTGATATGCACTTCAATCACTTCTGTTTTTATTGCAGCAATTGCATCGCCAAGCGCAACCGAAGTGTGCGTATAACCGCCGGGATTAATAATAATACCTTTGTAAGAAAAACCAACGCGCTGCAATTCATTAATCAATTCACCTTCAATATTGCTTTGAAAATAATTGAATTCAACTGCAGGATATTTTTGTTTGAGTGATTCGAAGTATTGATCAAAAGTTTGATTGCCGTAAACATCTGGTTCGCGTGTTCCAAGCAAATTTAAATTCGGGCCATTAATGATTGCGATTTTCATATTTTAATTAATAATTGATAATTAAGAATTAATAATTATTAAAGTGTGAACTAATTCAAATTTTATATAAAATTTCATTATCAATTATTAATTAACATATTATCAATTCTTCTTAATCATTTCGATAAAATCATCAAAGAGGTAACGGCTGTCGTGCGGGCCTGGCGTGGATTCCGGGTGATATTGAACAGAGAATGCCGGCTTGTTTTTTATCCTGATTCCTTCAATAGAATCATCATTTAAATTTACATGCGTAATTTCTACGTTTGCATTATGTCTCACTGCATCAGGATTAACACCAAAGCCATGATTTTGCGTGGTGATTTCACATCTTCCGGTAATAATATTTTTTACTGGATGATTCAATCCGCGGTGGCCATGATGCATTTTAAAAGTCGGAATGTCATTGGCAAGAGCAAGCAATTGATGGCCAAGGCAAATGCCAAACAACGGTTTATTTTCTTTCAGAATTTCTTTAACAGTGTTCACTGCATAATCCATCGGCGCAGGATCGCCGGGGCCGTTGGATAAAAAATATCC
Source organism: Bacteroidota bacterium (assembly GCA_013288945.1). GTDB lineage: Bacteria > Bacteroidota > Bacteroidia > Chitinophagales > Chitinophagaceae > Puia. The sequence continues at coordinate 5,103 of JABDAZ010000017.1, read as the reverse complement.
GTCAGGATTAAATGCTTTTAATTTTTCAATGCCTGTTTTTGCAGGATATACTTTTACATAAGCGCCACGATCAACCATACACTGCAAAATATGTTCTTTCACGCCATAATCAAGCACAGCAATTTTGATGGAAGATTTTGGGTCGCCCAATTCATATTCTTTATCTGTACTTACTGTTGAAGCAAGCTCCAAGCCATCCATTGAAGGCACTTTGGCGAGTTGTTGCTTCAGTTGTTCAACATCAGTAATCTCAGAAGATATTATACAATTCATCGCTCCTTTTGTACGCACGTGTGCAACGAGAGACCTTGTATCAACACCTTCTATACAAACAATATTATTTTCTTTTAAATAATCATCCAGAGATCCTTTTGCAAGTTTGCGGGAAAATTGCTCTTCTAAATTTCTTCCTATTAATCCGCGGATTTTTACATTGCCGGATTCTACATCGGAATCTTTAACTCCATAATTTCCGATATGAACACTGTTCATAATAAGCACTTGCCCAAAATAACTTGGGTCTGTAAAAACTTCCTGGTAACCTGTCATACCGGTGTTAAAGCAAATTTCGCCAGATGTTGTGCCGGTTTTTCCATATGCTTTACCATAATGAACCGTGCCATCTGCGAGCAAAAGAACAGCTTGAGGAATTGTATTTGTTGAAGACATGTATTAATAAAAGTTTTGCAAAGAAAAGAAATAAGTGATTGTATGTTGTCATTACTTTTTCACATTGTTTTAAACCTTGAAGGTTTTGAAAAGTATCTTCGAAATTTTATGTTCATAAAAAACCTTCAAGGTTTATTATTAATCCAACAAAAAAGGCAAGACTTTTAAAGCCTTGCCTTTGTATAAAAATAATTAAGCATTATTATTCAGCGGCTTTTTTTTCTGTTTTCACATCCTCAACTTTTGCATCTGTAGCAACTTCAGTTATAGCATCTGTTGCTTTTTTGCGTGTTGATGATCCGCGGCGCGTTCTCTTCGCAGTTTCTTTTGCTTCGCCTTTTCCTTTGCCGTAAATTTCGTTGTAATCAACCAGCTCAATCATTGCAGTTTCTGCATTATCGCCTAAACGTGCACCTAATTTAATTACACGTGTGTAACCTCCCGGACGGCCTGCAATTTTTTCTGCAACTGGCCCAAATAATTCAACAATCGCTTCCTTATCTTGTAAATGGCTAAATACCATTCTGCGCTGGTGCGTTGTATTTTCTTTTGCTTTGGTGATTAATGGTTCTACATAAACACGCAATGCTTTTGCTTTTGCAAGTGTAGTAACAATTCTCTTATGTGTAATTAACTGGATAGCTAGGTTTCTTAACAACGCTTTACGATGTGAAGTTGTTCTGCTAAGGTTTTTAATTTTATCTCCGTGACGCATGTTGACTTAGTTTTAAAACCCTGTACCGTGTCAGGAATTACAGGATTATGTTATGAAATTCCAATGTTCAAAATCCAATACCAATAAATTGTTTTTTGATTTTTATTTTTTGGATTTTATCAATCGATATCATCTACTTTAAGTTTCGCTAAATCCATTCCGAAATGCAAGCCTCTTTCGCCAAGAACCTGTTCAATTTCAGCCAAAGATTTTTGTCCGAAGTTGCGGAACTTCATAAGGTCTTCCTGTTCGTAAGTAACTAATTCGCTTAAGCTGTTAATCTTAGCTGCTTTCAGGCAATTGAATGCACGTACAGAAAGATCTAAATCTTCCAAAGGTGTTTTCAATACTTTGCGTAATTGCAAAGTCTGTTCGTCAACTAAATCTTCTTTCTTTTCTTCTTTATTATCAAACGTAATATTTTCATCAGTAATAATCATCAAATGCTGGATAAGAATGCGCGATGCCTGCTTAACAGCTTCTTCCGGATGAATAGTTCCATCTGTAACAACTTCCATGATCAATTTTTCAAAGTCAGTACGTTGTTCAACACGGGTATTTTCGATTGAATATTTTACGTTCTTAATCGGCGTAAAAATAGAATCAGTTGGTATATAACCGAATGGTGCGTCTTTTTGTTTGTTATCTTCTGCAGGCACGTAACCACGGCCTTTACCAATTGTGATTTCTATATCTAATTTTGCAGAAGAATCCATTGTGCAAATAAGCAACTCAGGGTTCATTACTTCAAAACCAGAAGTAGCATCGCCAATAGTTCCGGCTGTAAATTCAGTCCTGTTTTTCAGGTTCAATATAATTTTTTCCTGTCCTACTTCATGTTCAACTTTTTTCTTAAAGCGAACTTGTTTAAGATTAAGGATAATTTCCACCACATCTTCTGTTACGCCTTTTAAGGTAGCAAACTCATGGTCAGCACCTTCAATTTTTACACCGATTATTGCATAACCTTCTAAAGAGCTAAGCAAAACGCGGCGCAAAGCATTACCAACAGTTACAGCAAAACCCGGTTCCAGCGGGCGAAATTCGAATTGAGCTTCGAAATCGGTAGCTTTCTGTAGTATTATCTTGTCTGGTTTCTGGAAATTTAAAATGGCCATATTAAAATTTACGATTTTAGATGTACGATGTATGTTTTACCATACATTATTATTGTTTCTTTTAGAAAGTGAAAATTGAAATGAAATAAAAATTAATGCTTTTACTTCTTCTTTTAATTTTACTTGCTATACAACTCAACAATCAACTGCTCTTTAATATTTTCCGGAACACTTTCACGTTCAGGATAAGCAATGAATGTTCCGGTAAATTCAGTTTCGTTCCAATCTAACCAACTGAACTTTGCATTTTTTCCACGGATTTGACCGGTTAATCCAGCATTTCCCTGTGTGCTTTCTTTCAGTTGAATAACATCACCTGGTTTTAACTGGCAAGAAGGAACATTTGTTACTTCGCCATTTAAAACGATGTGTTTATGTGTAACTAACTGGCGCGCTGCCGGACGAGATGGTGCAATACCAAGTCGGTAAACCACATTATCCAAACGGCCTTCCAATAATTTAATTAAGTTTTCACCAGTAACACCTTTACGGCGTACAGCTTCTTCAAAAGTTTTACGGAACTGGCGTTCCAACACACCATAAGTGTATTTCGCTTTCTGTTTTTCTTTTAGCTGAATTGCGTATTCACCAAGTGCTTTACGCTTTTTTGTAGGGCCATGTTGCCCTGGAGGATTGCTGTTTTTTGTCAGGTATTTTCCGTTGCCTAAAATAGGCTCACCGAAAATGCGACAAATTCTGGTCTTAGGACCTGTGTAACGTGCCATAATGTAATTTTAGATTTTTTAGTTCCCGGATAAGATTATTAAAAAATCTTAAAATTGAATCTTATCCAGCTTTTAAATAATTGTATCAAATCTTCAATGCCCAAAATCCAATATTCAAAAACCAACTGCATTCTTTGGAATTTGTATTTGTTTTTTGGGTTTTAATTAAACTCTGCGTTTTTTAGGAGGCCTGCAACCATTGTGTGGTAAAGGCGTAACGTCTTTAATCATCACTACTTCAATTCCACTGTTTGCTAGCGAACGTATTGCACCTTCACGGCCAGAACCTGGGCCTTTTACAAATACATCAACTTTCTTCAAACCTGCATCCAGTGCGGTTTTAGCAGCATCAGCAGCAGCCATTTGCGCAGCATAAGGCGTGTTCTTTTTAGAACCCCTGAAACCCATTTTACCAGCGCTGCTCCAAGAAATTACCTGGCCTTGCTTGTTGGTAATGCTTACAATAAGATTGTTGAAGCTTGCATTAATGTGCGCGTCTCCATAAACATCAACCCGAACCACTCTTTTTTTAGCAGCAGCTTTTGCGCTGGTTGCCTGTTGTTGTGCTTTTGCCATAATTTTTTACCGAGGTAATCTTTTGTTTTTAAAAATGCATTTCAAAAAAGAAATGTGAACCAATACTAACTTGTACCTGTTTCCATATTGATTCTAAAAAGCCTGGTACATATAAACAAATGAGCCCGCAGAAAAACTGCAGGCTTATTTATTACTATTTTTTAGCTGCTATTTTCTTTTTACCTGCAACTGTTTTACGTTTTCCTTTACGTGTGCGGCTATTGGTACGTGTGCGCTGGCCACGAACCGGCAAGCCTTTACGATGGCGCAAACCACGGTAGCAAGCGATATCAAGCAAACGCTTAATACTCATCTGCACTTCAGAACGTAAAGCACCTTCTACTTTAAATTCATTCGTAATCGTGTTACGGATAACATTCAATTCTTCATCATCCCACTGGTTTACTTTTTTATCAAGGCTGATACCAGCTTTGTTTAAAATATATTTTGCAGTAGATGGTCCGATACCAAATATATAAGTAAGGCCAATTTCCCCTCTTTTATTTTTTGGTAAGTCAACGCCGGCAATACGAGCCATATTATTATTTTATTTTTTGTTTGATATTTTTACTTTGTAATAACCAATTATCAATTTGAAATATTTAGTTGAACTATAAATTGCCAACCAATAAATGCCAATTGAAAACTATCCCTGTCTCTGTTTGAAGCGCGGATTCTTTTTGTTAATAACATAAAGCCTTCCTTTTCTTCTTACAATTTTGCAATCTGCACTGCGTTTTTTAATGGATGCACGAACTTTCATAATCTTGATTTTTTACTCTTTATAATAAAGAGTTATTTATACCTGAAAATAATTCTTCCTCTTGTTAAATCGTACGGGCTCATTTCCACTCCCACCTTATCGCCGGGTAAAATACGGATATAATTCATCCTCATTTTGCCGGAGATGGTTGCCAATATTTCGTGTCCGTTTTCCAGCTTTACTTTGAACATAGCATTGGATAAAGCTTCTATAATCGTACCATCTTGTTTAATGAGTGCTTGTTTAGCCATACTGTTTTTGGGAGCGCAAAGATAGGTATCTATTCCCGAATTAAGAAAACTTCGTGGAAAAAATTACATTTTTTGTGGACAAATAGTTGTTTATCCACTTTTTTTGACAGATTTTAAGCCGCAAATCAGCAATTATCGGGTTAAATCTACTTTTGTCATTTGCAAATAATGGTTTTGCAATTCATGAACTGCAATTTGGTGCGTGATGTGGCGCCTGTCTTCGCGGTACCACATTTCAAATGCAGAAAAATCATCTTTTGCTGCAAGCAAAATCCGGAAAGGCCCT
>JABDAZ010000016.1:49715-56931 GCA_013288945.1 Bacteroidota bacterium | reverse complement strand
ATTTGTAGCATTACATATAATTCCCATGAATTGCTTCTCAACTGATTTATTCAGTGTTTCCAATCTTCTTTAATTTTTCTGTTTTCTTCCGGGATTAATAAGTTGATTTATTATTCCAGATAAGAAACTCCAATCTTACGAGGCCTTTAAAATAATCCATTAACTACAGAACTGTTTAATATCCGTTTGCACTTACTATGCTGTTTCAGTTGTATGCTGTAACGGCTTAATTATATTTTATTGCCTTTTCGGCAATTGCTTTCAATTTCTTTCAAAATCCATTCTTATTATTCTCCGCGCACTCCTGTAAAAACCGGTTAATAACCAGTTTTAAAACTCTTTAATCACAAAAAAAGTACTACAATGAAAATTCTATTACCTCTAATCAAAAAAACGGGCTTTGTCTTTCTATGGACATTTCTTTTGGTTTTTGCTCAAAAAAGTTTTGGGCAAACAACAATTTATTCTCAAAATTTTGGCTCAGGTTCCATTTTTCCCACAGGATGGAGTGCTTCAGGTTCGCCTACCTGGACTATTTCCAATTCGTCCAGTTCGACGGGTTATGCAGGCGCTTCAGGAAATAGCAATGCTGAATTTGTAAATTCAAGTTCTGGAACATCTACTTTAACTTTTAGTAATAGTTTATCAACTGTTGGCTATTCTGGTGTAACTGTTATATGGGGCGGAAGAAGAAATACTACTGGTGCACCAACTGTTACTTTTCAATGGAGTATAGACGGAACTACATGGAATTCGCCAACATTTACAGACGTTGCTATTAATAATGGAAACTGGAGTTTGGTAAATAACGGAACGCCGATTACTTTGCCCGCAGCAGCTGCCGGCGCTGCAAATCTTCGTCTTAGATGGAGTTGTACTTCAACAAGTAATAGTAATAGTTTAAGCTATCGTTTTGATGATTTAATTGTTGCAGGAACGGCAATAGTTCCATCTTTAACAACATCATCATCAACACTTACTTTTCCAAATACTGTTTCCGGAAATGTTTCGGCAACTCAGACGTTTACTGTTTCTGGAACAAATCTTACTGGTTATCCAGGAAATATTACTGTTGCAGCGCCAACAGGTTTTTTGGTTTATAACGGATCGGCATGGGTAAGTTCTTATACTATTCCTTACACAACTAATACCTTGACAGCAACCACAGTTTCGGTTGAATTTGTTCCTACAACGAATACAGTTTCTTCAGGAAGTATTTCTATAACAGGCGGCGGTGATGCTACGCCCCCCTCTGTTGCTGTCTCAGGTACTGGAACTGCTTCTGCAGCATCCGATGTTTCGGCAAATAGTACATATGTTTATACTGCGCCTGTTCCTTATATAAATTTTCAAACAGCCAGCGGGCTTACAACTGCAAATTCTGTTGGGGTAATGGGATTAATATTACGTGACGGCGGAAGCACTTTAACTGACGCAGATAATTTATCTACAACATTAACTGCAATCAGTTTTACAACAGGCGGATCAACTGCTATACGCACTGCGGCTCTTTTTAATGGCGCAACAAAACTTGCAGAAGTAGTCGTTAATGGAGCAACTACAATACCATTTTCAGGTTTGGCAATTGCTGCTACTGATAATTCAAGCCAGAATTTTGAGCTGCGAGTTACATACCAATCAACAGTTACGGATAATCAGCAAATTCAATTTGCAGTTAGTGCAGTATCAGCAAATGCTTCAGGTTCTGCTTTTGCAGCAGCAAATGGTGGTGCGGCAGTTTCATCTGTTGCGGGAAGTAATAATAAAATTGCTGTTACTGCTTCTAAATTAATATTTGGCCAATCGCCATCGAATGTATTGGCTGGTTCAGTAATGTCACCTTCTGTTATTTTAAAAGCAGTAGATGCAAATAATAATATTGATGTTGATTATGTGTCAACAACCAGTTTAACATCAACAGCAACATTTGCCGGAACGGCGACAACAAGTATCGCAGCAGTTTCAGGAACGGCTACATTTAATAACCTTATATTCAGTGTACCAGGTACAGGATTTACACTTGCGGCTTCATCAGGTTCTTTAACGGCTTCAGGAAATAGCAGCGCGTTTAATGTAACAACTTCCCAAACTTCTGATATCGCATTAACAAGTGGCTATGTTTATACTGCGCCTGTTTTGTATGCAAATTACCAAACGGCTTCAGGCCTTACATCTGCAAATTCTGTTGGTGCAATGGGATTAAATTTAAGAGATGGTGGAAGCACTTTAAATGATGCAGATAATTTACCAACAACATTAACAGGCATTACGTTTACTGTATCTGGTGCAGCTTCTGCAGATATCCGCACTGCGGCTCTTTTTGTAGCTGGTGTAAAAGTTTCTGAGGTTTTAGTAAATGGTTCAACAACTATTTCATTTAGTTCTTTAAATATAGTTGCGGCAGATAATTCAAACCAGAATTTTGAATTACGTGTTACTTACGTTTCATCTGTAACTGATAATACACAAATGGCATTTACGGTAAGTTCTGTAACAGCCAACTCAACAGGATCAGGATTTGCTGCAACTAATGGCGGCGCTGCAGTGTCTTTAACTGCGGGAAGTGATAATAAGATTTCCGTAGTGGCATCACAACTGGTATTTAGCCAGCAGCCTACAAATACAACTGTAGGAACTGTAATGACGCCAGCAGTTGTGCTAAAAGCAGTTGATGCAAATAATAATGTTGATGCTGATTATGTTTCAACTGTAAGTTTATCAACAACCGGAGTATTTACTGCTTCATCAACAACAAATGTTGCAGCTTCCGCCGGTGTTGCTACTTTCAGCAACTTAGTATTTAATACACAGGTTTCAAACATTAATGTTTCTTCATCTGCCTTTGGTGGCGTTACAAGTAATGCATTTAGTGTTGGCGCTTTTGCAAGTTTAGGTACAGACAATTATAAAACGCAAACGACAGGAGACTGGTCAATAGCGTCTATCTGGATGAGTTCTCACAACAATATCGATTTTTATACAGCAACATCAGCTCCGGCAAGTAGCGCAGCAGCTATTAATATTCAAAATACGCTTACTGCAAACGGTTCAGTTTCTTCTTCAAACCTTATTATTAATAATGTTTTAAACGTAAACGGAACACTAACAAACACGGGAACTATTTCTGGTGCATCAGCTACATCTTTACTATTCAATAGCGGTTCAACATATATGCATGCATTAAATGGCGGCGTAATTCCGACCGCTGCTTGGAATATAAATTCTACATGCAATGTAAGTGGCGTTACTTCAACTGCACCAACAGGTTTAGGCCAGAGTTTTGGAAATTTTACCTGGAGCAGTTCTCTTTCAAGTGAAGTTAATTTAAACAGTACGCTGAAAACGGTTAATGGCAATTTTACTTTTAACTCTCCGTCTGCTTCTGGCAAAGCGCTTGATCTAGCTGGTAATAATTCTCTTACTTTAAATATTGGCGGAAGTTTTTTAATGCAGAATACTGGCGACCTCGTATTAACCAATGGAAACTCAAGCCCTGTTATTAATGTGGCTGGAACTTTATCATTATCAAGTGGCGGTACGCTTGATTTTGGAAGCGGTTTCGGAACAGGTATTATTAATTTAAAAGGCAATTTTTCTGAATCTGGCGGTACAGATCGCAAGCAATCTGGTTTGGGGGCGAATGGCGTTATTAATTTTGCGGGAACGAATCAAAGTATTACAAGTTCAGGTTCTGGCAGCGCCAATGTTTCTAATGTAGATTTCAACATCAATAGCGGAAGCACTGTTACATTGCTTTCGGGTTTTCCAATAGATAATGGTAATCAGATTTTTGCCATAAGTAGCACATTTACTGTATTAAACGGCGGTACATTAATTTGTGGAAACAATACTATTACTGGGATTGTCAAATCAAGCTTTTTCGGAACAAACTCGACTTTTACAATTGCGGCCGGCGGATCTATTCAAATGGGTTCTACAGCAGGTATTACTGTGTCGGGAACTTCAAGCGGTAATATTCAAACCGCAACAAGAAATTACGACGCTGGCGCAAATTATACCTACAATGGTACAAGCGCGCAGGTTACAGGTTCAGGCCTTCCGGCAACGTTAAATGGAAATCTTTCGATAGAAAATTCCGCTGGCGTTACTTTTACAAGTACAAGCCAGGTTGTAAACGGAACTTTAAATATCGCAGCAGGCAGCACATTAACAATGCCAACAGCAGCATCAACCACAACGTTGGCTGGTGTTATTAATGCAAATTCAACCGGAGTTATTAATGCTGGCACGTCATCAACATTATTAATAAGCGGAAGCAGCGCCATCAGCAGCCCAATTGCATTTGGCACAGGAACATTTACAGCGTTTACATTAAACCGTACTGGTTCTTTATTGACGCTAGCTTCAGATTTAAAAACAACCACGCTTTCATTAACAAACGGAAAAATTGATGTAAACAATTCTGTTTTGTCTGCATCAACAATAAATGGAGCATCATCGACAAATTATGTGGTAACTGGAAATGGTTCGCTTGGTACGGGTTATTTACAATTGAATAATCTTACAGCAGGCACGCTATATACTTTGCCAATCGGAACGCTCAATTATTATTTGCCGGTAAATGTTAATCCAGCGTCAAGCAGCATTAACTGGAAAGCAAAAGTATTTAGCCCGGTTACTACAAACGGCGCTTTTGATGGCTCACCGTATACAGGCGTTGCATTACAAAGTATTGTAAATGCAGTTTGGGATATTGTTCCAAGTACAAATCCAACAACTGCAACAATTACCCTTAATTGGGTTGACCAGCTTGAAGGTTCAATTTTCAGCGGTTATACTGACAACTACATTGGCATTTCGCATTACACAAGCGGAGCATGGCAAGGTGCAACTGCAAATGGTGGCGCAAGTAATAGCACTGATTTTGTTACTTCAACGTTTACCAGCTTTTCTCCTTTTGGTATTGGTTCTATTAATAATCCTTTACCGGTTGTTTTGGTAGACTTTAATGCTGTGCTTAACAGCAGCAAAACTGTTGATGTAAGCTGGACAACACAACAAGAAGTAAACAGCAGCCATTTTGATGTGGAACGCAGTGCGGATGGAATTGTATGGAAAACGATTGGAACAGTTGAAGCAAAAGGAAACTCTGCATTACCAAGCAACTACACATTTGTAGACGATGCGCCATTAAAAGGTGCAAATTACTATCGCTTAAAAATGGTAAACATTAATGATGCATTTGGTTTTACCACAGTAAAAGTGGTTCGCACATTACAAGTAGCGGGGATTAATATTTTCCCTAACCCTGCAAGAAATTATGTAAATGTATCTGTAAGCCAGCCGGCAACTGACCTGAACATTAGGTTAATCAGCCAAAGCGGCCAAGTGATGCAAATAGCAAAAATTAATGCAGGAAGTGGTTCAACAACAACTTTGCAGGTAAACGATTATCCGCAGGGAACTTATATACTTCAGATAACTGCTGCAGACGGCACACAGCAAACAAGCAAAGTAGTTATTATGCGGTAAGAACACGATTTGTAATATGAAAACCATCAGTTACAGCGGCCCAATTTCGGGCCGCTTTTTTTGGTTTAGAGACATGATTGATAGATTTATCTCTAATAAAATAGCCAAATTTATTTAAAATGATTATGAAATAGTAATACAATTGGGGGAAAAATCGTCATTTCAAATATTTTTTTTTGCCTATCTTGTTTAAAGTCAATTATTAATACAAATGTGGAAAATTAATTTGGATTAAGTTATTGCTAAGTTAAAAAATTTGAACTATGTTTGTTATCCCTATACATACAATTAGATGATTTCTTCAGGTATGTGATAGATTTGATTTTACCTCCTCCACACACTTTCTATATATCCTTTGTATTTCAATTATTATTATTAGCTGCGCAATATTGCGTTTGCACCAATTGAAGTCCATCTTATCAAAAAGCATTCCTCTGTAATGTAATTCATTGCTATGTGGCTTTTTGCTGCATATTCAACTGTCATTTTTTTTAAAAAAGGATGACAGCATTGTAATGTATTGCAGTTTCAGAAACGAATAAGTTATACAGTTAAAATATTAATACGCGATAGCATCCAATCCTTAGACACTCCACAAGCAAGCATATTTTATCTTAAAGAATAAAAATTTATCATCATCAGTTTCGCAAAAAGTTTCATTATGAAAAAATGTTTACCCCTTTTGAAGACATTTACCACTGCACTGGTAATCTTATTATTAACCTTTTTTGGAAGTAAGAGTTTTGGACAGACTGTCCAAACTTTTAATGCTTCAGGGTCTTTTACAGTCCCTGCTGGAGTCACTACGCTTAAAGTAGAAACGTGGGGCGGCGGTGGCGGTGCTGATGGTGGAAATACTTCTGGAAGTTCAGGTGGCGGAGGAGGGGCATATTTTTTTCAAACATTAAATGTATCTGCGGGCCAGGTATACACAATAACAATTGGAGCGGGAGGAAATGGGGGAACTTTTTTTGTAAACGCTACAAGCGGTGGCCAGACAAAAGTAACAGGAACTGGCGGTACTGTATTTGCAAATGGGGGAACAAATTCATCAGGAGCGACAGCTGGAATCGGAGCTACTACTGGTCAAGGCACTGGCGGTAATCATAGCGGCGCTAATGGAGTCACTGTTGGTGCTAACGCGGGCGGTGGCGGTGGTGGTGCTGCTGGTAACACGGCAAATGGAGCAACAGGCACAGCAACAACTGGTGGTGCAGGTGGGGCAGGAACACCTAATGCCGCTCCATTTATAGGAGGAAATGGTGGAAATGGTGGTGCAAGTGGCAATTCTGGGGTTTCTGGATCTATTCCAGGTGGCGGGGGCGGTGGTTCAGGAAGAAATGCTTCTCCTGGAGGTGCAGGCGGAAACGGACAAGTAGTGCTTACTTATACTATACCACCACCAACAATCAGTAATACTTTTACGCCAACAAGCGGTTGTCCCGGGACTACTGTTTCGATAACAGGCACAAATTTTACAGGTGCAACTGCTGTTTCAATAGGAGGAACAGCGGTATCTTCATATACAGTTAATTCACCAACATCAATAACTGCTGTAGTAGGCACCGGGACAACCGGTGTTATTTCCATTATTACACCTGGTGGAACGGCATCAACTACATCTAGTTTCACGGTAAATGCGTTACCAGCAGTATCTGCGATAGGTGGAGGGGCTTCTGCGGTGTGTGTTGGTTCAGTAACCCCAGCGTTTACGGATGCGACA
>JABDAZ010000016.1:8203-49615 GCA_013288945.1 Bacteroidota bacterium | reverse complement strand
TCACGGTAAATGCGTTACCAGCAGTATCTGCGATAGGTGGAGGGGCTTCTGCGGTGTGTGTTGGTTCAGTAACCCCAGCGTTTACGGATGCGACAGCAGGCGGAACATGGTCAATAACAAATGGTACAGGGGCTGCAACAATAACATCAGGCGGTGTGGTAACCGGAACTGCAGCAGGAACTGTTACTGTAGTATATTCATTCAATAATGGTACGTGTACAAATACAGCAACAACACCTTTAACAGTAAATGCACTTCCGGTAGTGTCTGCGATCGGTGGCGGGGCAACGGCAGTATGTGTGGGCTCAGCGACACCAGCATTTACGGATGCAACAGCAGGTGGCGTGTGGTCGATAACACCCGGAACAGGAGCGGCTTCGATAACATCAAGCGGAGTAGTAACAGGAACAACAGCAGGAACAGTAACCGTAAATTATGCAGTTACAACCAACGGTTGTACAACAACACAAACAAAAGGACTAACAGTAAATGATATACCTGCAGCGCCGGCGGCAATCGGTGGCGGTGCAACTGGAGTATGCGTAGGTTCAGCAACCCCAGCATTTACAGATGCAACTACAGGAGGTGTATGGTCAATAACACCGGGAACAGGAGCTGCGACAATAACATCAGGCGGAGTGGTAACAGGAACAACAGCAGGAACTGTTACAGTTGTTTATACTGTTACTAACGGCAGTGGTTGTACAAATACTGCAACTGTAAGTTTAACTGTAAATGCACTGCCAGTAGTTTCCGCTATAGGCGGCGGAGCAACAACAGTGTGTCAAAATTCATCTACCCCGGCGTTTACAGATGCAACAACAGGTGGAACATGGTCAATAACAGCAGGAACAGGAACTGCATCAATAACAGCAGGTGGCGTGGTAACTGGATTAACTGCGGGAAGTGTTACAGTAAACTATACGGTAACCAATGCCAGCAATTGTACGACAACACAAACAAAAGCATTAACAGTTAACGTACAACCTGCAGCCCCTGCTGCAATAGGTGGCGGAGCTGCGGCAGTTTGTGTGGGTTCATCAACTGTTCCTTTTACCGATGCAACTGCGGGCGGTGCATGGTCAATAATAGGCGGTTCACCAGGTGCAGCAACAATAACTACTGGAGGTGTGGTGACAGGAACAACAGCAGGAACTGTTACAGTTGTTTATACGGTTACAAGCGGAACATGTACAAATACAGCAACAACATCACTCACGGTAAATGCGTTACCAGCAGTATCTGCGATAGGTGGAGGGGCTTCTGCGGTGTGTGTTGGTTCAGTAACCCCAGCGTTTACGGATGCGACAGCAGGCGGAACATGGTCAATAACAAATGGTACAGGGGCTGCAACAATAACATCAGGCGGTGTGGTAACCGGAACTGCAGCAGGAACTGTTACTGTAGTATATTCATTCAATAATGGTACGTGTACAAATACAGCAACAACACCTTTAACAGTAAATGCACTTCCGGTAGTGTCTGCGATCGGTGGCGGGGCAACGGCAGTATGTGTGGGCTCAGCGACACCAGCATTTACGGATGCAACAGCAGGTGGCGTGTGGTCGATAACACCCGGAACAGGAGCGGCTTCGATAACATCAAGCGGAGTAGTAACAGGAACAACAGCAGGAACAGTAACCGTAAATTATGCAGTTACAACCAACGGTTGTACAACAACACAAACAAAAGGACTAACAGTAAATGATATACCTGCAGCGCCGGCGGCAATCGGTGGCGGTGCAACTGGAGTATGCGTAGGTTCAGCAACCCCAGCATTTACAGATGCAACTACAGGAGGTGTATGGTCAATAACACCGGGAACAGGAGCTGCGACAATAACATCAGGCGGAGTGGTAACAGGAACAACAGCAGGAACTGTTACAGTTGTTTATACTGTTACTAACGGCAGTGGTTGTACAAATACTGCAACTGTAAGTTTAACAGTAAATGCACTGCCAGCTGCAGTTACCATAACACCTTCGTCAGCTTCCATATGCAGCAATGCAACAACGGCGACCTTGTTAACTGCGAGTGGCGGCGGAAGTGCGTCTCCAACAATTTTGAGTCAAAATTTCTCATCAATTGCTCCATGGACGACAACAAATACGTCAACTGGCGGAACTCCAGCATTCGCAGCATGGACTCTTAGAACAAGTCCTTATGTATATACCCAAAGTGGTGGAGGAAATGTAACATTCAATAGCACAAGCACGGGCAGTTCTCAATTTATTTTGTCTAACAGCGATGCGCAAGGTAATGGAGGAACAACCAATACAATAATAGAATCTCCTGCTTTCAGCACCGTTGGATACACCAGTGTTACCTTAAGCTTTTATCAATATTTACGATATACAAGTGGGGATGTGGCTAGTGTTCAGATTTCAAATAATAATACTACTTGGGTGAACCTAGGTACTTTTACTTCAACTCAGGGAGCGTTAACGGCTTTTGCAAACCAAACCTATTCCTTACCAGCCGCTAATCTTGGTCAAGCTACTGTATACATTAGATTTACTTATCAAGCAACGTTTGACTGGTATTGGGCATTGGCCAATATAAATATAACAGGTGTGGCATCTTCAACAAATCCAATAACCTGGACTCCAGTTACCGGTTTGTATACGAATGCTAGTGCCACAACTGCATATGTAGCTGGTACAAATTCTTCTACTGTTTATGCTTTACCAACATCTACAACAACATATACCGCTACTGCTACAAACGCTGGCGGATGTATTTCATCAGGTAATACTACAATTACTGTAAATGCATTACCAACTGTAGCGGCAATCGGTGGCGGAGCTTCATCGGTATGTTCAGGCTCAACAACGCCAGCGTTTACAGATGCAACACCAGGAGGTGTATGGTCTATTGCAAATGGCACTGGAACAGCGACAATAACTGCAGGGGGCATAGTAACTGGCGGCACAGCAGGCAGCGTTACCGTTGTTTATACATTTACTAATAGTAATGGTTGCTCAAGTACCGCAACAACGCCATTAACTATAAATGCATTGCCAACAGTAGCTGCAATTGGCGGTGGATCTGCAGCCGTGTGTACAGGTTCGCCTTCAGCGCCTTTTACCGACGCAACAACAGGCGGAACATGGTCAATAACAAATGGAACAGGTACAGCAACGATAACTGCTGGAGGTGTGGTAACAGGAGGAACAGCAGGTAGTGTAACCGTTGTGTACACATATACAAATGCGAATGGCTGTACGAGCTCAACAAGTACGTCAATTACGGTTAATCAATCGCCATCAGCTATAGTAATTTCACCTGCAAGTGCAACAATTTGTACGGGAGCTTCTCAACAATTAATTGCTACAGGTGGAGGTGGGGTGACTCAATCAATATTAGATAGCTCAGTATTTGAGGGAGATGGTAGTGCGAATCGTTTATTATCTAATGGTTCAGCAGTAGATCGTTGGCTTACCAATACTTCAGGAAGTCAGGTTAATAATCAAAACTATTGGACGATTTCCTTTAATACGGGTTGTGAAATTGATGGTAAACATTCGTTAGAGATATTTAGAGGAACCGGTACTTATTGCTCATACTATAATGGGGTTGCAACAAATACCTATGTATATCGCCAGTTTTCCAGCGTTGGATATTCAAATGTTCAACTGACATTCTCCTATAAAGCAGGAGGAGATGGTACTACTTCAGGAACTGGCAATGACTACGGCACGGTTACTTATTCAACAGATGGAATTAACTGGACAGATTTGCCTACCCATTATTCTATGCAAACAACAGCTACTACGGTAACTGTACAAATGCCAGCAGCGTTAAATAATGCTACAGGTGTATATTATGGATTTAGATGGACAACTAATGCTAGTGGAGGTAGCGGCAATGGATTTATTGTTGATGATGTTTATATGAAGGGCACCAATATTACGAGCTCATCAATAACATGGGCTCCAGCGACAAACCTAGTGTTGTCATCAACAGGAGACACTGTAATTGCAAGTCCAACAACAACAACAACGTATACAGCTACTTCAACGGTTAATGGATGTTCATCATCAACTGATGTATTAATATCTGTTAATCCAACACCGGTTGCAAGCATTAGCGAAGCAAACGCTTCAATATGCAGCGGAAGCACAGATGATATGACAATTACAGGTACAGTTGGCGCTTCAGTAATTTATTCTATTAATGGCGCTAATCAGAATGCAGTTGCGATAGGTTCTGATGGCACTTATCATTTTACTACAATTAATCTATCTGCAAATACAACGTTTGCAATAGTAAGCGTAAGTAATAATGGTTGTACTTCAACAACAGGTAATTCTGTGACTGTTACTATATTGCCAACACCAGCGCCATTCTCTATGGGCGGTGGCGGAGCTTATTGTGATGGCGGAAGTGGATCGGATGTTTATTTAACTGGTTCAGAAACCGGTGTGAATTATCAACTTTTATTAAACGGCAACCCTGTTGGAAGCCCGCTTGCAGGAACAACAGGAGTTGGAGTTCTTGATTTCGGACAGCAGACTAGTCCGGGTACATATACAGTTTCGGCTACAAATGTTAGCTCAAGCTGTACCAAACAAATGCCAGGAGCTGTTACAGTAAGTATTACACCATTACCAAATTTCTACAATGTTGGTGGAGGCGGTTCTTATTGCGCAGGTGGAACAGGTGTTTCTATCACACTTGATGGAAGTGATCTTGGTGTTAACTATCAACTTAAACAAGGAGCTACTACAGTTCAAACTTTACCTGGAACAGGTAATCCGCTTTCATTTAATAATGTTACTGGTGCAGGTAATTATTCAATTAGAACAAACGGATCTTGTGTTGCACTAATGAGCGGTTCAGCTTCAGTGATTATTAATCCACTACCGGCAGCACCAGCAGAAACTGTAACGCAGCCAACATGTTCTGTTGCGACAGGAATTATTACAATTAATTCTCCAACAGGAAGCGGTTTAACATATAGTATTGATGGTGTTAATTATCAATCGGGTTTAGTATTCAATAATGTTTCTTCTGGGTCTTATACAGTATATGTAATGAACAGCAATGGTTGTGTAGCATCATCAACAACAATGGTTAACCCACAGCCGATAACACCTGGAAGTCCAAGCCTTGATATTGTTAGTCCTGCAACTTGTACAATTGCTACTGCAACAATAGCGGTTCATTCGCCTATTGCAGGTTATACATACAGCCTCGACGGTGGAGCATTTGGCACAGCTACTTCATTTGTAGTGAGTGCAGGAGTTACTCATACTGTTGCAGCGAGTACCGGCACTTGTCAAAGTATTCCGACATCTGTCAGCATCGATCCTCAACCTGTGACACCGGCAACTCCAACAGTTACTTTAACACAACCAACATGTGCGGTTCCATCAGGTACCGTAACAGTAACCAATTTTGTTGGCGGATTTACATACAGTGATGACGGAACAACATATTCAAACACTACAGGAGTATTCAGCGGTTTAGCTGGTGGTACATACCAGATATATGCTAATAATGGAAGTTGTCCTAGTGCTCCTGCTCAGGCAATAATTAACAATGCTACAGCGGCACCAAATGCTCCAACAGCATTGATACTTTCAGGAAGTACATCAGGTACGTTTACTGCGCCTTCACCGGCAGCGGCAGATTACCTGGTAATCAGGACTACAGGTTCAGTGCCATCAGCACCTGCAACAGGTACAACGTATACTGCAGGCACAAGTGCACTCGGTGGGTATATTGTAGCGGTTACTGCGGCAACATCATTCACTGATAATACAGCGGTTCCAGGAACCAGCTATACCTACTATGTTTATTCATATAATACAGGAAGCTGCGTGGTATATTCAGCAACTGCACTTTCCGGAACACAAGTGGCAATATGTACAACACCGTCTACTCTATTCTGGGCAGGTTCTGGTACAACCATACCTGGCGGCGGAAATACCAACACTTCAACAAATACACAGTTTAATAATGCAACAAACTGGTCAACATCTGGCAGCAGCTATACCAATGCGTCTTCACTTGCACCGGCAGCATGTACCGATTTGATGATGAACCTTTCAACAACAGGAAATGGTACACATACTATTGCTATGAGCGGTAATACAACAGTAGCATCGTTAACTATAAATGCAAACTTTACAGGTGGCGATATTTATACAATAGATGCAGGCAGCTTCGCATTCAATGCAGCTGGAAATGTATCATTGTCAGCACCTGCAGCAGGCGGTAATATTAAGTTAACGACAGAAGGAGGATTGATTGATATCCGCGGAACAGCGACTATTGGTGCATCTGCAGATGCAGGCAGCAGTTCTATCGGTAATGGAGATGGAACAACGGTGGGCGGAGTAGTTAAATTCAGGGGCAATGTGGCCTTCAATGCAAACGGAAGTGTTTCCAATCCACTTAATGTGAGTGCAGTATTTGACGCAGCAGGGGCTCAGACATTAACCAACAATACAACTGTTTCAAAAGCAGTAACGTTCGTTGGAGTAACCATAGGAGATATTAATACGCCAGCATTAACGCTTGCCGGAAGTGCAGCAGCTTACAACTACGTAAACGGTGGCAACTTTGCTGTAAGTGCAGGGTCATCATTAATACTTCCACGAGGTTACGGATTTACACAGTTGTCTACCTCTACCGGGATATTCTCTGCGGGTGCAGGTGCAACGGTAAGTGTTCAGGGTGATGGCATTGGTGCAATCAATGCTGTTGCAGGAAGCAACTTCCCTGGCGGTTTTGGAACCTATGCTATTGACCCATCAAGTACATTCAATTATTATTCAGCAGATGGTGTGAACCAGACTGTATATGCACCGGTTACTTATGGTAACCTGGCACTGGGCAACACAACCGGTTCAGGTAATACTACCAAATTGCTTACAGCAACAGTAACTGGCATTGCGGGCAACATCACCACCACACCATTTACAACTTTTGATATTGCAACCTTCAATGCAAACAGGACAGCGGCAGGCGGAACATTCAACCTTGCAGCAAATTCAACATTGCGTTTGTCAGGAACAACAAACGGGGCAAGTGCAAACAACAACTTCCCGTCAGGCTTTGTATCAAGCCTTGACCCAATAAGTACAACCGAGTATTATGGTGCAACGCAAGGAGTAAATAATACAGCAGCATACGGTAACCTGACCATCACTACAGCAGGCACAAAAACTGCGGTGGGAAGTGTAACGGTTGCAGGTAATGTGTTGATTAACCCGGCTGCAACTTTTGATGGCGGCGGATCGTTCACGCACAATGTAGCGGGCAACTGGACCAACAACGGAAACTTCGCTTCTCAGACAAGCACAGTTAACTTTAATGGTAGTGCGGTACAAACAATAGGTACAACAGCAGGCGTAACATCATCCTTTAATAACCTGACAGTGAACCAGTCAACTGCTGCAGGAATAACAGTATCGGGCCCAATCCAGGCAACAGGAGTACTGAACCTGATGAGCGGCGTGGTGACACCAACAAATGCAGGTAAAATAACAGTAACAGAAACTGGCAGCACAACAAATGCAAGCAATGCATCTTATGTATCTGGTGCTGTTACCAAAAATGGCTCAACAGCGTTTGTCTTCCCAGTTGGTAAATCAAATGGTTATGTACCGGTGGGCATATCTGCTACAAGCGATAACTCAACAAAAATGTTTACCGCAGAATACATCAGGTCAAGCGCAACTGCTCTCGGCCCTGTGGCACAGCCTTCACCGCTGAATCATGTGAGCAATTGTGATTACTGGAACGTGAACTACAACCCAACACCGGGCACAATCTCTCATGATAATCTACCTGGCGGAACAACGGTTAAACTAACCCTGTACTGGAATGCAAATAATCCTTGCGACAATACAGCTTATGTCACCAATTTGCCAACGCTGACCATCGCGCATTTTGACAGCACCACCAATACATGGAACCAGCTTCCTGGTGCACCAGTACTGGCAGATGCCACTAACCTGACAGATAATAACATATCTTACGAAGGGTTAAACAGTTTCAGTCCATTCTCTTTAGCATCTACGCAATCGGATAATCCATTGCCGGTTGTATTGGTGAACTTTGAAGCAGTGCTAAACAGCAACAAAACGGTTGGCTTAACGTGGACAACGCAGCAGGAAGTAAACACAGACCATTTTGAAGTAGAACGCAGTGCAGATGGTATCAACTGGATAAAAATCGGTACAGTTACGGCTGTAGGCAATTCTTCGGTACCAAGCAACTACGGCTTTACGGATAACTCGCCGCTTAAAGCTAACTACTACCGCATTAAGATGGTAAACATCAGTGGCCAGTATGGATACACTATTGTAAAAGAAATAAACATATTGCAGGTGAAAGGAATCGTGGTGTTCCCTAACCCGGCAAGGAATTATGTGAACATCTCTGTAAGCCAGGCCGCGGTAGACCTGAACGTGAAACTAATGGATCCATTAGGAAGGATACTGCAGGTAAGCCAGGTAAAAGCCGGAACAAGTTCCATGATTACCCTTGACGTTCATAATTATGCACAAGGCACTTACCTGGTACAGGTTGCAGGTTCCGACGGAACACAGCAAACAACCAAAGTAGTGATAATGAGATAAAACAATCGTTTGATAATTATGAAGACCAATTAATACAGCGGCCCGCTTTTGCGGGCCGCTTCTTTTTGCAGTTTATTATTAAATCTCTTGATTAATGATTAAGTATTTTCTAAAGGCAAATATGTAGATATAAAAAAAATATTAATAAGAGTTTGTAACTGAAACAATAATAACAGTTTAACGCAGTTTAGTCTTCAAATCCAATATCAACTGGTTTTCTAAAATATGAAACCTGTAAAATTCATTAATAGCTTTACAAGCATAGGCTTTTTATGTATTTGTCTGTTATTTTCAAGCTTTCAGGCTAAGCCACAATGCGGGGTTACATTACAAAGTAAGTCGTACAGTATTCTTTTAAACGGAACAGGAAATAATTTATGGGGTTTTTCTATCCCACAGTTTGACCCTTCTATTGGTACATTGGTTGCTGTTAATATTCAGTCAATCGTTTCTGTAAACGTCAAATTCAATCTTTATAATTTAAGCACAAACGCTGATAATTTTACTGTGGCAACCGGAAGAAATGATGTAATTACAGTTAGCGCTCTTGGCACACCCATTACCAATTCTTTTTCTCAAAATCACGCTATTTATAATTTGCAGGTAGCACAGGATACTGTTGGCGCGGGAACTGTTTTAGCACCCCAATTTTTTCCTTTGCTCGATAATTATAAAATCAGCGATTCTGTTGTTACTTCTGTTGCCAACTTTTTAGGCAACAATTATGTTTCTTTTAATTATCAGCCACAAACCTATGTTTCTGTAACCTCTGGCAGCAGCTATAATCTTAATAATACTTTCAGCGACACAATGAAAATTTCGCTCACTTATTATTATTGTACACAAAATGTTCTCGCAACCGACATAACCAATTTTTCGGTAATAAAACAAGGCGCCTCTGATGCAAGAATTTCTTGGCAGGTTGAAAATGAAACCGCGGGGCGTAATTATCAAATTGAAGAAAGCACTGACGGAAAAACATTTAATAATATCGCTTCTTTTGAATCTGTAATTGAAAGTAATAATTCCGGAAATTATCAGTACACGACGCCAATAAACGGAGCACCAATTTTATATTTCAGAATTAAAGAAACCGATGCTGATGGAAACTATAAATATTCCGAAGTAAAAACGATAGATATAGAAAATAACAGCACGATGGTTTTGTCTCCAAACCCGTCCGCAAGTTTTATTAATGTTTTATTTAACCAGCAAGAAATCAAAAATTGGGATGTAGAAATTTATGCAAGCGATGGAAGATTAATACAAAAAAACTATTTTTTAAACAGCAATAACGCACACATTTCATTTGCAAAATCAATGGCTGCCGGCGTGTATTTTATCCGTGCTGTTGATCAGCAATCGCAAAAAAAATACACCTCATCATTTGTAGTGCGTTAATCTTTTTTCTTAGCAATATCCATGCACAATTCTATCAAAACACCATTGGTATTTTTTGGGTGAAGAAAACATACGAATTTGTTATCAGCGCCAGGTTTCGGTTTATCGCTTAATAAGGTGAAACCTTCTCCAGACAAGCGTTTCATTTCTGCTTCAATATCATTTACCTCAAATGCAATGTGATGGATTCCTTCTCCTTTTTTATTAATAAATTTTGAAATAACGCCGTCTTCATTAATGCTTTCAAGCAGTTCAATTTTTGTTTCTCCCTGCATAAAAAAAGCTGTGTTTACATTTTCAGATTGGACCATTTCGGTTTTATAATGCTGACAATTAAGCAACTTTTCAAATAAAGGAACAGATATTGATAAATCTCTAACGGCAATACCAATGTGTTCTACTTTTTGCATATAAATCTTTCCTGTAAAAATAACATTAATGAGAATGAATAATTTCACTTTTTATGTGATAAATTCAGGCATAAAATTCATCATTAATAACCAGTTTTCGATTTAAGGAAATAATAAACTCTTTTCTTGAAGCCCTTAATTTGTCAACCTTTTGAGTTAATTTTGCGTTTATATTCTTAATAAATTTTGATATGATAAAATTTCCTATATACTTAGATCACAACGCAACAACACCATGCGATCCGCGCGTGGTTGATGCAATGATTCCCTATTTTACAGACAATTTTGGTAATGCTGCAAGCCGCAACCATCCCTTTGGTTGGGCTGCCGAAGAAGCTGTTGATTATGCACGCGAACAGGTTGCAAAATTAATTGGTGCTGACCCTAAAGAAATTATTTTTACTTCTGGCGCCACTGAAGCAGATAACCTGGCAATTAAAGGCGTGTACGATATGTACGCCAGCAAAGGCAACCATATTATTACCGTTACAACTGAACATAAAGCAGTTTTGGATACGTGCAAACACATTGAAAAATCTGGCGGCGAAGTTACGTATTTGACTGTTGCGCCAGACGGATTAATAAACCTGCAAGAACTGGAAGCAGCTATTAAACCAACTACCATTTTAATTGCAATAATGTATGCAAATAATGAAGTTGGTGTAATTCAGCCGGTAAAAGAAATTAGTGCAATTGCAAGAAAACATGGCATTCTTTTTTTTAGCGATGCAACGCAGGCTGTAGGAAAAATTCCTGTTGACGTAAATAAAGATGGTTTGGATTTGGCAGCATTTTCTGCACACAAAATGTATGGCCCGAAAGGTGTTGGTGCTTTGTATGTTCGCAGAAAAAACCCGCGTGTAAAAGTTACTTCACAAATGGATGGCGGCGGCCACGAGCGCGGAATGCGCAGCGGAACTTTAAACGTTCCCGGTATTGTGGGTTTTGGTAAGGCTTGTGAATTATGTATGCAGGATATGGAAAGTGATAATGCACGTATCAGCAAGTTGCGCGATAAATTAGAAAATGCATTATCCAAACTGGAAGAATCTTATGTAAACGGAAGCAAGGAACACCGTTTGCCGCAGGTTAGCAATATTTCTTTTAAATATGTAGAAGGTGAAGGATTAATGATGGGTTTTAATAAAGATATCGCTGTATCATCAGGCTCAGCGTGCACTTCAGCTTCGCTTGAACCAAGTTATGTTTTAAAAGCATTGGGTTTGGGCGATGATTTGGCACATAGTTCGCTGCGTTTTGGTTTAGGCCGTTTTACTACAGAAGAACAAATTGATTATACTATTGCGCAGGTAAGTAAAACGGTAACGCACTTGCGTGAAATGAGCCCGCTGTGGGAAATGTTTAAAGAAGGAATGGACATGGATAAAATTGAATGGGCGCATCATTAATAATTAACTAATTGGCGAATATGATAATTTGCTAATTAAAATGATTAAATTTAATAGTTCATATAACGAATAAAAACTAACAATTTTAAAATTAGCAGATAAGCTAATTTCAAATTATCAAATTAAAATCATGGCATACTCAGACAAAGTTATCGATCATTATAGCAACCCTAAAAATGTTGGAACGCTTGATAAAAGCAAAAAAAATGTAGGTACTGGTTTAGTTGGCGCTCCAGAATGCGGCGATGTAATGCGCTTGCAGATTGAAGTAGATGATGCAACCGGACTTATTAAAGATGCAAAATTTAAAACTTTTGGTTGTGGCAGCGCAATCGCTTCTTCATCTTTGGCTACAGAATGGTTAAAAGGAAAAAGCGTTGATGAAGCTTTGGCCATTGACAATATGGATATCGTTGAAGAATTAAATCTTCCACCTGTAAAAATCCATTGTTCTGTTTTGGCAGAAGATGCTATTAAAGCAGCCATTAATGATTACCGTACCAAAAACAATATGGAAGCCATCAAATTTGAAACTTCCGCGGTGCACTAAATTAAAAGGATAATTGGCTGATTTATTAATGTGCTATTTGCATTATCACATCAGCTAATTATCAAATTATCAAATTAGTTTTATGATTTACGTAAGTGATAAAGCAAGGGAAAAAGTGAAACACCTGATGCATGAAGCAGCAGTGGATAATACGCCCGATTATTTTGTGCGTGTATCGGTTGTTGGCGGCGGATGTTCGGGCTTGAGTTATAAATTGGATTTCGATAACGAAAAAAAACCAATGGATCAGGAATTTGAAGATAATGATGTGAAAGTTGTAACTGATCTCAAAAGTTTTTTATATCTCGTTAATACAACACTTGATTTTTCTGATGGCTTAAATGGAAAAGGTTTTTATTTCAGCAATCCGAATGCGAGCCGCACTTGTGGTTGCGGTGAAAGTTTCGCTGTTTAAATTTGTTATTGATAAAATTATTTATAAACCTCTCTTAATCGGAGAGGTTTTTTATTTAATCGGTGAATGGGAATGGAATATTTAAATCTTATTAATAGCCTTAAATGAGAAAAACCCGCGATTAGCGGGCTTTTCATGCAGTTGGTTTCGGTTAAATATTTTTAACTTGAACCTGGTATATTTTTTCGAAAGGAAGGCAATCTCGTAGTGAGGTGCGAATATAGGGCAAAATGATTTGTTAAAAAAAATATTTCTTTATACTTTTTTTAAATTAATAGCGATTAAGATTTGATATTTTATTTTCTCTTTCAACAAAACCATTATATCACTTATTTTCGCGTTTATGCGGGCAGTTTGCAAAAAAGAACTCAGGCAATTTTTCAGCAGCTTAACAGGTTACATGGCGATAATGGTTTTTCTGCTATTAAACGGATTATTATTATTTGTTTTTCCCGACACCAATATTCTTGATTATGGTTACGCGACTTTAGATAAATTTTTTGAACTCGCGCCAATCATTTTATTATTATTAATCCCCGCAATTACAATGCGCAGTTTGTCTGATGAATTCCGCACGGGCACGTTTGAAATTTTACAAACAAAGCCATTAACATCAAGACAAATAATTGGCGGCAAATATTTTGCAAGTTTAATTGTTGTTATCATTGCATTATTACCAACACTTATTTATTTTATTTCTGTCCAGCAATTATCTGCACAAGCCGGCATTGATGTAGGCGCAACAATCGGCTCATACATTGGCTTGCTTTTTCTCGCTGCAGTGTTTGTTGCCATTGGTATTTGTTGCAGCAGCTTTACAAATAATGCGGTTGTCGCATTTATTGCAGCAGCATTTTTTTGTTTTTTGGTGTATAGTGGTTTCACGGCCATCAGCCATATACCAACATTTGCTGCAGGCGCAGATTATTATATTGAAATGCTTGGCATCGACTTTCATTACCGAAGCATTAGCCGCGGCGTTGTTGATACGCGCGATGTAATTTATTTTCTCAGCATCATTTTTTTCTTTTTAATATTCACTAACCGCAACCTCGCAAAAAGATAATCATTAATACATGAACAAACTGATTTCTTCAAAACTTTGGTGGCTGTATTTATTGATTATTATTATTGCCATCAATTTTATTGCCTCACAATTGCATTACCGGTTAGATCTTACGCAAGAAAAAAGATATACATTAAGCAAGCCCACAAAAAAATTATTAAGCAACCTCGATGAACAAGTAAACATTGATATTTTTTTAAAAGGCGATTTAAAAGCGGGCATAAAAAAATTATCAAAAAGCACGGAAGAATTGCTGGAAGAATTTAAAGAATACGGAAACGGGAAAGTTCATTTTCGTTTTTTTGATCCATTAATATCATTGGATGATTCTGCAAAAAAAGACTTGGTTGATTCTTTAAAAAGAATGGGCATTGAACCGATGAATATTGTTGCGCAATCAAAAAAAGGCGACGAACAAAGTGAGCGTTTTATTTTACCCGGCGCTGTTGTGAAATACAAAGACAGGATTTTTCCCGTGAATTTATTAAAAGGAATCAGTAACACAGATGAAAATAGTTTGTATAATAATGCAGAAGCTTTGCTCGAATATAAGTTCGCAAATGCCATTGATAAGATAACGCAAACGAAAGTTTCCGCAATTGGTTATGCGCTCGGAAACGGCGAGCCGCTTGACTTGCGTGTATATAATTTAATTGAAGGGTTGCGCAAAAATTACAATTTTGGCATTGTAAAATTAGATAGCCTAGATTTTATTCCTTCGCAATACAACGCAATTATTATTGTAAAGCCAACTATAAAATTTGCTGATAAAGAAAAATTGAAACTCGATCAATATGTAATGCATGGCGGAAATATAATTTACATGATTGATAACCTGCATGCAGAAATGGACAGCGTGCGTTTGGATAAAGAAAACATCGTGTATGATCGTGGTTTGAATTTGGAGGATTTATTTTTTAAATACGGCGCGCGCGTAAACCAGGATTTGGTATTGGATATGCAATGCGCAACAATAAATTTTGTAATCGGTATGCAAGGCGATAAACCGCAAATACAACCTTTAGCGTGGCCCTACTTTCCATTATTAACAGGAAGCCTTACGCATCCAATTTCAAAAAATCTTGATCCTGTTTTTTCAAAATTTACAAATTCAGTCGATACAGTAAAATCAAACGGAATTAAAAAAACAGTGTTGCTGCAAACATCTGCAAATGGCCGCATTATCGGAGCGCCAGCTATAATAAGTTTTGAAAGCGTGAAGGTTGCGAACGATCCTGCAATTTTTAATAAACCAAATATTCCAGTGGCGGTTTTATTGGAAGGAAAGTTTAATTCATTATATGCAAACAGGATTTCGTCGGGCATGGTTGATACACTTGCGAAAGTATATAAACAGCCCTATTTGCCAACTGCAGAAAAAGATGGAAAAATAATTATTTGCGCCGGCGCAGAAATTGTTATGAACGATGTAATGCAGCGTGGGCCTGCACCAATGGGTTATAATAAAGACATTAACTACACTTTCGCCAACCAGGATTTTATACAAAATGCTTTCGATTATCTGGTGGATGCATCCGGCATTTTAGAAACACGCTCCAAAGATTTTACCTTGCGTTTACTCGATCCAAAAAAAGTAGAAGACAATAAATCTTTCTGGCAATTTATTAATATCGTTTTGCCATTAATACTCATAATCTTATTCGGATTCATTTACCAGTTTATACGAAAAAGAAAATATCAGGGTTAATAATTTAAGGCGCAAGGTTCAAGAAAAAAGGCACAAGAAAAATAAATACAAAATAGGCGTATTAATAATTATTATATCGCCAACTTTCATCATTCATCAGTCAACTGCCATCTCCTTATATTTGCTCATCAACAGATCGTATGAATCAAACGCAGGTAACGTATTTAGTTTTTGGAAGTGTTTTATTAATAGCAGTCATTTTTGATTTGGGTTTGCTCAGCAAAAAAGGGTCAAGCATGACTGTAAAAAAAGCATTGCTCCAAACACTTTTCTGGGTCGTTCTTGCCATGGCTTTTTTCGGTTTTTTATGGTTTGAAAAAGGGCAAAAAAGTGCAATCGAATATCTGAGCGCATATTTGATGGAGTGGAGTTTAAGCATCGATAATATTTTTGTTTTCATTTTAATATTTTCTTTTTTCAGCGTTAAGGAAAAATATTATCCACGCGTATTAATGATTGGAATTTTAATCGCCATCTTATTACGCATTTTATTCATCACCGTAGGAATCGCGCTGGTGGCTCAGTTTCACTGGTTGCTATATATTTTCGGGGCAATATTAGTATACACAGGCATCAGCATGTTTGCAGCAAAAAAAAGTGAAGAAGCAAAACTTGATGATAATAAAGTATATAAATTATTAAAAAGAATTTTGCCATTAACTACAGATGATGCCGGCGGAAAACTCACCATTGTTAAAGATGGAAAAAAAATGTACACGGCCATTTTTGTAGTAATCGTTTTGCTTGCAACAACAGATGTGGTGTTTGCAATTGATTCTATTCCCGCGGTGTTTGGTATTACGCAGGATAAAATTGTAATTTATACTTCAAACATTTTTGCAGTGCTTGGTTTGCGTTCGTTGTTCTTTTTGTTGCGCGGCGCAGTTAATAAGTTTGGTTATTTACAACAAGGCATTGCAATTGTATTAATATTTATTGGCTTAAAAATGATTGCAGAAATTTTCAAAATTGTATTGCCGGTTTATGTTTCATTGTTGGTAATTCTTGTTTGTATTTCTGCTGCCATTCTATATTCTGTAAAAAATCCGAAGGAACATGCATAAGCATAAATTAAAATTCAGTTGAAATATTTCATTGAACATATTAATAAAATTGTCGGCGGTTCTTTCGAAAATTTTTTTCAAAACGATCCGATAGAACATTTATTAACCGACAGCCGCAAATTAATTTTTCCTGCCACAACTTTATTTTTTGCATTAAAAGGCCCGAGAAGAAATGGCGATCTTTTTATAAAAGATTTGTATGAACGCGGCGTGCGCAATTTTATAATTGATAATAAAATTTCAACAGAAAAATTTATTAATGCCAATATAATTTTGGTTGATGATGTGCTTAATGCATTGCAAGAATTAACAGCTTATCATCGTTTGCAATTTGATATTCCTGTAGTCGGCATTACGGGAAGCAATGGAAAAACAATTGTGAAAGAATGGCTTAATCAATTGCTGGAAGATCATTATAATATTGTTAGAAGCCCGCGAAGTTATAACTCGCAAACCGGCGTTCCGCTTAGCGTTTGGCAAATGAATGAAACAAATAACCTTGCCATTTTTGAAGCAGGCATTTCTCAAAAAAATGAAATGCAAAAACTCGAAAAAATTATTAAACCAACCATCGGAATTTTTACAAACATTGGCGAAGCACATGGAGAAAATTTTAAAAACGCAGATGAAAAAATTGAAGAAAAAATAAAACTCTTTAATAATGCTGGGATAATTATTTATCCGGCAGATGATGAAAAAATTTCAAAAGCATTACAAAAAAAATCAAACAAATTATTTAGTTGGGGAAAAAACAAATCGACTGATGTTGTTATAAAACAAATTTTAAAAGAAGAAACAAATACAATTATTGAAATTAATTATAACAAAGAAAATTTATCTATAAAGATCCCTTTTACAGATAATGCATCAATAGAAAATGCAATTACCTGCATTTGTGTGTTGCTTCATTTCAATATTTCTTTTGCGGATATTATTAATAAACTTCCGCTTTTATCATCAATTGCAATGCGGTTGGAATTGAAAAGCGGCATTAACCAATGTTCAATTATTAATGATAGTTACAGTGCGGATTTAAGTTCGTTAAAAATTGCATTGGATTTTTTAGAACAACAACACCAGCATGCAAAAAGAACAGTTATTCTTTCTGATATTTTGCAAAGCGGAAAAAATGATGATGATTTATACAAAGAAGTTGCCGCTTCATTACAACAAAAAAAAATAAACCGCTTAATAGGAATTGGAAAAAAAATTTCTGCGCAGCAAAAAATATTTGAACAACATCACATTAATGAAATCATTTTTTTTAATTCAACAGATGATTTTAAAAAAGATTTTCACCAACTGATTTTTCGTGATGAAACGATATTAATAAAAGGCGCGCGCATTTTTGAATTTGAAAAAATTGATCAGCTATTATCAGAACAAATTCATCAAACTGTTCTGGAAATAAACCTGAATGCAATGCTGCACAACTTGAAGCAATACCAGCAATTGCTTCATCCGCAAACGCGCATAATGGCTATGGTAAAGGCTTTCGCGTATGGAAGCGGCAGTTATGAAATAGCGAATGTGTTACAATTTCATAAAGTAGATTATCTCGCAGTTGCTTATACAGATGAAGGTGTTGAGTTGCGCAAGGCCGGGATTAATATGCCGATAATGGTGATGAATGCGGATGATAATAGTTTTGATGCACTCGTTGAATTTAATTTAGAACCGGTAATTTATTCTTTTCATCTTTTTAATTTATTGGATAAATTTTTAAAGAAAGAAGCATTGCAACAATTTCCTGTTCATATAGAATTGGAAACGGGAATGAACCGTTTGGGTTTTGCAAAATATGAAACTGATGATTTGATTAATGCGTTGAAAAATTCTTCTTTCAAAATACAAAGTGTTTTCAGTCATTTGGCTGCTAGTGAAGAAGCGCAGCAGGATTCATTTACACAAACTCAATCAAAAATTTTTATTAATGCGGTTGATAAAATTCAATCGGTTGTTAATTATAATTTTTTAAAACACATTGCAAATTCTGCAGCGATAATCCGGCATAAAGATTTGCAGTTTGATATGGTTCGTTTGGGAATTGGTTTGTATGGAATTGACAGCGCTGCTTCGCATACTTTGGATTTAAAAGAAGTCTCTACTTTAAAATCAACCATCGCGCAAATAAAACATTTGAAGGATGGTGAAACAGTTGGTTACAACAGAAAAGGAATTGCTGATGGAAATAAAATAATTGCAACTGTGCGCATTGGTTATGCAGATGGTTATCCCAGAAGTTTAGGAAATGGCAATGGAAAAATGTGGGTTAATGGGCATCTCGCGCCAGTAACCGGAAGTATTTGTATGGACATGACGATGATTGACATCACTGGAATTGCTGACGTGCATGAAGGCGATGAGGTAATAATTTTTGGAAATGAATTGTCAGTTGAACAAGTTGCGCAATGGGCGCAAACAATTGCATATGAAATATTAACCGGCGTTTCGCAACGTGTAAAAAGAATTTATTTTGAAGAATGAAGAATTTGCACAAAGCATTTTTTGAAAGATGATTAATAATTAACTGTACAAGTGTGCGACGCAACTGAGGATGATTAATGGATTAATGATCGGACAAACGTTTTAATTTTCGTAAAAAATTTTCGTTAAAAAAGGATAGAATTTTTCTTGAAAAAGGCTGAAAATTGCCAACTCTCAACTGCAAACTATTTAAGTATATTTGCGCCTTAAATAAATGGAATGGTGAAAGCAAGAAATGTTTTTTTATTGGTGCTGCTGATTATTATTGCCGATCAAACCCTTAAAGTTTGGGTGAAGACACATATGCCATTGAGCTACCAGTGGGATTCTTATCATGCCGCCGTGAGCCCTTATGATAAAGGCATTCATTTTTTGGGAAACAAGGGACAAATTTATTTTGTAGAAAATGAAGGCATGGCCTGGGGCAAAAAATTTGGTGGTTATTGGGGCAAAATGGCGCTTACATTATTTCGTTTAGTGGCTGTAATTTTTGGTGTTTTTTATATTCAATCCATCATCAAAAAAAAATATCACAAAGGGTTTATTATTTGTGCTGCATTAATATTTGCCGGTGCGCTCGGCAATTTAATTGACAGTATGTTTTACGGATTAATATTTGAAGAAAGCGCTGTCGATCATGTTGCAAAAATATTTCCAGCACATGGTTATGCTGGTTTTTTACATGGAAGTGTTGTTGATATGCTGTACTTTCCATTAATAAGATCGCATTATCCAAGTTGGTTTCCTTTTATTGGCGGCGATGATTTTGAATTTTTCAGCCCGGTATTTAATATTGCTGATGCATCTATTTCTGTTGGCGTTATTGCAATTTTACTTTTTCAAAAAAGGTTTTTTCAAAAAGAACCTGCTACCACTACGTCTTCCATCGAAACAAATCCTTCTGTTAATGATTCCGTTCAGGTTTCTTAATTTATAATTTATTAATAAAAAATAAAGCCGCAGATGTACAGATTTTTAGCTGTACATCTGCGGCTTACTTGTTTCTAATTTTTTATCTTAATTACTTTTTTATTAATGATATTATCAGATGATCGTGCTTGCAAAGTGTACGTTCCTTCTGGTAAATTGCTGAGGTTATATAACCGAATATTATTCAATCCTTTTGATACATTTTGCTTTTGCTGTTTCACAATTCTTCCAAACATATCTATTAATGTAAATGAAGCAACATCATCATCGGGAACAGTGAGATCGAACGAAAGCCAGTCTGAGAAAGGGTTTGTTAATGCTTTCAAATCAAAATTAATTCCTGCATTACTTAAAAGAACTATTGTGCTGAATTTATTATACGGGTTGCTTACCATATTAATGCGATAATAAGTTGTAGCGCCAATTGCTTTTGCATCCATAAAATGATACGTTGATCCTAAACCTTCGCCGGCATTTCCCTGCACAGTTCCAATGGTATAAAAATTTATTTGGTCATCACTTCGTTCAATGTTATAAATAATATTTCCAGTTTCATTGGTGCTAATCCATTGCAGTTTCGCAAAATTGCTTTCTGCATTTCCTTTAAAGGAAATAATATTTGTAGCAAGCACACCCAAACAATTTACACCACGAATAATTTTACTTGCACTACCCGTAATCGCACAATTGCTGTTGCTTAAGTTTGATGCGGAACTTGCAACCGTAAGCCGGTATTTTGTTAATGTATCTGTTGCACTCAAACGGAAATATCTTGAAACCAAATATTCATATTCGTTTGATGAATTATTAAAAACAGGAACGCTTGATCCTGCAGGAGCCGCGCCAGTTGTATCATTGCCTGGAGATGACCATGTTACTCCATTATCCATACTTTTTTCCAATTGCCATTCTGTATAATTATTAAAATAAGAAGACACTTTAAAACGAACGGTATCATCCGAACCCTGGCATAATGTGTCGGGTTTGTTTGGCGTTAAATCAATATTTGGTAAACATGATGCAACAGCGATGTCATCAATCGCCCAGTCATTTCCACCACCGCCGGGCGCATTATTTCTTATATGAATAATCATAGAAGTTTGCGTTGGCCCGGTTAAATACGTTAACCCTTTTTGAATCCATTGTCCGGTGTGCAACATGTTGCCTGTTGAATAATAATCGGCGCCGTTTACATTAAAAGTAAGGTTCGGATAAACACCTGATGAATCGCCGGGCGCAGTAGGAATATAACTTGCACTGCTCGCCCCTTTACCATTAGAATCGCATCCGCATTTGGAACAAATATTTCTAAACCACGCTGAGTATTGATAATAAGTATTCGGGCATAAATTATTTACGGTGTCCAGAAACGCAGTATCCGTGCGGTATGCAGCGTTTATAACGACCATGTAGCCGCCGCTTTGCCCCGCATTATCATCTGTTGGTGGATTGCCGAGTAAAGGATTTGTTGCGCCTGTATGATCGCCAATAATATCCCATACGCCAAAAATTCTGTGTGACGGGCTTGAATTATCAGGAATGTTCCATGAATTTGAAATTGAATAAGCAGTTGTCGAACCACCACTTGTATTGTTAGAAACGCCATAATAATAATCGTTCGGCATTCCGCTGGTGCTATTAAACAATGCATACGTATAATTGGCAGGGACTTTTGCTGAAGCCACACGATCTTTCGCAGAACCTGAACCAAACGTTCCGCCGGATTCAGAAAGAATTGTATTGGCGCCAACGGTGTTGCTGCACATTCCATAATTTTTGTAGACTACTGCATTTGCCGATGGAAACGTTACAACAGTTGTTGCCGCGGTGCTTGTTTTTTGGTAAGAAAAACTGCCATTGCCAAGATCCAAAATTGTTCCTAACGGAGCCGTAACAACAAGTCTGTATGATACAACCATAATACATGCGCCATTAAAAAAACTTGGCTTTGCTGTATTGGCAACGGTGCCGCCATTAATATTATCCGCGCCTGTTCCTAAATTTATAAGAATGGAAGAACCTGTAATAGTTGCCGGATCGCCATCGCTTGCATCAGTCCATTGCTGATATATTTTTCCTTCATTGGTTAATATGCGCAGCGTGTTTGCAATGTAAGTTGTGTTTGCGGGAACAGCATCTGTAAAAGATGCATTATAAGCGGTGCCAGATTTTACAACAAAAGTTGCCCTTATTTCCAGCGTATCGCCGGTTTCTATAGTGCCGCCATTATTTCCTTTAGAAATATTAATAAAACTTTTTCCATAGTCTACAACTGCTTGCGAAAAGCATTTACTGCTGACGGGAAAAAGCAGCGGTATTAATAAAAGTTTGTAGAAAGAACTCAGGGGTACAGTTATTTTCATAGACGAATATTGTGATCGTTGAATACGGATTACTAAGATAAAACCGCATAAAAATAAACAACAATTCCACCTGTGTCAATAGTAGAAATACAAAATGCATTAGTGCTTGACCTATATTATTATAAGGGTTTGTTTTCTATCTTGGCGGCTGTAATACTATTTTTATAAATGATAAAGTATAGTATTGCCATTCTAAATCCACTATCTGCATGAAAAAAAATTATTCATTTATTATTTTTTTCTGCCTTCTTTTTTTAGGCTCCGCAAACATTTTATTTTCTCAGTCATTTACTTATTATAAACAGGTTTTTAAAGTGGATACTTTATATCCATCAACCGGAACAAAAGGCATGAACTCCGCATGGGAACTGGTTTACGGGCCGGATGATTCTTTATGGGTTACAGAATCTCATAATTATAAACTTTGGAAAATCAATCCCAATAATAAAGGCAGCCGTGTGATTTTAGATTTAAATAACAGCAAAGATTTTACAAGTTCGTCGGTTGGCATGTGGCCGCAAGGCGGATTAATGGGGCTTGCAATCCATCCGCAATTTTATGAAGGCAAGCCTTGGGTTTATATCGCTTATGTATACCATGTTGTGTATTGTGCATTGGATGTTTGCTATTGCACCAACAAACCACCATGCGTTTATAATACAAAAATTGTTCGGTACAATTATAATTTCAGTGATGGATCATTAACAGTTATTGATACTGTTATTTCTAATTTGAATGGAAGCAATGATCATAATTCTGGAAGAATAAAAATAAGCCCGGTTGCAGAAAGCGATGGATTGTATCATTTATATTATACGATTGGTGATATGGGCGCGGGCAATAACAATAACAATATTAACCGCACCAACAATGCGCAGGATACAACCATTTATGAAGGCAAAGTTTTGCGCCTCAATACAGAGCCAGATATTGCGCAATCCGGCGGCGCAGAATGGATACCGGATGATAATCCGTTTCCATCAAATGCAGCGGGTGTTTTAAAAAATGCTATTTATTCTTACGGCCATAGAAACCCGCAGGGGCTTGCGTTTGGCTCATCTGACAATGGCGTTACGTATAATTTATACAGCAGCGAGCACGGAGATAAATCTGATGATGAAGTAAATATTATTAACCCGCACACAAATTATGGCTGGCCAAAAGTTGCAGGATTGTGTGATGATAATTATACATCAACCTTAAATGATTCAATGTATCTCGCCAGCAAATCCGTTATTAATGAAACAAATTTTTGTTTATTAAATCATGTGCAGGAACCTATTTTTTCTTTTTATAACTGGTCGAGAGAAGACACAAAAATTTCAGGAAGCAACAGCAACAATTATAGTTGGCCAACCATCGCACCAACAAGTATTGCCTTTTATGAATCATCAACCATTCCCGGATGGAAAAATTCTTTATTAATCCCTTCTTTAAAAAATGGATTGTTCCGGTTAAAATTAAAAGCTGATGGATTATCTATTGACAGCGAATCAAACCCTGCAGATACGATTTCTTATTTTCATGGTTACCGGTTGCGCAATATAATATCTGCACCAACCGGCGATACTTTATTTATTTCGGTTGATAGTTCATGCTGCACATTGGGAACTGCAGGAGTTATTAATGGGAGCCAGGTTGTAACGCCAGATATGGGATATATTTTGCGGATGGTTTATTTAACAACGCTTCCGCTGGAAGAATACATTCCGCCACCACCGCAGGTTACAGGGCCTGCAAGCGTTAAGGTTTATCCTAATCCTGCAAGTAATTATTTATATGTGCAAAGTATAAAAGGCATGCATAAACCATTGCGCGCACAATTGTATGATATGTCTGGAAGATTGATTTTAGAAACAATAACGGCCGATGACAATTTTTCTATTAATATAAAAGGGCAAGCACGCGGAACATATATTTTTAAATTGTTCAGCGGTTATGATATAGAAACCGACACTGAAAAAATAGTTATTGATTAATAATTTTTCAGAAAAAATCAGTGTGATTAACTGATAAAAATTTTATTAATAAAAATTATTGGGTGGTTACCGTTGCCTGGAATGAGCCGTAAGTTATAGGAACATTGTTGCCATTAAAGTCATAAGATATTCCGGAAAAAGTCCCCTTAACAATTTTTGTTGAGCTACTATAACTTATGATATTAATACTCATCACAGGCGGAGTTGTAATTGCGTTTGCTGCAAAAATTACATCGCCATTCATCTTTACAAAAGAAAAATTGTTACCTGCATTTACCGTAGAAAAACTTCCGGTATCTAAACTGTTTCCTGCAAACTGAACGCTTACACCAAATGTTGAATCAGTAGATCCCGATTGCATAGAACCGAATATAGAAAGGCCATCATTAAGTGTTGTAAATAATGCGCCTATAATTTTTCCGCTGTAAGTGTGTCCGTTCGCAGTAAATTTCCACATGTTTAATGCAGCAGCAGTTGAATCAACAGGGCCAGTTGTGCCACCTGTATTCCCACCCAAACCTGTGCCTGTGCTGTCTTTCACGTTTACTGTAAAAACACATGTATTGCCATCAAACGTTACATTATAATTTGTAGATGCAATATTAACAGGTGTTCCCGATGTTTTTAATTTCACCGTATTAATGCCGGTATTATTAAAAACGCCAGTTGCAGAAAATTGCAAACCATTTTGTATATCTGTTGAAATAGAATAACTGCCGGTTGTAAATGCATTCACCTGCACCTGCACATAATTCGTATCGCCGGGAATTACGCCTTCATAATAAGTTCCTACAACAACAGCTGGTAAACAATTTCCTGAAGTATCTTTTAAAGTTCCGGTAGCAGTTGTTGCTATTGGTGTTGTATTTGATTCAACACTTAACTCTTTCGCGCAACTGCAAAATAATAAAGCTGATAAAAAAAACAGGCTGATAATTTTAAAATATGTATTCATAAAAAAATATAAATGGATACGTTTAAAAATTTGTTGTTTATAAACGGATTAATGAGAACGTTTTTACCAAAATTAAATTGTTATCAAATACAGGCTGTGCAAATCTTTTAATTAAATTTCACCAACCATTTTTGCAGGTACAACCCATTCGTCAAATTGCTCGCTCGTCATGTGTTTAAAATCGAGCCCTTTCAATTCGTATTGCAATGCAGCTTCTTTCAATGTAAGCCCGCGTTTGTGCGCATCTTGCGCAATTGCTGCTGCGTTATAATAACCAATTTTTGGGTTAAGCGCAGTAACCAGCATTAATGAATTGCCAACATGTGTTGCAATATTTTTTTCAATCGGCTCAAGCCCAACCGCACATTTATCATTAAAGCTTACGCAACCATCACCAATCAATCTTGCACTGTGTAAAAAATTATAAATGATAACAGGTTTAAAAACATTTAGTTCAAAATGGCCGGTTGCGCCGCCGATATTAATGGCAACATCATTTCCCAAAACCTGTGCAGCAATCATCGTTAATGCTTCACATTGTGTCGGGTTAACTTTGCCCGGCATTATAGAAGAACCCGGTTCATTATCAGGAATAAAAATTTCACCAATTCCGCTGCGCGGGCCAGATGATAGCATGCGGATATCATTTGCAATTTTCATTAAGCTAACCGCAACAGTTTTTAATGCGCCATGTGTTTCCACAATCGCATCATGCGCAGCGAGCGCTTCAAATTTATTTTGTGCTGTTACAAACGGAAGCCCTGTAAGTTTTGCAATATGCGCTGCAACATTTTCCGAATATTTTGGTGGCGTATTAATGCCCGTTCCCACAGCAGTGCCGCCCAGCGCGAGTTCTGCAAGATGCGCCAATGTATTTTTTATTGCACGC
Organism: Bacteroidota bacterium; assembly: GCA_013288945.1. GTDB lineage: Bacteria > Bacteroidota > Bacteroidia > Chitinophagales > Chitinophagaceae > Puia. Next base: position 23,395 of record JABDAZ010000016.1, on the reverse strand, counting down.
AATCCATGATCGAGTTGTGAAACATAACCGCTGAATTCCTGGCCGACAGTTAATGGCGTTGCATCCATAAAATGTGTGCGGCCGATTTTTACCACATGCATAAATGCTGCACTTTTTGCGGCAAGTGTATTTCTCAACTTTTCAATTCCCGGAATGGTAACTTCTGCAAGCATTTTATAAGCAGCAATATGCATCGCAGTTGGAAAGGTATCGTTGCTAGATTGCGATTTATTTACATCATCATTCGGATGTAAAAATTTTTCTTTGTCATTTAATTTTCCACCTTTAATAACATGGCCGCGGTAAGCAACAACTTCATTCACATTCATATTGCTTTGCGTGCCGCTGCCGGTTTGCCACACAACAAGCGGAAACCATTCATCTAATTTTTTATCTAATATTTCATCACAAACCTGTCCAATCAAATCTGATTTTTCTTTTGGTAAAATGCCTGCTTCGAGATTGGTTAATGCGGCTGCTTTTTTTAAGTAAGCAAACGCGCGGATAATTTCTTTCGGCATTTTATTAATATCTTCTGCAATCTTAAAATTCTCAATACTGCGCTGTGTTTGCGCGCCATAATAAGCGTCCGCAGGCACCTTCACTTCGCCCATTGTATCTTTTTCAATTCTGTATTCCATATCAAAATTTATTGCCCAAAATTACGGGATATGGCGGGAAGGAAAAATTGTTTAATGAGAAGAATTTTAATGCAAATTTTTTCTTTGTTTTTGCATTGCTAACACAACCAAAATATTTTTCTTGTATTTTCTTATAACAAAATTTCAAATGAAAATTTCTTTTAAATTTTTTTTAAATAATTAATTAGAATTAAAATATTAAATAATGAATTTTTCTTTAATGCCTTTCAAAATATATTTTATGCAAATTGATTCGATTAATATTCTTGCAAAACAGATGTTAACCACATTAAATAATATAATCACGGTTTCATATTTGATATACATGTACAAGTATATTTTTTACAAACTTAAAAACACCAATTATGAAACATTTATTTTTTACAAAAACATTAAGCACACTTTTATTGCTAATGTCTTTTTGTATGATTACAAAAGCCAACAACAATTCATTCGGAGAACATCCTTATTATTTACATGCATTATCTGATTTGCGCGCAGCTCGCTGGATGATTGAACATCGTCCCGGAGATTGGGCAAGAACAGTTGATGAAATTGATGCAGTTAAACATATTGATGCTGCCATTGCAGAAATAAAAAAAGCAGCTATTGAAGATGGAAAAGATATTTTAGATCATCCGAAAGTGGATGAAAGAAATGATCACAACGGCCGCTTGCATGAAGCCGCAGATTTTTTAAGAAAGGCCCGCAAAGATATCAGCCATGATGAAGACAACAGGTTTGCACAAGGCTTGCAAGGCCGAGCTTATATGCATATTGATGCAGCTATTAATGCAACTAAGAAAGCGATTCATCAATAATTAATTTATAACTTTAGTAATCGTGAATGGTCAATAGTGAATCGTGAAAAAATAAATTCACCATTCACTATTGACCATTCACAATCATTATTTACCTGTAAAATTTGCTTTGCGTTTTTCTATAAATGCTGCTGCGCCTTCTTTCATATCTTCTGTTGCAAAACATTCTCCGAAAGCATGTTGTTCTTTTTCAAAACCATTTTTTCCATTGTTATAAGAACTGTCGCTAACAACTGCAACGTTTACACACTCAATAATTTTTGCAATGGCAACGGGTGCTTTCGTTTGTATAAGTTGTAAAATTTCTTTTGTTTTTATTAATAAAATTTCTTGCGTTGTTACATAATTTACCAATCGCAATTGCAACGCATCATCTGCACCAATTATTACAGCGCTCATCATCAGTTCCATTGCTTTTCCTTTTCCAACCAATTGTGTTAACCGTTGCGTGCCGCCATAACCTGGTATTAATCCAAGGTTAACTTCCGGTTGCCCGAATTTTGCATTTTCGCTGCACAGCCTGAAATGGCACGCCATGGCGAGTTCGCAGCCGCCGCCCAATGCAAAACCATTTACTGCAGCAACAATTGGTTTAGGAGAATTTTCAATTTTAAAAAAAACATCATTGCCTTTTTTTGCAACTGCAAAACCTTCTTCTTTAGTCAATCCTAAAAACTCGCTGATGTCTGCACCGGCAACAAATGCCTTCGATCCTGCACCGGTAATAATTGCAGATTTTATAGCATTATTATTATACACTTCATCAATCACCTCATTCAAATCATTCATCACTTGTTTATTAATCGCATTCAATTTATCAGGCCTGTTTATCGTGATAATATAAATTCCATTTTCCAGTTCCGTTAATAAAGTTGTGTATGGCATAACATTATTTTTTGTGTTTGTTGATGAAACATTTTTGCAATGATTAATCAACTATTTTATTTGTGTAATAATTGTTGTGTAAGAATTTATTAATAAAAGAAAAAGATTAATAGAGATTGAAATTTTAAAAGCTGCGGTTTTCTTTAACCCAGTTTTTTATATAAGAAGTGATTTCTGTAGTTGGCGTTCCGGGTGCAAATAATTTTCCGACACCAGAATCATTAAGTGTTTTCATATCATCATCAGGAATAATTCCGCCGCCTGTTAATAATACATCATCCATCTTTTTTTCTTTCATTAATGCAATTATTTTTGGAAAAACCGTCATGTGTGCGCCGCTTAAAATGCTTATGCCAATTGCATCCACATCTTCCTGCAATGCAGCATTAACAACCATTTCAGCGGTTTGGCGCAAGCCTGTATAAATTACTTCCATACCAGCATCGCGCAATGAAGTGGCAATTATTTTTGCACCGCGATCGTGGCCATCCAAACCAACTTTTGCAACAAGCACTCTTATCGGGCGGTTTATTTTTTCCATGAAAATTTTCTTATTTCAAAAGTAAGCAATCAATCACAAATCCATTTTTCAATTCATTCTTGTTTTGCGTTTGTCTTTTTCTAATTTTTCGATCATCATCTTTTTAAAATCTGCATTGCCATTTTTTAATACAAGAATAAGATCGCCTTTTTCTCTTGCATACGGAGTTGTAATACTGTCAAACAAAACTGCTGATGTAAAATTTTTTATAAACGCATGCTGCATTTCATTTTTATCATCCGTTAATAAAACCAAATTATCAAAGTGAAATGAATCAGGAATCCAGTATAAAAAACTTGCATTATCACTGTATGCCTGCGGCAAATTATATTTCGGCGAATAAAAATTTACGGCGCCAGCTTGCCCGTAATTATCACAAAATAAAATCGCCATTCTTTTTTCATTGCTGTCAAGTGTGTTGTATGCTTTCGACATTTTTTTTGCCATTTCTTCCCAGCTAAGCATGTCTGCAAAATCCTGCGGAAGCGGATGATTTTTTCCGTCTTCCCATTTTAATGCGCCTGTTTTTTCTGCATGTGTTTTTTTATAAAACGCATTTAATTTTTCAGGAATAAAAATTGGAATGGCAATAGGAACAAATATCGGCGACCATAAAAATGAAACAATTACAAAAGCATATCTCCATATTTTGAAACGCACTGAAGTAAGTTTTTCTAAATAAAAAGATCCAAATGCATACAACACCGGATATGCGCCTAAAGCATAATAACCTTTGCCATGTCCGAGTAATAATAAAACAAGTACGATTATATAAGACCAGCCCAAAAACCGCCATGGCGCTGCGTTTGATGAAAAGCTTACAAATAATAATCCTGCGAGCCAGATAAAAAATACGGGCAATTGCATCGTGAATTGTTCAACTAAAAAAGTTACCGGGCTTACATACTGCAATTGCGTTCGCTGCAATTCTTTCATGTGATAAACAACCGGGAAATGTAAATTGTATTGCCATACAAAATTTGGTAAAAAGATTATTAATGCAATTAGTGATGCATAATAAAAATGTTTGTTGGTAAATATTTTTCGCTGCTTTGTTATTAATAAACCAATCAATATCGCAGTAACAAAAAACGCGACAGAATATTTACTCATCATTCCTAACCCGACGCTTATCCCAAAAATATACAGCCATTTATTTTGTGTAGTTTGTATGTAACGAATAATGCTGAATGCAATCATCGTCCAAAAAAATATTTCTAAAAAGTTGGGTTGAAATAAATAATGCACGCGCAAATAACCGCTTAATACAAAGGAAAGAAACGCAAGTATTAATGCAAATGATTTACCACCAAGCGATAAAATTATTTTGCCGGTTATTATAAAAGTAAGCGCGCCAAATAATGAAGGCCAAAATTTTATCCAGTAAAATCCATCACCAAATAAATGTGTGAGCCATGCAAAGACAGACAGCAACGGCGGCACTTCCATAAAACCCCACGCCATGTGCCGGCCTTCTGCGAGATACAATAATTCATCGCGGTGCGGCTCGTATATTGGGTTTTGTAAAAAGAAAGGAAGTATAAATTTGATGAATGCGAGCAAGTATAATAACCTGTTCCAATTTTTCATTTGCAGTAGTTTGATGAAAGTTAGCAACAGGTTTTTTCTTGCGCAAAATATTTTTATTACTGATTTTCACGTGCCGCGATTTATAAAAACGACACGTGAAAAATTATTAATGCAGCAATTGCAAAGTATGTTTTATACGATGAATAGTTTCTTCTCGGCCAAGTAAAACTGCGATGTCAAAAACGCCGGGCCCAAATTTTCCACCAACAAGCATGATGCGGAATGGCAATAATAATTCGCCTGCTTTTATTTGATGAGCCGCAGCCATTTCTTTAAATTCTTTTTCTAAATCATCGTGCTGCCATTCGGTTGCTAATGAATATGCGCGGATTAATTCTGCAAAAAATTGTTTTTTTAAATCATTCCATTTCGGCTGAATGGCAGTGATGTCAATGGTTTCAGGCGATTTGAAAAAGAAAGATGCCTGTTCAAAAAAATCTGGCAATAATGTGCAACGATCTTTCACGAGTTCTAAAACGGTATTAAATTTTTTATCATCATTAATAACAATTCCTTTTTCTTCAAATGAATTTTTTACTGTTAACTGCCAGTTGTCGACTGGCAATTTCTTAATCCATTCATGATTAAACCATTTCGCTTTTTCATAATTAAATTTTGCGCCGTTTTTATGAACACGATCTATAGAAAATTTTTCAATCAATTCTTCTAAAGAAAATAATTCCTGTTCGGTTCCATCGTTCCAACCTAAAACGGCAAGCATATTAATAAATGCTTCCGGCAAAAAACCTAGTTCGCGAAAGCCTTTGGTGAGTTCCTTTGTTTTAGGATCAATCCAATTCATTGCATATACCGGAAAGCCCAAACGATCGCCATCACGTTTACTTAATTTTCCATTGCCATCTGGTTTTAATATTAATGGAAGATGCGCCCACTGCGGCATGTTTTCTTCGCCAAATAAATAGCGCCATAATAAAATATGAACGGGTGCAGAAGGCAACCATTCTTCGCCGCGAAATGCGTGTGTTATCTTCATTAAATAATCATCCACAACAACTGCAAGATGATACGTTGGCATTCCATCTGCCTTTAATAAAACTTTATCATCGATGGTGGATGTATTAAAATTTACTTCGCCACGAATCATGTCTGTAAAACTTACCGTTTCATTTTCAGGAACTTTTATACGAATAACAAACGGCGTATTTATTTCCAGTAAATGTTTTGTTTCATTATCACTTAATGCAATTGAATTTCGCATTTGCGCGCGTAACGTTTTATCATATTGTGGTGATGGATTTTCTAGAGTTTTATATTTGCTACGCATCGTTTCCAATTCTTCAGACGTATCAAATGCATAATATGCTTTGCCATCTTTTATTAATCGTTCCGCATATTCTTTGTATATACTTTTTCTTTCACTTTGCTTGTAAGGACCGTACGCACCGCCGGTTTGCGGGCTTTCATCAGGATTAAGTCCGCACCATTTAAGGCACTCTAAAATATATTCTTCAGCGCCTGCAACGTAGCGGCTTTGGTCGGTATCTTCAATACGCAATATAAAATCGCCGCCATGTTTGCGGGCAAATAAATAGTTGTATAAAACGGTGCGCATGCCGCCCAAATGCAGGCCGCCGGTTGGGCTGGGCGCAAATCTTACTCTTACCTTATTATTCATGTTGGCAAAGATAAGGTTTTGAAAAAGCCATCGTTTTTTTCAAAACTATGCGTTATGATCTCTGCACATTATTAAGTAAATTTGAAAAACATATCCATCATCTTGAAATATCTGTTTATAATATTGCTTGTTTTTAGCGGCGCAAATGCCTTCTCACAAATCACTTACAAAACCGTTTTTGTTGATTACGACAGTGCCTGGCAATATAAAAATTTAAAAGTAATTCCCATTCGCATGTTAAAAGGGCAAGGCAATCCTTTAGCAGCACAACCGGTTTCTCCAAATATAATGTCGCTTAGTAATGCATTGCACAATGGCCTTGCAACAGTTTCTGAAAGAGGCACTGCGTCTGTTGAAAATGTACATTGGCTGCGCATTAATAACAATTCTGATAATCCTATTCTTATAAATTCCGGTGAAGTAATTGCTGGCGGGCGGCAAGACAGAATGGTTGCGAAAGATACGATTTTAGAGCCGACGCATAAAGATCAATACATCTCTGTAATGTGTGTGGAAGAAGAGCGATGGAGCGATAAAGAAAAAAAATTCGAGTACAGTAATTATGCAAATAACCATTTGCGAAAAGTGTTGGATGAAACAAAAAACCAACCATTAATCTGGCGTGAAATAGGAAATCAATTAGAGAATAAAGGAATTAAAAATAACACGCTTGCCTATTTATCGCGCAACGTTGATAAAAGAGTGGCCGGCCCTGGCGATGAATATTTTAATTTTTTTGATCAGAAAATAAAACATTCGGATACTACTATCGTTGGCTTTGTTTGTGTATCTGGCGATAAAATTATTGGCAGTGATATTTTTGCAGGAACCAATTTGTTTTACAGCCAGATGGAACCTTTGCTGCGCGGGTATATCGATGATGCGATTTTTTTTTGGAGATACTGTTACTTTAAAAAATGAACCTGTTCAAAAGTATATGGATAAGATATTAACGGATGAAAAAACGCAACAGGATTTTGTAAATAAAAACGGAAAAATTTTTCGTCAGCATAATGTTGTTATTCATATTAATACTTATTAATGTGGAAGTTTGGAAATGTGATAATGTGAAAATGATATTTAATAAAGAGTAAAAATAATTTGCAATTATCATTACATTAATCCCATCAATTTTATTAATCCATTTAAATCCGGTTCAGATAATTGCTTATTAATAAACTAATGTACAAGTGTGCGACGCAATAAATGTTTATTAATGAACCTGATGATCGGACAATAAATTTTATTAATGATCTTCGAATATTGCTGTTCTTCAACATCAATTTTTCTTCTGTAAACTTCGCGGCCGGTTAGTAATTTTGCAGTATGTTTTACTTTGTAAAAACGCCGGGGTTTTTAAAAAAAATATTTGCTTCCTGCATTTGGAATATGCCTGTTGAAGAAAAAAAAATTTACTTAACTTTTGATGATGGCCCGCATCCAACTGCAACGCCTTTTGTACTTGATGAATTAAAAAAGTATAATGCAAAAGCAACTTTTTTTTGCATCGGAAAAAATGTTGAAACGCATCCGCAATTGTATAAACGGATTTTGAATGAAGGGCACCGCACGGGCAACCACACGCAAAATCATTTGAATGGATGGAAGGTTTCTGATGAAAATTATTTTGATGATATAAAAGATGCAGCAAAGATTATTGACAGCAATCTTTTTCGCCCACCATACGGAAGAATTTCTCAGTTTCAAATTGCGGCATTAATAAAACAAAATATAAAAATAATTATGTGGGATGTATTGAGTGGAGATTTTGATGAAAAAATTAGTGCAGAAACTTGTACATCAAACGTTATTAAGCATGCTGCAAATGGATCAATAATTGTATTCCACGATAGTGAAAAAGCATTAGAAAAAATGAAAGTTTCATTAAGGGAAACATTAAATTATTTTTCCCGATTTGGGTATTCTTTTGAAGTGATTTATTAACAGTGGGAGAAAAAAAATTGCGGGTAAAACTGGTAATTAATTGTCTTAAAATGAATTGGGCCTGGATAGACATCCTGGCCCGTTTTTAATCCGTACCCTATGAAAACTGTTTTAAAGGTAAAAACTTTTTTTTTATAATCCAAAGTAATTTCATTTGCAACACTTTGCAGATGTGGTTTTTACGGTTATTGCAACGTGATAATATAAAGCCAATCGCACACAATCTGCTACAGTATTGAGTTCTGTGGTTCTGATAAATATTTTTTAAAAGCAATTAATATTGCGCACCTACATATTAATATATAGAAAAAATGTTTTTTTTATAATTAAAACGCTCCTCATTTAATGAAACTTATAGATACACATTGTCATTTATACATGCCGGAATTTGATGCAGACATTAATGAAATAATGCAGCGCGCAACCGAAAATGGTGTTGAAAAATTTTACCTTCCTGCGGTTGATAGTAAAAGTTTAGAAGCCATGTTTGCACTGGAAAAAAAGTTTGCCGGCAAATGTTTTGCAATGGCTGGCCTTCATCCATGCGCGGTGAAAGAAAATTATATTGATGAATTAAAAATGGTTGAAGATTTATTAATGCAAAGAAAGTTTGCAGCAGTTGGAGAAATTGGTTTGGATTTTTATTGGGATAAAACTTTTGCGGAACAACAATATGAAAGTTTTCACAAACAAATTGAATGGGCATTGCAATACAATTTGCCAATCGTTATTCACTCGCGCGAATCGATGGAACAAAGTATTAATATTATTAAAGAACACCAGCATGGAAAATTAAAAGGGATTTTTCATTGTTTTTCGGGAACGATAGAATCAGCAAAACAAATTATCGAGCTTGGTTTTTACCTCGGCATTGGCGGCGTAGTTACATACAAAAAATCAGGATTAACAGAATTATTAAAAGAAATAGATTTAAAACATATTGTGTTGGAAACTGATGCGCCTTATTTAACGCCGGTACCGTTTCGCGGTAAAAGAAATGAGAGCAGTTATCTTATTTACATTGCGCAAAAAATTGCAGAAATAAAAAACATAAGTGTAGAAGAAGTAGCAGCGATAACAACTGCAAACGCGCAAAAAATATTCGAATGATACATCATTAAACTGTACTTTTGCTGCCCTTTACGGAGGGGTGCAGGAGTGGTTGAACTGGCACGCCTGGAAAGTGTGTATAGGAGAAATCCTATCAAGGGTTCGAATCCCTTCCCCTCCGCCAGAATCAGTTAATTCAGGTAAATCAAAATAAGGAAAGCTCGCGAAACTCAGTGTTGGCGGGCTTTTTTGTTTTTAGCATGACATCAACTAACCCCGCTTTACACCGTTTAACAGGTAAACTCCAGTGAGTAAATCGTTGAGTCTTTTGTTTTCTTATAAAGACTCACTGGAAATTACACAACCCGCTTTCTATTAACACTTTGTAAGGATTTGAGTTTGTTACGAAGCACGTTCGGAAACCTAATTTTATCAAATTAAAAGTGAGTAAAATGGAGAAGAGTTTTGGCCTGTTATTTTTTATGAGAAAACCCAGGGGATACAAGACGGGGGAAATTGTCATTTCCATGCGCATTACTGTTGATGGAACAGCAGCTGAAGTCAGTACCAAAAGAAAATGTGATCCGGTTAAATGGAACCCGGATGCGGGAAGGATGTATGGAAAAACTGACGATGTAAAGCTGTTCAACGCATTTCTTGACACACTGCAGCAAAAAGTATTTGAGGCAAAACGCCAGCTCGTCGAGACAGATAAGGAGGTGACTGCAGAAAATATCAAAAATAAATTGCTGGGCATTGAGCCTGGAAAAGAAAAACATATGCTTATGGAAGTATTCCGGCACCACAATGATCAGATGCAATCCCTGATTGGCCAGGAATTTTCCTCCGGAACCCTCGAACGTTACCAAACATCTTTCAGGCACACACAATCTTTTTTACAGGTCAGATATAAAGTCAGCGATATGGACATCACAAAACTCAACCACGAGTTCATAACTGAATATGAACACTGGCTACGCTGTACCCGAAAATGCGGGCATAATTCAACCATGAAGTACTTAAGCAACTTTAAAAAAATAGTTAACCGGTGTGTACGAAATGGCTGGCTGATAAGGGATCCTTTTATGAATTTCAAAATCACCAAGCGGGAGGTAGAACGTGATCCGCTTACTGAGCCTGAATTGACAACGCTTGCCAGTAAAGAATTGCAATTTGAAAGATTGAGGATGGTGCGGGATATTTTTCTTTTTAGTTGTTATTCCGGATTGGCATATGCAGATGTAAAAAAATTGAAACGGGCAGATATCTATATTGGCATTGACGGAAATAAATGGCTATTAAGCAAAAGACAAAAGACAGATGTTGCAGCAAGGATTCCGCTGTTACCTGTGGCTATGGAAATCATGCAAAAATACAATGACCATACGCAATGCATGCTGAAAGATCTTCTCCTTCCTGTATTAAGCAACCAAAAAATGAACGCGTATCTCAAGGAAATCGCAGACCTCTGCGGGATAAGCAAAACACTGACTTATCATATCGCGCGGCACACCTTCGCAACCACAGTCACGTTAAGCAATGGTGTTCCAATTGAAACCGTATCAAAAATGCTGGGACACCGCAATTTGAAAACAACGCAGCATTATGCAAAAATTGTGGACAGGAAAATAAGTGATGATATGAATGCATTGCGGGAAAAATTGAATGCTGGTAATGTTAGCCATGAGAAAAATACAGTTGATGGCCAAACCCTTTTAGTGGCAAATTAATCTTGGGGATTTTTCAGCAGACTGGAAATATCGTTCCATAAAAAATAAACCCGCGAACGGATCTTATAGGGTTTCAATTTGCCTTCCTTTATCCATTCATAGATAGTTGGCCTTGTAATCTGGAAGAGTTTGCAAACCTCGTTCATCTTAAACAGGGGTTTATAAGTAAGCCCTGCCGTTTCATAATTTACGGCAGGGGACTTTTCCTTTTCTGATTTAATTATTTCCTCCCGGATGATGAGCCGCAGTCGTTCCCAAAATTGCTGCGGGTCATATGGAAAAAGTATGGGTGTTTTATTGTTCGGATCCATTTCAATTCATTTTTCATTCACACTAATCAGAACTATATTTTTTTGATATACACGATACTTGGCAGATAATAACTGCAGGTCGGCAGATACCTGATGTACCCGTAATCATGCAGGTCATTCATACATTTATTATAGGTTGACCGCGCACTGATTTTTGCATGCTGCATCAGCGACTGCCTGGTTACCTGGACCGCATCACCTGTTTCCTGCAAAAGGTACTGGTAAAGGATGGCCATGTACATACTGATATGCGTTGGGTTTATCCTCGCATCATTTGACACCGCATCATAAAATCCAATATAATGTTCCCGCAGATCCATCCCACTATTTTCGTGTACACATGACCGTTAGTAAGAATAATAACCAGGCTCTGCCGATAAGCATGCATTTCCCAAAATGGAAGCGTGTGCTTCCAAAGATGGAAATGTAATTACATACTCATTCCTTTCCCGTGTTGCTGTGTCCTTTTCTTTGGCAGCAAACTTTCAACATTATCCGTCTTTGCATGGCCCTTAAACTTATTCTCTTTTTTGTCCGGCCCTTTTTCATTCACAGACTTTTTTTTTGCACCGTCTTTCCCTTGGGCCTGTTCCTCGTTTTTTATCGCCGATAATTTTTTTGCACCCTTATCCTCGCCCAAATTATTTTCCTTTCCGTTTGATAATGCAGCGCCGGGCTCTTTTACAGTTCCGGCATTTTCAGATTTAGTTTTCATCTGGTGCACCGCAGCATCAGGCTCATACTGCAGTTTTTCTTTTTGTTCCCGCGACAAAGATTTCATGTCACTGTCATAAATATCCATTGTCTTATATTGCGGGTTGGCCGCGATAAACATTTTCTTTTCTTCCTTCCCGTCCAGCATCGCCACTTCATGGATGTTGCCTTTCTGAAGCGACTTCATCAGCTGGTTTTCTTTTTCTTCACTCAGCGCAGCAAGGGGCAGATTCACAACGGCCCCCTTCAGGTTGTACCCGTAATTGTCCGTAAAACGTTGCACTTTGAAATTGCCCTTCTCATCTTTATTTTCGAAATCCAGTTTTATCCACGCCTGGTATTTTTCACCCTGCTGGTTGGTCATTTCCTTCAGCACTGATCTTCCTTCGAGTAAATTATACGCTTCTTTCGCCGTCACCCCCTTGCCGTTGTCCAACCGGAAACTTTGCGACACATCTTCTTTTTCCGGCCTGCTGAGCCGCGCATCATAACTGTTTAGGAAATACATATCCGAGGCTTCGGATTTCCTGAAATGGAGGGCGGCGCCCAGCGTATCATCCTTCACTGCGAAAGACGCATTCAGTGTGAATTCCGGCTTACCCTCATTCATGTTTTTTTCAAGCGAACCGTTCATCTTGTCCCCGAAGCCGAGGTACTTAATGTTGTCTTTTAAATAGTCAAGATTTTTTTCGTTCATAATTGTAGCATTTTGTTGTGATGAAATAATTAATTGCTGGCGCAGATCTGTCCCATAAGTTATTTGCCTGAACAGATCTGCAACTGAATAAACATTGATTACATTAAACAGGTCATATTCGCTGATATTACCTGATGCAAATTCTTCTGCATCCTCACGGTCCTTAAAAAAATACATATCCTTCTTTTCCAAAAAATAACTGCTGCTGTTATAAGCAAGCCAGTTTTCGTTTTTCTGTATGGCAAGCCCGGCTTCATAAAGGGCATCATCTGATATGACATGTTCTTTATCCATGACTTTATTGAAAAAGATTATAGACGTTATTCATGAGGGGATGGCAGACGCGCCAGGAGAAGTGTCCTGCTACTAATGTGCAATAGCAATATCCTTCCACCATTCTGTTCACTAATCTCACAAACAAGCCGTTTGTCTTTTGATAAAGTGAATTGCGAAAATGCAAATGCAAATTGTTGTTTGGTTTGTCCTGCTATAACGGGCATGGTTAACCGGAAAAGAGGAACGAGTTCCGTTTGCTGCTCAGCGGTTCTTTTGGCTTTACTTTTATCCTGGACAAAAAATTTGATATAAGCTGGTGTAAAATCAATCAGCGAATTATTTTTTATATCAAAGTGAAACCAAAGCACCTTTTTATCTATATAAATGCTTCGCAAAGAGAGTTTCATTTGTTCACTTCGAACAGACTTGTTTAAAAAAGATGGCTGTGATTTAATTGAATCTGCATCAAACGAAATATTCAGCAATGGCGGCTCACTTGCATAACTCACCAGGAAAGAATATAATTTCCCATCTGTCGTTATCACACTTAAATTAGTGGTAATGAAATTTTCTTTATTTGCTTTCACCAGCAATACATTTTCATTGCCCTTATTTTTTTGTACCAATATTTCTTTACTGCCACGGTCAACACTTTTAATGGCATAAGGAAATAACAAATTGGTTGTTTTATTATATCCGATTTGTAAAGGATAGGGTTCAATAGCAATCTGAGAAAAACATTTGAATGAAAACAACACGAACCATACTGCACATAATTTTTTCATAACGCTTATTTTATTTTTGATTTAAATCTTTGAGCAACACTTTATATCCGGCTTTCACAGACACCCGGATGAGTTTTACTTTTTTACTGATTAAAGTTTTTGCAGCCTGTATGCCTGCACTCGCAGCCTGCGCTCCAAGCGAAGGATCTAACGATGTTAATCCAACACTGCTTATTGCTTCATCAGCCGAAGCTTTACTGACGTCACGGTTAATACTGCCTGGTATATATATGCCGGCTAATCCATCCATGTCAAAAACTTCAAGTGAGACAGGAAGAATATTATCATTGCACCGTAAAGAAGTAATTGAAATTTTCAGACGTTCATTATTAAGTGAAGAAATTCCATAAATCAACTGATCTTTTGCAATGAGCGCGCCATGCACATAAATGTTTTGCAGCAACCTTAATTTGATAACAGCACCACTTACCAATGTTTGTGTTTCATCAACAACCGCTTCAATGGCATTTGAATGATTGGTTTCAATGTCATCACTAAATCCATAAAACCCCTGTTGTTCGGATGTATCATTGAGTGTGACTGCAAAACTTTCAGGTTTGTTTTTCAATGTCAGATTTTTCATGCTGTCCTGCAGCATTTCAGGATGCTGGACAAGCATTAATTTTTCAAGCACTTTATCAATCTGGTTTATTTCTGGTTCGCTTTGCCTTGAATTATTTTGTTGCATATTTTGCATCATCATTTGTAATCTTTCTATATCAGGGGAGTTGGAATTTGAATAACCCGGCTGTACTTGTTCCGTTTTTTTAGACAGTGCGGTTTTTAGTAAAGCCAGTTTATCCATTACTTTTTTTTCATTCGGATCAACAGGCGTATTATTTAATGCAGTCATCCCCTGCTGGTTGTTTTCAATGGCTGCATGCTGCATGATGGATTGCAATTGATTGGTAAATGGTGAATCAGCTAGGTGATTTTGCCTTTTATAATACGGATCATTTTTCATGGCTTCATGGATACGTAGAGAATCCTTATTACTCTGTTCATACGATCCGAGTTTGTCTTTTTCTTTTCCTTTTTTAAAATGTGCATCCGGTAATTTTAAATTGAGCCCTGCATTGGTTGCTTCATGCTGCGCTACATTTCCTTTGCCACCGCCAAGCGCAACAAAAATGATCGTAAGAAAAGGTATGACCAGTAATGGCAATACCATAAAAAATTTACGCTGCTTTAAAAATTTGGGTGATGTTGTTTCCATATTATTTTTTTGATTGTGACTGATATATTTTTTCAAATAAGGCGATGCTGTCATATAGTCCCGGCCTGAGTTTAATGATTTCCGCATATTTGTTTTTATCTGTTAGCGATAAACTGTCTAAATATTTTTTAATCAATTCAACCCTGTTAAAATCAGATGGTGAAATATAAAACCCCGGTTGTACAAAACTGGATTTGCCAATATGCGCAGGGATAATAGGATGTTTGATTATTATCGTATCAGGTGTTTTTAAAAAGATGGTTTTAATAATAATTCGCACACTGATGATACTGCATAGCAAACAAAAAACTTTAATCAGTAAAAAAGTAAAACTCATCCGGGTGTCTGTGAAAGC
>JABDAZ010000016.1:0-8193 GCA_013288945.1 Bacteroidota bacterium | reverse complement strand
TATTTTTAATAATTGTCTTCATCTGTTCTCAGTTTTTAAATCTTTATTCTCAATGATTGTCCATTTCTCTATTAAAAATCCATGAGAGTTATTATCCGAGCGTGTTACGTTTCTTAAATAACCTTCAGTGATTAATGATCTTGTAACAATAGATGTAGTCCGTATTAATTTTTCACGTCCAATAAATTTGAAATAGAATGGATAACTGTTGATATTAATTTCAATACTGTCAATTTCAATTTGCTGGCTGATATTTCCCGAGATCAGGTTGATGTAATAACCGCTCTCTTTTAAATTATCATATTGTTTTTTTGCAGACCCATCAGCCAGATATAATGCTTTAGTGATGTTATTCGTTATTACTTTTTCATCGGGGTCAAGGGTAAAAAAATAATGATGGAACATACTGATATGATCACGCGCTTCAACTGGAATATTATCTTTTCTATCAGCAGCATATGCCTCTAATGCTTTTCCATTGGCGAGGATAAAAACGCGTGATAAGGATTCGTTGGATATTTTATGGTTTGCATAGAGTGCATACATGCTGATGATCATACATGCAATGACCAGCATGACAGAAAACCATTTGATGTGTTTGAAAGCAGTATCTATATTTTTTGTATGCTGGAACATTCGATTTTGTTTTAAGAGTTGCGCCGATCGATTTTGCCTGAAATTTTGTTTGCCATAAATCCGCCGGAGCTGTGGTACCCGTCAGGGGAACTGCTCCCATGCCTCCCGAAATAACCACCATTGGAATCTTGTTTTGCAATGCTGTCTGTTACCGATGATGCTCCACTGCTTATCGAATCTGTCACCACACCAAGACCTGAACTGGTAGTTGATACAACTGTTCGCGCTGATGAATTAAACATATTGGAAACCTTATGGAGTAATGAATTGCCGCCGCCAGCATTGACGATATAATTGGCTACTGATGGAATCGTGAAGTATCCAACGATACCAATGATTAAAAAAATTAAATAACCAGTATCTGTTGAACTGAAATAACTATCACCATTGGCCTGTATCTGGTTGATGTCAAGCTGTATCATGTTCTGCTGGATCTTTCCAATGATACTGCCGAATATGTTTGCCACAGGCAGCCATAAAAAAATATTGATATAGCGTGCAAGCCATACAGTGATCGTGTGATGTAACCCATCAAAAACTGATAATCCAAAAACAAGCGGCCCAAGTATAGCAAGCACAATTAAATAAAATGTCCGGATGGTATTGATACATAAACCGGCAGCTTCATAAAAAATTTGCAGCATCTCGCTCATCCATTCTTTAATGGCGTTGCGAAAGTTGTAACTCATTTTCGCCATTGCGAATTTTATATCGTTGCCGACGCTTTCAAAAACACCTTCATTGTTTCCGGTTGGATCATCGGGATGTGTATATTGGTACCATTTATCACGATCCCCATTTCCATCAGGGCCGATATACATTTTATAGAAATCAGAATTCTGAACAGCCTGTTGTTTTTGTGCAAGTAATGTTGCAATTGCTGCATCTGAATCTGTAACCATGCCATTGGTTGCAGTAACCGTTGGTTGCAGCACGCCATTAATCATGGCAATAACAGAAGGAAAGATTAATACACAAAAGCCAATCACAAAAGGCCTGAACAATGGGAACACATCAATGGGTTCTGCATTGGCAATATGTCTCCACACTCGTACAGCGATATACCAGGTGGCTGCAAAACCAGCGAGCCCGCGGCCAACACCAATCAGGCTGCTGCAGAGTGGAAGCATCTGATCATAGATCGTATCCAGCACAGATTGTAAACCTTTGATATCGCCTGCAACGCCGGATTGCGCGAACATTATTCCCGGAAATACAATGCATACCAATACCAGTAAAATAATCCTTACACACGTTTTCATACACACATGTTTTACTTATCACTTAATCATTGCAACCCATACAAACTTTTAATGGTTTGCACATCATTCAAATCCGTTGCTCTTTGCACAGCGAGTATTGTAGTGCTGTTATTAAACTGCCGGAGAAATAGATATTTATCTTTTGTATCATTATAAATTCCGTCAATAGCATGCATCCTTTCATGATCACTCATTCTCAAAACACTTGCAGTAACAATATTTAATAAATTGGAAAGATTGGTCAGTGACCCGCTGATTAAATTGTTATATACATTGATGATATAAGTTATCTCATCAGGATTAAAATGTTTGTCCTGCTTAAAAGTATTCAGTGCAGATTTATACTCTGTAACAATCCTGGTTTCATAATCTATAATATCAATAGCATGCTGGTAATTGCGTACAGCAGGGCTTACAGCAAGCAAACCGTCTAAGAATGCTTTATGTAAATTGAAATTTCCTTCACTGATACTTTTAATAGTATTGTAACCGGTGTTTAATATTTCATAACCTTTATATAAATCAGTTAATATGCTTTTCATTTGCGCAAGCTTCTGAATGTCGAGTATTAAACGCTGCACTTCATAACTCTGTGCTTTCAATGCGGATGAAAAGAAAAATATAATCAGTATCAGAAATAATTTTTTCATTCTAATGATTTTAAAAATTGAGTTTCATACAATTCATTTTGTCTTTGTGCGGCAAGCAAATTTGCGTCGCTTGTAAAACTTTGCGTGAATGCATATTTATTTTGCATGTCCGCATAAATATTGTCAATGCGTGCCACACGGTCATTGTCCTTCATCTGATAAGTATTGTCTGTAATAATATTTATCAAATCAGTCAATGATTTGGTGCAGGCATCGCTCATGTTATTATACACCGATTGTAAATAGCTTACTTCTGCAGGCGACATATTTTTTAATTGCAATATTTTTTTGAAGCTGCTGATTATAGAAAGCTCGTAGGAAATAATATCAGCAACCTTTGCATAATTCTTTATGGAAGGGTTTAAAGCACTTAATGAATTAAAGAACGCACTGTGCAAATCAAATTCCCCTTTCTTTACGTCACCAATAAACGTCAGCCCTTTTTGTGCAATGCTGTAACCTTTCTCTGCATAACCAATATATACCTGCAATGCAGCAATTTGTTGCAGCATATATTTTATATCAGCTTCCTTTTGAGAAAAGAAATTACTTAAGCCTTGTGCATCCGAATTCGTAATTGAAAAGGAGACTATTATAATGATGAGTATTTTTTTCATGGTAGTCCGTATAATTGTTTTACTGTTTGATAATCATTGTTCTCGTATGATCGTTGCAAACTGATTTGAATATTCTGGTTGTTGAACTGTTTCAGATCATTGTAATTTTTTTGCATGTTCGCTGCCGCATTATTAATAATATTCATCCTTCCTGCATCACTCATCTGCGTGACAAAAGCATTTACCACAAGCAAAACCTGGTTCACATTATTCAGGCTCTCATTCAGGATACCTGAATAAACATTGTACATGTAAGTGATTTCCGATAAGGTAAAATTTTTATCCTGTTTGAATTTTGAATACGCGGAATTATATTCTGAAATGATATTTTCCTGCAGGGTAATAATTTTTTTCACTTTATCATAATCAGCGATGACTGATTTCACGAGTGACAGTTCCTGGTAATATTCGCTGTACAAATCTTTCGTTTGCTGCACCCAACCGGTAATGCCATCCAGTTGCAACTGTGCCATCGCATTCTCCAAAGTCTTTTGTGCATCCTGTAACCAGATAGTTTGGTTCTGCAGGTTTTCCACTTCGAGATCAATTGCATTGATTACTTTTTTAACAAGCATTGTTATAACACTGATGACAGGTATTTGTGCATGGGATTGAAATGAAAAGCCAATAAGAAATAAAAAAACAATTATTTTTTTCATCAATTAATTTTTTGATACACTGAATTATTCAGATACAATTTTTTCTTTTCCGGTACATAAGAAAGTATCCTTCCTTTTCCTGTTTCAGTCAGAACTTTTGTTTCATCATTATAAACAGCCAGCCACTGTTCAAGGTGGTATTCTTTTGATTGCAACACACCATGCCTTATTTTTTGAAAGGAGACTTTCCTTTCTACAGAAAAGATATTTTCATCCTCATGTGTTACAACGAGCGTATCAAAAGCAATACTGTAACTACCGGCTGAATGGTTTACATAAACACCGGGCAGGAAATTTTTTATCCCGTTGTCTGCACTTATATTTTTACATGACGACAAAAGCAATCCAAAAAACATGATCAAAAAATATTTTATCATACAATAAATTAATTTATATGCATACTGCAATTTTTAAAAACAGCAGCCGTTTATAATTTCGAATTTTACACTAAACCCTCAATTGGAAACTATTTGCATTGCAGCCTGGCCGCTGCAGTGCATTTTTTTTGCCTTATCCCCATCAACTCCATTTCTCGTGTATAAATTCAATTGATTAAAAATCTGAACTGGCATACATTCGTACTGAACGAATGACAACTCTGTATCTAATCCTTTAAATTCTCATTGCAGCCGCCAAGGCTGCAATGCCTTTTTGTGTATCGCCTCCAAACTTCATTGCATATTCCTGCACTTTGATTTTTTCTGTTTCTTCAGTTGTGTATGCTAAATATTCTTCCAACGAAACTTCCGTTCTGTACACCCTTGATAAAATCCCTCCGAGTGAAATAAAAACTTCCTTATATTTTTTCGTTGGATCATTTGCCTTGTTGATGGATAGCACCAATGCTTTTTCTTTTTCAGTAAGGCCAAGCAATTCCTGTATCTGGTCAAACTTGTTTTGGTACTTACTTTGATCAAGCAATATTTTACAATCGCTGTTATTAATGATAGCTTGCTTTACAACCGGTGATGAAATGATATCTTCCACTTCCTGCGTCACCACAATTGCCTCACCGTAAAACTTTCTAACTGTCTTAAACAAATATTTGATGTATTCCGCCATGCCTTCTTTGGCGATGGCTTTCCAGGCTTCTTCAATCAGTATCATTTTGCGGATGCCTTTGAGTTTTCTCATTTTGGAAATAAAAACTTCCATGGTAATGAGTGTGACAACAGGAAATAAAATCGGGTGGTCTTTGATATTGTCCAGTTCAAAAACAATAAAGCGCTGGTTTAATAAATCCAAATTCTCAGTGGCATTTAATAAATAATCAAATTCTCCACCTTTATAATATGGACGAAGCACATATAAAAAGTTACTGACATCAAAATCTTTTTCCTTGACCTTATCCGTTTGCAAAACTTTTACAAAATCATCTTTCAGAAATTCATAAAAAGAATCGAAGCATGCAAATTTTTTGTTGGTCTCATAATACAGTTGCAATGCGTTGGACAATGCTACATACTCTGAACGGTTAAATGTTTCATTGTCTTTTTTCCAAAGTGCAAGCAAGAGTGTTTTGATACTTTCTTTTTTCTCCGTATCTAAAACACCATCAATATAAAATGGATTAAATTTTATGGGGTTGGTTTCACTGTACGTGAAATAGTATCCATTAACCATGTCGCATAAGCCTTTGTACGAATGCCCAACATCAACAAGTACTACATGCGTTCCCTGTTCATAATATGAACGCACCATGTGATTTGTAAAGAATGATTTACCGCTTCCTGATGGGCCAAGAATAAATTTATTCCTGTTTGTTGTCAATCCTTTTTTAATGGGCTCATCACTGATATCAACATGAACAGGTTTACCCGTAAGCCGATCGCCCAAACGTATTCCAACAGGCGATAAAGAAGAACGGTAATTTGATTCAAGATTTAAAAAACAACTTGCCTGTTCAGCGAACGTATCGAATGTATCATTCATTGGAAAGTCAGCAGCATTACCAGGGATACCAGCCCAGAATATTTGCGGCGCCCCGTCCACTTCCTGCTTCGCCACTGCATCCATTTGTGCGAGTGCCGATGAAACCATATTTCTTAAGTCTTTCAACGATTCTTTTTCATCTGTCCAGACCAGCACATTAAAATGTGCTTTCACAGGTAAACGCTGTTCGCCAACCGCTTCATTTAAAAAATCATTGGTTGCTTCTTTTGCGATTGCGTTTTCTCTTGAATAAGCACTCAATGATTGCAACCGCAACCTTTTGCTTTCAAAAAATTTAATAGTCTTCTGAAAGTCTTCCAGAAAAATATACTGGTTATAAATATGATTGCATGGCAACAATTGCCCAAGCGCTGATGCAAAGCCAACAGAGAATTTTGTTTTGTCTGTTGAATACTTATCGTAGTTTATTCTTGAACCGCACAGGCCGGGCAATTCTGCAGGATTGGACAATGTATATAATTGTGCAACCTGGTTGCCAACAAGGATACCTTCATTAAATGAAATGTCTTTGACAATTAATTTTTCATCTTCCAGCAGGAAACAATATTTTTCTATCACTCCAGCTTTACTTTGTATACTCATTAGTTCGTCATCTTTCAAACGATCCAATTTTATAAATCCACTGTCTTCTAAAATCCGTTTGAATTGTCCCGCAGCATCCAAAAACTCTTGCCGCAATAATGGATTTAAAGTTTCTTCAGGCACTATTGATTTACGCAATAAATTGGAGAATACAGATGATGATAATTTCCGGTTCGCTGGTTTTTTGGTGAGAAAAATATAACAGCGATGATCCAAGTAAGGCCGCTCGTTAAAAAACCGTTCGCTGCTGCGTGATAAAAAACTAACATCATCTTTTGTAAATTCCGGTGCGTATTTTGAATCAATAAACCAGTCTTGTTTATGAAACACAGATTGTTTAGGAAGTATCTTGATTGCTTTTATCCATGATTGATGAAAGCTTTCGTATTCATCATTGGATAGCGTAAATATTTCAGGCAGTGTCACTGAGAAACCAATGGTTACATCCCCTTGTTTGGATAATATACAGTCATGTTCAACACCAAGTACAGGCAATATGTCCTTTAATTCTCTTTCCATCACATTTCATTCTTCACGTTAAAAAATCTATATCCCTTTCACAAACTTTACATGCGTTTGTACAAAGCCAAGCTTTGTATAAAACCTGCGGGCATCACTTCTTTTTACATTCGTTGTTACTTCAAAACTTGCGCAGCCAATTACTTTTAATTTTTCTTCAAGTGCTGCAAACATCATTTTACCAATGCCCTTATCCCGGAAATTTCTTGCCACGTACATTTCCTGGATTTCAAAAACCAAACCTTCGTGGTGCAATAAATACTGCCCCTTGCAACTGATAAAACCAATGGCTTCATCATATTCATTTGCCGCAACAAGATAAATACAATGCTTGTTTTCAAGGTTCAGCACAAACCTTTCCTTAAAGGTTTTAAAGTCAAAAGTTGTTTCTTCCAGGTGCGAGATGAACGCAAATACATTGTCCAAATCGTCTGGTGCTGCGCCTCTTATTTTGATTGTTTGTTCCATACAACAAATAATTTCCGGTTATAACTTTTTATTGTTTTTGGTATGCTGCGCTTTGCAACTTTTTTCATCATCCCGTGTTCGCCATATGTATTGCTTAATTTATAAACATACATGAACAAAAATGCTCCGGCAATCAAAGTTAATCCGACACAAATAAATGAATTGATCCCGATGATATACATTATGGCAAACAGGATCATAAGGCCAACAAGCCCCCCGCCGAGATACCAGATATACTGCGCTTTTAAACCCTTAAATTCAATGCTGGTGTTTATTCCTTTATTGATCTTATAGATGCTGTTTGCCATATTGATTAATTATTGTTGTATAGCCGTACTTATACCGGCGTTTTTCACGACATCCGTTGTAATGTTTGCAGCATCCGGGCCGTTCGCCGTTTTTAAATTCTGCAAAGCGATATATAAACTTTGCGGTGTTTGGTATGCTTCATTTGTGGATGGATCTATTGACATACCAACGTTCAGCGGATTGCCAGGACGAACTGCATTAAAAATATCCAGCGCATAATCAACACAATTGTTGTCCCACATATTATAAGAGGGTGTATTGCCAACAGCAAGAACAGCATTAATTTCGGTGGTTAATTGTGCTGGTGTAATTTTCATAGTCAGCGATGCATTGTATTTGTGCAGGCTGTTATCTATTATTTTGCCAGCCACTGGAAACGCAAGTACAGCAAGCGCCTTTGAAGTGGTCTTACCAATGATTTGTGTTACTGTTTGTGTGCCATTTGTTTTTGAGAGTTGTATAAAACAATGCCCTGTTGCACCAGTTAAAATATTAAAGATGTAAGAGGGGTTGTCATCAACCGGCAGGTCAGTATATA
>JABDAZ010000015.1:57136-59685 GCA_013288945.1 Bacteroidota bacterium | reverse complement strand
CAACGCATAATTTAGTGTCTGATTTTTCTTTCAATCATTTTCAGTTTATACTTTGCAGAAATGTTTTAATTTATTTTAATAAAGATTTGCAGGCCAAAGTGCTTTCTTTATTTGATGCAAGTTTAGAAAATCTCGGCTTTCTTGCATTGGGCACCAAAGAATCTTTGCGCTTTTCTAACCTTGCAACAAAATATATACAAGTAGAAAATAAAGAAAAAATATGGCGCAAAAACAAATAAATGAATCCGCGCAAATGGCCGTCATTGGTGGCTCCTGGGGCAGCCTTAAAATTATATTAGCAATACTTGAAAACTTACGCAACGATTTTAAAATTTCCATATTAATAGTTTTACATAGAAATTCCGATTACAAATCGAAGCTTACTGATTTGATTTTATATAAATCCGGCAAACAGGTTTTTGAAATAGAAGAGAAGGAACCAATAAAGCCCGGTTGCATTTATTTGGCGCCAGCCGGTTATCATGTGCTTATCGAAAAAAATAAAACTTTTTCGCTGGATTATTCTGAAAAAATAAATTTCAGCAGGCCAAGTATTGACGTTGCTTTTAAATCTGCCGCAATAGTTTACCAGCAAAAGCTTATTTGCATTTTATTATCCGGCGCCAATTCTGATGGCGCAGATGGAATGGAGTTTGTTGAAAAATATGGCGGCATTAATATCGTGCAAAACCCTGAAGAATGCGAAATGCCTTACATGCCTTTGCAGGCCATTAAAAAAAATAAAATTGATTTTATTTATAAGTCCACAGAAATAGCCGACTATTTAAATAAGCTTTTATAAATGCGTTTTATGCTTAATTGCTTTTTCAACAACAGATTCCAAATCGCTTATTTCAAAAGGCTTTTGTAAAAAGAAATCTGCGCCAGCTTCTTCTGCAAGTGCGGGCAAATTATAATTTGCACTAAAAAATATTACAGGAATACTTTTAAAATCGATATTGCTTTTTACGAGTTGCGTTGCTTTAATACCGCCAATTTCAGGTATCCAGTTATCCATCAAAATTACATCAGGATTGTGTACTTCAATGTCAGCAATTATTTCCGTGCAATCCGATTTTGCAATCACAAAAAAATTTTTATTCCGTAAAACTATTGAGCAGACTTCAAGCAAATCTGCATCATCATCAAAAATTAAAATTCTATGCTGCACCGGCGTTAAAGTTTTGATTAAAAAATAAAATTAGTGAATTACGCGGCATTAATAATTTTTAAAACAACATTAATACCATAATAAACCAAACCATTTTTTGAGTGAAAGTAAATAACATTCTTTTTGCAACAAAGTTTACCAGAAATAAATAAACCTGGATTTTTTTTGCCCGATCATAAAATCATTAATCATCACCCGTTGCGTCGCACACTTGTACATATAGTTATTAATGATCTTAAGCTTTCAGTTTATCATTCCACTTTATTATTAATAAATCCTTTTTTTAATTTTTGTTTTTTACTTTTTATTTATCACTCATTCCATTTTCGTAAATAAATATTTCTTTTTATCATCACCTGTTATAGCAAGTTTTGTTTTGCCATTTTCTTTTTTAAACGAAAAAGACATGCGTTCGTTTTCAACCATAAAAAAATCGTTTTCACTTGCAGGCACAAGCTCATTAATAGCAGCGCCAGGAACTTTCAACTGCCAATAAAACTTACCATTTTTTACGCTCAGCAAGGCATCCGGAATTGATTTATCATCGCACATATATTCGCCCGCAAGCAATTCAAAAACATTGGTAATTACAGAAACCGCTTTATGTTTTTCACAATAGCCAAATGAAATCGCATTCTGCATTACAGCCGCCAAAGCAGCACCGTGATTGGCATTGGGAGTAATATCCGTTTGCAATTGCAGGCTCGGGCAATTTTTTCTTATCAAATAATTTTTAAACGAATCAATATTGTTTGCCGTTTCATGTTCAAAACTTCCGACGCCTGCAAAAACTTTGCTCTTTAAATCTTTATGTGTTTTAAAATACTGGCGCGCAGCCGGCATTAATGAGCCGCCATTATTTCCCGGCGCACCAATAAAAACTTCATCAAATAAATCAGGCCGGTTAAATAAAACATAAGTTGTAAACATGCCCCCCATCGAATATCCGTAAATGCCTTTTTCTTTTTCCGTCCTGTATTTGTCATTAATAAAAGGGATCACTTCCTTTTCAATAAAAGATAAAAATTTCTGCCCCCCGTTTTGGGGGTTAAGATCGCGCATGCGTTTATTTTTTCCTTTGCCATAGCCAATCCCAACAATCAATGGTTCGCGTGTATTATAATCCTGGCGCAACATGCTGAAGCAATTCATGGCAACTGTCATGTTCCAATCGCCATCTGTCATATACAACACGGGCAATTTTATTTTGCCACTATCATATGCTGCGGTGCGCAAAACATAAATTTCATAATCTTCATTAATAACCGAAGAATGAAAAATATAGGTGTCAATATTTTGCAAATATGTACCCCTCATTAATAATCACGGCACAAGGCGGCATCAATTCATTTAAGGCAAGCAACTGGTTTAATATTCC
>JABDAZ010000015.1:0-57126 GCA_013288945.1 Bacteroidota bacterium | reverse complement strand
AAATTCGGGGGCAGCAGCAATACTTTGCGCATTCACATGAAAAAAACAACACACAGAAATTATTATTGCAATAAAATATTTTACAATTTTCATGTTTTTATTTTTTATAACGAAAGGTAAATTTAATGTCGCTAAAAAATAAAATTGTATAAAATAAAAGGCTGGATAAAAATCCAGCCTTTACAAAATCTTATTAATAAATATTTTTAGCCTCTTCCGCCGCCGAGCGATCTGTATAATTCTATTGCTGCATCAAGCTCCTGGCGTTTTATAACAGACAAATCCAATTCACTTTGCAGCGCATTGCTTTGTGCAGTTATCACTTCTAAATAATTTGCCATGCCACTTTGAAAAAGTAAACCAGCATTATTAATAGCTTGTTGCAACGTGTTTACTTTTTCTGTTGCAATATTTCTTTGCGCTTTTAATTTTTCAATTTTTGCCAGCGCATCAGAAACTTCGCCAACAGCATTTAATACTGATTGCCTGAATTGTATCACCGCTTTTTCTCTTTCAACTTTTGCAATTTCATATTTTGTTTTTAATTCATTATGGTCAAACAAAGGCTGGGTAAGGCTTCCAGCGACAGCTCCAAATAATGATGCGGGAATATTAAACCAGTTGCTTGCCTTAAATGAATTGATGCCGCCTTGTGCCGTGATTATTAATGAGGGGTACATATTTGCTTTTGAGATGCCCACATTTGCATTTGCAATGGCTAAAGACAATTCAAAACTTTTTACATCCGGCCTTCTGCCAACCATTTCTGAAGGGATGCCGGCTGATAAACTATCGGTTATGTTTTTGTGATCCAATATAGTGTTCCGTGTAATTGATGCTGGTAATTCTCCTGCTAAAATGCTTAATGCATTTTCCTGTAATAGAATATCCTGTTCAAATTGCGGTATCAATTGAGCGGCTGTTAATCGTTGTGCATCTGCCTGCTGACCAGCTAAAGCTGTTACTTGTCCTGATTTATATTCCAGTCTGATAACGATTAATGTGCTGTCATTTAATGCCAAATTTTTCTTTGCAATTTTTAATTGATCATCCAGCATTAACAGGTTATAAAAATCTTCAGAAACATTTGCGATAAGGTTTGTTTGTATAGCTGCTTTTGCTTCTTCTGTTTGAAGATACTGTGCAAGCGCAATGCTTTTGCGGCCACGGATTTTGCCCCATATATCAGCTTCCCAGGAGATGCCAACATTTGCAGAATAATCTTCAATATGGCTTGCCCCCAAATATTGATTGGCAGTTAACCCATTTAAACTGTTATCAGAATAACGCGTTGTGCCTGCGGTAATTTGTAAATTGGCTGTTGGTAAATTAAGCAACTTCGTTTGCCTTAATAATAATTGCGATGCTTCAATATTTTTTACGGCAAGTTGCATGTCGTAATTTTTTGCAATCGCGCTGTCAATTAATTGCTGCAGCGTTGTATCTGTAAAAAAATTTTTCCATGGAATTGCAGCGATACTTGTTGTGTCAGCATTTGCTGGTGTGTTCCTGAAAGCCTGTGGCAACGGGGCTTCCGGCGCCTTGTCGTTTTTTGCAATTCTGCATGCAAAAAAAACAAGCATGATGATGATATATAATTTTACGTGTTTCATTTTAATTTTTGTGTAATTATTTTATTAATCAGTTCAATTCTAACTGTGGTATTTCCTGTAAGTGCAAATCACTTTTATTAATAACGCGTTTCGGTTTTCCGGTCACGCTTTCCTGCAAATATTGAAATACAACAAAAAGAATTGGTATAGAAAACAGCCCAAGAATTACTCCCGAAATCATGCCCCCCGCTGCGGCAATACTAATAGAATGATTGCCTTGTGCAGATGGCCCTTCAGCGCGCATCATTGGTATCATACCAACGATGAAAGCGAGTGATGTCATGATAATCGGGCGCAGCCTGAGTTTCGCGGCTTCGAGTGCGGATGATATTAATGTTTTTCCTGCACGCCTTCTCTGCACGGCAAACTCAACGATTAAGATTGCATTTTTTGCAAGCAGCCCGATGAGCATTACCATTGCTACTTGAACGTAAATATTATTTTCAATTCCTACTAAACCGATGGCAATAAAAACACCGAGTATACCTGCGGGAATAGATAAGATTACAGCCATTGGCAAAATATAACTTTCATATTGTGCCGATAATAAAAAGTAAACAAACACCAAACACAATGCAAATATTAATGCTGATTGCCCGCCGGAAGAAATTTCTTCTTTCGTTAATCCTGTAAATTCATACGTGTAACCAATTGGCAAATTTTGTTGTGCCACTTCTTCAACAGCTTTAATAGCATCACCGGAACTATAGCCTGGTTTTGGTATTGCATTAATCTCAATAGAATTAAAAAGATTGTAACGTGAAACTGTTTCTGGCCCATACACGCGGTTCAATTTTACCAACGTACTTATCGGAACCATTTCACCATTTTTATTTTTTACGGCAATGTTATTAATGGCTGAAGGGTTGGCCCTGTCTGCAAAATCTGCCTGTACCATCACGCGGTAATATTTTCCGAAGCGGTTAAAATCAGAAGCTTGTGCGCTTCCGAAATAGGCTTGCATTGTACTTAAAATATCTTTTACACTAACGCCCAACTGTTGTGCTTTTTCATTATCAACCTGCAATTCCAGTTGCGGATAATCTGATTTAAAAGAGGTAAATGCAAAGGCAATTTCTTTGCGCTTCATCAGCTCGCCAATAAAACTTGTTGATACACTGGCAAATTTATTAAGCGTTCCGTTTCCGCTTCTGTCCTGCAATATCAAATCTAATCCATCCACATTGCTAAAGCCAGGTACGGTTGGAAATGTGAATACAAAAAAGTTGCCCCCTTTTATTGCTGCGAGCTTTTGCCTGGTATCATTCATTATAACATTAATGTCTTTTATTTTTCCACGATCCTGCATGGGTTTGAATGACACGAAAGCCACGGCAGCAGAGGGATTGGACGATTGCGTTAAAATATTAAATCCGGATAAACCCATTACTGCGCGTTTGGATTCTATGCCGCTTAATACTTTTTCACCTTCTTTAATAACCTCCGTTGTTCTATCAAGTGAAGCGCCGGGGGGCATGGATAATGCGATGGCAAAAAAGTTTAAATCTTCTGAAGGAATAAATCCTGTTTTTGTTTTTTCAACCATCCAAACTGTTGATGCAGTTACAATAATTAATCCTGCAGCAACAATCCATTTTGCGCGCATTAAAAATTTTAAACTGCCTGTATATTTATTCGTGAGTTTTGCAAAGCCTGAATTAAATCCAGTAAAGAATTTTTCTTTGAACGTTAATTTTTTTGCAGAACCATCTTCGTTTGTTGAATGAATTTCTTTTAAAAATAATGCGCACAATGCAGGGCTCAACGTTAATGCATTAACAGCAGAAATTACAATGGCAATTGCTAATGTAAATGCAAACTGTCGATAGAATACGCCTGTTGATCCTTTCATAAAACCAACTGGTAAAAACACCGCGCTCATTACTAATGTGATGGAAATAATTGCCCCGGTAATTTCGCTCATCGCCGCTACTGTAGCGGCTTTTGGAGGCAAATGTTTATGTTCCATTTTTGCATGCACGGCTTCTACCACCACAATCGCATCATCCACCACAATACCAATTGCAAGCACGAGCGCAAACAATGTGAAGAGATTAATCGACAACCCGAAAATTTGCATAAAGAAAAATGTACCGATGATGGCAACGGGCACTGCAATAGCAGGTATTAATGTAGAACGGAAATCCTGTAAGAAAATAAATACAACGATAAACACTAAAATAAATGCTTCAAGCAAAGTATGTTTTACCTGATCGATTGATTCATCTAACGGAATTTTTGTATCATAAATAGTAGTATAATTAATTCCTTTAGGAAAACTTTTTTTCACTTTTTTCATCAGCTCGCCAATAGCAGTTTGTATCTCATCTGAATTGGAACCAGCCAATTGAAACGATGCGATATTAACGCCGGGCTTGCCATTTGTACGTGTATAATTTCCATAAGTATACGCGCCAAATTCAACACGTGCAACATCTTTTAAACGCAGCATCGAACCATCAGGATTTGCGCGGATTACAATGTCTTCATAATCTTTCGGCTGGTTTAATTTTCCTTTGTATTTAATAATATATTCAAAAGATTCTTTACTGCTTTCACCAAATTTGCCTGGAGCAGCTTCTAAATTTTTATCCTGTATCGCAGCCATTACATCCTGCGGCATTAAATGATATGCGGCCATTTGCCCTGGGTTAAGCCATACGCGCATCGAGTAATCTTTGTTGCCCCCGAAAATGAGCGATTGCCCAACACCTTGTATTCTTTTTATTTCAGGAATAATATTTATCTGCGCATAGTTTGCTAAAAAAGTTTGATCATAAACTTTATCACTGTCTGCATATAAATCAACAACCATTAATAAACTGTTCTGTTGCTTAGACGTTGTAACGCCCGCCTGCACTACTTCTGCTGGCAACTGGCTTGTTGCTTGCGCAACGCGGTTTTGAACATTAACAGCAGCCTGATCAGCATTTGTCCCCAACTTAAAATATACAGAGATAACAAGTGATCCATCATTGCTTGCAGTGGAACTCATGTAGCTCATATTCTCTACCCCATTAATAGATTCTTCTAAAGAGGGGGCAACAGATCGCAATACTGTTTCAGCATTTGCCCCCGGGTAAAGTGCGGTTACCTGCACAGCAGGGGGCGCGATATCCGGAAATTGCTGAAGGGGTAGCGAGAACAATCCTATTATGCCGAGTATAACTAATAGTATGGAGATAACGGTGGCCATAACGGGCCGTTCTATAAATTTCTTAAACATAAAAAACGTTGGTTGTTATTTAAATAAATTATTTATTGATTGTGGCAAGGTTCGTTTTTTCTGGTGTAATAAGATTGCCTTCCTGTAAATGATCAAGCCCTTTAAACACGATGCGATCGCCGCTTTTTACACCATCATTAACAAGATAATCTGTACCACTTTTTCCTGTAACAGAAATTGGCTGGCGCGTAACTTTATTGCTATCGGAAACTTTATAAACATAAATTTTATCCTGCACTTCAACCGTTGCTGCCTGCGGAACTATTAATGAATTTGCATGCTGCAAACCAAGGCGAATTTTGCCTGTGTTGCCAGAACGCAATAAACCTTCAGGGTTTGAAAAGCTTGCCCGCACTGTAATTGCGCCGGTTGTGCGATCAAACTGCCCGTCAACAATATCAATTTTTCCTTTTTGCGGATTGATGCTGTTGTCTGCAAGTATTAATGAAACCGGTGGAAGGTTTTTTATTTTATCAGCAATTGTTTTACCAGGATAATTTGTTTTGAAACTTATAAAATCTGTTTCGCTTAAAGAAAAATAAACATGCACTTCATGCACATCAGAAAGTGTCGTAAGCGGCGATGCATCCGTTCCTGAAACAAGCGTTCCCTGTTTTTTAAACAGCCTTCCGATATAACCATTAACAGGTGCTTTTACCGTTGTATACCCAATATTTATTTTTGCAGATTCAACTGCTGCTTTCGATTGTTCTGAGTTTGCAACGGCAATTTTATAAGCAGCCTGCGCCATCTTCAATTGAATTTCTGCAACCACTTTATTTTGTACAAGCGGTGTTAGTTTATCAATTTCAAGTTGTGCATTAATGATGGCAGATTCGCTTGCATGCAATGTTGCAGATGCACTGTTTAATTGTTCCTGGTAAACCCGGTCGTTTATTTTAAATAAGGGTTGGCCTGCTTTTACTAATGAACCTTCTGCTACAAATATTTTATCAAGATAGCCCGAAACCTGCGGGCGTATTTCTACATCTGCAATGCCTTCTATCGCTGCAGGATATTCTGTATAAGTTGTAGCTGATGCTTCACTTATTTGTATAACAGGAAAGGCTTCCGGCGCGGCTGCAACTGCTTCCGGTTGTTTTGATGAGCAACTATATAAAAAAATTATAGAGCCAATAATAATGTTTCGTACTAAGAATAAATGCTTCATGATGTTGTGAATTGAGTAATTGTAAATCAATGGAAAGTTGCTTTGGTGTATTATTAAATTGTTATTTTATTAATGCTGTAAAATTATTTATCACTGTTAAATTAATAGGCAAAAAAATTTATGGTTTTATAGAATTTATGATACCAATAATCGCATCTTTTAAAACCTGTTTATTAATGTCGTCTCCAGCGCCTTTTCTAACTATATTAATAGATATTAATCCATGAACCACCGACCAGAACGTGTAATATTTCATACAAATTTCATCTTCATCATCAATGCCCATCAGCTCCTGTATCACGTTGCTGAACAATATTGCCGGCGCCTGCATTTCCGGATCTTCATTTTCCATCACGCAACAATTCATTTCTACTCCAAACATTAACTGGTACAATTCTTTTTGCGCAAAAGCAAAACTCCAATACGCAAGCCACATCGCTTCTAATTGTTTCGCCGGCACACGGTGTTTGGCTTTTGCTTCTTCCAATTTTGTAGAAAGCATCACATATCCTTTTCGTGTCAGTTCAGAAAGAATCGCTTCTTTGTTTGAAAAATATTCATAAATAATCGGAGCGGTATATTCAATCTTATCTGCTATTTTGCGCATGCTTAATGCCTGCCAGCTTTCTTCTTTGGCGATCTGAAACGCGGCGTCAAGTATGTTCGACTTCGTTTCTTCTTTCAATCGTTGTATTCTTTCTTTGCTTGCCATTTTTATATTAACCGTCGTAAATAATCTAACGGTGTTAAACAAAGTTACGGGTGTTTTCTTTTTAATTCCAAATTTATTTTAATGTTGCCCTGAAAATAGTTTTTTAAAACAGGTTTAACCGGCATTAACAAGCTTTTACAAACCTTTCTTTTTAAAATCTGTTCTTAATAAGCTTATTAAGTTGGCGTAATTATTATGGTATATATGTACAGAAAATTTATTTATTAATAAGCTGCAATTATAATATGGATGAAATTGAATTTTACAAACACATCACAGGCGAATGGATTTGTGCAAACGAAGAAGGCATTTTTATTTTTAAATATGATGGCTTTCGCATGTATAAAAGGGTGGAAGATGAATGGGTTGAAACGCACGAATGGTGGCTGGTAACGCTTACGGAAAGCAGCAAAGAAGTAACAGGCATTGATTTTAAATTTTTAGGTTTACCGCAATTGCTTTTAAAAAATTATGACGAAAATCCGGTGGCATTAGATTTTGAAAGGATGCTTACCAACCGCTTGTATCATTTTAAAAAATACAGTTAATGATGATGCTGAAAAAAATGCCGCGGCTAAAACGCAACTTTGCAAACCGGGGAACAGTTTCCTTTATGCAGGAAATTTTTATACTCTATTTTGGTTTGAAAGATCGCCGAACGCCGGTGTTTTCTAAGTTGGTTTCTTTTGCGGCGTTATTTTATTTATTAAGCCCGGTAGATTTTATTCCTGATTTTATTCCCGTTGCCGGCTACCTCGATGATATTATTATTGTGCCGTTTCTTTTGCACGTTGCGTTCCGGCTGATGCCGGCAACTGTAAAAGAAACAAGTTTTATAAAAGCAAAGAAAAATATCATCTGGCTGCGCATTGGTTTATTAATACTTCTTATGCTATTGGTTTTAATTATGGCAGCAATATTCTTCTTTATAAAAAATCTTTTTCATTATTAAAAAGTAAATTTTACCAGCGAAAATAACGTAGGTAATTTGAGCAACTAATAAATATAAAAATGGAATACAGGCAATTGGGAAATTCTGGTTTACGCGTTCCGGTATTAAGTTTTGGAACAGCAACATTTGGTGGAAGCAATGAATTTTTTAAAGCATGGGGAAGCACGCAGGTTGATGAAGCAACGCGATTAGTAAATCTTTGCTTGGATGCAGGCGTTAATCTTTTTGATACTGCAAATGTTTATTCGCGCGGGCTGGCAGAAGAAATTTTAGGCAAAGCCATCAAAGGTTTGCGCGATAAAATATTAATTTCTACCAAAGCAACTTTTCCGATGACGGATGAAATAAATGATTTCGGATCGTCAGCTTTCAACCTTATAAAAAGTTGCGAGGATAGTTTAAAAAGATTAGGAACTGATCACATCGATATTTATCACATGCATGGTTTTGATGCCAACACACCAGTTGAAGAAACGTTGAAAGCGCTTGACAATTTAATACAAAGTGGCAAGGTGCGTTACATTGCTTGCTCAAATTTTTCGGGCTGGCATTTGATGAAATCATTATCAGTTTCTGAACGTTATGGATGGTCGAAATATATTGCGCACCAGATTTATTATTCTTTACTTAACCGCGATGCAGAATGGGAATTAATGCCACTCGGTATTAATCAGCAAATAGGAAGTATAATCTGGAGCCCACTTGCAAGCGGAAAATTAAGTGGCAAATACCGCCGCAACCAGCCACTGCCGGCCGATGCACGCGTTGCGCAAGGCGGCAGCCCGGTTGTTAATACTTCTGCTGATGAAGAAAGGTTGTATAATATTATTGATGTACTTGACGAACTTGCACAAGAAACGGGAAAGACTGCTTCGCAGATTTCACTTAATTGGTTGTTGCAACGGCCAACTGTTGCCAACATTATTATTGGTGCAAGAAATGAAGAACAACTAAAACAAAACCTTGGCGCAGTTGGCTGGAATTTGACAATTGATCAAGTAAAAAAATTAGATAAGGTTAGTGAAATTTTACCAACATATCCTTATTGGCACCAACGCCAGTTTCCTATGTTGAATGCTGCACCTAAATTGTATGCGGGTTTATAAAATATTTTTATTATCAAAAATATTTAAATCAGTTTTTAAAATTATTATCAAATTAAAAAAGTATAAATGAAGATTAAATCAACAATTTTTTTATCAATGTTTTTTGTGATTAATGCAGTTGCACAAAAACCAAACTGGCATAATCTCGATTTGCAAAAAGACAGTGTGTTTGGCATCAGCACAGAAAAAGCATATTCGGAATTGCAATTGTCGAAAAAGAAATTTAATACTGTAATTGTTGGAGTAATTGATAGCGGATTAGATACTGCGCATGAAGATTTGAAACCGGTAATATGGACCAATGCAAATGAAATTCCCGGCAATGGTATAGATGATGATCATGATGGTTATGTTGATGATGTGCATGGCTGGGATTTTATCGGCGGCCCGAAAGGTGATGTAAACCAGGAAAACCTGGAGCTTACAAGGCTTATAAAAAAAGGAAATGCAACGCCGCAAATGCTGCAGGCTTATCAAAAATTATTGAATAAAGACAACCAGATTGTCGACAATATAAAAGGCTTTGAATTTTATCTCGACAGCATGATTATCCATATGCAAAAACCGACGCCAACGCTTGCAGATTTTCAGGCCTACAAGCCACGCAACGGCCAGGAAGAACAGGTTAAAAAAATTATGATCGATGCACTTGGAGAAAATCCTGATTATGCAACTTTCAGAAAAAGTGAATTGGATGATGTAATAAAACATTATGAAGATGATTTAAATTATGCACTCAACTTATCTTTTAATCCACGAACAATTGTTGGCGATGATACCACAAATGCAGAAGAACATTTTTATGGAAACAATGATGTTGCCGGCCCGGCAGATTTGCATGGAACGCACGTTGCGGGCATCATTGGCGCAGTGAGAAATAATAATATCGGTATTGATGGCATTGCAGATCACGTGCAGATAATGAGCGTGCGCACAGTGCCCGATGGCGATGAACGCGATAAAGATGTTGCCAATGCAATTCGCTATGCAACTGACCATGGCGCGAAGGTTTTTAATATGAGTTTTGGCAAAGCATATTCTCCCGATAAAAAAGTTGTTGATGAAGCTGTAAAATATGCCATGTCGAAAGATGTATTAATAGTGCATGCTGCAGGCAATGAAAGTGAAAATCTTGATAAAGAAAAAAATTATCCAAACCGTATTTATAAAGACAGCAGTGGCAGCGCTGGCGCATGGATAGAAGTTGGTGCGTCCGGTTGGAAAAATGATGAAACATTGGTTGCTTCATTTTCAAATTATGGCAAAACAACGGTTGATGTTTTTGCACCGGGCGTGCAGATACATTCAACACTTCCGAACTCTACGTATGGCGATGAAAGTGGTACCAGCATGGCGTCTCCGGTGGTTGCAGGGCTTGCAGCATTAATCCGCGAATATTATCCAAAGCTTACTGCTTTGCAGGTAAAAGAAATTATTATGAAGTCGGTTGTAAAGCCAACGCAGCTTGTGAAAGTAAAAGATGGCGAGATAGAAAATACTGTTCTTTTTTCTGAAGTATGTATTTCCGGCGGCATCGTTAATACTTACAATGCATTAAAGCTTGCAGCAACTTATAAATAAATTATTATCATTAATAAGAAATTTTTTCTCTTATTATTAATAAAAAAATTTTTTGAATTTTTATAACTGAAAAAAAACAAACAATTTTTTCTGGAAAAAATAAAATAGTAAACATTAATAAAAGCATGTTATGGATAAACTTCCAAAAATTGCTGTGCTTGATGATTATCAAAAAGTAGCTTATCAATTTGCAGACTGGTCGCAGGTTGAGAAGCGCGCCATTGTTACTTTTTTTGATGATCATCTTTTTGATGAAGAACAAATAATTGAACGCTTAAAACCTTTCGTAATAATTTGTGTGATGCGTGAAAGAACGCCACTTACAAAAAATATTCTTTCTCAATTACCAAATCTTAAACTGGTTGTTTCCACTGGCAAACGCAACGCATCTATTAATATGGAAGCAGCAGCGCAATATGGAATTACCATTGCGCCAACCGGCTATCACAACAGCGGCGCGCCGGAACTTACATGGGCTTTATTAATGTGTATCGCGAGAAATATTGTTGCTGAAAATAATGCGCTGCGCGATGGTGAATGGCAGCAAACTGTGGGCACAGATTTATACGGTAAAACAATTGGCATCATTGGTTTGGGAAATATAGGTGGAAAAATAGCTTCGTATGCAAAAGTTTTTGGAATGAATGTAATTGCATGGAGTGAAAACCTTAATGCAGAAAAAGCTGCAAACGCAGGTGCGGAGCTGGTTTCAAAGGAAGCACTTTTTGCGAATGCGGATTTTGTTACCGTTCATTTGGTATTAAGTGATCGCTCGCGCGGAATAATTTCTGCAAAAGATTTAAAGCTGATGAAACCAACAGCTTACTTAATCAATACATCTCGCGGGCCATTGATTAATGAAAATGATTTGATTGAAATATTAACAGAGAAAAAAATTGCCGGCGCTGCGCTTGATGTTTTTGATGAAGAACCACTTGCTGATGAACACCCCTTTCGCAATTTAGATAATGTATTGTGCACGCCACATATTGGTTATGTAACTAATGATACGTACAAAATTTTTTATGAAGACACCGTGAAAATTATTCTTGATTGGTTAAATAAAAAGTAAAAAATTATCTTGCAAAATCAGGGTTAATAAAATTGTTGTTGATTAAAATTCTTTTTTCAGGCACTTCAAATTCTTCATCTTTATTTGTGTTTGGATAGCGGAAAGAAACGGCGTACAGCGTATTGTTTTTATTATAGCTAATAATCCGCGCAGTGCCTGCGGGTTTATTAAGCGTGTCAAGAATTATAACCAATTCGCCTTCCTGAAATTTCATTGCAATAATGTGTTTGGTAGTTTATTAGTTGCAAAAATCATGCTTAAAATTTTTGGAGTTTATTAATAAAATATTTTACAAATAAAAAGGTTGGTGCACTGAAATTAATATGCGGGTTACCTTTTTTAACCTTAAGTATTAATAGCAAATACCTTTTAATTACATTAAAAATTTTTGTATGAAAAAATTATTTGTTGTTTTTACAATCGCAACTTTTGCAGCTTGCGGAAGTGGTTCTTCCAAAAAAGCTGTAGCTGATTCTGCAGCAATTGCTTCTGCTGATACTACAAAAGCATTAACCGATACTGCAAAAAAAATTGTTGATTCATCTAAAAAAACACTTGATACAACAAAGAAAATTTTAGATTCTGCGAATCATTAATAAAATAATTTTTTGTTTTGATATGGTTTTAACTGCCGGATTTTTTATCCGGCTTTTTTATTTTATAAAATCAATAAAACATTTATTAATGCTTGCGGAAAACGAGTAATTTTTGTGAGAATTATTAAAGAAAAGAATTACTATAAAATTATTTCGCAGATTATTCAATTGGTAAATTAAAATAGAAAGTTGATCCTTTTTGCAATTCGCTTTCTACCCAAATATTTCCATTGTGCAAATAAATAATTTCTGCACTTAAATATAAACCAATACCAAAGCCCGATATCGTACTGTTGTTTGCAACCCTGTAGAAGCGATCAAAAATTTTGCTGCTATCGTATGTAGAAATTCCCATGCCCTCATCTTTTACACTAAGCTGCAGCTTGCTATTCACGATTTTACAAACAACAATAATGGTACTTCCTGCAGGTGAATATTTTACTGCATTATTAATAAAATTATTCATCACCTGGCTTATTTTATCCCTGTCTGCATTTATAATATTGGATTCAACAGGTTGAAAAATTATTTTGTGTGATGATGTTGTTGTTAATGATTCTTCCTCGATTTCTTTCATTAAATCTTTTATATCAAACCGTTGTTTGTCTATATAAATTTTTCCAGACTCCAGCCGCGAAACATTTAAGAAGCCATTAATCATGGTGGTCATTCTTGCAACTTGTTTATTTGCTTTATCCAATGCACCAGTTGTAAAAATGTCATCCGTTTTTAATGCTTTGCCATGCACCAATTGTATGTAAGCTTTTAAGGAAGTGAGCGGCGTTTTAAGTTCATGGCTTACCATGGCAATAAAATCATTCTTGCGTTGCTCATCTTGTTTTCGCTCAGTAATATCCTGCACTAGTCCGGTTAATTCACTTGGGTTTCCATTGCCATCATAACTAAGTTTGCCAGTAACTTTTACCCAACGAATTTGCTGATCATTAAAACGCGTTAACGGATATTCAATATCAAACGGCGCACCGCTGCTTAATGCATTATTAAATTCATTAAGCGCAGCCTGCCGGTAATCATCAGGAATTTGTGCAACAGCTACATCAAAAGCCATCTGTTCATTTTCATGGTAACCATATATTTCTTTCAAACGCGGAGAACCAGTAAAGGCGCGGGTTTTAGCATTTATATGCCATGTTGCAGCTTGTGCAGATTCCATAGCAAGCCGCATCATTTCTTCTGTATGCTGTAATTTTATTCTTGCATTTACCTGTTCCGTTATTTCGATTACAACCTGCAGCACGCTTGTTGTTTGGCCAGTTTCATCTTTTATAGGCTGACAAATAAAATTAAAATATCCATCTACAAGTTTTCCATTGCGCATAATGTGCGCATAACTTTCATAACCAAAATAAGGTTCGCCTGATGTTAATACATCATCAAGTATTTGTAAAAAAGGCTGGCCTTCCAATTCGGGCATGGCATCTGCAAGCCGCGTGTTATGAATGGCCGGCGTTTTTCCCCAAATCTCCAGCATTTTTTCATTTACAATATCTATTATCAGGTCGCGCGATTTTAAAACAGTAATAGCTATCGGCGCCTGCTCAACCAAATAACGAAACCTTGCTTCGCTTAAAGCAAGCTCATTTATTTTTGTTTGAAGTGTTTCCTGGCTGTCAGCAAGCTCTTCATTTGTGGCCATCAGTTCTTCATTCGATGCAGCAAGTTCTTCGTTGGATGCAGCAAGCTCTTCATTAACAGCCTGCAAATCTTTTAATAAAATTTCTTCTCTTTCACGCGCAATTTCCAACGCACTGCTTTTTAAAAAACGTTCCGTAACATCCATTGCAGTGTGCAAAATGCAAATCGTTTTTCCATCATTATTTTTTATGGCGCGGTATTCAAAATCAAAATAAAATTTTTGTAAAATGCCATCCACTACCAACTCTGCCGCTGTATCATTGCCGGAAATAACCAATCCTTCATTCCATACTTTTTTAAACATTTCTATAAAAGGCTGGCCTTTCAATTCAGGCAACGCATCTTCAAGCGATTTACCAATTACGCTTTTATCTTTTCCCCAAATGCGAAGCATCGCATCATTGGCTGTTTGAATTATTGCATCCTCTCCGATATGTATGGCTGTAGCTGTTTTTGTTTGAGAAAAAACCTCCAGCAATTGTTCATTTGTTAACCTGTCTGATGAGCTGCTCATTGAGATATGATTCAGTAATTACATGAAGTTATTAAAACTTAAGAAATTTTTTTAAGCTTGTTAATGGCTTTTTTATTAATTATTTTAAGGAAAAATAAGCGCAGCGCTATTAACAATTATGAAGGTAATTTTATAATAAATTCTGCATATTCGCCTTCTTTATTATTGATTTTTATTTCCCCGTTATGTGTTTTTATAATATCATAACTTAATGATAAACCAAGCCCTGTTCCAGAACCGGTTGGCTTTGTAGTGAAGAAGGGCTGAAAAATTTTATCAATTATTTTTTGCGGTATTCCGTTGCCGTTATCTTTTATAATAATTTCTATTTTATCATTTACTTTTTTTGTGCTTACAAAAAGTTCAGGTTCAAATTTTTTTTCTGTTGATGTTGAATTTTGGAAATCTTTTTTTTCATTAATAGCATAAAAAGCATTGGTATATAAATTCAATAACACGCGGCCAATATCCTGCGGAACAATATTTATGTTGCCGATAGTTTCATCATAATCTGTTTTAATAGTTGCGTTAAAAGATTTATCCTTCGCGCGCAACCCATGGTAAGCGAGCCGCAAATATTCATCGGCAAGCGCATTAATATCTGTTGATTCTTTTAAACCATTGCTGCTTCTGCTGTGTTGCAGCATTCCTTTTACAATAGAATCTGCGCGCCTTCCATGATGA
Organism: Bacteroidota bacterium; assembly: GCA_013288945.1. Classification (GTDB taxonomy): domain Bacteria; phylum Bacteroidota; class Bacteroidia; order Chitinophagales; family Chitinophagaceae; genus Puia. The sequence continues at coordinate 42,243 of JABDAZ010000015.1, read as the reverse complement.
TTTATTTTTTCTTCATTATCAATTATATCATTTGCTAATATTTTTACTTCATCAAAATTTTTCTTATCAATTTCTTCTTTCATTTCTATTAATAATTCTTTATTCACTTCAGAAAAATTATTAACGAAGTTCAACGGGTTTTGAATTTCATGCGCAATGCCTGCAGTAAGTTCACCAAGCGAAGCCATTTTTTCCGATTGAATAAGTTGCGCCTGTGTTGATTTTAATTCTGCAAGCGTGGTTTCAATTTCTTTTTTTTGTGTATGCAGCAAAATATTTGCGCGCTGTTTTTGTTTGATATTTCTAAATAAAAAGAACGAAAAAAATGCGGCAACTAAAAAAATAAACAACGAACCATAAATAAAATAATTCTTTTTAGAAAGATCATATTGCTGCTGGATAATGGTTGTTTGTTTTTTTTGCAAATCATATTTTGCTTCCATCTCTGTCACTTTTTCCGCTGTATTAACGCGGTATAAAGAGTCTTGTAAATTTATTTTTTCAATAAGCACTTCGCTATAACCTTTATAATTTCCTGCATTATAATAAACATCACCAAGCGAACTGTAAACGCTTGTTAAAGAAGAATAATCAGCGCCATTATTTTTTGCAAGTTGAAGCGCCTGCAAACAAACTGCAGTTGCTTTTGGAATATTTTTACTGTTTTCATAAAACGAAACAAGCGCGAGCATATCTGCAATTTCATAAAAAACATCACCGATTTTTTTTCGGATTTCTAAAGCTTCTGTAAGCGCAGATTCAGCGTCAGCAAGCCTTTTATAGCTCGAAAGAATATTGCCGTACATGCTTAAACAGTTTGCAAGATTGGTAAGGCTGTTTCCCTGCCTCGAATATTTTATAGCCTTTTGCAAATTACTTTCTAATGAATCTTCATTCTTTTTATTATCATCCATCGATGCAAAGTGATAATAAACAACGGCAAGGTTTGTATAAATAAAACTGCATTGCGCTTTCAGTGCATCGGTTTGCATTAATGCAAGCGCTTTGTAATGCCACTGCGCAGCTTCATCAAATTTTTTAAGGCGTAGGTTTACATTGCCAATGCCTGTATAAAAACGAATTAACCCAACTGTGTCACGATATTTTTCTGCAAGCGTTATTAATGAAAGATCCAACTGAAGCACTTCATCAAAATGAAAAGTTCTTTGCAAAATATTTCCTTTTAGCAGCCAGAATTTTACAAGCGTATCGTTATAAACCATCGTTTTTTTTGCACTGGCAATAACGTTATTAATCGCGCTCAGGGCAGTATCCAATTTATTTTTTTGAAATAAATACACAGCCACATAATAATTGCAAAGCAAAATTTCATTGTTGTTTTTTTCTTCGCCTGAAAGTTTTGTAGCTATTAATGTGTACTTATATAATGTATCAGGATTGAAAGATTCCCATCGATCACAAAATGCAAATGTTGCTTTTAATTTTTCTGCGTTTGTTGTGGCTGTTGTTATATTTTTCTTGAGGCTGTCTAGTTTTGTTAACTGTGCATTTGCATAAAATGATAAAAATAAAAAAAAGAAAACAAGATTTTTTTTGCAGTTAATAATGGCCATAAAATCATTTCTGATGACTGATTTTTTTTATAAACTTTCGATCTTTCAAGTGGTTATAAAACAGAAGAAACTTAAAAATATTTTTTAAATAAGAATACAAGCAACAGCATTAATAATTTGAAGTTAACAATTTTAGTGATGAAAAAATATCCAAACAATTATTCTGCTTGCGGTTTTTCATGCCACACGCCAAAATTATTATTGGTGATATATTTATTAATAAATTGCTATTGTCTTTTTCGGTAAGAAAAAATTCAAATCAATTTAATTAAATTTTAAGTTGGAAGGTTTACAAATTTGCGCGTAAAATTTATTAATAAACAATAATCACATTTTACATATCATTATGATTGGCATAGAAATTTTCTGTGTATTTTGATGATATAAATCTTTAAATATGAAAAAAATGTTTTCAAAACACATCGTACTGAAAGGCAGTAATAAAATTGCACCTGATGCAAAGCAAGCAGGAAAAACAGATAAGCAACAATTGATTAATGTAACGGTAAAACTGAGGCCCAAAGCGGCTTTGCCAAATTTGCTGGATCCAAAAGTGTATGAAAAATTTACACCATTAACGCATGATGAGTTTGCATCAAAATATGGATCGGATGATGCGGATATTAAAATTGTGACAGAATATGCGCACCATGCAGGGTTAACAATTGTGAAAACAGAAGCTGCAAAAAAAATTATTGAATTGCGCGGAACTGTTGAGCAAATGGAAAGCGCTTTTCAGGTTAGTTTGATTAATTATAAAGACGCAAACGGCGATTCATTTCGCGGCAGGGATGGAAGTATAAAAATTCCTAAAGAACTAGATGGAATTGTAGAAGGCGTTTTTGGTTTGGATAACCGCGCCATTGCAACGCCAAATTTTAAAATATTAAAAAAGAAAAAAGGCGTTGTTAGTAATAAAGCTTCTGTGTACCAATCTTATTATCCAACAGATATTGCAAAGGTTTATAATTTTCCAAAACAGGCAACAGGTAAAAATCAAATCATTGCTATTATAGAACTTGGCGGCGGTTATAAAGCCACTGATTTAAATACATATTTTAAAACGCTAAAATTAAAAGCCCCAACTGTTGTTGCAGTTTCTGTTGATGGCGGAAGCAACGCGCCCGGCGACCCAAACGGCGCTGATGGCGAAGTGATGCTTGATATTGAAATGGCCGGTGGCATCGCGCCCGGCGCAACTGTTGTTGTATATTTTGCAGGCAATACCAACAAAGGTTTTTTAGATGCTATTAATGAAGCGGTACAAAGCACAACATATAAAGCCACTACTATTTCAATCAGTTGGGGCTCTGCGGAAGGTGTTGCTGGTGGCTGGACAACTTCATCATTAAATGCTTTTAATGAAGCATTCCAATCTGCTGCAGCGTTAGGCATTACTGTTTGCGCGGCTTCCGGCGATAATGGATCTAATGATAACGTGAATGATGGAAAAGTGCATGTTGATTTTCCTTCATCAAGCCCGTATGTACTTGCTTGTGGCGGAACATTATTAGCAACAAAAAATAATGTTGAAACGAGTGAAGTGGTGTGGCATGAAATGGATGGCGGCGCAAGCGGTGGTGGCGTAAGTGATTTTTTTCCCTTGCCGGATTACCAAAAAAATGCAAACATTCCGAAATCATTAAACACCAGCAAAGCGGGCAGGGGCGTGCCTGACGTAGCTGGCGACGCTGACCCAAACAGTGGTTATAAAGTTTTAGTTGATGGTGAAAACATGCAGATTGGCGGCACAAGCGCAGTTGCACCAATGATGGCCGGATTGATTGCACTTATTAATGAAAGCCTTGGAAAAAATGCGGGATTTATTCATCCAAAATTATATGCGAACCCTTCTGTTTGCAGAGATATTATCAGCGGAAATAACACTACAACCACAAATAAAAAAGGATACAGCGCTGCAAAAGGTTGGGATGCGTGCACAGGAAATGGCGTGCCTGATGGTATGAAGCTTATGGGAATTCTTAAGTAAAAATTGAAAAGGAAAAAATTAAAATTGATGTGAATTTGTGTGATTGATTGTTCATTAATCATTCAAAATAAAAGGTTGTAAGAAGAAATCATTTCTTACAACCTTTACTATTTTCTTTTTACTTATTAATAAAAGAAATTTTTATCTCCAATGTCCGCGTTGCCATCTCCATCCGCGAGGGCCTTGATGCCATCCACCGCCAACCCATGCGCGGCCGCCTCTTGGCCTGTCCCAATGCCCTTCATGCCACACGTATCTTCCACCGCTCCAAAACCAGTCTCCGTCAATCCATAAATAACCTGGGCCGGGTGCAACTGGCCTTGCGTATACTACTTCGCCGGGTCGCTCTGTTACGTAGCCGCCTTCAACCGTACATGATGTTGCTGCAAATGTGCATGCAATAATAACCGCAAATAATATTCGTTTTTTCATATCCTGTGATTTTAAGTTTATTAATAATTCTCGCGATTATAATAAACGAATAGTGTGCCAACGCAATAGAATTTTTATGATTTATCATCGCTTAACAAAAGAAGATTATAAATGCAATTATTAAATTTTAAAAATAAAAATCAGAATTTATAAAAGATAATTGTAGAAAAAATAATCAGTTTATTAATGAGTTTAAAATAAAAAAAGCTGACTTATTCAATCAGCTTTTTTTATTAAGATATTAATTGCTAAATATCATTTCTCGTAATTTTTTATTTTATTGTACAAAGTTTTTCTATCGATATTTAAAATTTCGGCAGCCTTTGTTTTATTATTATTTACTTCTTTTAATACATTAATAATTGCCTGGTATTCTGCTTTTGCAGTCGTATTTTTTAAGTCAGATGAATCTGAACTAAAAGAATTTTCTGCAACTGCAGATGCTTCATCATTTCTAAATGATTCATTGAAATTTGTTATTTCATATGGCAATGTTTTGTCAGAAATTTTTCCGTCAGAAGTCAGCAGCACAGCCCTTCTTACTACATTTCTCATTTCGCGCAAATTGCCTGGCCATGGATAGTTTAAAAACAATTGTATCACATTATCTTCAAATCCATCAATGTTTTTTCCGAGTTCTGTATTTGTTTTTTCAAGAAAGAAATTAGCAAGCGGTTCAATATCATCGCGCCTTTTTCTTAATGGCGGAAGGTTAATAGAAAACTCATTAAAGCGGTGATATAAATCTTCCCTGAATTTTCCTTTTTGATAAGCCTGTTGCAAATTTTCGTTGGATGCAACAATGATACGCACATCAGAATGCATTTCTTTTGTTCCGCCAACGCGTTTAAATTTTCTTTCCTGAATTACTCTTAATAATGCAGCTTGTATATCGTATGAAAGATTGGCAACTTCATCCAAAAATAAAGTGCCGCCATTTGCCAATTCAAAATGCCCTTCTTTATCATTCAATGCACCGGTGAACGCGCCTTTCACATGCCCGAACAATTCACTGCCAGATAATTCTTTTGAAATTGTACCGCAATCCATCGCAATAAAAGGTTTGTCTTTTCTATCACTATATTCATGAACGGTTTTTGCAATTACTTCTTTACCTGTTCCACTTTCACCGTATAAAATAATGCTATAATTGGTTGGCGCAACAATTTCTATTTGCTTATACAATTCTTTAGTTGGGCCAGATTTGCCAACATAAAAAGTATTATTAAAATTGTGAGATGACTTTTCTTTTTTTGATGTGCCTGCATCATCTTTTGCATTTTCATTAATAGAAAACGGATGGCTTAATGAGTTTGTAATTACATTCAAAACTTCATCAGGTATTAATGGTTTTGTAATGTAATCGTATGCACCAAGCTTAATAACATTCACAGCAGTTTTAATATCCGAATAGCCGGTGATTATCAAAACAATTGTTGTCGGGCTCATTTCTTTTATTGCAGTTAATACTTCGCTGCCATCTTTATCACCAAGCCGGTAGTCGCAAAATACAATGTCAAAAAAAGATTCTTTTACTTTTGCAAGCCCTTTATTTGCAGTTTGTGCAGTATCTGTTTCATATCCGTTTTTGGTTAAAAACCTGCTCATCAAACTGCATATATCAACGTCATCATCAATTATCAATATCCTTTTCTTCATAAAAAGCAGAATTTGTCAATAGTAATATTAATTAAAAGTTTTGTTATCGTATAAGTAATACCAATTTTTATACCTGTAAAAAATAGTCAGTTGTTAACATATATGAATACACTTATGAAATATGGCCGACAAATTTAAAGTGGCTTATTAATTGCGGCATTTATAATATCTTTTCAAATTATATTGATCTTAAATACCAATAAAGTGCCAGAATAAAATGAATGATAAAACCGAAAAGGTTTTAATTGTGGATGACGAAATAGATATTTGTTATTTATTAAGTGTCATTTTAAAACAAAGAAACCTCGTACCTAAATATGTGAATACGCTTATGGATGCTGAGCTTGCTTTAAAAAAAGAAGCGCCATCCATATTGTTTCTTGATAACCATTTGCCAGATGGATTGGGCGTCGACTTTATTAAGCACGTTAAAAAAAATTATCCTTCCATAAAAATTATATTAATAACCGCTTACGATTCTCCTGTAGAAAAACAAGCTGCATTGCGTGAAGGCGCAGATTATTTTATTGGTAAACCATTTACAAAATCAATTATCAACACCACTGTTGATATGGTAATTTCAAAGCAGTAAAATCTACATTGTAGAAATAATTCCACAATGTGGGGCGGTTTTATTTACATAATAACGCTTAAGATTTTTTGTAAACTCTTAACAGATGCGGGTTTGCGTCTATCAGTAATTTGGCAGGTTATTTATATTATACCGCTTATACATTTTAAAACAATCTAAAAAACGTTTATTATGGGAAATTTACTTTATTTAATTGCAGTCGTATTAATAATATTCTGGGCCATCGGATATTTTGGATACCAGGCTGGTGGCTTGATCCACATTTTATTGGTTATTGCAGTAGTTGCTATTTTATTAAGAGTAATTCGCGGTGCCGCCTGATAAATTTTTTTACTTTAAAATTAAAAGTATGGAAAGCTGGAAACTTAAATTAACCGGAACATGGAACGAAGTGAAAGGAAAAATTAAACAACAATATTCACATCTCACTGATGATGATCTTTTGTTTGAGGAAGGAAAAGATGAAGAGTTGCTCGGGAAACTGCAGCAAAAAACTGGAAAGACAAAAGAAGATGTAAAAAGTTGGATTGAAAGCCTGTAACAAATAGTACTCTGAAACCTTTTACAGGCGCAGAACCTTCGCTTTGGTGAAATACTGAAGGAAGGTTTTTTTTATGCCTGTTAATAAAATGAACAAAAGTTCATTTATGCATTTTCTGGTGAACCCAATGTAATAATAAATGAAGAGCCTTTGCCCAAATCACTTTCAACTTCAATCGTTCCTTTATGATTAAGTATAATGTTTTGCGTATTCGTTAATCCCAATCCGTTTCCTTTTGATTTATTAGTAAAGTACGGTTCAAATAATTTAGATGTAGTTTCTTTATCCATGCCGGTTCCATTATCAGTAATGGTAATGATGCAGGTATTTTCTTTGCTTTGTGTTTTTAAACGCAACAATCCTCTTTCATTTGGCATTGCTTCTATAGCGTTTACAATAATATTTAAAAACGCGATTTTAATTTTTTCTTTATCAACTTTTATATCGCACAAATCTTTCGAATAATTTTTTTGAACAGTAATCTTTTTTAATTGCAACCGATCGTTTGCTAATTCAAGTGCCTGATCAAGCAATTCATTAATAGATGTTGATTCATAATTTAATTCCGAAAATTTTGTTGAACTCAGTAAATCAGTTATTAATTGATTAATGCGCGTGCCGTTCCTGTTAATCATTTCAAGCAACATGGTTGCATCTTCATTTTCTGGCAATTCACTTTTTAATTGATCTGCAGCTAAACCAATATTGGTTAAAGGGTTTCTGATTTCATGCGCAATAATACGTGCAAGCCGTCCTGTGGTTGCAAATTTTTCCATGCTTCTTAATGATACCAGTTCCTGGTTTGCTTTCTTTAAATCGAGCACACGTTCTTCCAGTCTTTTTTTATATTCTTCTGTTTTTTTTGCAGCTTCTTTTCTCGCTTTATTTTCTGCATTAAAAGAAATTACGGAATATGCAGCAATAAGTATCGCAATAATAAGCGAAGCAAAATTGATAACCTTAATTGCAGTTGCTGCAGATTTTACTTTGCCAGTTCTTTTATCAAGCATACTGTTTTCATGTTCCTTCATCAAGCCTGCAATAAAACGAATAGAATCCATTACTTTTTTTGCATGATAACCTTGTTGCTTTAATGAATCTGTCATGTTCATATCAAGCCCTTTAAAATCACTAATCGTTTGGCTGATGGTTGAAAATTCTTCGTTTGTAAGTTGGTGTAAGTAAGAAAGCCTGTCCAGTTGTAATTGATCGAAGCCTGTTTTTTTGAAAACAGAATCTAAGAAAATATAAATCTCTTCCGTATTATTTTTGCTTGAATAATATGGCGCTAAAAATTTTTCATCTTTCATTAAGACGTATCCACGAAACCCAATCTCAGCATCCTTTACAGCAGATTCAAGCCTTTCAATTTTTGTAATAATTACATTGGTATGGTTAACCACTGTATTTTGTTTGGAAAGATCATGTGTGGTATAAAATGTAAGCCCGTATGATATTAAAAGAAGTATAAAAGCTGTAAGGTAACCGGCTCTTATTTTTTCCGAAAAATTGAATGTCATAGCGAGTTTTTTTTCAGCAAAACAAGCTATTTGAAATTTAATTTTAAAAAAATCAAAAACCTGTTCTCAAGTTTGCAGAAATATGTTGTTAGTTATTAATAAAATTAAATCATTAACGTCACAACCTGAAATCGGCATTACGGATTAAAAAATTATTTTGAATAAAATGTACATCATTAATAATGTATTGCTCTATTTATTTTTTTCTTTTTTAGTATCTTTTTTGTCATCTTGTTTTTCTTTAGCAGCTTCTTCTTCTTTTTTCTTTTTCTCTTTTTCTTTCTTTTTAAAATAACCGCGCAATAAAAAATTATGTTTTGCAGCTTCCATGTTTTCATTCAAACCTTCGGAACTTTTTTTAAGGTTCGTCATGGTATGCGTAATGTTATTTGCAAAAGTTGAATCTGCCAATATTTTTGAAAGTGCACCTTTGCCATTATTAATCTTGTAAGTTATCTGCGCAAGTTGCTGCGTTATAATCGCGGCATTATCTGCAGAAACTTTTAAGCTCGCCATAATCTGATCTGTTTCAACAGGCGCATGTGTTGCGAGCATATCATTATCAATAATTTCTTTTTCAGTATAAGTGCCGGGCGAGATAACAATTACTTTATCGCCCATCAAACCATCGGAACCGATGCTTGCTGTTGCATCTTTTTTTATAAAGTGCTGCACACTTTTTTGAAGTATCATACTTACAATTACAGATGTATCTGTTGTAAGCTGGATATCATCAACAGTGCCAATGGTAATACCGCCGAAACGCACGTTGTTACCCACTTTCAGCCCGCTTACATTACTGAATGCAGATTTTACACGGAAGGTTTGACCAAAAATATTTTTTTGTTTACCAATAAAATAAATGGTTGCAACCAGCAATAATAAACCGATGGTTGTAAACAATCCCAATTTCCATTTTGCGCCAGATTCCTTTTTCATTTGTAATAATATTATGTTAGTCAAAAAAAGATTTTATCCATTCGTCATCTGAATGCTGCAGTTCTTCATAAGATCCTTCAGCAATAATTTTACCTTCTTTAAGCATCACAATTCTGTCTGCCGTTGTTTTTGCGCAAGTCATATCGTGTGTAATAATGATGGAAGAAATATTATTTTTCTTCTGCATTTCCAATATTAATGCGCTTATTTCTTTTGATGTTGCAGTATCGAGGCCAGTTGTTGGTTCGTCATACAACATGATGTCGGGCTTTAATATTAATGTTCTTGCAAGGCCGATTCTTTTGCTCATTCCACCAGATAATTCGGATGGCATTTTATCAATTGAATCTTTTAACCCAACATCTTCCAGTTCTTTAATAATAATTTTTTCTCTTTCTTCACGCGATAAATTCCTGTTGTGGTGCTTTAGTGGAAAATCTAAATTTTCCCGCACTGTCATTGAATCGTAGAGCGCTGCATTTTGAAAAAGAAAACCAATTTTTATTCTTGTTTCATTAAGGTCTTTATAATTTAGTGTTGATATTTCTTTTCCAAAAACAAAAACCTGCCCTTCATCTGGTTCAACCAAACCAACAAGGCATTTTATTAATACTGATTTTCCCGCGCCGGATTTTCCAAGCACAACAACGTTCTCACCTTTCTTAACTTTTAAATCAACACCATTTAGAATAACATTGTGGTTAAAAGATTTATGCAACCCTTTAATCTCAATAAGATTTTCATTCTCTGTTGAAGCTGTTTGTATTTCTGTTTCTTCGTTACCCATGTTTTTGAAATAAATCTGTTATTTGTACTGCAATCATATCTATAACAAACACTGCAAGCGATGCGGCAACAACCGCTGAATTGGCCGCCCGGCCTACACTTTCGGTGCCGCCAGTAACGCGGTAACCTTTATAACAACCAATAATCCCGATAGCAAAACCAAAGAAAACGGACTTCGTTAATGCTGGAATAATATCAGTGAAATAAACTTTTGCAAGCGCTGCTGAAAAAAAATGAAAGAAAGAAATATCACTATGAATATTCATCGCAACATAGCCACCAAAAAAACCAATGGCATCCGTATAAATTACCAACACGGGAATCATAAACGTAGTTGCAAGCACGCGCGTTACAACTAAATATTTATAAGGATTAATCGCAGAAACTTCCATCGCATCAATCTGCTCAGTTACTTTCATCGACCCTAATTCTGCACCAATGCGCGAACCAATATTTCCTGCGCATATTAATGCAGTAATTACAGGGCCAATTTCTATCACAAGAGAATTTGAAACCATTCCCGGAAGCAATGATTCAGCGCCAAACTCAGCAAGTGACGGCCTTGATTGCAACGTTAGTACAAGCCCCATTATAAAACCGGTAAGGCCAATTAAAGGCACAGATTTATAACCAATCATGTAGCATTGGTTTAAAAATTCCTGCCATTGAAAACGGCCACGAAAAACTTCTTTAAAAAAACGTGCAGCAAAAAAAATAGAATCACCGGTGCCGGTAAATTTCTTTTTCAGGTATGATTTAAAATTGTGTTGTTCTTCTATCGCTTCCATTTTATTGAGATAAAAATTGGTGTATGATTTTTAGTTTTTTTATTTCTATTAATGACTTGATAAATCTGAAACTATTTTTTTCGGTTTTCTTTTCGGCATATTAAAAACAAGTTTTGATGTACGCGGCATATCATCTCCCAACAAAAATGCCCAAGCTTTTAATGGTTCAATATGTTCGAAAATAACTTTTACAATTGCAGTAAGCGGGATAGAAAGAAACATACCCGGAATGCCCCACAATGCATTGCCAATAAGCACTACAGCAATTGCGATCAATGCATTTATTTTTACTTTGGAAGCAACAATTTTTGGCGTGATATAATGATTATCGAAAAATTGAATAAGCACATAAGCAATTAAAACTACAAGCATGTACGATGGTGATTTTGTAAATAGCGCTACAGCCATTGGCAATGCAACCGAAATAATGCCGCCAATAAATGGAATTACATTTAACAATGCACCAATAATTCCCAAGAGGATTGCATAATTAATTCCTATTAATAATAATGCTGTTGAATTTAATGCTCCAACAATTACAGCTTCTATTAATAAACCGGTGAGATAACTTTGTATAATTTTTTTTGTAAGCAATAAAACTTCTTCCAGTTTTTGCTGATGCGCTTTTGCGAATAATTTTCTTAAAAATTCCAGCAACAATGGTTGGTAATACAACATCATAAATGTGTAAACAGGAATTAGAAAAACAACGATTAATAATCCACTTAAGCTAATAAGCGTTTTTCCAATAATCGCGCTGCCATTATCTATTAAGCTTGCTTTCGATTTAATAATCCATGCATTTATTTTATCCTGGCCAATATTAAATTTTGATGAAACCCATGAAGATCCCTGCACCATCAACTCATCTGATTTTTGCCGCATCGCCGGCATTGATTTTTCAAAAATACTTAGCTGCGATGTGATAAGATAAAATAATGCAATGGTGACAATCATTGCCAGCAACATAGCAATGGATATGGCAATGATGCGTTTGATTTTTCTTCTTTCTAAAAAACTTATTAATGGGGAAACGAGAATAGAAAAAAGCGCAGCATACATAAATGGTAAAATAATTTGCTGCCCGAGATAGCATATATCCATTAATAAATACAGGCCTATAAGTATCAATGCAATCTTTGCATATAATGGCAATTTTACTGATGCATTCATCCGGCCTTGTAATTTTTAATTTTTAAGATTATATAAATTCCAAAAAATAAAAGGAAATTGATACAGTGTTTTTTCATTAACTACAATGTTATAATTATGCCATATTAATAAATTATAAACATGGCTTTAACTTGCTTCCATTAAAAATTTTAAGTGAATTTAAAAGTGGTATTATAGCCCGGATGGGGAAATTTATTCCCGGTTTATTAATATGAAAAAATTAAAATGATGGTGCATTGCGCTTAAGCGTATTTATCTTAACCCGTTTTATCAATTTATTTTTTATAAAAAATTTATTGGCAACATTTTAGAATATCATAAACCAGAAAAAACATTATTACTAATAATTAAAATTAAAATTATGAGCTCAGGAAAAATTATTACAGGGTTATTAATAGGTGCAGCAGCAGGTTCTATTTTAGGCGTTTTGTTTGCACCAGATAAAGGTTCTGAAACAAGAAAAAAAATTGTACAAAAAGGAAATGATTTTACAGACGAACTGAAAGATAAATTTGGTGAACTGGTAGATAATGTAGCATCAAGGTTTCAAGGTGCACAGGATGAAGCAGAAGATTATATTGAATCTGGTAAGAAAAAAGCAAAATCGCTTAAAGAAGAAGCCAGCAAAGGGTTTGCTTAGTTTAGATTTATATTTTTTACCAGAATAAACATTTTTATAAATGCCAACTGAAACCGATTCTATTGAAGGTTTATTTAAAAAAACAGGCGAATATATTGAAACAAGGGTAGAGCTTGTAAAGTACAAAGCCATCGATAAATCTTCTGACATCGTTTCGTCATTAGCCGCCAGTATTTTATTAATACTAGTGGCTTTGATTTTTATATTCATGGCATCCGTTGGCGCAGCATTGTGGATTGGTGAAATGATGGGAAAAAATTATTATGGATTTTTTATTGTTGCCGGATTTTATGTGCTTGTAACATTAATATTGTATCTCGCACGCCATTCAATTATAAAAAATCCGATAGCTAAACTCATTGTTGAAAAAGTGATTAAATAAATTGTATGAAGACTGAAGACCCAACAAACATTAAAGCGCTTATTGAAGAACTGGAAGAAAAAAAACTTTCGCAGGAACAAATGCTTATTAGTCATTTCAACGCAACTTTCGAAAGCCTGAAACCGATTAATATGATCAAAAGCACTTTAAAAGAATTTGGAAAAACTCCTGATCTTAAAAACAATTTATTAGATGCTACACTCGGCGTTGGCGCTGGCCTTTTATCAAAAAAATTAGTTGTTGGTGGTTCAAATAATATATTCAGAAAAGTTGCAGGAACAATTGTTGAATTTGCGATTGCAACCATCATTGCAAAAAATTCTGATAAAATAAAATCAGCAGGAAAAAATTTTGCAAACAAGTTGGGTAAAGAAAAAAAACCAGCTTTTAAATAAATTATCTTATCGGGTTTATTAATAAAATAAAAGTCCGGCTTTTGCGAGCCGGGCTTTTTTATTAATCAAAACAAAAGCGTTGCTGTAACTGTGTTTTAACAATATAAACAATAGATAATTGTTATACTTGTTAAGTATATTGCTGTAGTCTGTCAGTTAATAAAAACCGATAAATTTTTATGCTGATTGCTTGCAAAAAATGAAGTTCAATAAACTTTTTTCGGAACGATGAAAATTTTAAAAACGACGCTGGCATATATTGTAGCAACAGTTTGCTGCTCGTTGTTTTTTTTATTTTCATCTGCACAAAAAGAAGATACAACAGTATTTAAAAAAAAGAATGTAAAAAGCAACAGCCTTTTAAAATTTGCAATTGGCGCTGTAACCCGCAGCCACTCTGATTCTGCAAACTATGCCACTGTAATCAACACAAAAAGTGAAACGCCGTTTATGCCTTATCGCGGAAAAATTATCAGGCATATTTTTGTAAAGGAATATGGTTTTGATAAATCTTTTTCTGACACTGCAAAAGTTACAGCACCAAATGTTGGTTCAAAAATTTTGAATAGCCTTCATCATAACACGCGCGAATGGGTTGTTCGCAATAATCTTTTCATTAGAGAAAAAAGTTTTTTAAATCCATACATAGTTGCAGATAATGAACGCTATTTAAGAACGCTTGAATTTATCCAGGATTCGCGTATAATAGTAAGCCCAATTAGCGATAGCCCGGATTCAGTGGATTTGATTGTAATTACCAAAGATGTATTTAGTATAAGTGGCGCAATTACCAATTTAAGTTTTAATAATTCAGAAGCAAACATTAGTGATGCAAACGTTTTAGGAATGGGGCAGAAGGCGCAGTTTACTGCATTGCTTATTACATCAAACAGGCCTGCGTTTGGTTACCAGGCGATGTATACAAAAAATAATATTGCCAATAGTTTTATTAATACAAGCGTGCTGTATTCAACTATTAATAATGATTTATATTCCGGCGCGCAGGATGAACATGCAAAATATATAACACTGCAGCGGCCATTGTTTTCACAGTTCACACATCTTGCAGGCGCTGTAACTGTTGGCGAATTTGAATCGTTTAATAATTACCAACGTGTCGATAGTTCATTTTATAAATATCATTATACCACAGAAGATGCATGGATTGGATATAACTTAGGTATACGAAAACTCGGGCTTAATTCTGCGCGCGATAGAAAATTTATAAGCCTTCGTTATTTGCGAAATGAATTTTCGCACACGCCTTATCAGATTGGAAAAAATTATTTGTTTAAGTTCAACGACAGGCAAGCCGTACTTGGATCGTTTACTTTTTTCAAACAAGATTTTTATAAAACCAATTACATCTACGGTTTTGGTACCACAGAAGATGTGCCATATGGATACAATATTGCAATCACCGGTGGTTGGTATAAGCAATCAAATTTAAGCAGGCCATATCTTGGTGTAGATGCGAACTGGTATTTGATAAGCAACAAAAAAGACATTATACAATATTTTATTCGCAGCGGTTCGTTTTTAAATAATGGGCAAATTCAGGATGCAAGTGTGTTGGCGGGCACAAGTATTTTCAGCAGGTTATATTTATATAAAGGCATCAAGTTCCGGCAATATTTTAACGTGAGTTATTCAAAACAATTTAACCGGCTTGGCATTGATCCGTTGAATATTAATAACAACACATTTGGCATCCGTTATTTTACTGCAGATTCTGTTGTTGGAACGCAGCGTATAACTTTTCATTCGGAGAGTATTATGTTTTTAAAATATAAAGTACTCGGCTTTAAATTTTCGCCATTTACATTCACTGATTTTTCATTAATAACACCGGAGCATCAACCGTTTTCACAATCGAATTTATATTATAGTTTGGGCGGCGGCGTGCGAACAAGAAATGAAAATTTTGTTTTCGGCACAATGGAATTATTAATCGCTTACTTTCCCCGCAAAGCCACGCAGAGCGAGTCTTTCAAGATTCAGACAAATATTAATATTCAATTTAAATACAACAGCACATACGTAAATGCGCCCGACGTTGTGCAGTTAAATACCGATAATAATAAAGTGTATTAATGAATGTGAAAATGTGAAAATTGCTCAATGTGAAAATTGCTCAATGTGAAAATGAAAAAAATCAAATTTATAGCAGATATTAATCATGTTGCTCAACCGAGATTTCGCAGATTATTTTTATTTATGTAGCCAGCATTTGAATTTCTATTCAACTTCATTGGCGTCGCACACTTGTACTTTTGGTTTTCTATTGAGCCTATTAAGTAAAAAATAAAAAGTAAAAAGTAAAAAAAAAATTTGAAGCTTAGTGCGCTTATTAATATCATAAATTAAGTAAGACATGCAAACTATAAATCACAAATCAGCAAATGTTTTTTCCATCTGCATGCTTCTTGATCCTTTTATTAATAAATATGCGGATTCAAAATTTTTTGTTTGCAACCATTCTTTCGCCTGCGCAGCATTTTCAAACTGGTGATATGAATGATTTAATTTTAAAAAATCACCACCAACCAACACAACATCAGTCCATTTATATTCATTAATAAGGTTGATTATATTTTCATGTTCATACAAACTTTCTTTACCCAGTTCCGCCATTGCGCCGAGCATTAATATTTTTTTATCAGCATTTAATTTGGCAAAATTTTCTATAGCTGCTTTCATACTTGTCGGGTTTGCATTATAAGCATCAAGTATAATTTTGTTTGTCCCTTTTTCAATCAATTGCGAGCGGCTGTTGGATGGAATATAATTTTCAATGGCAGACTTTATAATATCACCATTAATCTTAAAATAATTTCCAACAGCAATGGCAGCTAAAATATTCGGCAAATTATAATCGCCCACCAACTGCGTGCTGATTGGATTATTAATCATTATTCCATGTGTAATTTCAGCTTGCAGAAAAGGTTCGCTTTGTTTTATATTGCCTGTTAGTGAAGCATCTTTTGTTCCATAAGTTATGATGTGCAAAATGCCATGGCTCATTTGTTTCAGGTAATCGTAATCGTTCATCACAAAAGCGGTCCCGTTATTATTTCTTATAAAATCAAATAGTTCGCCTTTGCCTTTTCGCACGCCTTCAATTCCACCAAAGCCTTCGAGGTGCGCTTTTTCAGCGTTTGTAATAAGCCCGTGAGTGGGCAAAGTATACTTGCAATAACCTTCAATTTCTTTCTGGTGATTAGCGCCCATTTCAATCACTGCAATTTCTGCATCTTCTTTTATTTTAAGAATCGTTAATGGAACACCAATATGATTATTTAAATTTCCTTCCGTTGTATAAGTTTTATACAACGTCGATAAAACAGCATGAATTAATTCTTTGGTTGTCGTTTTTCCATTGCTTCCGGTAATGGCAATAAAAGGGATATTTAATTGCAGTCGATGATGCTTTGCGAGCTGCTGCAATGTTTCCAATGCATCATTAACAGCAATAATTTTGTCTGAAGTTTTATCGGCTGATGGTTCATCAATAATTGCATAGGCAGCGCCTTTTTCTAAAGCCTGTAATGCAAAATTATTTCCATTGAAATTCGGTCCTTTCAATGCAAAAAATAAATCACCTGATTTTATTTTGCGCGTATCTGTTTGTATTGATGGATGCGATTTGTAGATGCTGTATAGTTCTTCAATTTGTATCATAGTAAACAAATCTAACAAAAAAGCCATCCTGCTTTGCGGCGGGATGGCTTTTAATAAAAAATATTTTATGTTATTGTTTTCTGCTGTTCTGTTTTCTTTCTTTATAATTGATACCGGTTTTTCTACCGTTACCAGACGGGCTACCAACCCTGTCCATTGCACAACGGAAACCAACTGTAGAACTTGCCTGATCTTCTTCTAAAAAGCGGCGCGTTCCAGGGCTTAACCAATAAGGGCGGTCATCCCAGCTTCCACCTTTAATAACTCTTGATTTATCGCTTATTAATGTAGTAAAACCATAACCACGTTGCCTTACAGTATCACTGTTATAATTTACACCACTTATTAATGAATCACCATCAAGATAATTAATTACATTTCCTTTTTGATAATTGCGGCGGCCTTTGCTTTCTTCGTCAGTTACATTGCGGTATTTAATGCGGCCTAAGCTATCTCTTTCAGCTTTATTTTCTTTGCCCATATCAACAGCCTGGTATTTGTTACCACGGAAAGGAGATGCATCATCCACATCAATAGACGAAAGCGGGCGATAAATATCAGCAACCCACTCGCTCACATTGCCGGACATATTATATAAGCCAAAACCATTTGGATAAAATGAAGTAACCGGAGCAGTGTAAACAGCGTTATCATTCAAACCGCCGGCAACACCCATATTATCACCAGAACCACGTTTGAAATTCGCAAGAAAAGTTCCCTGCCAGCTTCCGTGTTTTGTATCGCGCAAACCATTTACATTATTATTTCCCCAAGAATAAACTTGTTTGTTTACAATTAATTCTTCCCCTCTTTTACCATCTTTATTGCTTGCTAAAGGGTTTTGGTTAATGTAACCTAATGCTGCATATTCCCACTCTGCTTCTGTTGGCAAACGATAGTCTGGCAATAAAATACCATCTTCAAAAGATACTTGTGTTCTTGGTGTACCATTCGGATTTTTGAGCGGGTTATTTTTTGATTTTACCGCAGTTCCCGGAGTTGGCTGGTATTCACCAAGCAAATATGCTTTTGTGTTATAATTTTCCTGGCCTAAACCCTGGATATTTTTTAAAGAATTTTTATTAATAAAGCCTTTATCAACCAACGCTTTTTCATTCACACGGTCGCTTCTCCACAAACAAAAATCGTGTGCCTGTTTCCAGGTAACGCCCACAACAGGATAATAATTATAAGAAGGATGGCGGAAATAATATTCAACCAAAGGTTCGTTGTAAGCCAATTCGCTTCTCCAAACCAACGTATCTGGCAATGCGCCATTGCGAACAGCCTGGAATTCATCACCATCAAAAACATTATTAAGCCAGTATAAATATTCACGGTAATGAATATTGGCAACTTCTGTTTTATCTATATAAAAAGAGTTTACAGTAACCCTTCTTGGAACGTTGTTCCAATCACTCATTACGTCTTCTTCAGTAGCGCCCATTGTAAAAGTTCCGCCCTGAACAAAAACCAAACCGGGGCCGGTGCGCTGTTCTTTTTCAAGTGCAACCTGGTAGCCGCCCATGTTTTTATCATTGTAATTCCAGCCGGTTACGCTTGATTTTTCCGGTTTTTTACTGCAGGAAACGATCATAACCGCGCATGATGCAAGAATAGAAAGGTTTTTCAGATTCATTTTTAAAACGTTTAACCGTGATTTGAACTTTAATAAACGCAGGTTTTTTACAAATATTGTATTTATTTAAGGCTAATTTATTAACAATCCCGGAATGCGAATATAGCTTGTTTCACCAAAAATCCAGAAGTATAACCCCTCAATTTTTCATCGTAAAAATTCCTGGTTTTTTTCAAAAGATTGATACAACAGTTTTTCTGCTGGTATTGTTTTTGATAACCTTGTTATTATTTTTTAAAAAAAAATTTTTCTTTCGCTGTATTTGAAAACATTAATTGCGCAATAAAACCAACCCGAAACCGTTGAAGTAAAATTAATTGTGCGGGAAACAAGGTTTTCATTAATATGTTTTACAGCCAATCCAATATATTTGCCGGGTTATTTACTATTAATAATCAATTTTTTACCGGCGCAAAGCGTAACAAAAACGAAATCCTTATCATTTTAGATAAATTTTTATAACACATGAAACGATTGACCTTTAGACTGACTGTTCTTTTATTATCGTTAGCAGGATTTAATTTAGCGGAGGCTCAGTATACTGCAAATACGCCTTCTGGAGCTCAAACTGTTACAACTGCAGTTCCTTTTTTACGTATTTCGCCAGATGCAAGAGCTGGTGGCATGGGCGATCTTGGCGCTGCAACTTCGCCGGATGCAAACTCGGCTTTTTACAATTTGGCAAAAACGCCATTTGCAAAAAAGCCAATTGGTGTTGGCCTTACTTATACGCCGTGGTTAAAAGATCTTGGTTTGAATGATGTGTATTTATTATCAGCCGCAGGTTATTATAAATTAGATGATCAGCAGGCAATATCTGCATCTTTAAGATATTTTAGTTTAGGTAATATTCAATTTACAGATTATAGCGGAACAACTTTGGGCGAAGGCCGCCCGCGTGAACTTGGTGCAGATTTCGGTTATAGCCGAAAACTTTCCAACAAATTATCTATAGGTATTGCATTGCGTTATATCAACTCAAACCTTGCCGGTGGTTATGCAACAACCGGAACTACCTATAAAGCCGGAAGCGCAGTTGCAGGCGACATTTCTTTATATTATACAACTGCAAAAGAAAATGGTGAAGGCTTTACTTATGGTTTAACGCTCACCAATCTCGGAACTAAAATCGGTTACACAAATGATGCAACGCAGAAAGATTATATTCCTGCAAACCTTACTTTGGGCGCTGCATAT
This sequence comes from Bacteroidota bacterium, assembly GCA_013288945.1. Taxonomy (GTDB): domain Bacteria; phylum Bacteroidota; class Bacteroidia; order Chitinophagales; family Chitinophagaceae; genus Puia. The sequence continues at coordinate 22,315 of JABDAZ010000015.1, read as the reverse complement.
ACAAAGGTGTTTGATGAAGACAGTAAAATAATGTTTGGTTTGGATTTACATAAATTATTGGTTCCGCAAGCACCGGTTTCGGTTGATAATGGCGGCACTACAGATTCAACAAACCTTGTTAATTACAGGGGAAAGGGCGTGGCAAGCAGTTGGTTCAGTTCTTTCAGCGGGCCAAGCCAGTTGAAATTGATTAATGCTTCTATCGGCGCAGAATATTCTTACCAGGATCAATTTATGGCGCGCGTTGGTTATTATTATGAAGACAATAGCCAGGGCGGAAGAAAATATTTTACCGTTGGCGTTGGTTTAAGATACAGCGTGATGGAATTAAATTTTTCTTATTTGGTTCCTTCAGGAAATGGCGTTACGCGTAACCCGTTATCAAATACCATCCGTTTTGGTTTGTCGTTTGATTTGGATAATGATAAAAAATAACTATTAATAAATTTGCGAAAACAAGATAATTTTGAAAACGTTCCGTAAAAAAGCGGAACGTTTTTTTTATTTTAAAAACATATTAATGTCTTACAGAATTGGCTCTGGTGTTGATTTTCATCAATTGGTTGAAGGAAGGGATTTGTGGATTGGCGGCGTAAAAATCCCGCATCATAAAGGCGCGCTCGGCCATAGCGATGCAGATGTTTTGTTGCATGCCATTTGCGATGCATTATTGGGCGCCCTTAATTTGGGCGATATCGGAATTCATTTCCCAAACACAGATGAAGCATATAAAAATATCGACAGTAAAATTTTATTAAAAAAAACTTACGAGCTTATTAATAATAAAGGATACGAAATTGTAAATATTGATTCTACACTTTGTCTCGAATCTCCCAAAATAAAAAAGTATTCGCAGGAAATGAGAACTGTAATTGCTGCGATACTCAATATTTCAATTGATGATATTTCCATCAAAGCCACCACAACAGAACAAATGGGTTTCGTTGGCAGGGAAGAAGGCTTGGTTGCGTACGCGACGGTTTTGGTAAAGAAAATGTAGGAGGTAAGATGTACGATGTCGGATGTATGATGTCGGATGTCTGATGTATGATTCTTCTTTTTGATCCTTGAATCTTGTTTCTTGAATCTTGTTTCTTGGAAAAAATTTAGTTCTGCAATTCATACATATCAATCCTAAATCATAAATCGCAAATCATCCATCGTACATCATACATCTCACATATTTCCGCCCTATCTTTGTCCGCATGCAAAAAGTGAATGTAAAAATTATTAACCAGTCAAAAAATGAATTGCCGGAATATGCCACAGAAGGCGCTGCAGGCATGGATATCCGCGCTAATTTGCAGCAACCAATTATTTTAAAATCGCTCGAACGGCAATTAATACCAACCGGTTTATTTATTGAATTGCCTGTTGGTTTTGAAATGCAGGTTCGCCCGAGAAGCGGCCTTGCAATTAAGCACGGCATCACTTGTTTAAATACGCCCGGCACAATTGATTCTGATTACCGCGGAGAAATAAAAGTGATATTAATAAATCTTTCCAACGAAGAACAAACCATTAATCATGGCGACAGAATTGCACAGTTAATTGTTGGAAAAGTTGAGCAGGTAAAATGGGAAATGGTCACTACTATTAATGCAACACAACGCAACGAAGGCGGCTTCGGTCACACAGGAAAATTATAAATGATGAAAAGCTATTTTTATTTTTTTATTTGTTCTGTATTAATGCTTGCATTCGGTTGCCGTTCTGCAAAAAAAATTCAGAAAGCTATTAATACACCAAGAAAAGATACCGTGCAAATGGTAGCTGCAGTTACAACTGATCCACATGCAGATTCTGTAAAATTTATTAATGAAATTTTTAACCGCGTTGAAAAAAATAAAATAAACTTCAAAACATTTTCAGCAAAAATGAAAGTGAATTATGAAGGCAGCGACGGAAAAAGTTATGACTTTACTGCATTTTTACACATGCAAAAAGACAGCATTATCTGGATACGTGTTGAAGCCATTTTAGGTGTTGAAGCATTTCGGATTTTAATAACACCAGACAGTGTAAAAATGATAAGCAAGTTTGGAAAAACAAAAGGATTAATACTTCGATCAGTAAGTTATTTGCAGGAAGCAGGCGGCGTTCCGTTTGATTTTAAAACAATACAGGATTTATTAATCGGCAACCCGATTTACCTCGACAGCAATATTGTTTTTTATAAAACAGAAGATGCAGGAATTTCTTTATTAAGTGTTGGCGATTTATTTAAAAATTATATTACGCTTAATAAAAACGATTACACAACAAAACATGCAAAGCTTGATGATGCTGATGTAATGCGCGCGCGCACCTGCGATATCACTTACCAGGATTATGAACAGCGCGACAGCATTCGTTTTTCAACGTACAGAAAAATTTCTATTGCAGAAAAATCGAAACTGGATATTGAAATATCTTTTAAACAATATAATTTTAACGAGGCCTTAAGCTTTCCGTTTCCCATTCCGAAAAATTATAAACGCAAATAAGCGTTATAAATATTCTTATTAATAAACTGTTTATTAATAAAGCCATCAACAAAAAATTAAACATGCTGAAACAAGCTTTTGTAAGTTTTATTTTTTTATTTTTTACAGCAACATTTTCTGCGCGGGCGCAAAGCAAAAGCGATTTAGAAAAAGAACGCGCATCTATTCAAAAAGAAATTGAAGATGTAAAACGTTCGCTGGATGAAACAAAAAAAAATAAAAAAGAAACGCTTGGCCAGCTTGCATTGTTACAAAAAAAATTAAGGTTAAGACAAGCCGCCATTCAAAATATTAATGGCCAGATAAATTTTATACAAGGCGATATGAACCAGAGCTGGCACGACATTTCGAAGCTTCGCAAAGAGCTCGATACTTTAAAAAGCCAGTATGAAGAAAGTGTGGTGTATGCGTATAAAAACAGGAGCAATTATGATTTTTTAAATTTTATTTTTTCTGCAGCCAATTTTAATGATGCATTAAAGCGTGTTGAATATTTAAAATCGTACCGCGCTTACCGCGAAGAACGTGCTGAAAATATTGCCAAAACGCAAGCATTATTACAGGGAAAAATAAACGGCCTTAAAATAAAACGTGAAGAAAAAGATGCCGTATTACAAAAGCAAAATAAAGAACGTGAAGTTTTAGAAGATGAAAAAAAAGAAAAAGATCAGTTTGTAAGCAAACTGAAATCGCGTGAAAAAGATTTGCAAAAAGACATGGCCATTAAAAAACGCCAGAATGATAAATTGCAAAATGCATTGCGCGCAGCAATCAATCGCGAACTAAAAGCTGCAAGGGAAAATGCATTGGCAGAAGAAAAAAGACAAGCTGCAGCAAACGTTGCAAAAACAAATCCTGCTACAACTACAACTACTAATGATGCCAATTCAGTGCCGAAAAATATTAATAAACCAGCAAAGCCAAAAAGTGATTTTGAAAAAACACCGGAAGGATTAATTGTTTCAGAAAATTTTGAAAAGAACAGGGGCAAACTTCCGTGGCCTGTTGATGCAGGGCATATTTCAATTCCTTACGGCCGTTATTCAATTGAAGGAACGAAGCTTGAAGGAAACAGTACTGGTATTACAATTGAAACACAAATTGGTGCTTCCGTTAAAGCAATTTTTGATGGAGACGTTTCCTCTGTTTTTAATTTGGAAGGCAACTCTGTTGTGTTTATAAAGATTGGTAAATTCTTTATTGCATACAGTAATTTGTCGTCTGTTAATGTTGCCAAAGGCGACAAAGTAAAAGTTGGCCAGGTGCTTGGAAAAGCTGCTGAAAATTCTGACGGAACAGGCGAAATTCAATTGGTATTAATGGAAGACAAAACCAATCTCAATCCCGAACAATGGTTGAGAAGAAAATAATTTCTCTCTTACAAACATTTACAAAACCTATTATACAAAGCTTCATACTGCGGAACAATTGTATGTATATCAAACTTTTTTGCTTGAGCGGCAGCGTTTGCTTTAAACCTTTTTAATACTTCATCATCCTGCAAAATTTCGATGGCGTGATTGCTCATGCTTTGTATGTCGCCAACATTACTCATATACCCAGTTTCTCCGGGAATATTAATTTCGGGCAAGCCGCCAACGTTTGTAGATATTAATGGAACGCCGGCTGCCATTGCTTCTAACGCCGCCAAACCAAAACTTTCATATTCAGATGGCAATAAAAATAAATCTGCTACAGCAAGTATATCTTCCATTTGTTCCTGCTTTCCTACAAAGCGCACTTCATTATAAACATTCAATTCGCGGCATAAATCTTCAACTGATCTTCTTTCGGGCCCGTCTCCAACCAATAATAATTTGCTTGGTATTTTTTTATTCACTTCGTAAAAAATATGAACAATATCCTGCACCCTTTTTATTTTTCTAAAGTTGGATGCATGTAATAAAATGCGTTCGCCATTTGGCGCAATTACTTTTCTAAAAGCATCAATTGGTTTTTTATTAAAACGGCTCACATCAACAAAATTATAAATCACTTCTATATCTTTATTAATGCTGAAAATATTATACGTTTCATCACGCAAATTTTTTGATACAGCAGTAATCGCATCGCTTTGATTAATAGAAAAAGCAACGACTGGCGCAAAGGTTTTATCTCTTCCAACCAATGTAATATCAGTTCCGTGAAGCGTTGTTATTACCGGAATTTTTTTGCCTTGCGCTTCTACAATTTTTTTTGCCATATAAGCCGCGCTCGCATGCGGAATGGCATAATGCACGTGCAATAAATCGAGGTTGTGGTTCAATATCACATCCACCATTGTACTTGATAATGCAGTTTCATACGGCGGATAATCAAACAACGGATATGTTGTTACGCGCACTTCATGATAAAAAATATTTGCATTGAATTCATTTAATCTTACAGGTTGCTGATACGTTATAAAATGAACCTGGTGGCCTTTATCAGCCAAAGCTTTTCCGAGTTCCGTTGCCAGCACGCCGCTTCCGCCAAATGTTGGATAACAAACAATTCCAATGCGCATATTAAAAATTAATTATTAATAAAAGAATGCGAAGTTATATAGATTATATTCATCACCATTTCCGTTCGTAACGATTTCATAATCTCTTTACTTATCTTAGCGAAAATTAAAAAAATATGGCCCGGTTTCTCTTAACATGCGTAACTGTTTTATGTTCAATATTTTTATTTGCACAAAATGAAGATTCTATTTTAATAAGAAAAATTGCAGATGATATTTTTATTAATGGAAAAGCTTATGGCAACTTAACAACATTAACAAAAACAGTTGGCGGAAGATTGTCAGGCTCTCCACAAATGGTTAAAGCAGAAAGCTGGGGGCAACAAACTTTAAAAAATGCAGGCGCAGATAAAGTTTGGTTGCAGGAATGTATGGTTCCGCATTGGGTGCGCGGCGGAAAAGATGAAGCGAAATTTACTGCTGCAAATAATAAAAAAGAAGAAACGCTTGATATACTTGCACTCGGAAACTCAGTAGGAACGGGCGCTTCAGGCATTAATGCTTCTGTAATACTTATTAATAATTTTGATGAACTGGAAAAACGAAAAGATGAAATAAAAGGAAAAATTGTTTTTTATAATTACAAATTCAATCCGCGTTTTGTAGAAACTTTTTATTCATATGGCGATGCTGTTCGCTACCGCGAATTTGGTGCGAGCCGCGCTGCAAAATATGGCGCTGTTGCCATGCTTGTAAGTTCGATGACGGAATCTGTTGATAATAATCCGCACACTGGCGCGCTTGATTATAATGATTCATTTCCAAAAATTCCCGCTGCTGCAGTTGGTTTGTGGGATGCAGATAAATTGGCAAAAGCAATAACAGAAAATAAAAATGTAACTGTTTTTTTAAAAACAAATGCAAAGATGTTGCCCGACACAGTTGGCCATAATGTAATTGGTGAAATTACCGGCAGCGAATTTCCTGATCAATATATTACCATCGGCGGCCATTTGGATTCGTGGGATCCGGCGGAAGGCGCGAGTGATGATGGAACAGGTTGCGTTCATTCAATAGAAATTTTACGCGTATTTAAAGCGATTGGTTATAAACCAAAACATACAATAAGAATTGTATTATTTGCCAATGAAGAAAACGGTTTGCGCGGCGGAACAAAATACGGGCAGGAAGCAAAAGCAAAAAATGAAAAACATATTTTTGCACTGGAAAGTGATGCTGGTGGTTTTACGCCGCGCGCATTTAGTTTTATGTTGCCCGCTGATAAGTTAGAAAAAATCCGCGCGGCATGGATTCCATTATTAAAAGAATTTGGTGTGTATGAATTTGCGAAAGGCGGTGGCGGCGCGGATGTTAGCCCGCTTAATGAATTATTGCAAACGCCCGTTGCCGAATTAATTCCTGATACGCAACGTTATTTTGATTACCATCATTCGCGAAATGATGTGCTGGCAAACGTTAATAAAAGAGAATTGGAATTAGGCGCTATTAATATGAGCGCGTTAATCTACCTTGTAGATAAATATGGTTTTTAAAATTTCAATTGCAATAAAATAGTTTTAAAATTTATCTGTTATGAAAAAATTTTTGAGGTTATCAGCGCTTGTGCTTACCGTAGTTTTAATATTATTTATTTACTGGAGATACTTTTGGGTTTTTGGTGAAGGTGTAAAAGCCGGCCAATTAAATTATGTGATGAAGAAAGGTTTTATTTTTAAAACATACGAGGGAAAGCTTATCCAGTCAGGCTTTCAGGGAAATACAGGCGGAGGCGTTCAGTCTTATGAATTTCGTTTTTCTGTAACCAATGATGATATCGCAAATAAATTGATGGTAAACAGCGGTAAAGAATTTGAAGTGCATTATAAAGAATATATGGGCATGTTGCCTTGGCGCGGAACTACCGTTTTTGTTGTTGATAGTATTTTATCAATGAAAGATGCAAGAGCGGGAAGTGTGCTTCCTGTTGGGCAATAATATTATTAATAAAATTTACTGTGCGTATAATAAAAATATTACCGGCTGTTTATGCAGTTCCGGTATATTTTTTTTCCATGAATCTATCGTTTGTGTTTTTACAGATTCATTAATACCGGTGAGGTTTGCAGCAATGCATAATTTGGTTGATGGCTTGCAGGTTTTTAAAATAATTTCAACCAACTGGTTATTTCTGTAAGGCGTTTCTATAAAAATTTGAGTGCAGTTTTTTTTCTGCGATTCGTTTTCCAAATCTTTAATGGCTTTTAATCTTTCACCAATATCAATGGGTAAATAACCAACAAATTGAAATTGCTGCCCATTCATTCCGCTTGCCATTAATGCAAGTAAAATAGAGCTTGGCCCAACTAAAGGTTTTACAAGTATGCCTAAATCCTGAGCCACGGAAACCAGCAACTGGCCTGGATCTGCAACGCCCGGACAACCTGCTTCACTTATAATCCCGATTGTTTTTCCTGCTTTTATTTTATTAATAAATTCAGTTTTTATTTGTTCTTCTGCTTTGTGTATGGTGAACCATTCATAATCATTAATCACAATTTCTTTAGATAACATTTTTAAAAAACGGCGCGCGCTTCTTTCATTTTCTACAAAAAAAACATTGCATTTTTTTACGGCATCTAAAATATACGCAGGCAAAACATCAATAGCATTTTCATCCAGAAAACATGGAATCAAATACACATTGCTTTTATTTTTTTCCATCATTCTATATTCTGGTGATATAAGCTAATTGTTGCTGCAACCACTGCATAACTTGGCGCAAGCACCCAACCAGCAAACGGAATGAAATGCATCAGATAAAAAACCAATCCATTGCCAATCGCCAATCCGCGCCGCTGGCCGATGTATGCAAAGCTTTCTGAAGGAGATAATTTATGCCGCTCGCAACTATAATCGAGCATCGAAAATCCATAATAATAACATTCAACAAACATAGAAATTACAGGAGTTATCCAGCCGACAATAGGAATAAAAGAAAGTATTAATATTGAAATGGTATACACCGTTTGCCACAAACCGTTGCGCACAGCCACTCTTATGCCACGCACAATATCTTTTGTAAGTTGAGAAAAACTAAATGGAAAATCTTTTCCTTCAATAATCGCTTCTGTTTTTTCGCTGAGGTAAGCAAACAACGGCGAGCCGATAATAAGAAATAAATATTTAAATAAAGAAAAATAAAAGAACACTAAAATCAGCCGCACCATTATTCCACCCATCATAAATAAAAAACTGAGTATTTCACTTTGCTGGTGATGCAACCATCTGTCTACACCAATGAATGCACTTAAACGCGAAACTGCATTGTCGGATGAAGTCCAAAAAAAATACATGCCCACACAAAACATTAATGTATATAAAATGCCGGGAATAATAATCCACTTCCACAATTTGTGTTTGCGTATAAAGTGGTGCGCTTTAAAATAAGATTGAATGGATATGACAATATCTTTAAGCAAGTTTTAAATTTGGTTTTTATAATTTATTTTATCGCGTCAGTTTGTTACAAAAAAACAAGCACAGTTTTAGTTGCTCAAAGTAAAATATTATTGGTGAAAGAAATTAAAAAATTAAACCACGCATTTTATAATCGCGTTGATGTTGCAAAAATAGCACGTGAACTGCTTGGCAAAATATTAATAACAACTTTTGATAATAAACTTACTTCCGGAAGAATTGTGGAGACAGAAGCCTACGCTGGCGTGGTTGACAAAGCTTCTCATGCTTATGGCGGCAGGCGTACAAACCGCACAGAAATTATGTATAGAGATGCCGGCAATTCGTATGTTTATTTATGTTATGGCATCCATCATTTATTTAATGTAATTACAAATGCACAAGATGTGCCGCATGCTATATTAATACGCGCACTCGAACCGCTTGAAGGAATTGATACAATGCTTGAACGAACAGGAAAAATAAAGGTAGATTATACATTAACAAAAGGCCCGGGAAATGTTTCGAAAGCTTTGGGATTATTTACACATCACACCGGAACAAATTTAAGTGGCGATGAAATTTTTATTGGTGACGATGGCTTTAAAATTTCTCCCAAAAATATATTAATAACAAAAAGAATTGGCGTTGATTATGCCGCCGAAGATGCAGCATTGCCTTATCGTTTTATAATAAAAGGAAACAAGTTTGTGAGTGGAAAAAAAAGTATTAATGAAGAATGATGCAATAAGAAACAAGAGACAAGGAACAAAGGACAAGGAACAAAGGACAAGAAACAAGGAACAATAAAAAAATCCAATAGCCAATAGCCAATAGCCAAAATTTGATCTGCTAAATTAGATTTTAATAATCATTCACGATTCACCCTTGACTATTCACCACTAAAATTTCGGACATGGAATGGGCTTCTTTCCGTTGGTTGATTTTTTTATGTACACGAGGGAAATTTCAACGCCACCCTGGCTTTGCGAAGCGGTTTTTAAAGAAGAAATATTTATATCATAACTCAATCCCATTGTAAAACTTCCATAGTCTATACCAACATAAGGTATTAATGCATCAGTAACATTATTGAAACGCACCCAACTTCCGAAATACACGTTGGTCGGGCTTTCTATATCGTTATTATTTACATTAATAGAATAAGCGCCGCCAAGTACAATATTTGTTGCATTATCCTGCCTGCTATACAATCCGCTGAAATGCACATAGCCATCTGTATTAACTGGCAATGAAGCACCACCGTGCACAGTAAACCGCGGATGCAACGTGTACTGATCATTTCCTAAAAAAGATTCTTTCGGGCTATTAATGTGATATAATGAAGTACCGAAATAAAAATTATTTGCGCCCGTTGTTGTGCCATTGTATAATAAGCCGGCATTCATATCAAAATAATTTAAACTCACCTGGTGGCCCGCAACACTTTCAGAACTTGGCAAAGTCCATCCGCCTTGCTGGTCCAATTGATCTTCAAAATGAAGTTTGGTGCCATCAAGAATTTTTGATGCATACGTTCCCTGGAAACCAACGCCAATCTGGTGATAACCATCCTGGTCAACACTGATATGATACGATGTAGAAAGTGAAATATAATTGCTGTTTAATGCGCCGCTTGCCGTTTTATCTGTCATCGCCATTAATCCAACGCCCCATGTATTATTTTCTGGTAAACGTTTTTGCAGCACAGGCATATCAACAGAAATGGTGGAAGTAATAAATGCATTATTGATCGTTGGCCATTGGTCGCGATAATTTCCTGCAACGCGCACATCTCCATTAAACTTGCCAGTTAGCGCAGGATTAAGCGTAAGCGGCGACGCAAAAAATTGTGAAAATGCGGGATCCTGTGCCTGTAATTTTATATTAAAAAATGGTATTAATAAAAGCAGGTAAATAATTTTTTTCATAAACAGCAGTATGAATTACACTTAAATATTTACAGGTAAATGTTTGTGCACTAATAAATACAATACGAAACAATGAATAAAACAGTTGTTTTAAAAGGGATTTGTTTTTGGAAGTATAATGGATTAGGTTAAAACAAATTTTGCTGCTATGAAAATAGTAAAAAAATTGAATAAAACGAAAATCCGTTACTATTTACATTTGCACTTTTGTGCCAAAAGCAAGGTCGCCGGCATCGCCAAGGCCGGGCACTATATAACCTTTTGCGGTAAGTTCATCATCAATTGTTCCGCACCATAATGTGCAGTTTGGTTCACTTCTAAATACATATTCAATACCAACTGTGCATGCAATGGCAACCACAATATGTATGGCTGAAGGATGCCCTTCTGCGCGCAAAAACTGGATCGTTTTTACCAACGAAGCGCCCGTTGCAAGCATCGGGTCAGAAATAATAACAACACGATCTTCTAACTCCGGACAAGAAACATAACTCAAATTTATTTCAAACGTGCCGTCGCGGTGATGTTTTCTATATGCAGAAATGAAAGCATTATCAGCTTTATCAAAATAATTTAATAATCCATTGTGCAGCGGCAAACCCGCGCGCAGTATAGTTGCCAGCACCGGCTGATCTTTCAAAACCTTACAATTTGCAATACCAAGCGGCGTTTGAATTTCTTTTTCTTCAAAAGCAAGGTGCTTGCTTATTTCAAAAGCAGCCACTTCACCAATGCGCTCCAGGTTGCGGCGAAAGCGCATGCGATCTTTCTGCACTTCTTCATCTCTCAATTCGCTCACCCAGTTGCTTAATAAAGAATATTGTTTGCTTAAATTAATTACCATGAGATAATTTTAATTTTGCGTTTTCTTTGGTGAATTTTTATAAAACAAATCTAAACTCTTTCAAAGTAATTTCTTTGGAAAAATTTTTAAAATAAAAACAACTGCATGGTTTACCGCGTGATTGGATTAATGAGTGGAAGTTCTTTAGATGGCCTTGATATTGCCTATGTGCATTTGCATGAAACTTCTGGCAAATGGACGTTTGAAATTATTAATGCTGCGTGTTATCCATACAATGAAGAATGGAAACAAAAATTGCAATCTGCCACTTCATTATCTGCGCTCGATTACAATTTGCTGCACACAGCTTACGGAAATTATTTAGGCAAACAGGTAAATCATTTTATTAATGAAAATAATTTGCATTACCAGGTGCAGTTAATTGCATCGCATGGCCACACTACTTTTCATGTGCCGGAAAAAAAGATGACCGCGCAACTCGGCGATGGCGCTGCCATTGCGGCGATTACAAATATTAATGTAGTTAACGATTTGCGCGCAATGGACATTGCACTCGGCGGACAAGGCGCGCCGATTGTTCCTATTGGCGAAAAATTATTATTCAGTGAATATGATCTTTTTTTAAACCTCGGCGGCATTGCAAATATTTCTTTTAAAAAAGATAATGAATTTATTGGCTTTGATATTTGCGCAGCCAACCGCATTTTAAATATGCTTGCAAATGAAGTAAATAAAGATTTTGATTTGAACGGCGAACTTGCATCACACGGAAATATCAATAATGAGTTATTAATAAAATTAAACGCACTTGATTATTATAAAAAACCATTTCCAAAATCACTCGCAAATAATTTCGGAACAGAAACAGTTTATCCATTAATACAAGATTCGCGATGCGGGATAGAAGATGCATTAAGAACTTATGTTGAACATATTTGCATACAAATAAGGAAAACAGTTGACAGTTTACAGATGACAGTTGACAGGAAAAATATTAAAGAAGATTCGGATAAACAAACTGAAAACCGTCAACTGTCATCTGTAAACCGTCAACTATTAACTACTGGAGGCGGCGCATTAAATATTTTTCTGATTAATGAATTAAAAAATAAATTGAAAGAAATAAATATAGACGTTATTGTTCCTGACGAAAATATTATTCAATATAAAGAAGCATTAATAATGGCATTAATCGGCATCCTTCGCTGGCGCGAAGAAAATAATGTGCTTGCTTCTGTAACCGGAGCAAGCCGCAACAGTATAGGCGGTGCGGTTTGGATTGGGCAACAGGCGTAGATTTATTTTATAGTCCCAAAACCATTTTCAATTTTCCATAACCCGTTTTACTCACCGGCACTTTTTCTCCTGATTTTAAAATAACCAGATAATTTTCTTTTTCATAAGGATCAATGCGCGTTACTTGTTGAATGCTTACAATGTAGGAACGATGCGTGCGAACGAACTGCTGCGCATCCAAAACATTTTCAAAATATCCCATTGTTTTATTTTTTAAAAACGATCCTTCTTTGGTGTGGATTTTTACATAGTCATCAGACGCTTCTAAAAAAATAATTTCTTCAACAGGAATAATTTTTATTTTACCCGCAATCTTTACAACTACACGTTGGTTTTGTGCAGGCGATTGTGCAACGGTTCCTAATAATGTTTGTGTATTTGTTTTTGCAACATTTTCTGTTTTATTATCGAGCCATTTTTGAATGGCCTTATCAAACCTTTCTTTGCTGAATGGTTTTAATAAATAATCAACCGTATTATTTTCAAATGCTTTAATCGCATATTCATCAAACGCAGTGGTGAAGATGACTGCGGGCGGATCGGTTATTAATTCAAGCATTTCAAAACCATTAATCTTCGGCATCTGTACATCTAAAAAAATTAAATCTGGTTGATGTTGCTGAATAGCTTTCACGCCTTCAAAACCATCATTGCATTCCTGCAGCAATTCTATTTGAGGATAAGATTGTAAATATTCTTTTACAATCAATCGCGCCAGCGGTTCATCATCTATTATTAATACTTTTTTCATAGTTGTGGTATTTTCACAATGGTTGTAAATAAATTATTATCAGTTTTTGTTTGTAACAAATCATTTCTTGCAAACAATAAATACAATCTTCTTTGCACAGAACTTAAACCAAAACCAAGCCCTTTTTTGGGTTGTGATGTTTCTGGATCGAAAGGATTTTGGACCGTTATTAATAAATATCCATTTTCTTTTTTTGCTTCAATGCTGATTGTTACATCACCCATCGTATCATACAATCCAAATTTAATTGCATTCTCCACAAGCGGCTGAAGCAGCATGGGCGGCAGTTTCATCAGTTTGCTTTCTTCATCATTAATAATGGAAGAAGATAACCGATGGCCAAACCGCACTTTTTCAATATCAAGATATAATTCCAAATATTGAAATTCATCCGAAAGAATTACCCATTGCTGATCTTCTTTTTTTAATGTGCCGCGCAAAAAATCCGACAATTGATTAATCATTTTCCGCGCTTGTTCCGGCTGCGTTCCTATTAATGCATTAATAGAATTTAAACTGTTGAATAAAAAATGCGGTTGCAATTGCTGGCGCAATTTAAAAAGCTCTGCTTCCCTTGCTAATTTTTCAACATCTGTTTTTCGATCGTTTGCTATTTTATTTTCTTTTTGTGTAAACCATAATAAACTTAATATCGCCATGCACGCAATCATCAAACACGAAATAAAAAAACGCACGCCACTTGTTTGCGAAAGCGCATCATTATAATGTTCATCATGCATAAAAATAGACCATAACGTTACACGCGCAACCAGCGTAGAAACGCCGCTCAGCCCAAGGCTTATCACAATTACATACCAATATTTTTCCTGCCGCGGCAAATAATAACGCATGTTGTTTACAATAAGCAAACAACATCCGCCCAATAAAATATTGCTTATTAATGCGTCAATTACAATCTCAGTTGTTGTAAGATGAAAACTTTTTAAAGTGCCCGTTAATATTAATGAATAAACGGTGCTGATAACTGCCCACCACAAAATGGCGTTTAAAAATATCTGCGCTTTAAAAAATGATTGCTTTGCCACGCCGTTAATTTAAACTGATAGTTTTTTGTAAACTGTTTTCCAAAATACGTGCAGCGCGCAAATGCGTAACGCGTATATAATTTTCTGCATCTTCTTCTTCGCAAATTTTTGAATGCAGTTCGGCGCCATCCAAAAAATTATCCAGTTTATTCACTTCGCTCACATCTATAAATTTCCAGTGCACTGGTTTTTGCGCTGCATTTAAAAAATTATCCTGCTCACGTTCGCCAAGTAATTGCGCTTTTTGAAAAGCATGCAATTCATCCTGCGCATTTATTAATCGCAATTGCTCATCAAATTGCGCAATATGTTCTCCATCTCCACAAATAATCCGGTAAACCATTTTTGCAAGATACCAGTTCATAAGTTATAATTTTTTGGTTGAAGTTTTTTATTAACTGAACATTTGTTCACTATTCATCTTCATTGGCGTCGCACTCTTGTACTTTTGGTTCGCTATTGATCTTAGCTATTAGCTGTTGGCCATTAGCTATTGGCTTTTTTTATAATTCATAGCTTATAGTTCATACTTGATAGGTAATGCAAATTGCAAACTGTTACCGACAACTGATTAATAATTCCTGATTTCAATGCCGCCAAAAACAGATGTGCCCTGGATGATTAATATTTTTGAAGGGTCTGCGTTAATCGGCTGCTGGCGCTTGTCTTCAACGCTTCCAAAAAATGCAGTCATATCCGTTCTTATGGTCCAGTTTGATGGAACAACTAATTTTGTTCCGCCAAAAATTTGCGTTACATCTACAAATGCAGGTTTATTAATATCCGCTTGCGAAAAATCAATTTCGCATCCGCCCATAAAGCAAGTGATATCTCCGCTTAAAAAATTTTTAGAAACAATTACTTTTTTTGTTCCGCCAAAAACAGAAGTGGAATCAAAATGATCGCCTGCAGAATAATCATTTTGATTATCAGTTTTTGTATATGCATCAGAGCTTGGCATAATTGGTTGCTGCTGGTTATCCTGCACTTTCCAATTCCAGTCTTTACGTTTTCGCGGGCGAACGATCATGATAAAACCAGCACCAATAATAATTATCGGAACAATGAAACGATGAACATCAAATCCGAAATTCATTTCATCTGTCAAAAAAATACAGCCAATAATAATTGGTATTATAAAACCCGGATTTCTAAACTGATGTTTTATGCCAGTATAAATTCCAACAGCGATTAATATCATTGGCCATGTAAAAATCCAGTCGGGAAAAAATGGGAAAGACATTTCTTTCATTAGAAAAAGTGCGCCAACAAGCAATAGAAAAAAGCCTGCAAGAACGCGGCTGTTTTGCTTTGGTTTATTATAATCTGTGTTTTGATTTTGCGTGTCCATAATTTTTAATTTATACACCAAAACTAGGAAACACAAACACGGAAGGCAAATGCATTTAGGCAATACAACTTATAATGGCGGCGAAAGCAGGAGTTTTGTCGGTAAGATTTTTTTAATTGATAATTAGTTAATTGATAATTGATAATGGAAAATAAAAGTTGAAGTCATTTTGAGGAGAAATATATTTCCATAAAACACAACCAACATTAATTAAGAATCGTTTTTTTTATCAATTATCAATTATCAATTATCAATTAATTTAAAATTATCTCCGTCGAACAATCCCAAATCACTCAGTTTTAAATGCGGGATTACTAATAACGCCATAAATGATAATGTCATAAAAGGCGCGGCCAGCGTGGATCCTAAGCTTTTCGCCATTTTATCAATTGCTGTATATTTTTCTGCAACTTTATAACCATCTTCGTTGCTCATTAATCCGGCAACGGGCAATGCAAGTATTAATTCATTCTTATCATCAACACAACTAACGCCGCCTCTTTCTTTTATTATTAAATTAATTGCCTTGCAAATACTTTCATCATCCACACCAACGGCAACAATATTATGGCTGTCGTGCGCAACTGAAGATGCAATCGCGCCGCGCTTCAAACCAAAATTTTTAATAAAAGATTTTGCAATCGGCGCATCTTTATAACGGTTCACTACAACTATTTTTAAAATATCTTTTTCAATATTGCTTTGCAATAAACCGTTTGCAACTTTAATATCATTTACATCTATTACAAGTTTATTCGTGATTAATTGCCCATCCAACGCCTCGATAACATATACCTGTTCTACATTTTCTTCTTCGCCCCATTTGTTTAATAAAAAATGAAAATCTTCCGGTTTTTTTTCAGCACAATCAAATTGATTAATAACGCCGGATTTATTTGTATTAATAAATGATTTGCCATTTTCTGCAACCAATTCTCCATTAATAAATGTTTGCAGCACTTCAAACTTTTTTAAATCTTTCACGGTGATAAAATCTGCATCATCATTTTCTTTTAATAAACCAACATTCAATTTATAATGCTTAACAGGATTGATACAAGCCGCCTGCAAAATATTAAACACGTCAATCCCTTTATACACGGCCCTTTCACAGAGTTTATTAATGTGGCCCGCAACCAAACTGTCGGGATGTTTATCATCGCTGCAAAACATTATCATCTCAGGATAATCATTCAGCAAATCTATTAATGCATCAAAATTTTTGGCTGCGCTTCCTTCACGGATAATAATTTTCATTCCGTATTTTAATTTGTCCAGCGCTTCTTCTTTTGTAAAACATTCATGGTCGGTGCTTATTCCTGCATCAATATATTGTTTCGCCAAATCGCCCATTAATCCAGGCGCGTGACCATCAACAGGTTTTGATAATTTTAATGAAGAAGAAATTTTTTTCATCACTTCTTCATCTTTATTTAAAACGCCGGGAAAATTCATCATCTCACTCAGATATTTTATTTCCTCTTTCTGTAGTAAAATATTTACTTCATCCGCATTTAATGATGCACCTGCAGTTTCGAAAACCGTTGCCGGCACACAGCTTGGCGCGCCAAAATTAAATTTGAACGGAACTGTTTTGCCATTTTCAATCATAAACTCAACGCCTTTAATGCCGCACACATTTGCAATTTCATGCGGGTCGCTAACTGTTGCAACAGTGCCGTGAACAACGGCAAGCTTTGCAAATTCACACGGCACAAGCATGGAACTTTCTATATGAACATGCGCATCAATAAAACCTGGAAGAATGTACGATGTGAAATGTGGAATATTGGATGTAAGTTTTGTGATGGAAATTATTTTTCCATTTGCAACTTTTATTTCTGCGGGATAAATTTTTTTATTCGGGATGTCAACAAAATTACCTGTGAATTGTTTCATTGTGGATTCATTTTTGCAACAGGAAAATTAGTAAATATAATGTGGCGAAATTTTTCTGATATTATTAATAATATAAAAACACAGAAAAAAACGCCGGAAACAATAGAATCTTATCTTTATATACTTAACAACAAAACTTAAAATTTTTTTATGAAATTATTACGATTCGGATTGATTGCTTTTATTACATTAATAAGTGTTACAGCAATAAAAGCGCAAACTGCTGATGAAATTATCAGCAAACATGTTGATGCCATTGGCGGAAAAGATGTGCTTGCAAAAGTAAAATCGATTTACTCTGAAGGTGCTGCAAATGCAATGGGCAACGATTATCCGAGCCAGACTACGGTGCTTGTTGGTAAAGGTTTTAAATCGCAAACAAGCGTGAACGGAATGGATATTATCCAGGTTATTACAGATACATCTGGCTGGGCGATGAACCCTTTGGCCGGACAAACAGAAGCGTCACCACTGCCTGCTGAATTGGTAAAAAAAGGCCAGGCATCTTTGCATGTTGGTGGTGATTTAGTTGGGTTTAAAGAAAAAGGTTTTAAAGATTCATTGATTGGCCGCGAAACTTTTCAAAACGTTAATACATATAAAATTAAATTGAGCCAGCCGGGAACTGAAATGATTTATTTTATTGATCCAACAACTTATTATGTATTAAAAGTTGATTCAAAAGTTTCAATTGAAGGCAAAGATGTTGCCAGCAGCGTTACGTTTTCTAACTATAAAAAAACGGATATCGGCTATGTAGTTCCTTACACAATGGGCGTTACAAATATGGGATATGATGTAACGATTAATTACACAAAAATCGAAATCAATAAAGATGTTGACCCGAAGATTTTTATGATGCCGAAATAAAAAGTAAAAAATAAAAAACAAAAAAGGTGCGGGTTTTATCTGCACCTTTTTTATTAATAAACTAAATTGAAAATTTATTTTCAATTTGATGTAGCAAGAATTTATAACGACGTTTTTTTACTTTTTACATTTTATTTTTTACTTTATCCTTCTTACTTATCATCCAACAAATCCGGCCGCCTCTCTGCAGTTCGTTGAAGCGATTGTTCATTTCTCCATTCATCTATTTTTTTTGGATCGCCGCTTAATAATATTTCCGGCACTTTCCAGTTTCTGAAATCTGCAGGCCTTGTATAAACCGGTGGCGCCAATAAATTATCCTGGAAAGAATCAAACAATGCAGATGTTTCATTATTTAAAACGCCTGGTATTAATCTTCCGATGGCGTCTGTAACTATTGCTGCTGCCAGTTCTCCGCCACTTAATACATAATCGCCTACAGAAATTTCTTTTGTAACAAAATGCTCGCGTATGCGATCGTCAATGCCTTTATAATGGCCGCAGATTATTAATAAATTTTCTTTTAGTGAAAGTGCGTTCGCCATTTTTTGGTTGAACAATTCTCCATCTGGCGTCATAAAAATTACTTCATCATATTTCGTTTCTTTCGCCAAATGTTCAATCGCATTTGCCAAAGGTTCGGGCATCATCACCATTCCCGCGCCGCCGCCATATTGATAATCGTCTATTTGCCCGTATTCGTTCAAAGCCCATTTGCGCAGGTTGTGAATGTTCACTTCCAGCAAACCTTTTTCTTTCGCGCGTTTTAAAATAGAATGTGCGAAAGGGCTTTCAAGTAATTCCGGCAACACTGTGATGATATCAATTTTCATACAACAAAGATAAGATTGCGCTGCACAAGCTAACTTTACGAAAATAAAATTTTAATCATGCCAACAGTTCTCATCACCGGCGGTTCAGGCTTAGTTGGAAAAGCATTAAGCAAATTATTGGTTGAAAGAAATTACGAAGTAATTATTGTAGGAAGAAAATTACCAAAGGAAAAAGATAAACCACAAAATATTTCTTACGCAATCTGGAATATAGAAAATCAAACAATAGATGAAGATGCAATAAAACGCGCTGATTATATTGTACATCTCGCCGGCGCCGGCGTTGCAGATAAACGATGGACTGATAAAAGAAAAAAAGAAATTGTTGAAAGCCGTACAAAAAGCAGTGCATTAATAATAAAAGCGATCAGCGAAATTTCAAATAATATAAAAGCAGTTGTAAGCGCATCTGCAATTGGTTGGTACGGGCCAGATTTATTAATACCAAATCCCAAACCATTTACAGAAAATGATAAAGCCGACACTTCATTTTTAGGAGAAACATGCAGGCTTTGGGAACAAAGTATTGAACCATTAAACACAACAAATAAACGATTAATAATACTACGCACCGGAATTGTGTTAAGCAACGATGGCGGCGCACTGGCAGAATTTAAAAAGCCCGTAAAGCTGGGCGTGGCGGGCATTTTAGGCAATGGCAAACAAGTATTAAGCTGGATTCATATAAACGATTTGTGCCGCATGTATGCAGATGCAATTGCGAATGAGAATATGCGCGGGGTGTATAATGCGGTCGCGCCAAATCCGGTTGATAATAAAACATTAACGCTTGAGTTGGCAACGCAAATGAAAGGAAAATTTTTTGTGTCGATGCATGTGCCAACGTTTGTATTAAAAATAATGCTTGGAGAATTAAGTATTGAAGTTTTAAAAAGCGCAACCGTAAGCGCAACAAAAATCCGCAATGCAGGTTTTCAATTTTTATTTCCAACCATTGAAAATGCGTTGAAAGATTTGATTGCTCATTAATAAAAAACAGCACGCAGATTTTTATGACGAGTAAGATTTGTTATGATTTTATACATCATCATCGATCATTAAAATCATAAAAAAAATCCGCGTTCCATTAATCATAAAATTGTTTGAAAAATTAGTATTAACCCGGCGATTGAATTTCTATTCAACTTCATTGGCGTCGCACTCTTGTACTTTGGTTCTTTATTGAGCACTAATTTTTTTTCGGCGTTAATACAGGCTTTTGCTGCGGTGGAATAACAAGCTTCGGGCTTAAATCCGGCATTAATGATTTTATTTTGTCTGCCTTATAAATATTGGTATCCGTAAAATACCAGTTCTTTCCTTTATCAATGGAAATGGCTATTAATGATGTTTGCGCAGCCAAACTTCCAAGCACACTTTCAATTTCCGTACTCTCCGGAACCACGCACTGCAACTGGTTTTTATAAGAGATGATTTCACCAGGATTGCCGATTAATATTTTTTTAAAAGATGCGCCAAACATTTTCATTTTTAGTGCAGCAGTATCCATCGTTGCTTTTAATTTTTCTTTTCCACCAACGTAAGCAATGATTTTTGGGTCCATGTATTTTACAAAATTTGGAAAGTCATTTTGTATTAATGCATTCGCCATATTTACGGCTTGCACTTTTATTGTTGTTTGTAAATTTTGATTGTATGCTTTGTTTATTAATAAAAGCAAAACAATTATTAATAGCAATTTATTTTTCATGATAAAATTTTTAACCTGCGAATTGTGACTAAATTTTCTTAACGCAGGTTTGCAGATTTTTTATGGCTGAATAAAGAACCAAAGTACAAGAGTGCGACGCCACTGAAGTTGATTATTAATCAACCGATCACTTCAAAAATATTTTTTTATAAATCACGGCGCTTATTAATCCAGAAACAAAAAAGCCATGTTAATGCGATTAAGATTAATGTGTAGCCAATATGATATTTAACTGCGTCTAATGTAGCCTGGTAGGCCTTTTCATCGAGTTTGCTAAAAATAGATGGCCGTGGCAAAAGCTTGTGCGAAATTTCTAATGGAAAATAACTTCCAACGGAACTGTTGAATTTATATTTAAGCAAATTGACGCCAATCGGCTCAAGCACGATGTAATAAAAAGCAAAAATTGCAAGCGCAATAAAAGATTTGCGCACTATAAAACCCACTAAAAATGCAAGTGATAATTGCGAAATACTTTGCAGCAAAAACAAACCAATATAATACATAAGCGACCACTTGTTTGCATTGGCATCTGTTGTGTTTGGTATGCCGATAATGATTGTAACAAGTGTATATAAAACAGTTATTAATACAGACAATATTAATACATCAAATAATTTTCCAATCATAAAATCGCGGCGGCTCCAGCCGTCGATAATATTTTGCCGGTTTGTTTTGTAAGTATACTCATTGGTGATGAGCATGATGATTACAATAGCCGGAATAAAAACAAACAGCGAAGAAAAATAAGCAACAGTGCGCCAGGCTTCGGGCATCGCGAAAGGGTTGCCCAGCAAGGCTTTTACAATGCCACCAGATTGATTTTCGTTGCTGGTGATTTGCAAATAAATGCGGTAAAACATATAATTAATACCCGGATAAGTGAGCGCTGTAATGCCCATCACCCACCAGAACGCAGGATATTTTTGTATTTTAAGCCACTCCGTTTTTAAGATATTGAACATGAAAATTGTTTGTAAGATTAGTTATTGGTGAGTTCAAAAAATTTGGCTTCGAGCCTTTTCTTTTTAAATAATAAATGCGTTAATACAATGCCTTTGCTGAAACAAAAATTATTAATGTCATCCAGTTTTGCAGAGCCTTTTGGAAAAATTAATTGCAACGTATTTTCATCGCGCGATACTTTAATTCCGTTGCCATAATTATTAATAACTGCAGTGAGTGCATTCAAATCATGCGCACTTATTTCAACCAAATCATCATCAATCAACACATCGTTTACATCGCCTGTTGTTAATAGTGTTCCTTTTTTTAAAATGGCTACGTGCGTGCAAACTTTTTCAACTTCATCCAATAAGTGGCTTGCCATAATAATGGTGTGCCCTTTTTTTGCAAGCTCTTTAATAAGGTCGCGTATTTCAGCAATGCCAACAGGATCGAGTCCGTTGGTTGGTTCGTCCAAAACCAATACCT